>JBBTCZ010000023.1:0-26751 GCA_038042985.1 Pseudomonadota bacterium
GGGCATCGTGCATGTGATCGGGCCGGAGCAGGGCGCGACGCTGCCGGGCATGACGCTGGTGTGCGGCGATTCACATACCAGCACTCACGGCGCGTTTGCCGCGCTGGCGTTCGGCATCGGCACTTCCGAGGTCGAGCATGTGTTGGCGACGCAGTGTTTGCTCACCCAAAAAACCAAATCCATGCTGGTGAAAGTCGAGGGCACGTTGCCGCTCGGCGTGACGGCGAAGGACATCATTCTCGCCATCATCGGCAAGATCGGCACGGCGGGCGGTACCGGCTATGCAATCGAATTCGGGGGCAGCGCGATTCGCGCCCTGTCGATGGAAGGCCGCATGACCATCTGCAATATGGCGATCGAAGCCGGCGCACGTGCCGGCATGGTGGCGGTGGATGACCACACTATCGATTATGTGAAGGGACGCCCCTACGCGCCGCAGGGCGCGCTCTGGGATAAGGCGGTCGCGTACTGGCGCACGCTGGTGAGCGATGCGGATGCGCAATTTGACCGCGTGGTGGAAATCGATGCGAGCACGCTCAAGCCGCATGTCACCTGGGGCACGTCGCCCGAGATGGTGGTGACGGTGGATGGCTGCGTGCCTGATCCGACCAAAGAAAATGACCCGGTAAAGCGCGAGGGCATGCAGCGCGCCTTGCAGTACATGGCCTTGCAAGCCAATACGCCGATTACGCAGATCGCCATCGACAAGGTGTTTATCGGCTCCTGTACCAACTCGCGCATCGAAGATCTGCGCGCGGCGGCACAAGTGGCGCGGGGTAAGCATGTGGCAAGCAACGTCAAATTGGCGATGGTGGTGCCCGGCTCCGGTTTGGTGAAGCGCCAAGCGGAGCAGGAAGGGCTGGACCAGATTTTCCTCGCGGCCGGTTTTGAATGGCGTGAGCCGGGTTGCTCAATGTGTCTGGCAATGAACGCCGATCGCTTAGAGCCGGGCGAGCGTTGCGCTTCGACTTCGAATCGCAATTTTGAAGGCCGCCAGGGCCCGGGCGGGCGCACCCATTTAGTAAGTCCGGCGATGGCAGCGGCAGCGGCGATAGCGGGGCATTTTGTAGATGTGCGTGATATTGCTTTATCGCCGCTCAAGGCGGCATAGTTTTTTTAACCAGTGGAGGTGTTTATGAACAAGGGACTTATTTTTCTCGTCGTGATGTTGGGCGTGTTGGGGCTTTCAGCGTGCAATACCATGGAAGGTTTCGGTAAGGATGTGAGTAAGGTCGGCGACAAGATCGAGCAATCGGCTGACAAACACAAATAGGCAATGGAAAAATTTACACAGCTTCAGGGGCTGGCCGCGCCGCTGGATCGCGCCAACGTCGATACCGACGCGATCATTCCCAAGCAATTCTTGAAGTCGATCAAACGCACCGGCTTCGGCCCCAACTTGTTCGATGAGTGGCGTTATCGGGATCACGGCGAGCCGGGCATGGACAACAGTCAGCGGCCGCTCAATCCGGATTTCGTGCTTAACCAGCCGCGCTATCAAGGCGCGCAAGTGCTGCTGGCGCGCGAAAATTTTGGCTGTGGTTCCAGCCGCGAGCACGCGCCGTGGGCGCTGGAAGATTACGGCTTTCGCGCCATCATTGCGCCTAGTTATGCCGATATTTTCTACAATAATTGCTTCAAAAACGGCTTGCTACCCATCGTGCTGGATGCGGCGATCGTCGAGCAGTTGTTCCAAGAAACCGTCGCGACCGAGGGTTATAAACTGAAAGTTGATCTGGCAGCGCAAACGGTGACTACACCGAGCGGCCAGTCGTTCGAGTTCAAGGTGGACGAATTCCGCAAATATTGTCTGCTGAATGGTCTGGACGATATCGGTCTGACCATGCGTAATGTAGACAAGATCAAGGCTTACGAGGAACGGCGCAAAGCAGAAGCGCCGTGGATGTTCTGAATTTGAGGATTTGAAATGAAAATCGCAGTCTTGCCGGGTGACGGCATCGGCCCGGAGATCGTGGCGCAAGCGGTAAATGTATTGAATCGCTTGGCCCAGGGTGGCCTGAAAGTGGAAATGGAGCAGGCGCCCATTGGCGGCGCCGGTTACGATGCGGCGGGCGATCCGCTGCCGGAAGCGACACTCGCGCTGGCGAAGGCATCTGACGCCGTGCTGCTCGGCGCAGTGGGCGGGCCGCAGTACGACACCCTGCCGCGCGACAAGCGCCCAGAGCGCGGCTTGCTGCGCATCCGCAAGGAAATGAATCTGTTCGCCAACCTACGCCCCGCGCTGTTGTATCCGGAGTTGGCAAGCGCCTCGACTTTGCGGCCGGAAGTGGTGGCCGGGCTCGACCTCATGATCGTGCGCGAATTGACCGGCGATGTGTATTTCGGCCAGCCGCGCGGCATCGAGATACGAAATGGCGAGCGCGTCGGCTTCAACACCATGCTCTATGCCGAATCGGAAGTGCGGCGCGTGGCGCATGTCGCGTTCGGCATCGCCATGAAGCGCGGCAAAAAATTGTGCTCGGTGGAAAAGGCCAATGTGCTGGAATGCTCCGAACTGTGGAAGGAAGTGGTGATCGAGGTCGCCAAGGAATATCCCGAAGTTGCGCTGTCTCATATGTACGTGGACAACGCCGCGATGCAATTGGTGCGCAATCCCAAACAGTTCGACGTGATCGTCACCGGTAACATTTTCGGCGACATTCTTTCGGATGAGGCGTCCATGCTCACCGGCTCCATCGGCATGCTCGCATCGGCCTCACTGGATGCGAACAATAAGGGCCTGTACGAGCCGATCCATGGCAGCGCGCCGGACATCGCGGGCAAGAATGTGGCGAATCCGCTGGCAACGATTTTGTCGGTCGCTATGATGCTGCGCTACACCTTGAACCAGGAAGTGGTGGCGCAACGCATCGAGAGCGCGGTGAAAAAAGTGCTGGCACAGGGCCTGCGCACGGCGGATATTTATACGGATGGCACGAAAAAAGTCTCGTGCAGCGAAATGGGCGACGCAGTGGTCGCGGCGCTCTAAACTGAATTAAAGATAGATCAAAGAGGACGTGGAAATGAAACGTGTAGGACTGATCGGTTGGCGCGGCATGGTGGGCTCGGTGCTGATGCAGCGCATGCGCGAAGAAAAGGATTTTGATGTCATCGATCCGGTGTTCTTCACCACCTCTAATCCCGGCGGCAAGGGGCCAGCTATTGGCAAGGATGTGCCCCCGCTGAAGGATGCGTCTAACATCGACGAGCTGAAGGCGATGGACGCCATCATTACCTGCCAGGGCGGTGACTACACCCAGTCGGTGTATCCCAAGCTGCGCGCTGCCGGCTGGAACGGTTATTGGATCGACGCCGCTTCCACCTTGCGCATGAAGGATGAGGCGATCATTATCCTCGACCCCGTCAACAAGCACGTGATCAAGGACGGCCTCGCAAAGGGCGTAAAAACCTATGTCGGCGGCAACTGCACCGTGTCATTGATGCTAATGGCGATCGGCGGTTTGTTCGATAAAGGCTTGGTCGAGTGGATCAGCCCGATGACCTATCAGGCCGCCTCCGGCGCGGGTGCGCGCAATATGCGTGAGTTGATTCAGCAGATGGGTGCGGTGAATAGCGAGGTGAAAACCCTGCTCGATGATCCTGCCTCGGCGATTCTGGAAATCGACAAAAAAGTGGCCGACTTCATCCGCTCCGATAAATATCCACTGGACGCTTGGCCGGTACCGCTGGCGGGTTCGCTGATTCCGTGGATCGATGTGGCGCTCGAATCCGGCCAAAGCAAGGAAGAATGGAAGGCGCAAGTCGAGTGCAACAAAATTCTCGGCCGCTCCGCCAATCAGGTGCCCATCGACGGCCTGTGCGTGCGCGTCGGCGCCATGCGTTGCCATAGCCAGGCGCTGACCATCAAGCTGACGAAGGACGTGCCGCTGGATGATATTCACAGCATCATCGCTGCGCATAATGCTTGGGTAAAAGTGGTTCCCAACGATCGCGAGATCACTATGAAGCAACTGACCCCAGCCGCCGTGACCGGCACGCTCACTGTGCCAGTGGGCCGCATGCGCAAGCTGAACATGGGCCCGCAGTATCTCTCAGCGTTCACGGTGGGCGATCAATTGCTGTGGGGCGCGGCTGAGCCTTTGCGCCGCATGCTGCGCATTTTGCTAGAAAAGTAATTTAGGACTAAGCTTTTGCTGGTACGCCAGGCGGAATCATCCGTCTGGCGTTTTCATTTCGAGGTGCACACGAATGGCTGCTACTTTTAACGTTTGCGTGGTCGCGCCGACCACGCTGCTAGGCGAAACCCTGTTGGAAATCTTGGAGGCGCGGGCTTTCCCGATCGGCGAATTGCATGTGGCGGGGAGGGTCGATGCCGATGAGGAAACGATCTCCTATCGGGGTGAGGATCACACCATCCAAGATTTGGATAAATTCGATTTCAGCAAGTGCGACCTGGTCTTTTTTTGCGGTGACCGTGCTTTGTCTGAAGAATATGCGCCGCAGGCTGCGGAGGCGGGCGCAGTGGTGATCGATGATAGCGACGCGTTCCGCCACGATCCGGAGGTGCCGCTGGTGGTGCCAGAAGTGAACGGGGAAGAACTCGCAAATTATGAGATACGGCGCATCGTCGCCAATCCAAACAGTTGCGTCATCATCATGGCCTTGGTGCTCAAGCCGATTTTTGATGCAGCGGGCTTAAGTCGGGTCAATGCAGTGTCGTTACAGTCAGTGTCCGGTGTTGGCCGGGCGGCGGTGCAAGAGTTGGCGCAACAGTCGATTGCGCTGTTCAATCAAAAATCGATGGATATTGAAGTGTTCCCCAAGCAAATTGCTTTCAATCTATTACCGCTCATTGGCGGCGTGGACGAGGCGGGTATCAGCGGCGAGGAAGCCAAAATCATGGGGGAGCTTAAACGGGTGTTGCAAAATCACAACATGGGAGTGAACGTGACATCCATACGCGTGCCGGTGTTTTATGGCCATTCAATCGCACTGCATATCGAAACCGAGCGCAAACTCAGCCGCGAGGCGGCGAGCCAAATGCTTGAATCCGCGCCAGGCGTAGTGCTTTTTACCGGGGACGAGGGCACGGGTTGCCCCACTCCGCTGGTCGAGGCGGCGGCAAATGACCCGGTTTTTGTTGGTCGTATACGTGAAGACGACTCCCATGCCTTGGGTTTGGATCTGTGGGCCGTAGCGGACAACATGCGCAAGGGCGGGGCGCTCAATATGGTCCAGATAGCCGAAAATTTAGTTGAAAAATATCTAGGTTGAACGATAATGTAATGTACGATCTCAGCTTGCATCTCTAACTATATGATGTTAAGTTGGTTATCCATGCTTAATAAAGTCATGAGGGTGGCATGAAACGCAAGAACTTATTCAATGCATTGCTAATCGCGGGCCTGTTGGTTGCGGCGCCTTTAACCGTTGACGCCGCCGGCTTGGGGAAATTAAAAGTCATTTCCGCGCTGGGGCAGCCTCTGCGCGCTGAAATAGACTTAATTTCTGTGCCTAAGGACGAGATTGACCTAATCACTGCGCGCATCGCCACGCCCGATGCCTACAAGCAAGCCAAGATAGAACGTCAAGAGGGTTTGACTAATGTGCGTTTCAGTGTGGCCAAACGTCCAAATGGCGAACCCTATCTTCAAATCACTTCCATCCAGGCTTTTAATGAGCCTTTTCTCGACCTGCTGATTCAGCTGGATTGGCCGTCGGGTCGCCTTTTACGCGAATACACCATCCTGCTTGACCCCCCTGGCTTCCAAGAGAAACCGGTCGCACCTGCGGTGAGCGCACCGGTAGCGAAGGCCGAACCGGCTGTAAAACCGATGCCTGCGCCAGTGGCCGAGAAGCCTGTCGTTAAAGTCGAGCCAATCCCTGTCGCCCCCCCGGC
The DNA here is from genome assembly GCA_038042985.1 of Pseudomonadota bacterium. GTDB lineage: Bacteria > Pseudomonadota > Gammaproteobacteria > Burkholderiales > Thiobacteraceae > RBG-16-58-11. The sequence goes on from JBBTCZ010000023.1 coordinate 5,861, forward strand.
CGAGCCGGCTAAGGTTGAGAAGAAAGCAAAGCTTGAAAAACCCGTAAAACCAGAGCCCGTACAGCCAGAGAAAGTGGCGCCCGAGAAAAAGGTTGCCGAGAAGACAAAAGGTAAAAAATCGGTTAAGCCTGAGCCGATCATCAAGGCTGAGCCTACGCCGCCGCCTCGTCAGTTGACGCCGGCCGAGCAGACCTTCCCCCGTTTTGAAGGCGATCGGGAATTGCCTCCCGCAGCGGAGCCAGCAGTTGCGCAAGCAGTGCCGATAGCACCAGCGCCAGTCGCAGCGGCTAAGCCCGTACGGCAAGAGCACAGTGTCAAGAAAGGCGATTCGCTGTCGAAAATCGCACGCGAAATGAAGCCGGAAGGCTATAGCCTTGAGCAGATGATGGTCGCGCTGTATGAAAGCAACAAGAATGCTTTCGACGACAACAACATGAACCGCCTGAAGTCTGGTCAAATTTTGCGTGCGCCGGAGAAAACGCAGCTAGACAGTACGGGCCAATCCGCAGCCGCCAAGGAAATCAAGGCGCATGCCGCAGATTGGAACGCCTATCGGCAGAAGCTGGCGGGCACAGTGGCCGAGCAGCAGCCAGCGAAAGAAGAAGCGAAACCGGAAGCCGCCGGCAAAATTACCGCCAAGGCCGAAGACAAAGTAGCTAAGGCGCAAGAACCAGCGAAAGATGTGCTCAAGCTTTCCAAGGGCGAGACCGCCGATAAAGGCAAAGGTGCGGGTGTGGCCGGAAAAGGAGTTGGGGCAGCCGAGACTCGTGCTTTGCAAGAAAAACTAACTGCCGCACAAGATGACGCGGTAGCGAAAGAAAAAGCCCTCAAAGAAGCCAGCTCGCGCGTCGCGGATCTGGAAAAAAACGTCAAAGAAATGCAGACATTGCTTGAGCTTAAGAACAAGCAAATGGCTGAACTGGAAAAGCAAGCCAAGGCAAAACCGATTGCGCCACCCTTGGTAGCAACAGCGGAACCGCCTAAGCCTGAAGTTAAACCGGAGCCTGTGAAGGAAGCTGCTGCGCCAGCTGCGCCGGAAAAAACAGTCGAGCCTTTGGTGAAAGCCGTTCCCGAACAGCCAAAACCGGAAGAAGCGAAACCGGCACCTAAGCCCAAGGTAAAACCCGTGCCGCAACCCGAGCCGGAAACCTCATTCATGGATACCGTGATGGGTAATCCGCTGTATATGGGCGGTGGTGCGGCTGCGGTAGTGGGTGGCTTGTTTGCGGGTCTATGGGCGCTCGGACGCCGCCGCAAGAAGAGCTTGGCAAGCTTCGAAGATAGCATCATGACCAGCGGCGGTGATCTGAAAACGAATACCGTCTTTGGCAATACCGCAGGCGGACAAATCGATACCGGCGACACTTCGTTCCTGACCGACTTCAGCCAAGCCGGCATGGGGGCGATCGATACAAATGATGTCGATCCAATCGCCGAGGCTGAGGTGTACATGGCCTACGGTCGCGACGCCCAAGCGGAAGAGATCCTAAAAGAAGCCATGAGCAAGGATCCGAACCGCCACGAGATTCAACTCAAGTTGTTGGAGATCTATGCTGGTCGTAAGAATAACGCTGCGTTTGAAACACTTGCTGGTGAGTTGTATGCCGCCACGAGTGGCCAAGGGCCGGTATGGGAAAAAGCCGCAGAATTCGGTCGTGGCCTTGATGCTGCAAATCCACTCTACGCCGCGCCGGAAGGTAAGGGCGAGGGGGTTGGCATGGCAGCCGCAGCGGGAGCCGCTGTAGCTGCAGCGGCCGTTGCGCCCGATCTGGATTTCAGTCTCGATCTGGATACGCAAGGCGGCGTAACGGGTGCGATGGCGGCGAACGAAGCTGCCGAGTCGTTGCCAGAAGCGGCGGCTGAAGCCGAAGAGAGCATGAGCGATACCCTCGACTTCAATTTGGATACCGTTGCCGGTCTGGCCGCTGAACCCCCTGCCTCGGACGAAACGCTAGGGATGGCGGCGCTTGATTTCAATCTCGACACCATCATTCCGCAAGCAGTAGAGAAGCAAGCCGAAGCACCTGCCGCGAGCGTCGATTTGGGTGGAGATACCTTGACGTTTGATTTGCCGGAAATGGAATTGGAAGTTTCGCCAGAGGTTTCTAAATCTGTGGCATCAAAGCCCGAGGAAGATACGCTCGCGCTCGATTTCGACTTCAATCTTGAGCCAGAAGCTGAACCTGCAACGAAGGTTGCAGCCGAAGAAACCCCCATGATGCCTGATCTTGATTTGTCAGGGATTAGCCTTGATTTGGGGGAAACCACCGCATCGTCTTTTGGTGGCTCGTCTTTGGAAGACGCCACTACATTGGCGGGCGACAGCACCGTATGGGAAGAGGCTTCCACCAAGCTTGATCTTGCACGCGCCTACCTGGAAATGGGTGATAAAGAGGGTGCACGCGAAATTCTGCAAGAAGTGGTTTCCGAAGGCGGACCGGATCAACAGGAAGACGCGAAAAAGTTGCTCGCCACCCTTTCCTGATATACTTTTTACACGCTAACCGGGGCCGCTTAAAGCGGCCCCGTGCGTTTTTAGGGTTAGATTTTTGACGATACATCCAACCGCCTTGTTGCTTGCTTGGGTCGCATTTGCGGTGGCGATTCCTTGGTTTGGCGTCATCGTTATGTGGGCGGTGAGTGCTTTGCTGGCGCTTGGGGTGTGGGCGGTCGGCGTTAATACCTGCTGGCGTTTGGTGCGTCGCACACGAATCTTGCTCATTGCGCTGCTTGTGCTATACGCGTTTTCTACACCTGGTTCACCGCTCATTGCTGCTTGGGAAATACCGACACAAGAAGGTTTGCAGGCGGGAGCGCTTCAAGCTTGGCGCTTGTTGCTGATGATCACGGCGCTGGCGACACTGCTGGCCCGTTTAAAGCGTGAACAATTGTTGGCGGGTATTTATGGCCTATTGGCACCGTTTAAACCGCTGGGTTTGCCGCTGGAGCGCATCGCGGTCAGACTTTGGTTGACCTTGCAGTATGCGGAAAACGGCCTGCCTGCCAATTCAATACGCGAACGCTGGGAAGCGGCGTTAACGCTGCCCAATGCGCCATCTTCAAACATTACACTTGAGTTTCCAGCATTTACTTTGCTTGATCTGTTATTTGTTATCGGTTTCGGTGTCTTGCTGGTGAGCGCGCTGTTATGGTGAGAGTCGCGCTTGGTTTGGAATACGACGGCAGCCGTTTTTGCGGATGGCAAACACAGCCCAATGCTTGCGCGATACAGGATGCGCTTGAGGTCGCGTTGACCGAGATTGCCGGTGAGCCGATCACTACGGCCAGCGCCGGGCGCACCGATACCGGGGTGCACGCGCTGGCGCAAGTGGTGCATTTCGATACCCAAGCGATACGTCCAGAAAGCGCTTGGGTACGTGGGGTGAATGCATTGTTGCCGCCTGCTGTGTCGGTGCGATGGGCGCGCGAAATGGCGCCGGAATTTCACGCACGCTTTTCCGCTCAAGCCCGGCGTTATCGCTATGTGCTGCTCAATCGATCGGTGCGGCCGGGTTTGGCGGCGGGGCGGGTGGGTTGGTTTCACGCGCCACTTGATTTGGCGGCGATGCAACGCGCCGCGAGTATGTTATTGGGCGAGCATGATTTCAGCGCCTTTCGCGCCGCTGCATGCCAAGCCAAAACGCCCGTGCGTACCTTGACCGAACTCAACATTCGGCGCGTGAACGATCTGGTGCTATTCGATTTGCGCGCCAATGCCTTCCTGCATCACATGGTGCGCAACATCATTGGCGGCCTGGTCTATGTGGGCAAGGGCAAACATCCACCGGAGAGGATGGGGGAGATACTCGCCGGGTGCGACCGCAAGCTCGCTGCGCCAACCTTCGCACCGGATGGGCTGTATCTGATCGGGGTAGAGTATGAAGCGAAATGGAGTATTCCATCTGTTAATGAAATAATGGTTGAGGAGTTACTAAGTTAAATGACGAGAGTAAAAATTTGCGGCATTACCCGCGTCGAAGATGGCCTCGTTTGTGCTCAACTTGGTGCCGATGCAATCGGTTTGGTGTTCTATGCGCCCAGTCCGCGCCATGTCAGCGTAGAGCAGGCGCGGGTCATTATGGCCGCGCTGCCGCCGTTTATCACCACGGTAGGACTGTTTGTGGACGCCGATCCTACTGAAGTCAGCGCAGTGCTAAGACAATTGCCGCTGGATATGCTGCAATTTCATGGCAACGAAAGCCCCAATTATTGTCAGGGCTTCAACCGCCCCTATCTGAAGGCAGTGCGGGTAAAGCCCGGGTTGGATTTGGTACAATACGCGGCCCAATATGCTCACGCTAAAGGCTTGTTGTTGGATGCGCATGTGGAGGGCATCGCCGGTGGCACCGGCCAAGCCTTCGATTGGAATTTAATCCCCGCACGCTTGCCGATGCCCGTCGTGTTATCCGGCGGTTTGCATCCTGCCAATGTGACGGAAGCAATCAAACGGGTGCAACCTGCCGCTGTAGATGTATCCAGCGGGGTGGAAGCAACAAAAGGAATCAAGGACGCGGCCAAGATCGCCGCGTTCATGCAAGGAGTACGTAATGCGAGCTTATGATCTGCCCGACGCGCGTGGCCATTTTGGGCCCTACGGTGGCGTATTTGTGGCCGAGACCCTGATGCAGGCGCTGGAAGAACTCAAGCAGGCTTATGAGAAATATCGATTCGATCCGGAATTCCAGGCGGAATACACCTACGACCTCAAGCACTATGTAGGCCGCGCCAGCCCAATTTATTTTGCCAAGCGCTGGTCCGAGCATTTAGACGGTGCGCGTATCTATTTGAAGCGCGAAGACCTCAATCACACCGGCGCGCACAAGATCAACAACACCATCGGCCAAGCGCTGCTCGCCAAGCGCATGGGCAAAAAGCGCGTGATCGCCGAAACCGGCGCCGGCCAGCATGGTGTGGCGACCGCGACGGTGGCAGCGCGCCTCGGCATGGAATGCGTGGTGTATATGGGTTCGGAAGACATCAAGCGCCAGTCGCCCAACGTCTACCGCATGAAAATGCTCGGTGCGACCGTGGTGCCGGTGGAATCCGGCTCCAAGACGCTGAAGGATGCGTTGAACGAAGCCATGCGCGACTGGGTGACCAATGTCGATAGCACCTTCTACATCATTGGCACCGTGGCGGGCCCGCACCCCTATCCGATGATGGTGCGCGATTTTCAAGCGGTGATCGGCTATGAGGCGAAGGAACAAATGCCGCAACTTATCGGGCGCCAGCCGGATGCGATCATCGCCTGTGTTGGTGGCGGTTCAAACGCGATGGGGATTTTCTATCCCTACCTCGAAGATAAAGACGTGCGCCTGATCGGCGTCGAAGCGGCGGGCTTGGGCCTGTCGACCGGCAAGCATGCGGCACCGCTGAATGCCGGTACCCCCGGCGTATTGCACGGCAACCGCACTTATCTGATGCAGGATGAAAACGGGCAGATCATCGAGACCCATTCGATTTCCGCCGGCCTCGACTACCCCGGCGTCGGCCCCGAGCATTCCTGGTTGAAAGACAGTGGGCGCGCCGAGTATGTCGCAGTGACCGATCAGGAAGCGCTGGCAGCCTTCCATAATCTATGCAAATTCGAAGGCATTATTCCTGCGTTGGAGTCGAGCCATGCCCTGGCGTATGCGGCCAAAATCGCACCGAGCATGAATCGCGATCAGGTGTTGCTGGTGAATCTTTCCGGGCGTGGTGATAAGGACATCAATACGGTTGCGGCCTTGTCTGGGATTACGTTGTAACCATGGGGAAATACGACAAGCTGATATCCCAGATATTGCGTGGCTTATCGGATGCCAATATAGAATTTGATGACCTCTGCCATTTACTGAAACATTTGGGATTTGAAGTCAGAACACGCGGTAGCCATCATGTTTTTCGCAGACAGGGTGTGGCTGAGAAAATCAACCTTCAACGGCAAGGTTCCAAAGCCAAAGCATATCAAGTGAGACAGGTCAGAGAAGTGATTCGGAAACATCGGCTGGCTCGTGAGGAGGAATAAATGGATCGCTACGAAATAATTCTTTACTGGAGTGCGGAAGACAGCGCATTTATCGCCGAAGTGCCGGAATTGCCCGGCTGCATGGCGCATGGCGATACGCAGGAAGATACGTTGGCTAATGTCAAGGAAGCGATGCGTCTGTGGCTCGATACCGCGCGCGAGTTTGGTGATCCTATCCCGGAACCACGCGGGCGGTTGATGTACGCGTAAGTAAATCAACACCATGGGCAGCATGGCCACCTTCTTTAGTATCTCTGTGATCGCGGTACCCCGGCGGGTAGGCTACGCGCTGGCAAAAGCTTTTAATGATTGGATGTAAATGTCTCGGATTAAAGCGCGCTTTGCGCAACTAAAACAGCAGAACAAAAAAGCGCTGATACCGTTTTTTACCGCAGGGGACCCCACCCCTGCGCTGACGGTGCCGTTGATGCACGCGCTGGCCGAAGCTGGTGCGGATATCATCGAGCTCGGTGTGCCGTTTTCCGATCCGATGGCGGATGGCCCCACGATTCAGCGTTCGAGCGAGCGTGCCTTGCTGCATAAAGTTTGCCTCAAGGATATCCTCGGCATGGTGCGCGAGTTTCGCAAACAGAACAGCGCGACACCGGTGGTGCTGATGGGCTATGCCAATCCGATCGAGGCGATGGGCTACGAAAATTTCGCCCGCGAAGCTCAAGCCGCCGGCGTGGACGGGGTGTTGACGGTGGACTATCCGCCGGAGGAATGTGGTGACTTCTTGGCCTGTCTCGCACAGCATGAGCTGGATCCGATTTTTCTGTTGTCGCCCACCTCGGTGGATGCGCGCGTCGCGGCGGTGGCCAAAGCGGCGCGCGGTTTCGTTTATTATGTGTCCCTGAAGGGCGTCACAGGGGCCGCGAATCTGGATTTGGCCGAAGTCAAAGTGCGGCTCGCAAAGCTGCGCAAGCAAATCAGCCTGCCGCTCGGTGTCGGCTTCGGCATCCGCGATGGGGCGATGGCAAAAGCCATGGCGAAATTTGCCGATGCGGTGGTGATCGGCAGCCGCATCGTGCAAGAAATCGAAAGTGCACCCGCCGATCAAGTGACGGCCCGCATGGGCGCACTGGTTAAATCGATCCGTACCGCGATGGACAGCTAAAAGGAGCTTCTTATGAGCTGGTTTCAAAAATTACTCCCCCCGAAAATTAAACGCAAAGTCGAAGGCGCAAAAAAGAATGTGCCTGAGGGCTTGTGGCACAAGTGCGCCTCGTGCGAGGCAGTGCTCTACCACGCCGACCTGGAAAAAAACCTCGAGGTGTGCCCCAAGTGCAGCCACCACAACCGCCTCACTGCGCGTGAACGTATAGACTTGTTTCTCGATCCTGAAGGCCGCTATGAAGTCGGCGCCGATGTCCAGCCGATCGACAGCTTGAAATTCAAAGACACCAAAAAATACCCCGACCGTATTAAGGCCGCCCAAGCCGAGACCGGTGAAACCGACGCCTTGGTGGTGATGCAAGGCAGCGTGATGAATCAGCCAGTAGTCGTGGCGGCGTTCGAATTCAGATTCATGGGCGGTTCCATGGGCTCGGTGGTCGGCGAGCGTTTTGCCGAGGCGGTGCAAGTGTGCTGTGAACAAAACATGCCGTTTATTTGTTTTTCCGCCAGCGGCGGCGCGCGCATGCAAGAAGGTCTGTTGTCGCTGATGCAAATGGCTAAGACCAGCGCGGCACTGACGCAACTTTCCGCATCGCGTCTACCTTTTATTTCGGTGCTGACTGACCCGACGATGGGCGGCGTGTCCGCCAGTTTCGCTATGCTGGGCGATGTAATCATTGCTGAGCCCGGCGCGCTGATCGGTTTCGCTGGCCCGCGCGTGATCGAACAAACGGTGCGCCAAACCTTGCCGCAAGGTTTCCAGCGCGCCGAGTTCCTGCTCGAACACGGCGCGGTCGATATGATCGTAGATCGACGCCAAATGCGGGAAAAACTCGCGAATCTGCTTGCCCTGCTGATGCGACAACCCGCCGCCGCTTAAGCCCATTCTCTCGTGAATCCCCATCAGCTGGAGGACTGGCTCAGCCACCTCGAGCGTCTGCATCCTAAAACCATCGAGTTGGGCCTGGATCGAGTACTGGCGGTCAGGGATAGTCTCAAACTCGCTCCCACATTCCCCGTTATCCTGGTTGGCGGCACCAATGGCAAAGGCTCGACCTGCGCCATGCTGGAGGCGATGCTGCTGGCGGCGGGCTATCGCGTCGGGCTATACACGTCGCCACATCTCATCCGCTACAACGAGCGCATACGCATCGATGGCCGCATGGCGAGTGACGCGGCCTTGTGCCAGGCATTTGAAGCGGTTGAAGCCGCGCGCAATGAAACCGCGCTGACGTATTTCGAGTTTGGCACGCTCGCGGCCATGTGGCAGTTCGTGCATGCCAAGATCGAAGTAGCGATTCTGGAAGTTGGATTGGGCGGCCGTCTGGATGCGGTGAATGTGTTCGAGCCGGATGTTGCGATCGTCACCACGGTCGATCTGGACCATATGGATTATTTGGGCGATACGCGCGAGAAAATCGGTTTCGAGAAGGCGGGTATTTACCGCGCCGGCAAGCCTGCCCTGTGCGCCGATGCCGATCCGCCAGCGTCCTTGCTGTACTATGCGGCGCAGATCGGTGCGTCATTGTTGCGCATCAACCAGGATTTTCATGTTGTGTCAGAGACGACTTCCTGGACCTATACCGGGCCGGGCGGTGTGCGCTCTGCGCTGCCCTATCCGATGATGCGCGGTGTGCATCAACTGGCCAATGCGGCAGCAGCCGTGGCAGCGCTGGATTGCCTGCGCGAGCGTTTGCCGGTGGCGCAAGCGCATATTCGCGCTGGACTGTTGAGCGCGCGCTTGCCGGGACGGTTTCAAGTGCTGCCGGGCAAGCCGCCGGTGATTTTGGATGTGGCACACAACCCACAGGCAGCGCGGATACTCGCCCAAAACCTACGCGCGCAATATGTTTCAGGCAAGACGATTGCCGTATTCGGTATGCTGCGTGACAAGGACATTGCTGCCGTGATTGCCGCAGTGAAAGACAGCATTGATGCTTGGCATGTCGGCGGCTTGGAAGGCCCGCGCGGCGCGAGTGGAGAGGCGCTGGGTTTAATGCTAGGTGAGGCCGGCGTCACGGCTATTCACGTCCATCCCGACATTGCGCAAGCCTATGCGGCTGCCTGTCGCCAGACTGGTGAAAATGATAGAATTTGCGCTTTCGGATCGTTCTACACCGTGGCGGAAGTCCTCAAGGCGCGCGGCGCAAAAGACTAGAAAGCACATATGGCGACACCCAACTATACCGAAGAAGAAATCCAGTTCAGAAAACGCGCACGCCGCCGCCTAGTGGGCGCCGTGGTGCTGGTGGGCGTGGTGGTTGCGCTGGTGCCGATGATTTTGCCGGAGAACAAGCCGCAGCAGGATAGCCAGCCGATCGATATTCGTATTCCGTCGCAAGACGCCACCGGCTATGCGCCGAAAATTCTCCCAGCGCCTGGGGCCGAGCAAGCTGCACCCAGTACAAAACCCGCCGCTGCTGTTCCGCCTGCCGCATTGAATGCCGCACCCGCTGGCAAATCCAGCGTTGAGCCAATACCTATAGTGAATGGCGCGAAACCCGCCGAAGCCAAGCCAGAGCAAGCTCCCAAGCCCGAAGCCGCCCCAGCCGAAGCCAAGCCGGCGCCGCAAGTTCCGCTGGTTAAGGCTGTAGCCGAGCCGGCCAAGCCGGCGAAATCCGCCGACAGCGCCAAGCAAACCTATTTCGTGCAATACGGCGCGTTTACCGAAATGAAAAATGCCAAGCAGCGTCAAGCCGATCTGAAGGCTAAGGGTGTGAATACGTTTACCGAGGTGGTCAAAACCACCGCCGGGGACAAGATTCGCGTGCGCAGCGGGCCGTATGCCGCGCGCGAGCAGGCGGATAAAGTGCGCGAGAAGGTTAAGCCGATCGACAGCAAGCTGGTGGTGATGGGCAATAACGGCTAAACATGACCGTTTTCGACTACGCGGTTTTAATCGTAATCGGCGTGTCGATATTGTTGAGCGTGATGCGCGGTTTTCTGCGCGAAGTGATGGCGCTGTTGTCGTGGGTGGTGGCGTTCTGGATAGCGAACCTGTATACCGCGCCATTCGCGCCGATGCTGCCGGCGAGTATTCCGACCCCTGAGCTGCGTTTGTTGGCAGCGTTTGTGGCATTGTTCCTGGCAACGCTGTTGGTGATGACCTTGATCAGCATTACCGTTGGGCATTTCCTTAAGGCGATTGGGATCGGGCCTTGGGATCGGGCACTGGGCGCCGTATTTGGATTCGCGCGCGGCATGCTGATGGTGTTGGTGCTGGTTTTATTGGCCGGCCTGACCAGCCTGCCGAAGGCGCCGATGTGGAAGAATGCCATGTTCAGCTCACCGTTGGAGATGCTGGTCATGCACTTCAAGCCGTGGCTTCCGGCCGAATTGGCCAAACGATTGAATTATAGTTAAGGATCATCATGTGCGGCATTCTTGGCGTCGTTGCGACGAGCCCCGTTAACCAGTTGCTGTATGACGGCTTGCAACTGCTGCAGCACCGCGGCCAGGACGCGGCGGGTATCGTCACCTCGGAAGGGCGCACCTTCCATATGCATAAAGGCAGTGGCATGGTGCGTGACGTGTTTCGCACCCGCAATATGCGCGAGCTTGAAGGATTGATGGGCATCGCGCATGTGCGCTATCCCACTGCAGGGTGTGCCGATTCCTCCGCCGAAGCGCAGCCGTTTTACGTCAATTCACCCTATGGCATCGTGCTGGCCCATAACGGCAATCTGACCAATGCCGCAGAATTAACCCAGGATCTGTATCGTCAAGACCTGCGCCACGTCAACACCCATTCCGATTCCGAAGTGCTGCTCAACGTTCTGGCGCATGAGCTACAAGCCAACACCGTCAACCATAAGCTCGACGTCGCCAATATTTTTGCCGCCGTGGCCGGGGTGCATCGGCGCTGTCGCGGCGCCTATGCGGTGGTAGCAATGATATCTGGCTATGGCTTGCTCGCTTTCCGCGATCCATATGGTATTCGGCCATTGGTGATTGGGCGCAATGAGACAGAGAAGGGCGTGGAATATTTGATCGCGTCCGAGAGCGTGTCACTCGATGCGATGGGCTTCAAGCTGCTGCGCGATGTCGCGCCGGGCGAGGCGGTGTTCATTGACGACCAAAGCAACTTTTACAGCCAACAGTGCGCCCAGGGCGCGAAGCTCAATCCGTGCATTTTCGAATATGTGTATTTTGCGCGGCCGGACTCCGTGATCGATGGTATCTCCGTATACGCCAGCCGCCTGCGCATGGGCGAGCGCTTGGCGGATAAAATTCAGCAGCAATTCTCCCACCTCGCTATTGATGTCGTGATCCCGATTCCCGACACCAGCCGTCCGAGCGCGCTGCAGCTGGCGAACAAACTCGGTCTGACTTACCGCGAGGGCTTCATCAAAAACCGCTACATCGGCCGCACCTTCATCATGCCGGGGCAGGCGATACGCGGAAAATCCGTACGTCAAAAGTTGAATGCCATGGCGGTCGAATTCAAGGGCAAGAATGTACTGCTGGTGGACGACTCCATCGTGCGCGGCACCACCAGCAAGCAAATCGTGCAAATGGCGCGCGAGGCAGGTGCGCGCAAAGTGTTCTTCGCATCCGCCGCACCACCGGTGCGCTTCCCCAATGTATACGGCATCGACATGCCGACCCGCGCTGAATTGCTCGCCAACGGGCGCACCGATGAACAGATTTGCCGCGAGATCGGCGCCGATGCTTTGATTTACCAAGACCTGGATGCCTTGATCGAAGCGGTGCGTGAAGGCAACCCAGAGATTCAGGAGTTCGACACGTCGTGCTTCAACGGGCAATACGTCACCGGCGACGTAACCCCGGCGTATCTGGACCGGTTGGAACATCAGCGCGAGAATGAAAGTGAAGGCGATGCCGGCACGTCGCGTCAACTTGATCTGAATTTGCGGAGCGCTTGACGCAGTCAATTTTGTCGCGTAATTTATAAACCTTGATTGCGCCGATTTGATTCAGCTTGCGGGCGCGTAAAAAATACAGCTAAAGTGAGGGAAACCCGGTTTAGCTTTTGCTGCCCGGGTTTTTTTATGCTTACTTTTTACGTAATGCTGGGCGGGGCAGTCGAACAGAAAAAGGATATAACCATGACTGAAAAATACGATCTCGACACCCTGGCGGTGCGCGCGGGCACGCACCGCAGCCAGTTCAATGAGCATTCCGAAGCGCTATATCTCACTTCAAGTTTTGTGTTCGATTCCGCCGAACAGGCGGCGAAGCGCTTTATCGGCGAGGAGCCGGGCAACATCTACGCGCGCTTCACCAACCCCACGGTGACCGCTTTCCAAGAGCGTTTGGCCGCGCTGGAAGGCGCGGAATTCTGCGTGGCGACTTCCTCCGGTATGTCTGCCATCCTGGCTTGTGCGATGGGTTTGCTGTCGGCGGGCGATCATATTGTTGCCTCGCGCGCGATTTTTGGTTCGACCGTGCAGTTGTTCGGCAATATTCTGAAGCGCTTTGGTGTCGAGACGACGTTTGTGTCACCGACCGATGTAGGCGAGTGGGAGGCGGCGTGTAAGCCAAATACCAAGTTATTCTTTGCCGAGACGCCCTCCAATCCGCTGACCGAGGTGTGCGACATTGCCGCCCTAGCCGAGATCGCGCATCGCCACGGTGCGTGGCTGGCGGTGGACAATTGTTTTTGCACGCCGATTTTGCAACGGCCGCTGGATTTGGGTGCGGATATCGTGATCCATTCCGCGACCAAATATCTTGACGGCCAAGGCCGCGTGCTGGGCGGCGCAGTGTTGGGTAGCAAGTCGCTCATGGAGGGTGTGTATCAATTTCTGCGCACCGCCGGGCCGACCTTGAGCGCGTTCAATGCGTGGATATTTCTCAAGGGCTTGGAGACGCTGCGCATCCGCATGGATGCGCATTCCGCAGCCGCGTTGGAACTTGCACGCTGGTTGGAAGCCCAATCGTGTGTGACGCGCGTGCTCTATCCCGGTTTGCCTTCGCACCCGCAACATGCACTGGCGATGAAGCAGCAGAAAACCGGTGGTGGCATCGTGTCATTCGAGGTGCGGGGTGGCAAGGCAGCGGCGTGGCGCGTGATCGACGCTACGCGTTTGCTTTCGATCACGGCGAACTTGGGCGACACCAAAACTACGATTACCCATCCCGCGACCACCACGCACGGTCGGCTTACGCCTGAGCAGCGTGCCGCAGCGGGGATTAACGATGGCCTGATCCGCATTGCGGTCGGCTTGGAATCGGTGGAAGATATTAAACGTGATCTTAAACAGGGATTTGATCTGCTCGCATGAAAATTAAATTATTCATCGTGATGGTACTAGGGCTCGCGGCCGGATCGGCGCAGGGCGCGGGCGGCATGACCGAACTCACCTATATGGATCAGGAAGCCGACGCTGGCGGCTATGTCACGCGTTATTTGGTGACGGATCGGTTCTTGCGCATGGACTATGGCCGTGACCGGGAAGATTTTGTGCTGTTGGATCGGCGCGAGAAGCGCGCCTATAACGTGAACCATGAGCGGCATGAAGTGCTGGTGTTTGAAATGAGTCCACTCACGATAGAAAAGCCCAAGGAGTGGGATACCGACGATGATGTGCTGAGCGATAAGGGCGCCCAAAAACGGCTGAATCTGACTGTGAATGGCAAGGTGTGCACGCGCATTCTGGCGTCGGAACGTTTTCTGCCCGAGGTGGCGCAGGCGCTAGGTGAATTCGGCGAGGTGATGGCCGCGACCCATGCCGCGACATATTTGGCGACACCGATTGAACAGCGCGAAGCCTGCGATTTGGCACGACTGGTGTTGGAGCCACGCCGTTGGTTCAAATATGGCCTCACGCTGGATGAGGTTCACTACAGCGGATTCTCGCGCCGTTTGCTCAACTATCAATCCGGGGTTGCGGTGCGCCCCAAGGTGTTTGAGGTGCCTGAGAATTATCGCCAGATCAATATGAAAACGCAGCGCGGCATGCAGCCATGAAACATTTGAGCGCAATGTATGCGGTAAGCCTGTTTGCCTTATTCACCATGCCTATGGCTGATGCTGAAGTGTTCAAGTGCATCAACGCCGATGGCAAAATTAGCTATTCCGAAAAAAAAGAAGCCAACGCGCAATGCAGTCTGGTGACCACGCCGATAAATGTGGTGCCGGCGACGAGCGTCACGCCGGCTTCCAGACCAAACGCTGAGAGAGGAGGCAAACTTGACGCGTCGCGCGGGCAAATCGCCGAGCAGGAGCGCGCGTTGGCTGACGCAAAAAAAGCCTTGGCGGAGCAGGAAAGCATTCGTCTCGGCGATGAGAAAAATTATCAAAGGGTATTGGATCGCCTCAAGCCCTATCAAGACAAAGTCGCCGAGATTGAGAAAAAGCTTGCCCAATTGCGCGAGGAGCAGGGCAAGGCGAAGTGATCGTTGCCGCGGGTCGATGATCGAGTGCGAGGCGGACGCCGGCATGGAAGAGCATTCAACATGAGGGCGCGTCTTGATTGGCGATGCGGCGCAGGTTTTCTCTTATGGCTTACCCTTTCTAACATGACATTCGCCGCAAGCGATCCTTCGACCGAAGATCCAGAGCAAACCGTCTGCGGCTGGTTTAAGGAGCGGCTCGCATTCGCAGCGTGGAGCGCGGTTGCCGGCACACCGAATCCTCAGGCCTGGCGCAGGGCGCACGGCGCTGCGCCGATTTCTTTCAAGACCCGGGACGGGCGCGCCTTAGCCGGTTATAAAATTTCGGCCAAGCCAGCGCCGCCAGGCGCCGCGGGGCATAGCGGCTTTCTGTTGGTGGCCCAGGGGAACGCCATGCTGGCGGACCAGCTCTTGCCGGAACTCAGCGCCTTCGCCGAGCGCGGTGTCGATGTGTTTATCTACGACTATCGCGGCTATGGCGCTTCGGAAGGCAAGCCGCGCTTGCAGGCGATCGTGAGCGATTATCGCGAGATTTTCCAGGCGCACAGCGCCAGCGGCTATGAGCGTAAGTTGCTATACGGCATTTCGTTTGGCGGCGTGGTCATGCTGAATATCATTGGCCGGGGGATTCAATTCGACAAGGCCGTCATCGATTCCGCGCCAAGCCGGGTCTCGAACTTGGGTTGCCCCGCCGAGTACGATCCCGTGGGCAAGCTGCCAGTGGACAGTTCCCCGATGCTGATCATCAGCGGCCAGCAAGACACGGTGGTCCGACCGGGCGACATGCGGGAATTGCTTGAAATGGCCCGGGCGCGGGGCGCCAAGACGACGGTCGGCGAACATTTCGCCCATCCGTTTATGGATGCCGACGCCGCCATTCACGGGCAGCGGCAAAAAATTGTACAGGAACACCTTTTCGATTGACCGGGCTTTCACGGCCCTTGAAATCCAATAGACTCGCCCCCATTATTACTTCGCAAAAATTCACCATAGGACGATGAAATGACCACCGAAATTCAAAAAGAAACCCTGGGCTTTCAGGCCGAAGTGAAGCAGCTTCTGCGGCTGATGATTCACTCCCTATACAGCAACAAGGAGATTTTCCTGCGCGAGTTGATTTCCAATGCCTCCGATGCCTGCGACAAGCTGCGCTTCGAGGCGCTATCGGATGGGGCGTTATATGAGGGTGATAGCGATCTAAAGATACACGTCGCGTACGACAAAGATGCCCGCACCATCACGCTTTCCGACAACGGTATTGGCATGTCGCGCAACGAGGTGATCGAAAATATCGGCACCATCGCGCGTTCCGGCACACGCGAATTCTTGGATCGTATGACCGGCGACCAGACCAAGGATGCAAACTTGATTGGACAATTCGGTGTGGGTTTTTATTCCTCATTTATTGTCGCCGATAAGGTGACTTTGGTGACGCGCCGCGCTGGGCTGACTGCCGAACATGGTGTGCAATGGGAATCGAGCGGCGAGGGTGATTACACCCTGGAGACCGTGGCCAAGGCAACGCATGGTACCGAGGTGACTTTGCATCTGCGCGAAGGTGAAGATGATTTTCTATCCGATTGGCGCTTGCAGAGCATCATCCGTAAATATTCCGACCATATCACCCTGCCCATTCTGATGCGCTTGGAGGGCAAGGACGAAGATACCGCCGTCAATCAAGCCAATGCGCTCTGGGCGCGCCCCAAGAGCGAGATCAGCGACGAGCAATACACCGAGTTTTACAAACATGTGGCGCACGATTTCGAGCCGCCGCTGGCGCATGTGCATAGCAAGGTTGAGGGCAAGCAGGAATACGCCATGCTGCTGTATGCGCCGGCGCATGCGCCCTTCGATATGTGGGACCGTCAGCCGCGCCACGGCATCAAGCTTTACGTGCGCCGTGTGTTCATCATGGAGGAGATGGAAAAGCTCATGCCGCACTATCTGCGTTTCGTGCGCGGCGTGATCGACTCCAACGACCTGCCGCTCAATGTCTCGCGCGAGATCTTGCAACACAGTAAGGATATTGATGCCATCCGCGCCGGCGCGAGCAAGAAGGTGCTTGGTATGCTGGAAGAACTTGCCGAAAACGATAAGGAAAAATATGCGACCTTCTGGCGCGAATTTGGCCGGGTGCTGAAGGAAGGCGTGGGCGAGGATCACGCCAATAAAGAGCGCATCGCAAAGTTGTTGCGCTTCGCCACCACGCTTGCGGATACCGAAGCCGAAGACGTTTCACTCGCCGACTATGTGGCGCGCTTGAAAGAAGGCCAGAGCAAAATTTATTACGTCACCGCCGACAGTTTTGCCGCCGCCAAGAATAGCCCACATCTGGAGATCTTCCGCAAGAAGGGGGTCGAGGTGATCTTGCTGCATGACCGAGTGGACGAGTGGCTGGTGTCGAATTTACCTGAGTTCGAAGGCCATGCCTTGCAATCGGTGGCCAAGGGCGATCTTGATCTGGGCCAACTTGACGATGCCGAAGCGAAAGAAGCGCGCGAGCAAGAACAGACCACCTACAAGGAATTTGTGGAAAAGATCCAAGCCGCACTAAGCGAGCAGGTAAAAGCCGTGCGCATTTCGCATCGCCTCACCGATTCGCCCGCATGCTTGGTGGTGGATGATCAGGATATGGGCATGAATCTGGAGCGCATGTTGAAAGCCGCTGGCCAGAAAGTGCCGCTGTCGAAGCCGATCTTGGAGGTGAATCCGCAACACCCCTTATTGGCCTTGCTTCAGAACGAAGCCGACTCGGCGCGCTTCGGTGATTTCAGCCAAATCCTTTTCAACCAGGCGCTGTTGGCTGAAGGCGGCCAGTTGGAAGATCCAGCCGGGTTTGTGAAAAAGTTGAATGGCCTGATGCTGGCATTGGCCGGCAGGTAGGGCCGGGCCGGACATGCTCGGCCCGAGGCACAATCTGATATACGGGTTGATAGGGTTCGGGCTAGATAGGTTTCGCCGCCCCCGCTACGCGATGACTAAAGGTAATTGAACAGGCTTAAGCCTTGCACCGTCACGAAGGTTTTTTGCGCCGCTTCTAGCGTGGTCTGCTGGCGCGTCAGGTCGGTGATAGCGCGTGCGAAATCCAGATCGCGAATGTTAGAGAGGGATGATTCGTATTGGAAAGCAGCGTCAAGGTTGCTACCTTCGGTAGCGTCCAATTCATTGAGACGGGTACCGACAGTAGTACGTATCCGCAGTACATTGTTGGCAGCGGTGTCGATTTGCGTCAGTGCGGTATTCAGATCGGCGGCGGTGATGGCGGCGCCGCTGTTGAGCGCGGTGATGAAGGTCTCGAGGGTGGCAAAAATATCGCTGCCGCTCACACCTGGGTTGAATACATCTTGGCCGGAATCAGAAATAGCGAGTTGGCGCGATGCGCTGATCTGAAGCTTGAGCTGACCCTGATCGCCAGCATAGGTACCCGCCCCCGTCGTTTGGGTGAATGGTTGCGTCGATGATTTGTAGCCCGCGAATAGGTAACCGCCTTGCCCATCTTTACTATTGGCCTGACTCAGCAACTCGTCGTAGTGGCTGCGCAGGGCCGTGGCTAATGCGGCGCGATTGGCGCTACTGAGGGTAGGGTTGCCGGCGTTCACCACCAGTTGACGGGCATTTTGCAATACGCTGGTCGAGCTGGTTAATACCGTTTCTTCCAAGCTTAATTTACTGCGCGCACGCGCTATGTTGTCCACGTATTGATTGACGACCCCCAGCGCTTTTTCTTCCTCCAGGGCCAATGCGGCGCCGGCTGGATCGTCCTCCGGTGAGAGGATGCGCCGCCCGGTGGCAATTTGCTGCTGTGTCTTGACCAGCTTGGCGAGCTGATCATTGAGCGATGTGACGCCTGCTTCATAGACGCTTGATGAACTAATGCGCATGTTCGCCTCCTACTACTTAATATTTAAAATAGCGTCAAAAAGCGTGCTGCCGACTTGAATCATCTTAGCTGCCGCTTGATAAGCCTGCTGAAAGCGCAGCAGGTTCGCTGCCTCTTCGTCCAAATTCACGCCTGATAGTTGCTGCTGCGAGTTTTTCGAGCTGCTCAACAGCGATTGCTGCGCCGCAGAATTAATCTGATTTTCCCGCGTCTTATTTCCGACGCTGCTCAGCAGTTGTGCATAGGCTCCTTGGTATGAGGTGGTGGGCGTACCAGATGAGTTGTTCGCCAACTTGTTCGAAGTTTGCAGTGCGGCAAGTGCTAACGCGTTACGGTTGTCGCCGACACCACCGGTATTCGTTGCGATAGTGTAAGTGTCACTGCTAGCTGGCACACCGCTAATCGCTACGGTCCAGCCGTTGTAGCTTATAGACCCGCCCGAAGTGTATGACACTCCCGTGGCAAGTGTGCTGCCCAACGTGGTATCGGTTACGTTAAAGGTCGACGCGCTAGTAAAAGTAATGGTTACCGAGTTTTGGAGATTCGAGTTAAGCGGCGGCTGCGAAGCAGTATTCACTGAGCCGAGATTGATGTTGGCACTGCCCGTATTGGTAGCTCCCTCCGCCGTGCGGATGGGGGCAGCGGCGGCAATCCTGTTTGGGTCGGTCGTCGCGACACTGATGTCCCGTGCGCCGAAACGGGTTGGTAGCAACAACCATTTATCGCCATTCGTTGGGGTGCCGGAGGAGAGGGCGATGGTGAAGCCATAACTCGTTGTCGCAGGCAGCGCGCTTGAGGCGATCGTGGTGGCGGTGCCATCCGATAGCTGGGTCAAGGTGTAGTTGGACGATGCAGAATTGTAGGCCAAAGTGTAGTCGCTGGTGGTGAGTGCGCCCGCTGCGTTAGAGCTCAGGGTGGCCGTTAACAACGCAGCACCGCTGCTGCTGTTTCCGCTATTCGCATAGATGGTGGGAGAAGTGCTGCCTATAGAAAAAAGATCTTGACCCAACACGCCATTCAGATCCTGCCCTAATTTATTTTGATTATTGAACGTTTGTGCGAGCGCAAGCGCGACGCGGCCCAGTGCATTTTCGGCCTCGCCTAAACTAGTCCGCCTAAATGAAAGCAGCCCGCCAAGCACCCCCCCATTTTCCAATAAATTTTGGGGGATCGTGGTATACCCGCCCCCTTGAGCAAAGACAATGTTCTTTTGCGCCGGGTCGGCCGGGTCGTCTTGCAGTGCTAGGGTGAAACTAGTCTCGCCAACCACCGCGGGTTGACCATTGCCGATAAAGACATTGTAGCTGCCGTCATTCTGCGTCACTGTGGTGACGCGGATCTGCTCATTCAGTTTGCTGATCAGTTGATCGCGTTGGTCAAGCAAATCATTGGGTGGTTGGCCCACGATACTTTGGGCGGTGACAATTTGTTTGTTCAGATCCGCAATTTGCGTGCTATAGGAATTAATGTTGGTGATAACCGATTCGAGCTGGGTGTCGATACCATTCCGAATACTTTCAAGTCTGGCGGAGATTGATTGAAAACGGGACACCAGGGCCTCTGCGCCGGACAGCAGTACTTGCCGCGCAGGGATTGAGGCGGGGTCGTTGGCGACCGTATTCACGGCCTTAAAAAAACCCTGGATGGAGGGCGATAACCCAGCATTTGGATCGGCGAGAATATTATCGATCTGTTTGATCGCGCTGTAATAGGTATCGTAGAACTGCGATTGGCTTGATGCACCGAGTACTTGATCATCCAGATGGCTGTTATACAGACGACGGATGGATTCTATTTGTGAACCCTGGCCCACATACCCCGAGCCGGAAGGCAGCGCAAAGTTGGTTACCTGCAACACCTCTTGGCGATGGAAACCGGGGGTGTTGACGTTGGCAATATTGTGCTCGGCGGTGAGCAGGCTGAGCTGTGCCGAGTTGAGTGCCTGTACGCCGATTCCGTAGATACCCGCCATGATTTTTCTCCTACTGCTTCGCTCCGCCGAGGGTGTTGTACATAACTTCTATATCGGCAGAAATTTCAGTTACTTAAATAAACGTACCTAGCCCTGTTTAGGCCACCGAACGCAGCAGCTTGCCCTGCATCAGACTCGATAATTTAGCTGCATAGTGTGGATCCGTCGCATAGCCGGCTTGTTGCAAACCCTGAGCGAAATGGGTGGGGTCTGCTACGTTCAACAGCTTGCTATAACGCGGTGAGTTTTTCATCATGCTGACGTAGTCCTGGAACCCTGCTTCATACGAGGCATAAGCGCGGAAACGTTCGACGCGTTTCATCGGAGCACCATCCGCATACTCGGTGGTCATCACTTCCGCTACCGGGCCTTGCCATGACTGGTTGGCTTTGATGCCGAATAAGTTATGACTGGTACTGCCGTCAGAGAGCTTGATATCACGTTTCCCCCAGCCACTTTCCAATGCCGCTTGCGCCAGTAGGCCTTGTGGCGCTACGCCTAGTTCACGTCCGGCCGCCACCGCTGCCGGCAAGAATTGACTTACGAAATCCTTGGGT
>JBBTCZ010000024.1:0-9646 GCA_038042985.1 Pseudomonadota bacterium
AAATTAAACGCGCATAACTACGGAAAACTGGTCAATATTCAACTAGCGGCAACAGTATTACGTCTTGAAAGAGGCAGAAGTCATGGAGAACGGCCTGCACTTAGGCCCGGTGGGTGGGCATATTGTCGGTAAGGTGTTCGCCGATCTGCTCAAGGCCGATGCGTCTTCTTACGTCGCCGCCAAGCCGGATTGGACACCGACGTTGCCCTCAGCAACGCCAGGTGATTTCCGCATCACTGACCTGCTGAAGTTTGCCGGGGTAGTACCGCCGTTGAATTAAGTTTCGGTGATCTAACGGACCCTGCGAGGAAGCCGCTAGCCAGCTAAACGGCAGCACACTCTTCGCAGGAAAAAAGGGCCACAGATGTGGCCCTTTTTTATATCGGGTGCATGGTGATGCACCCTACGGCCCTGCAGAGGCCGCGATGACGTGTCATCACTGATCTTTAGCGTTAAATTTAAAACGGCAAATGTTGCCGCCTGTGGCCATGCATTCTTGATGATCAACCGCACTATCGGTAAAGGCGGATAAAAGCGCCAAATCGAACTTGCAGATGATCGGGTTCATCAATGCAAGTGTATGGAACACACAATTATCCGCCTCGATCACTTCTACCTTTTCAGCGCCAGCGCTTCGTGCGTTGTATCCGAGTTGATCCATTACCTCAGACAACTTTTGTGTTTTTTCGCCCCGGCTCACGAGATCAGGATATTGCACGCGCAACTGTTTTCCGACTTGTGCGCCCATCGTGCTCAGCCGTTCACTCAAGCCCTCAGCCCCGGATTCCTGCTGAACAGATTGAAGCAACAATTGAGCGAACCAAGCGTAGTGACGCGGAAAGCACTCATTACCTTTATCGGTCAACACATAGAGTTGCTCCGGCCGGCCGCCGGAGGCCCGCGTTACGCTTTTTTTCACCAAGCCATCATTTTCCAGGGCCGCTAAATGTTGGCGCACGGCATTACGCGTGATCGTAAGCTGCACTGATAACTCGTCTGCAGTCATCCCCGCTTTATTTTTCAGCAACAACCGCAGCAACTCTTCCTGTCGAATTCCCAATATTTCAAGCATAGGCCCTCCATATGGACAAAAGCCTCATTGTCCTGACAACGAATGTTCTTTATTCCTTATACATTTTATAACAATAACAACAATAAAACACTTTAGACATATTTAACTGTACAAAGAATCTTTACTGATTTAATCTGGCATCCCGCTCACCAATCAAAACGTATTTTTCTGCATGGCGGGAAACAATCTTAAGGAGAGAATAATGGAAAAGAATCTATTGGAAAATCAAAGCTCACGCCGCTCATTCCTGCGTGGAATGACCGCAGCGATGTTATCGACTGGCGCTGTGTTATTACTGGCAGGGCAAAAAGCGGGCGCCGCAGGCAGCAAGGAAAGTAGCGCAAGCGACGCAGGCATTCTTAACGTAGCCCTTGGCCTAGAGCACCAAGGGATCAATGCTTACACCTTGGGCGCACAAAGCGGCTTATTGCAAAAGCCTGTGCTCGATATCGCGCTGAAATTTCAAGCTGATCATAAAATTCATCGTGACCTGCTGATAGGAGCCATTATTAAACTCGGCGGCAAACCGGTTGAGGAAAAATCGCTCGACACGTATGCGAAAGCACTCAATGCCGGTCAACTCAAGAGCCAGGAAGATGTGTTGAAGCTTGCGCTATCGCTTGAGCTAGGTGCGACCAATGCGTATCTCGGCGTAATTCCTGATTTCAAGGATTACGGGTTCGCTAAAGTAGCTGCCAGATTGGCTGCGGATGAAGCCGCACACTGGGCTGTTCTAAACAATGCGCTCGGCTTGGCGCTGCCGAAAGCCATGGCCTTTGGTGCTTAACTAATCTTGACCTGCTGAACATACACGTTTCAGCAGGTCATTTTTTTGGGAGGAAACAGTCAATGAAAAGCATTTATTATCTATTTTCAGTTGTCACTTTTTTGGGTAGCTCGCTCGCCTACGCTGGCGGCGATGCAATGAATGGAAAGCAGCTTTACGCGTCGCGCTGCATGGCGTGCCATTCAATTGATGAAAATCTAGCGGGCCCGGCACACCGGGGTGTATTTGGCAGAAAGGCCGGTAGCGCAACCGGTTTTGACTACAGTCCGGCGCTGAAGAAATCCAAAGTGGTTTGGAATGAAAGCACCTTAGATAAGTGGCTAACGAATCCTGAAAAATTCATCCCGGGACAAAATATGGGCGTTTCCATATCCGATGCCAAAGAGCGAGAAGATTTGATCGCCTATTTGAAAACTCAAACCAAGCGGTAATAGAACATGCACGGCCTCGTCGAAGCCTACGCTGCTTAGCGTCGCCGGCAGTTTCCGTAAATTGCAACAAAACCTATAGGCCATGAAGCTGCATAGTGGGCATGCAGCTTTATATAAGGAGGATAAACATGAATGCTCCCGAGCGATTGATGCTACCCGATATTCAAGCACTTCCAGATGCTCGTAACATCCACATTGACGGCGTAGGGGTTAAAGGCGTGCGCTATCCGGTGTCGATCCGCTCAGGCGGATCGGTGATGCCGACGATAGCAACCTTATCGATGAGCGTTGCATTATCCGCTACGGTAAAGGGTACGCACATGTCACGCTTTATCGAAATTCTGGAGGCACATGACGAAGTGCTAAACCAGAAAGGCTTCATGGCCATGGTCGCCAATATGCTGGGCCGGCTTGACGCACACAGTGGCGTGGTCGAAATGCGGTTTCCGTATTTTATGCAAAAAACCGCGCCGGTTTCTAAGGTGCAAAGCCTGCTTGACGTGAATGTTTGCTGGCGAGCGAGCGTTTCGGATACGGGACAGAATGACTTTTGGATACAGGTAACCGTGCCGGCAACCAGTCTATGCCCTTGCTCCAAAGAGATCTCTGAGTACGGTGCGCACAATCAGCGTTCACATATCATTATCGAGGCAACGCTGACAGGAGAAATGGCCATTGAAGAATTGGTCGAAATCGCCGAGCGCAACGCTTCTTGCGAGGTGTACGGATTGCTGAAGCGCTCAGATGAAAAATACGTCACAGAACGCGCATACAACAATCCCAAGTTTGTTGAAGATCTAGTGCGGAATGTGGCGCTTTCCCTAAATCAAGAACCGCGTGTGGGCGCTTATGTCGTTGAGGCAGAAAATTTTGAATCGATCCACAACCATTCGGCTTTCGCAAGAATCGTTCGCTCTCCAGGTTCAGAAACTCAATAAATTTGACCTGTGAGCACCCGTGGCCACAGGTCTGTCGCGTTAAGTCTGTGGGGGTCGGCCGCCTCTTTTACTTACCCCGCCACTGCCCGTTAACTCTTCCACATCGGGCACTTGAAAAACCCCCTGCAGGTTCAGTAGTTCATCGCGGTGCTCCCGCGCGAGCTTCTGAAGAATTTTTTCACCCGCCGGGGTGAGATGCACCTCCACCTCACGCCGGTCTGCGCGGCCTTGCGCTCGGTAGACCAGCCCCAGTTTTTCACAGCGCGACACCAGTGATACGACGCCATGGTGATGGGCCTGCAAGCGTTCCGACAGCTCGCCGATGGTCGCCCATTCCCGCCCCTGATAACCCTTCAGGTGAAGCATCAAGAGATACTGCAAATGGGTCACGCCGTACTGGTGGGTGAGCTCCTCGCTAAAACGCAGAAAACGCCGCAATTGGTAGCGAAAATCGGAGAGTGTTTCAAACTCTTGCTTATTGAGTACGCCCTTGGTCATCTTTTAATGCTACCCATAGTGAGTATCTTTCGCTTACCTCTATCGAGCCGCCATTATATATCACAGTATGATATATTAATTAGGTAGCCGTTTGGCTTGTCTTTTTTTCGTGGAGGTTACGATGGAAATGTCTTTCCCTTTGCCGACCCTTGATGCGGAAGGCTACTTGGTGGAACCGCAGGATTGGAACCCGGCGCTAGCGGAAGAATTTGCCCGTCAGGAAAATATCCAACTCGGCGAGGACCACTGGGATGTGATCCACTTTATGCGCGAATATTACGATGAGCATCAAGTCATTCCAGATGCTCGCTTCGCCATCAAACACCTGACGACACGCTTAGGAACAGCGGCGCGCAACCGATTATTCGAGCTATTTCCCTATGGCTACGTCAAACAAGCATGCAAGATCGCCGGCATGAAACGGCCCCGAGGGTGGAGCACGGGCTGAGTTGACGCAGAGAGAGCGGAGCGATCTTAAAGCACGTAACGCGCCAAATCTTCGCTCTTTGCCAAGGCTTGCAGCTTGCCGTTCACATACGCCGCGTCAATGATGATGGTGGCGCCGTTTTGTTTGTCCGCCTCGAACGCCAGCTCTTCTAATAGCTTTTCAATCACGGTGTAAAGCCTGCGCGCACCGATATTTTCGGTGCGCTCGTTGACCTCAAAAGCGATCTCGGCCATACGTTGGATACCGTCGTCGGTGAATTCCAAATGCACGCCCTCGGTTGCAAGCAGCGCTTGGTATTGGCGGGTGAGGCAGGCATCGGTGCTGGTCAGGATGCGCGCGAAATCGTCAACCGTGAGTGAATTGAGTTCGACCCGAATCGGAAACCGGCCTTGCAGCTCGGGAATCAGATCGGACGGCTTGGCGAGATGAAACGCGCCGCTGCCGATGAATAGGATGTGATCGGTTTTGACCATGCCGTATTTGGTGCTGACCGTGGTGCCCTCGACCAGCGGCAACAAATCGCGCTGCACCCCTTGACGTGATACCTCCGCACCGCCGGTTTCCCCGCGACTGGTGATTTTGTCGATCTCGTCGAGGAATACGATGCCGTTCTGCTCGACGTTTTTCACCGCGTCGAGTTTGAGGTCGTCCTCGTTCACCATCTTCAGTGCTTCTTCCTCGGTGAGCAGCTTGAAGGCTTCGCGCACCGTGAGCTTGCGCTGCTTCTTGCGGCCGCCACCGAGGTTTTGGAACATGCCTTGTAGCTGCGCGGTCATATCTTCCATGCCGGGCGGGGCGAAGATTTCCATATGCGCGCTCGCGGCGTTCACTTCGATTTCAATTTCCTTGTCGTCGAGTTTGCCCTCGCGCAGCATTTTGCGAAATTTCTGCCGCGTGGCGCTATCGGACGGTTTTAGCTCGGCCTCCTCGCCGAACCCGAAACTGCCCTCGCGCGCCGACGGCAGCAGCGCGTCGAGCACGCGTTCTTCGGCCATTTCTTCGGCGCGAAATTGAACCTGCTGGGTCGCCTGCTCGCGTGCTTGTTTCACCGCCATCTCGACCAGATCGCGAATAATCGTATCCACGTCGCGCCCGACGTAACCGACTTCGGTGAATTTGGTCGCCTCGATCTTGATGAAGGGCGCATCGGCCAGCCGCGCCAAGCGGCGCGCGATTTCGGTTTTACCCACGCCTGTCGGGCCGATCATGAGGATATTTTTCGGGGTGATTTCCTGGCGCAGCGGCTCCGCCACTTGCGATCTACGCCAGCGGTTGCGCAGCGCAATCGCCACCGCGCGCTTCGCTGCGTCTTGACCGACGATGTGTTTGTCCAGTTCGTGGACGATTTCTTTGGGGGTCATCTGCATTTTTTTAGGCGTGAAGTGCGAGGGCGCCTTACTCCAGTACCTCGATCACGTGATTATGGTTGGTATAGATGCACAGATCGGCGGCGATGGTGAGCGCTTGCTTTACCACTTCGGGCGGTGTCATCTGAGTGTGTTCAAGCAAGGCGCGCGCTGCGCTCTGCGCATAAGGGCCGCCGCTGCCAATGGCGATGAGGCCGTCCTCCGGCTCCAGCACGTCGCCGTTGCCGGTGAGGATGAGCGAGGTTTCGTGGTCGGCTACGGCCAGCATGGCTTCCAAGCGGCGCAGGATGCGATCGGTGCGCCAATCCTTGGCCAACTCGACCGCGGAACGCACCAGATGGCCTTGATGCTTTTCCAGCTTAGCTTCAAAACGCTCGAACAGCGTGAAGGCATCGGCCGTGCCGCCGGCAAACCCCGCAAGAATTTTATCGTGAAACAAGCGGCGCACTTTGCGCGCCGTGGCCTTGACTACAATATTGCCCAAGGTCACTTGGCCATCGCCACCCAAGGCGACGAAATTGCCGCGCCGAACGGAGAGAATAGTGGTGCCGCGAAATTGCTCCATGAGGGGATCCAACAAAAAATGAAAGTGGGCTAGCGGGATTTCTTGCGAATAATGGTGGCGTACTCAGTGACCCCCATGACATCGAACAGCGCATGGATCATGCCGTTCGCGCCACTGATCACGACCTGCTTGCCGCTTTGATTGAGTTTCACCAGACTGCCGATAAAGGCGCCAACGGTCACGAAATCAACCCGCGTCGCATTCGACATATCGATGTGAATCTCGGCACGGGTCTCGGCATGGCGTTCAAGATCGCGCAATTTATAATCGCAATCGCTCGACAGCACACCTTCGATCATGAAGCATTCTGCTTCGAGAACAGGCTCCTGCGCTTCCGTTTCGCTGGCCCCGACGGTCTGAATCGTATCTGGCAAGGCTTCCCACGACGGCGGAGAAAGCTCGAACGTGACCGCGTAGTCGATCGCTGCATCTTCGAATTCATTTTGCAAACTGAGGATTTGATACAACTCAAATAACAAAGCCCAGTAGCGCATTTCCTGACGCGCTAAGCCGTCTAACTGACCTTTGATGATTTGCACGAACTCCTTGGCGCCAGCCACATTGATGCGCTTTTCGCCGCGCCGAATTGCATGCAACACCGCCGCCAGCCGCGCGGCGGTTTCCGCGTCAATCGCACTGGCGGAAACCAAATCTAATTTCACGCCGCCTTCCGCCTCGGCCAGGCTCGGCAAGCGATCAATATCCGCATGCTGCGCGACTCCAATCTCGCCTTTCAATTGCACCCCGCTCGCCATGCCGCGCTTGGGTTGCGGCTTTGCGCTCATAGTGGCCGCGCGCGCGCCTTCCCACACCGGCGCGGAACGCTCGTACTTGACGATGAATTCCATCGACAGTTCGTCGAATTGTTGTTTCATGCCCAATAGTTGATACAGATCGAATAGCAGCAACCACGGATGCAGATCGCGTGCCTCTGCATTTTCCTTGATGAAGTGCTGCAATGCGGAAATCGCCTCCGTCACGCGTTCATTGGCGTAGAGGATGGCTGCTTCTTCTACTGCGGAATGCGACTCGGCCGTCGCGCTCGCCCCGTCAAACGAAAATTCGTCGAACTCCACCATCTCCATTTCGGCGGGTGGCGGCGGCACTGATCTAGGCGCCTGGGTCGCAGGGCCGCCCGCAGGCAACTTGGGCGCGACCGGTCTAGGGGGCGTCAGGGTCTGGGGCTCTTCGCCCTTGCGTTTAAAAAAAGAAAATACCACGTGGTCTCGCGGAGAGGATGAACCGGGAATTAAACCATTAACCTGGGAGATGGGCGCTACTCGATTGCGTCCACCAGTATTTTATTACTTCGAACACTCATCATAATGGCAATACGCACCCCCTTCAAGCATTCGCGCGCACCAATAGAAAAAGGCGGCATGAAGCCGCCTTTTTTCAGTAAATACTAAGGTTATTTCTTTGCGTACTTTTGCCGGAATTTTTCCACACGACCGGCGGTATCCAGGATCTTTTGCTTGCCGGTGTAGAACGGGTGGCATTGCGAGCAGACCTCGATGTTCAAGGCACGGCTCATGGTCGAGCCCGTCTTGAATGTGTTGCCGCAGCTGCAAGTCACGGAAATTTCAGCGTATTCCGGGTGAGTTTCGGGTTTCATTGCCTAATCCTTAACAGGGTTCCCAGCCGACAGGGCTGGGGCAGAAAGGGCGCTATTATCCCTAATAACACCAGCCTATGCAAGCAGCCTTAGCCGCGCCGCATGGAATCGAAAAATTCCGCGTTGTTTTTGGTCGCGCGCAGTTTGTCGTGCAAA
Source organism: Pseudomonadota bacterium (assembly GCA_038042985.1). Classification (GTDB taxonomy): domain Bacteria; phylum Pseudomonadota; class Gammaproteobacteria; order Burkholderiales; family Thiobacteraceae; genus RBG-16-58-11. Next base: position 7,878 of record JBBTCZ010000024.1, read on the forward strand.
AACTCCATCGCTTCCAGATCATCCATTGGATACAGCACTTTGCGTAGCACCCAGATCTTTTGCAGCACATCCGGCTTGATCAGCAGTTCCTCGCGCCGGGTACCGGAGCGATTGACGTTGATCGCGGGATACAAGCGCTTCTCGGCCATGCGCCGGTCGAGATGAATCTCCATATTGCCGGTGCCTTTGAATTCTTCGTAGATCACGTCATCCATGCGCGAGCCGGTATCGACCAGCGCGGTAGCGATGATGGTGAGCGAGCCGCCTTCTTCGATATTGCGCGCCGCACCGAAAAAGCGCTTGGGGCGTTGCAGGGCGTTGGCATCCACACCGCCGGTCAGTACCTTGCCCGAAGCCGGGACCACAGTATTGTAAGCGCGCGCCAAGCGGGTGATGGAATCGAGCAGAATCACCACGTCTTTTTTGTGCTCGACCAGACGCTTGGCTTTCTCCAACACCATTTCGGCCACTTGCACATGGCGCGTGGCGGGCTCGTCGAAAGTCGATGCGACCACTTCACCGCGCACCGTGCGCGTCATTTCGGTCACTTCTTCCGGACGCTCATCGATCAGCAACACGATCATGACCACATCCGGATGATTGGCGGTAATGGCGTGCGCAATGTGTTGCAGCATGACGGTCTTGCCGGATTTGGGCGAGGCGACGAGCAAACCGCGCTGGCCCTTGCCGATGGGCGCGATCATGTCGATCACGCGACTGGTCAGGTTTTCTTCGGCATTGATATCGCGTTCGAGTTTGAGCGGCTTGGTGGGGAATAAGGGCGTCAGGTTTTCAAACAGGATTTTGTTCTTGGCGTTCTCCGGTGATTCACCGTTGACCGTGTCCACCTTGACCAGCGCGAAATAGCGCTCACCATCCTTCGGGGTGCGGATCTCGCCTTCGATCGTATCGCCGGTATGCAGATTGAAACGGCGGATCTGGCTCGGGCTGACATAGATATCGTCTGGCCCGGCAAGGTAAGAGGTATCGGGCGAACGCAGGAAGCCGAAGCCGTCTTGCAGCACTTCCAGTGTGCCTTCGCCGTGGATGCTCTCGCCTTTGCGCGCTTGGTTCTTCAGAAGCGCGAAGATAAGATCTTGTTTTCTAAGGCGGCTTGCGCCCTCGACTTCGTGCGTGACAGCCATGTCCACCAATTCTTGGACGTGGAGTTGTTTGAGCTCGGATAAGTGCATAGACCTGTGGTGTCGTGTGAGGTGGAAAAATTTGTTGGGAAGGTGGTGCGGGGCCCGGGAGAGTCCCGGAATTTGAACAAGGCCCGTTAGGTTTCGTTATCGGGCGCTTGTTCAGGAAACTTTAGAAGCTAGCGTAGCCAGTTCAAACGTTGCTGTCAATAAACGCCGTCAATTGCGATTTTGACAGCGCGCCGACCTTGGTTGCCTCGACATTGCCGTTCTTGAAAATCATTAAGGTTGGAATGCCGCGAATGCCGTATTTAGGGGGGGTTTGTTGGTTTTCGTCGATATTCAACTTCGCGACCTTGATCTTGCCGGCGTATTCCTGAGCCACCTCATCTAGAATCGGCGCGATCATTTTGCAGGGGCCGCACCAATCCGCCCAGTAGTCCACCAGGACAGGCATCGCGGATTGCAGCACTTCTTGCTCAAACGAGTCGTCGGATACGTAATGAATGTGTTCGCTCATGGGGTCCTCATAACTTAAATCCCGCTTGAATTAGCGGTAGGGGATTGAAACAAAAAGAATTTTTGTTTTTTACGCGGAAAAGTGGTTCTATCCTAACCAAAAAATTA
>JBBTCZ010000024.1:9746-40257 GCA_038042985.1 Pseudomonadota bacterium
AAAAGAATTTTTGTTTTTTACGCGGAAAAGTGGTTCTATCCTAACCAAAAAATTAAGCAATGGGAAGCACTGTGAGTGGGGAAACAGAATCGCTTTTGTTCGCGCCCGCCCGAGGCTAAAATTGCGCCTTCGTCGATTCTCGAATAAAACCACCTTAAAAGGCACAGCATGACCTACGTCGTTACCGAATCCTGTATCAAATGCAAATACACCGATTGCGTGGATGTCTGCCCGGTGGACTGCTTCCATGAAGGCCCGAATTTTTTGGTGATCGATCCAGACGAATGCATCGACTGCACCTTGTGCGTGGCGGAATGCCCGGTCGAAGCGATTTTTGCCGAGGATGACGTGCCCGAGGATCAACGCGAATTCACCGCGCTCAACGCCGAGTTAGCCAAAACCTGGAAGGTTATTATTGAACGCAAAGCAGGCCCCGCCGACGCCGACGAGTGGGCCAAGGTAAAAGACAAACGCGCCCTGCTCGAACGCTAGATCCCTTTGCGGCGCGATGCCAGCCATCCTCACCTGCCGCGTATCAGAAACCGATTTACTGCGCGGCGCGGCGCAGTCGCTGATTGAAGCCGAACGGGCACGCCTGCCGGATTTGAGCGCCATCACGGTACTGTTACCCAACTTGCACGTAGCGCCGGCCGTGGCTCGCGCGCTAGGCCAGGCAGCGGGGCTGCCCACCCTGCTGCTGCCCACCTTGACCACCCTGCCGCAACTGGCGAAGCAAGCATCGCTTGATCAACCCTGTGTGCCGGACAGCGAACGTCAAAGCCTGCTGTATGGCGCACTTCGCGCACGCAAATGGTTTCGCGATGCCACGCTGTTGTGGCCGCTCACCGGCGAGTTGCTGAAATTGTTCGACGAGCTCACCCTCAACCAAGTTCGCCTGCCCGATTCCCACGACGATTTCCTGCAACAACTGGAAGCGGCCTATGCCGCCACCGCCGGCGCATCGCTGCAATTCGAAGCGCGCCTGGCGCATGGACTATGGCACGCGCTGCGCCATGACTTAGGCGCGCGCCTCGATGCCGCCAGCACTTATGCCTTGCAACTCGGCCAGCTTGCACAAACAGCGAACGCACCCTTATATGGTGTAGGGCTCACCGATCTGGCGCCGATCGAGCGTGATTTTCTGACAGCGTATGCCGAGCGGGCACCCGTCACTCTATTCACCTCCGACACGCTCGCCGAAGACGCCACGACCAGCGGCGCATTGCTGCGCGCGGCGTGGGGAAATCAGGCGTCAGGCATCGGGAGTCAGGCGTCAGAAGAACCAACACCGCTTTTTGAGCGCGCTGCGGCGCTGTGCGCGTCGGTTCCCGTGAGTCCCATTGCTGACAAGCTCAAGCTGTTCGGTGCGCAATCTTTGGAACAAGAAGCGCTCGCCGCCGCGACCCAAGTGCGGCTGTGGCTCACCGAGGGCAAACGCGACATCGCCATCGTCGCGCAGGATCGGCTCGCCGCACGCCGCTTACGCGCGTTGCTGGAACGCCACGCGATTTACGTCAAGGATGAAACCGGCTGGACGTTTTCCACCACCGCCGCCAGCGCCCTCATCATGCGTTGGCTGGATCTGGTGGCGGACGATTTCTATTACCAGGATCTGCTGGATTTTCTCAAATCGCCGCTGGTGTTGAGCCAGATGCCGCGCGAAGAGCGGCGCGAAGCGGTGTCCACTTTAGAGTTGCTGATCCGCGAACACAATGTCGTGTCGCGCTTGGCGCACTATCTCGACTTGGCGCGCGGCAATGATGCCTTGGCGTGCATTCCCTTGCTCGAAGCACTGCATGCGGCGCGCACCGGCTGGCAAACGCGGCGCGCGCAGCCGCTGCGCGATTGGCTCAAGCTGCTGACCAGCACCCTGTCGCAACTCGGCATGCTGGAGCCGCTGGCGCGCGATCTCGCCGGCGGACAAATGCTGGACATGCTCGCGCGCGCGGAACGCGAATTGGAAACGGCATCGGAAACCTTTCGCTTTGCTGAATGGCGGCACTGGTTGAATCAATGCTTCGAGCGCGCCACTTTTCTCGATACGGGTATTGATAGCACTATCGTCTTCACTCATCTGCCAGCAACGCGTTTGCGCACCTTTGACGCTACCCTGCTCTTGGGCTGCGATGCGCGCCATTTGCCGTCGCCGCCTGCCGCGACGGTGTTTTTCAATCAATCCGTACGCGCCAGTTTGAAATTGCCCACCTGGCGCGATGCGTGGCTGGTCGAGCAAAGTGATGTGGCGGGGCTGCTCGCGCGCTCAAACGCGGTGTTGGCGACTTGGCAAGCATTCCAGCAAGGCGAGCCGAATTTGTTAAGCCCCTTGTTCGAGTTGCTCGAAACCTGTCACACCCAAGCCTACGGCGTGAATCTGCGCGATACGCGGCTCCATGCTTTGTTGAAACCGCCCCCCATCCTCGCACCCGATTTAGCGCAAGTGCAACCCGCGCCTCAACTGGATACGGCGACGATTCCTCAGGAAATTTCCGCCAGCGCCTATGGCAGTCTGATGAACTGCCCCTACCAATATTTCGCGCGCCATGTGCTGAAACTGAATGAGCTGGACGAAGTGCAACTCACCATGGAGAAGCGCGATTTTGGCAGCATCGCGCACCACATTCTGCATCGATTCCATCACAGCTATCCGACGCTCAATGATGAGACCGATGCACACTGGGAAGTCGTGTTGCACGAGATCAGCCAGCACGTGTTCGCCCCCATGCTGCGCATCAATTACCTGAGCCGCGCTTGGCTGACAGAATGGGAAAAAATGATTCCCGCCTATTTGGCCTGGCAGCGCGCACACGAGGCCCAAGGCTGGCAATGGCACAGCGGCGAAGCGGCGGAACGTCTAGCCATGGCGCTGGCCAATGGCGCGCCCTTGACCCTCAAAGGCACCCTCGACCGCCTGGATGAAGGCGGTGGCGGGCGCACTGTGATCGATTACAAAATGAAAGCCAAGAGCGATCTGCGCAAACAGTTGAAGCTGCCGGGCGAGGATGTGCAGTTGCCGGTCTATGCGCTGTTGGCGGGCGAGCGCACCACGCAAGCCACCTACTTGAGCTTTAACCAGGATGGGGTGGAAACCGTGCAACCGGAAGGCGAGATTCAGGAACTCGCAGCGGAGGTTGCGCGGCGCTTGCAAGCAATTTTCGAAGCCTTGCATGCGGGCGCCGGCCTGCCTGCTCAAGGCGCGGAAGCCGCCTGCGCGCAATGCGAAATGGAAGGCGTGTGTCGGCGCAGTTATTGGACCAGCCCGGGGACACATGGATAACGCCGGCCTCTCCCCTTTGGTGCGCGACGCCCTCGATCCCACCCGCAGTGTGGTGGTAGAAGCCTGCGCCGGCAGCGGAAAAACTTGGCTCCTGGTGTCACGCATCATCCGGCTATTGATTGATGGCGCGGACCCTTCGGAAATCCTCGCCATCACCTACACGCGCAAAGCGGCGCAGGAGATGCAAGCACGGCTCAACGATTGGCTACGCTTGCTGGCTACGGCACCAGAGGAAACAGTGCGTGCGTTTCTGTATGAACGCGCGCTGAGCGATGCGGAAATCACCCGCGCCCTGCCGCGCGTGCGCGGCTTGTTCGAGTTGGCGCTGACCAGCCGACCGGCGCTGACCATCAACACCTTTCACGGCTGGTTCCTCGATTTATTGCAGCGCGCGCCGCTCAATGCAGGCGCGGCGGGCAATGTGGCACTGCTGGAGCAAACCTCACCGCTGATCGAGGAAGCCTGGCAAGGCTTGGCCGAGCAATTGCTCGACGCGCCCGATTCTCCCGTCGCGCACGCCTTGAATAATTTATTCCGCGACTATGGGCTGACCAGCACCCGCAACGTGCTGCAACGCTTCATCGCCAAGCGCGCGGAATGGTGGCGCTATACGCATAACCAAGACGATCGGGTGGCGTTCGCCCTGGATCAACTGCAAGAAGAATTGGGCGTGGCATTCGATGAGCCGGTTTTAGAACCGCTGTTCGCGGATGAATTGCTGCTAGCTTCCCTTGAGAAATTTGCTGGGCTGTTGGAGAAAAACGGCACTGACGCCGATCTCTCTCATACCGAGATGATTCGAGCAGGGCTCATCGCATCCGATCTTCCACACCGTTTCGAAAGAATTTGCCGTGCATTTTTCAAATTAGACGGCGAACCCTACGCGCGCAAAACCAGCAAGGCACGAGCAGCACGGTTGCAAGCCGAAGAAGAACAATACAGCCGACTCAACGAACGGCTCACCACACGATTGAATCACGCCAAAACCACGCTGACCGAGCAACGCGCCTTGTGCTTCAACCGCGATGCCCTACGCTGCGGCGAAGCCCTGCTCGCGCATTATCAGCGCCTGAAAGATGCACGTGGCGTGCTCGATTTCACCGACATCGAATATCGCACCCACACCTTGCTCACCGAAGACGACCATGCCGCCTACATGCAGTACAAGCTAGATGCGCGCTATCGGCATATCCTGCTCGACGAGTTTCAAGACACCAATCCCTTGCAGTGGCAAATCCTGAAGAGCTGGTTCGATGCCGCCGTCGGTGCGGAGCGTACGCCACATGTGTTTGTCGTCGGCGACCCGAAACAATCCATCTATCGCTTTCGCGGCGCAGATGCGCGGCTGTTCAATCTGGCCAAACAAGAACTCGGCGAACATTTCGGCGCGCGCCATTTGACGCAAGATGCCTCGTGGCGCAACGCGCAGCCGATCCTCGACGTGGTGAACCGTTTATTTGCGGCGGAGTCCACCTTCACCCCTTTCCAGCCGCATCATGCGCATCAATCCAGCCTTCCGGGCCAAGTGTGGTTGCTGCCGCTGGAAACGAAAACGGAAGCCGCCGAAGCCGCGCAGACCGGCCTGCGCAACCCGCTCACCACGCCGCTGGCAGATGCCGCGGAATCCGCACACCAGCGCGAGGCGGAACGCATCGCCAACAGCATCCAATCCATCGTCGGCCAATGGGCGATTACTGACAAAAGCACGCGCCGCGCCGCCGAATACCGCGACATCATGCTACTCACACGCATGCGCACGCATTTGCGTGTGTACGAAGATGCGCTGAAGCGCGCCGGCATTCCTTTCCTGACCTCGCGCCGTGGCGGCTTATTGGAAACGCTCGAAGCGCGCGATCTAAGCGCCTTGTTGGAATTCCTGGTGCTGCCTTATGCCGATCTTAAACTGGCGCAAGTGCTGCGCTCGCCGCTGTTTAGCGCGAGCGACCATGATCTTCTGGCTTTGGCGCAAGCAGGTGAAGGCTCATGGTGGCGTCGGCTCAATGTCTTGCTTGCAGCGGGCAGCGCGTCTGAGCCGCTCACGCGCGCACATGCCCTGCTCGGCAGCTGGCGTCAGGCCTCCGACCAATTGCCGGTGCATGATTTGCTCGACCGCATCTATCACCAAGGCGACGTGCTGGCACGCTACCGACGCGCTACGCCTGCCGCCTTGGCCGATTCGGTAGAAGCCAACCTGCTGAGCTATCTCGAACTCTCCCTCACGCTGGAAGGCGGACGCTATCCGAGCCTGCCCAAATTCATCGACGAATTGGCCGTGCTGCGCCGCGCGCGCGACGAAGAAGCACCAGACGAAGGCCAAGTGGCCGACGCGGAAAACGCCGTGCACATCTACACCGTGCACGGCGCCAAGGGGCTGGAGCGGCCCATCGTGTGGCTGGTCGATGCGCATCGCGTCACTCCCGCCAAGGACGCCTATAGCGCGCTGGTGGATTGGGCGCCGGGTGAAACTGCACCCACGCACTTTTCCCTCACCAGCACGCAAGAAGAACGCGGCCAAGCTCGCGCACCCCACTTCGCACGGGAAGCAGAATTATTGCAGCGCGAGGAACTCAATCTGCTCTACGTCGCTATGACCCGCGCGCAGCAATATCTCATCGTGAGCGGCTCCGAAGCTAAAAATTCTCAGCGTCCCAGCTGGTATGCGCGACTCGCCGCGTGATGGAATCGAATAGCGATCTCACCCCGCCGGATCAAGCGCCGCTCGCCGCACCGACTACTGCCGACAACACGCCGCTTACTACTTTAGATGACGCACGAACCCTCCCGGAAGTCGGCCCCGCCTGCGGTCAACGCACACAAATCATCGAAACCCCCGCCATGCGCCACGGCACCCTGCTGCACCGCCTGTTGGAACAACTCGCCCCACCGGCTCCCGCGAAAGATAAAACCTACTTACGCCAAGAGTTGGCCATAGCAGAAGTCACTTTCGAAACCCTATGGCGTGAGGCGCAAGCCATCCTCAGCGCATCGCACCTGGCCCGCTTCTTCGACCCCGCCCAATATCGCCGCGCCTGGAACGAGCTGCCCTTCCTTACCGCGAACGGCGACTTTCTGCGCATCGACCGCCTGGTGGAATTCGAACACGAAATTTGGGTGTTGGATTACAAGAGCACGGAAGCCGCGAGCGAAGCGACGCTCGCGCAAGCCGCGAAACCGCATCGCGCGCAACTTCAAAATTATCTGACTGCGATGCAGTCGCTTTTTCCAGGCAAACAAATGAAGGGCGGGGTAATATTCAAAAGTGGGCTGATGTTTGAAATCAACAGTCCAAAATAAATACAGGCACATCGATATTGGTTTCACCCGATTCAAACAACCTTCCAGGAGCAGACATGATCTTCACGCCCGACCTCGTAGCAGAGCTGGAAATCCTCGCGCGCTATGACTTATCCACGATAGGCGAAGGCATTAAGGTGCACAAAACGGCGGAGCCGAGTGTGATCGCCGCCACGCAGCGTTTGTTCGACAAGGGCTTGATCTCGCTTGCCGATGGCGGCTATCTGACCCACTTAGGCTTGGGGGTGGCCGAACATGTGCAGGCGCTGATTACTGTTCTGAAAAAATAATGACGGCAGAAGGTGCAACTGCGGATGAAGTCGTCGCCGCAACGCGCACCTGGCTCGAACGAGCAGTCATCGGCCTGAACCTGTGCCCCTTCGCCAAGGCCGTACATGTGCATCAGCGTGTTCGTTATCAGGTGAGCAACGCGCAATCTACAGCAGCATTACTGGAAGACCTCAGCAGCGAACTACACGCATTACACGCAGCAGACCCGAACCAATGCGAAACCACGCTGCTGATCCACCCCTATGTATTGACCGATTTTATCGAGTACAGCCTGTTTCTGCGCACCGCTGAAGCAACCATCTCCAAGCTGGGATATGCGGCGGAGTTTCAACTCGCAAGTTTCCACCCTCAATACCAATTCAGCGATGCAGGGCCGGATGATATCGAGAACTACACCAACCGCTCGCCCTATCCCACGCTGCATCTATTGCGCGAATCCAGCATCGCGCGCGCGGTCGCTGCCTTCCCCGACGCCGCCGATATTTATGAGAAGAACATAGAGACTTTGCGCCGGCTTGGGCATGCCGGCTGGCAGCGCTTATGGCGGGACATGTAACACCGGCATCCTACCGGCATTCAAGCAGGGATGCTTGCGCTACATAATTATGCAACGATAAAACACCACGGTGAGAAGGGTTGCCGCAGCGATAACGATCTTACTGAATGAGTGCCCGGCGGTTAAAAAAACCTCATGCATGGTCTATGTTTATTATTTGTTCAACCAAAAGGAGAGCGCCATGCATAAATCAGTTCACCTATCCGGCCTGCTTGCCCTATTGATCGCCGCCACGAGCGGCGCATGGGCCCAAGAGGCCAAAACCCCAGTAAAAGAGCAAGCCAATACAAAGACGCAACAACAAGAGCCAATTTATGGCTCGCAGTTAATGACCCAGAAAGAGCGCAACGCGCATCGCGCTAAAATGCGCGCCGCCAAAACCGATCAAGAGCGCGAGCAGATCCGTCTAGAACATCACAAGCTAATGCAGGCGCGCGCCAAGGAGCGTGGCGTCACGCTGCCCGATGAACCGCCCGCAAGCGGCAAGGGCATGGGGCCTGGCCCCGGGATGGGCGGCGGCATGGGGCCTGGATCGGGAATGGGTGGCGGCAAAGGCGGCGGCCGATAACCTGCCCTGCGCGCACTACGGAACCGCCCGCAAGGGCGGTTTTTTTACGCGCCGCGCCGAGTCAGCCGCGCATAGAAAATCGCACACAGATAAAACACTACGGCCAGTAACACTTCAGCCCCCGCCAGCCAGGCTGCGATGCCGCGCTCGGCATAGGCACGCACCACGCCCTCGGTGAAATACAGCAGAATCAACATCGACGACCACTGATAGGTGTAGCGCTTGCCGCGCAAAATCCCGAATAGCGGCAACAGCAGCGGTACGATTTTGAGAACCAGAACCACGCGTGAAGTCGGCGCCAGCCATGCCTCCCACACTAGCGTGAGAAAAATCAGCGCAATCAGGCTGGCGATGCAACCATAGTGCAGCCAACGCAGCATAAAAACGCGATTAGTCATGATGGCAAGATTTGCAAAAATTTTTATTTGCCGCTCGCCAACGCTACCAAGCGCTCACGCGCGGCGCTTGCTTCGGCGACGAAACCATCGAACTCGATGCGCTGTAATCGCTCTCCGATCCGCAAATCGAAGCCGTCGCTATCCAGGCCGATCATCGCGATCGAATCGGCATTCATCCCCCGATCGCGGCCCGCGTACACCGCCAGCGCATCGGCGTGATCGGTATTCATGTGCGCGAGGATTGATTCCTCCACATCGATCAACTGACTGGCAAGCGCGAGAAAATCTGTTGGGCTGACCCAGCACGCTTGGGCGAAGCCGGCAATCGAGCGGATGTGATGCGGCTCGATGCGGTAAAAGGCGAAATCGAGTGCGAGCAGCGGCTCCGCTTCGGGAAAATAGCGCAAGTATCGGGCGCGAATATGGTGTGCATCGTCAGGGCCAATCAACTTGGCCTCGCCCATCAGCGCCAAACGCGGCCGAGATTGCGCCTGGCTGCCCGGATCATGCACGGCCAGGCTTACATTCGGCGCATGGTTAATATTATGCGTGTGTTCAGCCAACGCGCTGATCAAAATGACTGGCCGCCCTAAATGGTCGGTCACATAGTCCACGAACGAGCCGTAAGGGTAACCGGCAAGTTTTTGCGACAGGGTGGAGAGCGCACCGTAATGGTAGCGACGCAGTAGGCGGCGGGCTGCTTGGCCGGGAGTCAGTTCGACGGGCATGATGTGCAATTAACCTCGTTTCAATGATGCGGCAAGTATAACAGTCAGCGCCTTGACACCGCCAAGAGGCGGGTGCTAGCTTGCCCGACCATGCACATCCCCTTACCGAATTCACGCAAAATATTTGGCTTCCTGCGCTTTGTCGCTTACCGGTTCGAGGATGACCGCTGCGCACAAGTCGCCTCCAGCCTCACCTTCACCACCCTGCTCTCGCTGATCCCTTTGATCACGGTGATGGTGACCGTATTCGCGGCTTTTCCCGTATTCTCCGACCTGATGACGCAGATCAAGATCTTTATGCTGATGAATATGGTGCCGGAAGTCGCGGGCAAGGTCATCACGGTGTATATGACGGAATTCTCAAGCAAAGCGGCCAAGCTCACCATGCTCGGCATTGCCAGTTTGACGATTACCGCGCTGTTGCTCATGTATACCATCGACCACGCTTTTAATGCCATCTGGCGCGTGCGTAAACCACGCACGGTATCGCAGCGCTTCCTCACTTATTGGACGGTGCTGACCATCGGCCCGATTATCCTGGGCGCGAGTTTGTCGGTGACTTATTATCTGGTCAGTTTTTCGCTCGGTTATGTGAAACACATCCCCCTGATGGGGCCGACCGCGCTCAAGCTGGTCCCGGTCGCGCTGATGTCGCTGGCGTTTACGCTGCTGTATGCCGCCGTGCCCAACCGCTATGTGCCGTGGAAGCATGCCCTAGTGGGGGGTATTTTTGCCGGCATCGCGTTCGAATTGATGAAGCGCGGGTTTGCCTGGTATATCACTTCTTTTCCGACCTACACCCTGATCTATGGCGCGTTCGCCACCTTCCCGATTTTTTTATTGTGGATTTATTTTTCTTGGTTGGTGATCCTGCTTGGTGCGGTGATCGCCGCCGCGCTCTCGCATTGGCGCGGCGGCACTTGGCAAATCATACGTGCGCCGGGCTGGCAGTTCGAGGCCGCGCTGCGCCTATTGCAAGCGCTCGCGGAGGCGCAGCGCGCGGGCCATAGCATCAAGCTGGCTTGGCTCAGCCAGCACGTCGATTTGGGATTGGATGAAATGGAAGCCTTGCTCGATCGGCTGGCGCAAGCGAATTTCGTACGTCGCGCCGATAAGGATGCTTGGCTGCTGTTGCGCGCGCCGCAGGAAATTTCTACCGCGGACGTGTTCCGACTGTTTGTATTCGATGCCAAATCGAAAAGCGCCGCGGACGACGCCTATCAAACCCTGCTCGGTAAACTCGGGGAGCAATACCAAGCTACGCTCACGCCAACACTGGCAGATTTGCTGCCCGCCCCGGCCCCGCTAGCTAAAGAAGAATAAATCCAAGCTATCGGTCTGCTCGATCAAGCGCGTGGCGCGCGCTGTATGGGTCACGCCTTCGCTTCTCACTTCAAATTCACGCATCGGCTGAAAGCTGCCGCGTGCCCCCACCATCCTTGCCGCTTGATCCAGTGCCGGCACGGCAGGCAGCAGCAAAGCGGGTTGGAACAGGGCGTCGGGCGCGGATATCACTGGTTTAATCACAATGGCTGTCGCGTGCGGCGCGAGCATCTGAGCACCGAGTTCCAGGTTGTTGTCGGCGGTAGATTGCATCCAGCGTACGATCGCCACACCGAATTCACCCGTGCTTTGAGGCCCCAAGCCAATAATGTCGCCCACTTTAATTTTCGACACGCTGGCCGAATCTTTGACCAAGGCCACACCGCCCGCACTCTCGTTCAGCACCTGCCAGTTGGCGCAATTGTAGGTCTGATAACTGCCCGTCGCTTGCATCGGGTCAGACACTTGCAGGGTGATCATCACGTCGCTGTCGGCGTCTGGCACACCTGGCAACACATCCTGGCTCAATGCATGGTACAGCGAAGAAATCCCACTACAAATATACAGGTCGGCTTGCGCCGACGTGCGATTGAATACGCGCTTCGGCGCGATGCCCCATTGCTTGATCAAGCGTTTAAGCATCTCGCGGTAACTCGGCTGCTTGGCCGCCTCGGGCAGACCGAGTTTTTTCGGCGGTGCACCGCCATCCAATTCCTGCACATGCTGGTGCAAGGTGCGCGCTAAGGGAATGGTGTTGAGAATAATGTCGGTGCGCGCATCAGTAACGCCAGTATGGTGCGCCAGTGCCTTGGGCGGTTTGTCGCCATCAAGGCGCGCCAAAAACAAGCCGTGCATATTTTCCGCTTTGCCCAATGACTGCAACATAGCGTGGTAGCCAAACCGCGCCAGATAAGCTTTCACCTCCGCCAACTGCCCTTGCTGCAGGCGATAAGGATCGGCCAACGCGATCAACAGTATTTGCTTGAAAAAGTGATTGACCGAAGCTTTGCTGTCTTCGGCAATCGCCTGCTCGTGCAGATTTTGCCGCGCCGCATACCAATAGAGCTGATTTAACTCAAACCACACCCCCGACGGAGTCGGACGATAGGTTTCGTAATAAACATCGAGAATCGCACCCAGCGATTCGATCGCACGCGCAATCGCCAAGGGCGCGAGCTTATTGGCGCCAAAATTGATACGCCGCCCGCTCAGATCAAGCAATGCCCGCTTATAACCATTGGCTAACTCGGTTAAAAGTTCACGCGCGAGGTTCGCGGCTTGCTTATGTTTCTCATGCAAGGGAAGCGGCTTGCTTACATACAGTTGCTGTAGCGCGGGGGCCAACATCTGCACGCTTGCGCGGTAAATATCCAGCAATTTGATACGCGTATCCTCCGCCAGCTTGATGCTGTTTAACGTGGCAATCGCATCCGCGAGCTTGCGCCCTGCTTCTTGACTATTCGCGAGCGGCAACGCATCCAGCCACTCCTTGACTTGCTTGGGCCGGGTTTCTACGGATAGATTCGGAACCGCTTGATATTCAGGTACGGATATTTTGATGTCCATTGCGGTTCGATCAGCCCCTTTGAATAGCCTTGGATTCTAGGAACATTGATGCGGTTTGTAAAATGTTCTTTCCATAAGGATTATCCAATGATGAAACGGCTGTGGAACCTTCATACGCTACATTCAGCGCTTACGCCGGCTGTTCATTCATTTTACGCGGCCCAAATCCATACACGGCGAGCCCAAGCAAGGCCATCGCCCACACAATTACCGCGCCCGAAGGCAGATCCCACCACGCGGAACCGATGAGGCCTACTGCATAAGAAAGCGCGCCCATCGCATACGCGACCACCAAGCGCTTCGGCTCGGGATAAAGCCGCGTCGTCATCGCCGGCACGATGAGGCTGGCGAACACTAAATAAATGCCCACCAATTGCACCGATGCGGTAACCGCAAACGCGAACAAAATATAAAACCCCGCGCGGCCAAAACGCTGGCGCATTGTGAACCACAATAAGGCCACCCCCAGACTGACCAAGGCGGCTAACGGTAACTGCTGATAGCTCACCCACAGGATTTGCCCGACCAGCAAATCTTTTAAATGCTCGCCGCCATGCGGATTGTGCGCAAGCAATAAAATACTGCCTGTCGCCGCCAACACGAACAAGACGCCGATCAAGGCCTCTTGCACTTCCGGCCAGCGCTTCTCTGCATAGGTCAGCCACAAGCCACCCAATAAGGCAGCACTCACCGCAGCCAGTTGCACGCCGAAACCTTGCGGCTCGAATCCCATGAGGTCGGCGCCGATCACGCCCAGGCCTGCGATTTGCGCGATCGCCAGATCGATAAACACAATCCCGCGCGTGAGCACTTGCATGCCCAGCGGCACATGGCTCGCCAACACCAACACACCGGCCAGAAAAGCAGGAATCAGGATAGAAAATTCCAAGCCGCTCATATTCATTTCAAGGCCCCCAGCAATCGCTGCACGGTGTCATCGAACAAGCCGAACAAATCCTTGCTTTGCGCGTCGGCGCCGACTGTGAACGGCAACACCACGATGGCGAGCTTGGCGTGCTCGGCCAACCACTCGGAAGCGCGGCCGTCGTTATACGCAGCGCGTATCACCATCTTGGCCGGTTGCCGCTGCAATTGCGCGAGCACTTCCGCCAGGTAGCCGCTATTTGCTTCCACGCCAGGCTTCGGCTCCAGCGCGGCGACTTCGCGCAGGCCCAGCCAATTCTCCAGATAAGGGAAGCCTTTATGCTGCACCACAATGGATATGCCTTTGAGCGGGGCTGCCTGCGCTTCCCAGCCTTGCAGCGCCGCTTTCCAGCGCGCGACAAAACCTTGGTGGCGCGCCGCATAGAACGCCGCATTCGATGGATCGAGTTGCGCTAAGCGTTGCGCCAACGCATCGGCCACCGGCAGAAAATTGCGCGGGTCGGTTTGAATGTGCGGATTGCCGCCGGGATGTACATCGCCCTCGGATCGATCCAAGCGCGTCGGAATTTCCAGCTTGCGCACATAATTCGCCGCCTCGAAATAACCTGGCTTGCCGGGCTGGATGTTGGCATTGCTGGATTGGCGCAGCAGAATCGGCAACCAGCCAATCTCCAATTCCGATCCGGTACAGACCAGCAAATCCGCAGCACGCGCACGCGCAATAAGGCTGGGGCGCGCTTGGATGCGATGCGGATCTTGCAGCGCAGTGGTGGCGGTATAAATCGACACCTTTTCTCCGCCCAGCTCTTGCGCCAGCGCGCCCCACTCCGGCTCGCAGGCCAACACATTCACGGCGGCGCTGGCAGAGAGCGTTGCACCGAAGAGCATTAGTGCGATCAACAGCTTCATTAGTATGTTCATTTCAGGCTCCTAGAATTGATGCGCGCCATGCGCGCCGAGGCTCATCTGGTATTGCAGGAAGAGCTGATTGTCGGTCACGCCCTGCCGCGATTTGTCTTGCGCCACTTGCAGGCGGATGCGGCTAAATTCGCTCGGGTTGTAATCGAACATCAAGCTGTTTTTAGAGGGGCGATACGCGGGGCGCGCCAAGCTGGCGTTGTTCAAACCGTAATCGACGTTGCCGGTATCGAGTTGATCGCGACGCAAACCCACGCGCCAACGCGGCAGGAATTGATACACCCCTTGCAGATAGCCGCCGGATTGGCTGGACGAATAGCTATCCAAGCGCGCAGTGGACTCGGTATCGTAAGTCAGGCGGCCATCTTCCTGCCGCCGGAAATATTCGCCTTGCAGCTTGAATGAGGTGTTAGCCGTGTTGCCCTCGGGCGCCCATTTCCACACGAAATCGCCGATCCAAAGTTTGCTGCTGCCGCTGAAGGCGTTCTTGACCGCACCGCCCGCCAAATTGGTCTCGTCGTATTCGCGGCTCTGGGGCCGGGTGCGCAGATAAGACAGGCCGGCGCGCCAACTGTGGCTGACGCCCACATCTCCGCCCACATCTCCGCCCACATGACCGAACACGGCACCGCTCCCGGCGCCATTTTTATTACGATCGGTACCCGGGAAATTCGCCCCGCGCCCTACTTCCGCACCCAGTTCCAAGAAAGTTTCAGTCGGCGCAAGCCATTTCACCTGCACGCCATCCTGGCCCAATTGCGTGCCCAGAAAAGCTTGGTAGGCCAGCGGGTTATCGGCGAAATCCCAAACATGCGCGTGCTGTTCGTTGAGGTAGCCGATGCCGGAAAAGAAGCGGCCCGCCTTGAGCGTGAAGCCTTGCGACAAGCCGATGGTTTGAATGAACGCTTCTTCCACGGACACGCTGTTATCCGATGCCATGGCCAGATTCAGCCCGCCGTAGAAATTCGGATCGATGTTGGCGTAGACGCCCAACTCCGATTCCGCCAGGCTGAAGCCGCGCTTACCCGGACCGATTTCCCCGCCTGGAATAAAGCCGGTGATGCGGTATTTGTCCGGGTCTTGCGAGAGGTTGGCATAGGTGCCGGACAAGATGAGCGAGATGCCCGGATTGAAAGCATTGGCCCCGGATGAGACCGCCGGCTGGGGCGCCGCCGCGACTTGGCTGGCTTTCTCGTCGGCCTTGGCTGCCGTGGATTGCGCCGCTTTAGCGGTGCTTTCCGCTTGTTGCAGACGCGCTTCCAGCGCCTGAATCCGCGCTTCGTAGCTTTGTTTCAATTGTTGAATTTCGGCGGAGATTTTTGCCAAATCCGCATCACTCGCGGCCATGGCCAGATGCGGGAAGAGCAACGGCAATGCGCTGCACGCGCTCAAAATTTTGCGCAACATAATGGACCTCACTTAAGCAAAGACGATAAAACTTCGACGGCCTGGATCAAGCGACGAAGCAGGAGAGCGGCTTAAGCGAGAATAGGGGGAGCGCGGGATTGGTAGGGATGGTGTAGCGCCGGCAGTGCGGCTGGCGCATCGAACTGGGCAATTGCTCTCGCCAGCTGCGGCAGAGCGAAGTGGAGCGGCGTGGCGGGCGCCCCCGCGCCGGCATGGGCAAAGGCTACGCATTTTGCGCATTGCTCCGAATGCGGGAGCTGTTGATCTTGCTGCGAGTTTGTTGGCGACGCGGTATGCGAAACCCCATGCCACAGCGCGCCTTGCTGTGCGAACAGCAAGGCGAAAGCAAGGATCAGGCTATAGAGGGGACGGTTCAGCATAGTGAGGCTGGGCATGTTAGCAGCCGATTATGCGGCAAATCAAGCCTTCTTCTTCGCCCGCGGGTGCGCCGCGTCATACACCTTGGCCAAATGCTGCCAATCGAGGTGAGTATACATCTGCGTGGTGGAGATGTTGGCGTGGCCCAGCATCTCCTGCACCGCGCGCAGGTCGCCGCTGGATTGCAGCAGGTGCGAGGCGAAGGAATGGCGCAGCATGTGCGGATGCACATGCACATCCAAGCCCAACTTCTTGGCCCAGTAGCCGACTCGTAATTGCACCGCGCGCGGGGAAAGTGGGCGACCTGTCCGGTTGAGAAAAATATGCATCTCTTCCGGCGGCGCTATCGCCGCACGCTGCACCAGCCATTTTTGCAAGGCTTGCACGGCAAATTGCCCGACTGGCACCACGCGCGTTTTTGCGCCCTTGCCGGTGACGCGCAACTCGGCCTGCTGGAAATCCACATCGCCCAATTTGAGCCCGGTCAATTCCGCCAGGCGCAGACCGGAGGAATAAAACAACTCCAGGATCGCGGCATCGCGTACGGCGAGCGGGCCGGAATCATCGGTGCCGACCAAGCGCGTGGCCGCGTCGGGCGAGAGCGCATCGGGTAATTTCTTTTCATGCTTGGGAGCTTTGAGCCCCATACAGGGATTGTGGGTGTAGCCGTGGTCACGCGCCAGGTAACGGTAAAACGTGCGCCAGGCGGAGAGCATGCGCGCCAGCGTTTTGCCGCTTAAGCCGCGCCCATGCAGCTGCGCCACGAAGCGGCGCATTTGGTGGATTTGCAAATCGGCGAGCGGTAGTGCTTGAGCCAACTCGAGCAGCGTGGTGACGTCACGCTGGTAATTGACGCAAGTGAGCGGCGAGAGACGCCGCTCGTGCGCAAGATGGGAGATGAACCCCGCGAGCAGTGATGCGTCGGGGTGGGTGGAAGCGGCTTTACTCTCGGCCGATTTCATTCGTGAGCGCACGATCGAGCGCCACGCTAACGATTTCGCCCAAACGCTTGAGATAAAGGGTCCCCATGCCTTGATAGAAGCGCCCTGCATCTTCGCTCGCCAGCACCAGCATGCCAAAAGTGTGAGTGGTGCGCAGCGCCACCATGGCGAAGGATTTCAGATGACCGCCCTCCTCGCCAAACCAACTGCCAGTTTCATACAGCGCGTGCGGGCCACAGGAAGGATGGGATAAACCCTCCGCATACACACGCAATTCATTGCTGGTAGGGGTGAATTCGGGTCGCTCGGATACTGGCATTTCGCCGCGCCAAAGACGCAAGCCAATGTGCGGCACCGCAAAATCTTCGCGCAGATTAAAATAAATCGCATGTAGCAGCGTGTCCAGATTGGCCGCCATCAACAGCGCCAGGCTGAAGCGATGCACGCGGTCGCCCAGAGCGTCATTTTCTTCGCCAAATTTGATTAACTCACGCAGCTTGGATTCGAGCAGCGCATTCTTTTCGCGCAGGGCAGCGACTTGGTACTCGGAAAGGGAAATGGCTTTTTCGTCGTGCAGGTTGGGTAGCTTGAGATCGAGCAACACGCTGATGTGCTGCTCGAAAAAATCCGGTTGATCCTTGAGGTACCGTACGACGTCTTCCGCTTCGATTTTCATTCTGCTCCCTTCGCAGGTTTTTGTGCGAAAAGTATAACTGGAATCAGGGGGGGATTACACATTACAAGACGATGCCAGCTTGGAAATAGGCGTCATGGCCGGCCATTCTCTACGCAAAACGCTGCCGCAAATACTGGACGATGTCGTCAGACTCATACAGCCACCGACTATTGCCCTGCTCATCCGTAATTCTGAGGCAAGGTGTCTTGATTTGACCGCCGCCATGCAATAAGGCCTCACGGTGCTGCGGGTCATGTTGGGCATCCCGTAATTCGATATTCAGCGAGAGGCCGCGCATGGCGCGTCTGACCTTGATGCAGAACGGGCAAGTTTTGAATTGATACAAGGCCAAGTTTTGACATTGCAAGTCGATTTGCTGCTGTTGCTCTGCTGGACGCACGATGCCCTTCGGGGTGGTGACCATTTCCCACAGCAGGATAAAAGGGCCGAGCACGAAGCGCAGGGTTTTAAAAAAAGTTCTGATAACAATTCTCATGGGGCCACTTAAGTAAAAGTACAAAAAATAGGGGGGATTTTCTAATCTGTTTTATTACAACTCGATCACGCCCTCAAACACCTCCAGCGCTGGCGCGCGAATTACCGAGGCGGACGAAACACCGCATCATAGGCCGCAGGAGAAAAGCCACTTATTTTCTGGCCATTCCAAAGCAGAACCGGTACGCCTTTCCCACCGCCAGATTCCACCATTGCACGCATCCCATCGGCCGTGTCGATGTCATGCTCCATGTAAGCAATCTTCTTTTCGTTGAGATAGCTCTTGGCTTGCCTGCAATAGCCGCACCACTGAGCTACAAATAGGACAGGCTGACTGATGTTGCGCGGTTTTTGCGCTTCGGACAATCTTGATTTCATGCTTTTCTCGAGCTCGTCCCGATAACGGGCTACCGATTCCGGCAACGGTGTCGAGGGTAAATTGGCAAAGTTGAGCGTCTTTTCGACCTTACCGCTATCGGGCGGCTGATCGCTATAGACGGTTTTACCGTCGGGGCCGAAGGATTTATAAACCGTGCCAGCTTGCGTTAATGCAGCTATGGCAAATAACAGCAAAAAAAGTAATTTTTTCATAGTAGAAACTCCCAGATAACGCTACAACTCGACTACGCCCTCGAACACTTCCACCGCCGGCCCAGTCATCAGCACCGGCTGCCCTTCGCCCGCCCAACGGATAAGGAGATCGCCGCCATGGGTGGTGACGCTCACTGCGGCGTCGAGCAAGCCGCGCTGAATGCCCGCGACCACGGCGGCACAGGCTCCCGTGCCGCACGCCAGCGTTTCGCCCGCGCCGCGCTCATACACGCGCAGTTTGATATGGCTGCGATCCAAGACCTGCATGAAGCCCGCGTTGACGCGCTTGGGAAAGCTGGCGTGATGTTCGATCTGCGGGCCATCGGCGGCGACGGGCGCGGCGTCCACGTCATCCACCATTTGCACCGCATGCGGGTTGCCCATGGAGAGCGCGCTGATCTCGATGATCTTGTCGGTTAAGGACAAGAGATAAACCGGCGCACGCCGATCGGTTAGAAAAGGAATGTCTTGCGGCTCGAAGCGTGGTACGCCCATGTTCACGGTCACGCTGCCATCCGCTTCCAAGCGCGGCACAATGATGCCGGATTGGGTCTCGACGCGGATCTCGGTTTTGTCGGTCAAGCCATGATCGTGGACATAACGCACGAAACAGCGCGCGCCGTTGCCGCACTGCTCGACTTCGCCGCCATCGCTGTTGAAAATGCGGTAACGGAAATCCGCATCGCTGCGGGTGGGCTTTTCGATCAGCAGAATTTGGTCGCAACCGATGCCGAAATGGCGGTCGGCGACAAAGCGCAACTGCTCGGCGCTGAGTGCGACCTGCTGGCTGATGCCGTCGAATACGACGAAATCGTTGCCGAGGCCGTGCATTTTGGAAAATTTGAGTTTCATGTGGGGAATTTAACCATGAATCAATGCCAAGCGCTTCACTACGCTAGAACCGTTCGTTTTCACCCAAATAGCGCCACTTACCGATGGGCAGATCACCCAGCTTGACCCTGCCGATGCGAATGCGCTTCAAGCCCACTACCTTTAAGCCCACCAGCTCGCACATGCGGCGGATTTGGCGTTTCTTGCCTTGCTTCAGCACGAAGCACAACTGGTCTTCATTTTGCCAGCTAACGACGGCCGGTTTGAGCGCCTCATCATCCAGGCTTAAGCCGTGGTTCAACAGCTTCAGCCCTGCTGCCGACAATTTACCTTCCACCCGCACCAGATATTCTTTTTCGATTTCCGAATCTTCGCCGATGAGTTGCTTGGCGATGCGGCCGTCTTGAGTCAGCACCAGCAAGCCGAGGGAGTCGATATCGAGCCGGCCCGCCGGGGCGAGGCCCATCAAGTGCGCGGGGCTGAAGCTGTGTTTTGATTTGTCATCACGATAGCGCGACTCGGCGCAAATCAGCGAGACGGCAGGCTTATAGCCCTTCTCCGCTTGGCTGGAAACGAAGCCGATGGGTTTGTTGAGCAAAATCGTTACCCGCGCGCCCTGCTTGGCTTGGGCGGATTTATCCAGGGTGATTTTTTGGCTAGGCAGGATGCGCGTGCCCAATTCAGTGATGCGCACGCCATCCACGAGTACCCAACCGCGCGCGATATAGCTATCGGCTTCGCGGCGCGAGCAGAGCCCTTGTTCGGACATTAACTTGGAGAGACGGATTTTTTCCATAGATCAAACTCGCTTGCCTACCAAAAACCGATCCAGCTGCTTGGCGAAGGCTTGGCAATCGCTCTTACTAAAGGTCGCCGGGCCGGATATATCGACGCCGCTGCCGCGCAATTCTTCCATAAAATTACGCATACCCAGACGCTCGCGAATATTGTCCTCGGTGTATAACTCGCCGCGCGGATTGAGCGCCACCCCGCCACGTTCGATCACTTGCGCCGCCAGCGGAATATCGGCGGTGATCACCAGATCGCCGGTTTGTACTTGCTCGGCAATTTTATTATCCGCCACGTCGAAGCCATGCGGCACTTGCAGCGCCTGGATATAGAGCGAAGCAGGCACACGCAGCAGGCGATTCGCCACGAGGGTGGTCGCGATGCGCGTGCGCTCGGCTGCACGAAACAGTATCTCTTTAATCGCAACCGGGCAGGCATCCGCATCGACCCAGATGCGCATGGTTAGCGTCCGCGGTTATATGTTTTCGGTGTAAACAACGCTGCTTTAGGTTTGGGATGCAGGATGTTGGCTTCCGCTAATTTTTTGGCGCGCAATTGATTGTCCGCCATCAATTGGTGACGTGCAGCTTCGGACATGCCTTCCGTGGATTGCTCAGGTTCGGCAGCACGATTAGGGCGTTGCTGCGGGCGACCGGCATGCGCTTGCTTCGGTGCGCCAGCACGCGCTTGGCCAGGGCCAGAGCGCGGCGCGCCAGAACGAGATGCGTCTGATCGCGGCGCGCCCGTTCTAGGCGCGCCGGAACGTGATTTCGGCGCACCTTGGCGCAGCTGCGGCCGGTGCTGCCGTGGCGGGCGCGCCTCTTCTTGCTCGGTGCGAACCGGCGGCACAAAGCCTTCGATCGATAGGCGCGGAATCTCACGCTTGAGCAGGCGTTCGATGGCGTTCAGGAATTTTATTTCTTCCCGGTCCACCAGCGATATCGCAGCACCACTGCTGCCGGCACGGCCGGTGCGGCCAATGCGATGCACGTAATCTTCCGAAATATTCGGCAACTCGAAATTCACCACATGCGGTAGTTCTTCGATATCCAGCCCGCGCGCGGCGATGTCAGTCGCCACCAGCACCGGCATCACGCCGTCTTTGAACTGCGCCAGGGCACGGGTACGCGCCGCCTGGCTCTTGTTGCCGTGAATTGCGGCAGCGGGGATGCCATCCTTGACCAGCTTTTCCGCCAAGCGATTGGCGCCGTGTTTGGTGCGTGTAAACACTAACACTTGTTTCCAATCACCCTGTTTGATTAAGTGTGCCAAAAAGTCGCGCTTGTGATCTTGCGCCACCAAGTACACGGATTGCTCGACCAACTCGGAAGCCGCATTGCGCCGCGCCACTTCCACCAAGCCCGGATTGTGCAGCAGGCCGTCGGCCAGGGTTTTGATCTCGTCGGAAAAGGTGGCGGAGAACAAGAGATTTTGCCGTTGCTTGGGCAGCAGCGCGAGAATTTTGCGGATGTCGCGAATGAAGCCCATATCCAGCATGCGGTCGGCTTCGTCCAACACCAGAATCTCAACGCCGGACAAATCGACGGTTTTTTGCCCGAGGTGATCCAGCAAGCGGCCCGGGGTAGCGACCAGAATATCCACGCGGCCTTTGAGCGCTTTGTATTGCGGGTTGATGTTCACACCGCCGAACATGACCATCGAGGTCTGACCCACATGCTTGCCATATTTCTGCACCGAGGCTTCGACCTGGGCTGCGAGCTCGCGCGTCGGCACCAAAATCAAGCAGCGCGGTCGGCCGGGGCGCATATTTTCCAGCGGCTGCGTGGACAGGCGATGCAAAATCGGCAGCGTAAAGCCGGCGGTTTTGCCGGTGCCGGTTTGCGCGGCGGCCAGCAAATCGCCCCCGGCCAGCACCAAGGGGATAGCCTGCGCCTGGATCGGCGTCGGCACGGTATAGCCCGCATCGGTAATGGCGAGCAAAAGGGGTTGCGCCAGACCGAGGTCGGCGAAATGAATTTCAGTAGACATGTATTACTCCTGCGACGGCCTATCACGCGCGTTGCGCGACACCAATCGAGGCAGACGAATTAAAAGATCGAAATGATCAGATGAGAAAATGACCGGTACGCCTGATTGGCGGGGCGTACGGAAGCCGCGAATTATACGGGGATTGCTCAGAATAGCCAGCCGCCCCTTTTGGGCGGCATAAGTTTGACTACTCAGCGAATGTTCTCGGCGTTGAAGATAACTACTTGGTCACCGATAAAGTTCACCGTGATATGGCGCTTCTCATCACCCCAGGTGCAACTTTTCATGCCGAGCACGTCGCTGCAGCGCTCGGGTGGGCCGAGGAGCTGTTTCACTTCCGTATAGGGCATGCCGACTTTGAGCTTGTCGTAATTCTCTACGCTGAGTTTGCCGCAAGCCACAAGCAGAATGGTCAAGGTAACAAGAATGCTGGTTTTAAGCTTCATATCATTCACTCCTCTGTTTCCCGTGTAAAAGTAAACCCCTGCGGGGCTTTCATTTGCGCTTCCTCGAACATGTTCAGATACAAGATCAGCGGCTGGGAGAGCCCATCATAAGTCAACTCGTATTGATCGAGAAAGCCCTTGCCCCGCTCCGCTGCGTCAGTATTAAACGCACAACAATGGCCCAGGCGCTGGTAATGCACGATTTCGCCCTTCGGGCCGCGCAGGGCGTTGAGGTAACGCCACTCGGATTCAAAACTGGGGCCGGGCTTGATCGGATTGGTTTTCTCGAAGCCGTAGCTGGCGTCTGTGGAAACCGCTTCCAGCGTCGCGACACCAGCGGAAAGAAAGCGCTTGAGATCGCGCAACGCGAGATTACGATCCGGGGTGTCCGCTTGTTGCAGCAGGTGCAGGAAACGTCGCGCCGGCGCGTGACCCTGCACGCTGGACTTGGCGAGCCACGTCATGGCCTCTTCCACGTTCTGCTCGACTCCTTTGCCATCGAGCAACAGCCGGGCGTAAAAGTATTGCGCCTCGGGATCAAACTGCTCCGCCGCGCGCTTGAACCATTTGGCGGCTTGGGTGAAGTCGCGCACGTCTTCAACGCGGAGGTAATGCAAGGCTAAGTTAAGCTGACCTTTGGCATCGCCCGCATCGGCAGCTTTCTGGAACCACTGCGCAGCGGCCTCGAAATCTTGCGCCACGCCCTCGCCCGCTTCGTGCATCTCACCCAAAACATTGAGTGCGGGAAGATGATTAGCTTCCGCCGCTTGCTTCAACCAGGGCAACGCCTCGGGCGTACTCTTTACGAAGCCACGTCCACGCCGATACATCTCACCCAAGGTGAATTGCGCCGCTGGCACGCCCTCCTCCGCCAAGGGCTGCAAGTACATAAAGGCTTGTCCATATTGCTTGGCGTGATACGCAGCAAGCCCTTCCTCCAGCTCGCCGGCCTGCGCCACGAACGGCAGCAGCAGCCAAATGAGATTAGGCCATGAGCGAAACATAGTCTTTGTAGATGCAGCGATCCATGACCACGAATAAGCCGGCGGCACGCGCGCGCTCGGCGGCGGCCAGGTTCACGATACCCTCTTGAATCCACAGGGCGGGCAGTTTGAGGCGAATGCATTCATCCACCAGCTCATCCAAATGCTCGGCGGCGCGAAAGGCATCCACCAGATCAATTCGGTCCGGCACCTCGGCGAGACTCGGATAAGCCTTCTCACCCAGCACCTCATTCAGCGCCGGGCGCACCGGAATAGTGCGGTAACCAAAGCCCTGCAAGGCACGCGCAACGACGAAACTCGGTCGATTGGGTTTGGGCGATAGCCCCACTACCGCGATAGTCTTCACGCGAGCGAGCAGCGCTTTGATTTCATCCGGAGCGGGATTTTGAAACGGCATGGGCTGAACGAATCGGAAAAGGTGCGCAAATCATACCCTGTGCATTCACACACGGAAAAGGCTTGCTTGGAGCGGGTAAGAAGAAAAGGGGGTCTTGCGGGGAAGATTCCGGCCGGGCTGCCCCGACCGGAAGCGGGACAACAATTAAACCATGTCTTTCAATGCTTTCAGCGCCAGAATTTTGACGGCTTTGCGTGCCGGCTTGGCTTTGAACATCATCTCTGCACCGGTGAACGGGTTCACGCCTTTGCGTGCTTTGGTCGCGGGCTTGGTGACGACTTTAACTTTCAACAGACCCGGCATCACGAAGTTGCCGTGCTTCTTGAGGGACTTGCCCATCATGCCGGCCAGGGAGGCCAACACGCCGCCCGCATCTTTTTTGCTGATGCCGGTGTCGGCGGACATTTGCGCCATGATTTCAGATTTAGTTGGTGCCTTTGCTGCGGCTGGTGCTTTTGCTTTTGCCATTACTTATCCTCCTTGTGGAATGTGTGGTGGTACGGGTGCGAAGAATCGTATCACAACTAAAATGCGCCATAACAGCTTTTTTTGCCTTAAAAATACTATTGAGCCCTCTTGCGCAACAATCTGAAAACTGTTCTCAACAGCGTCCGAATATAAGCATATGCCGATCACTCACCGGTTTGACTTGTAACTGCGGTAGTACGGCCGCGCGCAATTGTGCGCGCACTTCTTCGATCTCGTATGCCGCCAACAAGCTGTTGAAAAAATCGCGGCGCAGAATTTCCGGTGCGTCGGCGGCGTGCAATGCAAGCAAGCGAGTCGCTTCTTCTCGCGTGTCGGGACGCAGCAAATCCATCACACACACCGGCGCACCCGGCTTCGCAGCGTGCTGGATAGCTTGCCAGAGGACAGCGGGCGCAGACAGATGATGCAGCAAACTATTGCTGATGATCGCATCGAATGCTTGATGCTCCACGCTTGCATCGGGCAGGCAAGTGCAACGTAGCGCGACGCGATCGGCACATCCGGCGCGCGTAATCGCCTCACGCCCCAGCGCCAGCATCGCTTCTGCGCCATCGACACCGACGATCTCTGCATCGGGATAAGCACGGGCGAAACGCAGCGTCACATCCGCCGCGCCGCAGCCGAGATCAAGCACACGGCCGGTTTTAAAATCCGGGAAGTGCGCAGCGAAATGGGCGACGAAAGCGTCATGCGGCGCGCTGAAATCGGCTTCGGCATAGGCTTGCGCTTGCGCCGGGTCAGTCATCAATTCGGGTTCGGGGATGCGTTGCATAAATATAAATCGCGGGGTTAATACAAGCGCTGCTCACCCGCTGGCCGCGTCTTAAAGCGCTTATGTAGCCAGTAATACTGCTCAGGCATCTCCAACACGCGCTCCTCGATGAAGGCATTCACGCGACGCGTATCAGCGGCTACATCCTCGCTCGGAAAATTTTCCCAGGCCGGATAAAACGTCAGCACATAGCCTTGGCCACCGGGGAGCTGTCGGGTCACCGCCGGCACGACACGGGCATCGGCTAAACGCGCCAAGCGAGACACGCCGGTGATCGTTGCCGCCAGCACGCCGAAGAAGGGCACAAAGATTGAATCGCGCGCGCCGAAATCCATATCGGGTAAATAGTAAAAAGGCATCCCATCACGCACCGCCTTAACCACGCTGCGCACGCTGTCCTGGCGCGAGAACAAGCGCGGGGTATTAAAACGACGTCGCCCTTGCAGCAGCAAGCGATCGAGCAGTGGGTTCTTTTGCTTGCTGTACATGGAAGCGACTTGCACATCGATCGATAAGCGCGAGCCGCCCATATCCAGCCCGACAAAATGCGGCGCGAGTAGGATGACCGGCTTGCCACGCACTGCTTGCCAATGCGTTTCACCCTCAATGCGCACGAGATGCTTGAGCCGCGCGGCGCTCGACCACCACAAGTAGCCTCGCTCTAAAACGCTGCGCCCAAAGGCGCGAAAGTGCTGACGTACGCACCGCTCTCTTTCAGGCTCGCTCAATTCGGGAAAGCACAGGCGCAAATTGGTGCGCGCCACCTCGCGCCGTTCACGGCCCAAAACATAGAACAACAAACCCACTCCCTGCCCGAGCGGATTCAGCAGCAGCAGCGGCAAAAAATGCAGCAGCCAGAGACAAAAAATCGCGACGCGAATCATTGCCCCTCACCCCGTACCGCTTTATAGCGGTTGTAGCTCCACAAATATTGCGCTGGGCAAGCGCGCACGATTGCTTCCACTGCCGCATTGATTTGACGCGCGGCTTGTTCAGGGGTGTCACTCAAGGGCTGGATGGGCGGCAGAAAACGAATCACAAAACCGCGACCCCAACTCAAACGCTCCACATAAAAAAAGATAATCGCCGCGCCGGTTTTTTGTTGCAGCCGCGCGATCAATGTCATGGTGTACGCGGGCCGGCCAAAGAAATCTGCCCAAACGCCCTCCCCCAAGCTGGGTGCTTGGTCGGGCAGCGCACCAATGGCTTGCCCTTGCTTTAAGGCGGCGAGCAGCTTTTTCACCCCGGCATAATCGGTGGTTGCCAAGTTGACTTGTCCGCGCGTGCGGCCGGCACGCATCAGCGGTTCGAGTCGCGCCAATTTTGGAGGACGATACAGCTCGGTAAACGGAAACTGCGCGCCGCAGTACAAGCCACCCATTTCGAAACAGCCGACGTGCGGCGTGAGCAGCATCACGCCCTTGCCGGCAGCCCGCGCATTTTGCACGTGCTCCCAACCTTCGACGCTTCGAACCAATTTGAGCACGGCGGGGTAGGGGCGAAACCACACGATAAAGAGTTCCAAGACACCCTTGCCGGCTTCCGCTATGGCTTTGAACAGCAAACGGCGGTTGGTGGTCGCATCCGATGCCGCCTTACTTAAATAAAGGTTTTCACGCAGACGGCGCGCGTAACGCGGCGAAGCCAGGTACACGCCCCACCCTGCCACGGCGCCCAAAGCATGCACGGCCCATAGCGGAAAGCGGGCAATTAACCGAAACAGCCAGGTCATTAAGGAGTCACATGCCTTTCTGGATGGGCCAAGCTTTGGTATCCTATTGGGTTCTTGAATGCTTATAACGAAGAGAACGGACGCGATGAACGAATTTCTATTTACCTCGGAATCGGTTTCCGAAGGGCACCCGGACAAGGTTTCGGATCAAATTTCTGATTCGATTTTGGACGCCATCTTAACCCAGGACCCGCACTCACGGGTAGCGTGCGAAACGCTTTGCACCACGGGTCTGGTGGTGATCGCGGGCGAGGTCACGACGAATGCGGTAGTGGATTTCAATGTGGTTGCGCGCGAGACGGTGAAGCGCATTGGATATGACAGCTCCGAGATTGGTTTCGACTATCACACCTGCGCGGTAATGGTGAGCCTGGGCAAGCAATCGCCCGATATCGCGCAAGGCGTAAACGAAGGTGAGGGCCTGTTCCTGGATCAAGGCGCGGGCGACCAAGGTTTGATGTTCGGCTATGCCTGCGATGAAACGCCGCAATTAATGCCGATGCCGATTCACTACGCGCACCGCCTGATGGAACGCCAATCGGCGCTGCGCAAGGATGGGCGGCTGCCCTGGCTGCGCCCGGACGCTAAATCCCAAGTCACGATTCGTTATGTGGATGGAAAACCCGTCAACGTCGATACCGTGGTGGTCTCGACCCAGCATCACCCGGAAGTGTCGCATGCGGTGCTGACCGAAGCCGTAATCGAGGAAATCATCAAGCCAATCATTCCGGAAGCCATGCGCAAAGACACACGCTACTTGGTCAACCCCACCGGCCGCTTCGTCGTCGGCGGACCCATGGGTGATGCCGGCCTCACCGGGCGCAAAATCATCGTCGACACCTACGGCGGCGCAGCACCGCATGGCGGTGGCGCGTTCTCCGGCAAAGACCCGTCCAAGGTCGATCGCTCGGCCGCCTATGCGGCGCGCTATGTGGCGAAGAACATCGTCGCCGCGGGCATCGCCAGCAAATGCCAAGTGCAAGTCGCCTACGCCATCGGCGTGGCCAAGCCAGTGAGCCTGTCGGTCAATACCTTCGGCACCGGTAAATTGTCCGACGAAAAAATCGTGAAGCTGATCGAAAAACATTTCGATCTGCGGCCAAAAGGCATTATTCAATCGCTTAATCTGCTGCGCCCGATCTACACGCGCACCGCCGCCTACGGCCACTTCGGCCGCGACGAACCAGATTTCACCTGGGAAGCAGTAGATAAAGCCGAAGCATTGAAGGCCGACGCGGGAATTTAAAACCTGTTTTTTATTTTGAAATAACCGTCGCACTGAGGGGCGCTGCAGCTCACCGTGATAAGCAAGGTGAGTCAGGCTTGGTGCGAAGGATCAACGTAGCAACGGCGCCTATTCACTTACCCTGAATGGAGAGCATTATGAGCGCCGTACTCAACCCCAACTTTACCGACTATAAAGTCGCCGATCTATCCCTTGCCGCCTGGGGCCGCAAAGAAATCAATATCGCCGAAACCGAAATGCCCGGCTTGATGGCGATTCGCCAGGAATTCAAAACCCAGCAGCCGCTCAAAGGCGCGCGCATTACCGGCTCGCTGCACATGACGATTCAAACCGCGGTGTTGATCGAAACGCTCACCGCGCTCGGCGCCGAAGTGCGCTGGGCCTCGTGCAATATTTACTCCACGCAAGACCATGCCGCCGCCGCCATCGCCGCCGAGCAAATTCCGGTATTCGCCTACAAGGGCGAATCCTTGGAAGAGTATTGGGAATACACCCACAAGATTTTCGAATGGCCCAATGGTCAATTCTCCAACATGATTCTGGACGATGGCGGCGACGCCACGCTGCTGTTGCATCTGGGTGTGCGCGCCGAAAGCGATATTTCCGTGCTCGCTAATCCGACCTGCGAAGAAGAGCGCGTACTGTACGCCGCCATCAAAAAGTGCCTGGCAACCCAGCCCGGCTGGTACTCGGCGCGCATCGGCCACATCAAGGGCGTGACCGAAGAAACCACTACCGGCGTGCATCGTCTGTATCAGATGTTCGAAGAAGGCAAACTGAAATTCCCGGCCATCAACGTCAACGATTCCGTCACCAAATCCAAGTTTGATAATCTGTACGGCTGCCGCGAATCGCTGCTCGACGGCATCAAGCGCGCCACCGACGTGATGATCGCCGGCAAAATCTGCGTGGTCTTAGGCTACGGCGACGTGGGCAAAGGCTGCGCGCAAGCTTTCCGCGGCATGGGCGCCACGGTGTGGGTCACAGAGATCGATCCGATCTGCGCCCTGCAAGCGGCCATGGAAGGCTATCGCGTGGTGACCATGGATGAAGCCTGTGACAAGGGCGATATTTTCGTCACCGCCACCGGCAATGTGCACGTCATCAACCACGATCACATGATCAAGATGAAAGACCAAACGATTGTGTGCAACATCGGCCACTTCGATTCCGAAATCGACATCGCCTCGGTGGAAAAATATCAGTGGGACGAAATCAAACCGCAAGTCGATCACGTTATTTTCCCGGACGGCAAACGCATCATCGTGCTCGCCAAAGGCCGCTTGGTGAACTTGGGCTGCGCCACCGGGCATCCGAGCTTCGTGATGTCGGCTTCGTTCTCCAACCAAACCATTGCGCAGATCGAGCTGTTCAACCACACCGCCGATTACCCGGTGGGCGTGTATGTGCTGCCCAAGCATCTGGACGAAAAGGTCGCGCGCCTGCATTTGAAAAAAATCGGCGCGCACCTGACCGAACTGTCCGACACGCAAGCCGCTTACATTGGCGTGCCAAAAAACGGTCCGTACAAACCGAATCATTATCGTTATTAAACCTTTGCCACAGAGAACACAGAGGGCACAGAGCTACAACGCTCTTATCTAATCCTCTGTGTTCTCTGTGAACTCTGTGGCTAAAAATGACCTTAACTAACAATCGCACATTCAGTTTCGAATTCTTCCCGCCCAAAACCCCCGAGGGCGTGGAGAAACTGCGCGCTACGCGCCAGCAACTCGCACAGCTCAAGCCCAAGTTTTTCTCGGTAACTTATGGCGCAGGCGGCTCGACCCGCGACCGGACGCTGGAAACCGTGCTGGAAATTCAGGCTTCTGGTTCCGCCAGTGCGCCGCATCTTTCATGCATCGGTTCAACCCAGGAATCGATTCAGGAAATTCTCGATCTATTTAAAGCGAAAGGTATCCGCCATATCGTTGCGTTGCGCGGCGATCTGCCTTCGGGCATGGCCGACCCCGGCGAGTTTCGCTACGCGAACGAGTTGGTGGCTTTTATTCGCCAGCAAACCGGCGATTGGTTCCAGATCGAAGTCGCGGCCTATCCTGAATTCCATCCGCAGGCGAAAAACGCGCAAGACGATCTCGCGAATTTCAAGCGCAAGGCCGACGCGGGGGCCAGCTCGGCTATCACGCAGTATTTCTATAACGCCGATGCGTATTTCCGCTTCGTGGACGACTGTATGGCGATGGACGTAACCATCCCCATCGTGCCCGGCATCATGCCGATCACGAATTGCGCACAACTCTCGCGCTTCTCCGACGCTTGCGGCGCAGAGATTCCGCGTTGGATCAGAAAGCGGCTGGAGGCCTACGGCGAGGATTTAGATTCGATTCGCGCCTTCGGTTTGGATGTGGTCACCGATCTATGTGATCGCCTATTGCAAGGCGGCGCACCGGGTTTGCATTTCTACACGCTGAATCAAGCCGGGCCCAGCTCGACGATTTGGCAGCGCTTGGGTTTGTAGCGCCGGCATCTTGCCGGCATGCAAGCAGGATGCTTGCGCTACGCTAAT
>JBBTCZ010000025.1:0-20106 GCA_038042985.1 Pseudomonadota bacterium
ACGCAGCCGGCGAATTCCAGCAGCGCATCTTCCAAGGCGCGCAGGGTTTCCACGTCGAGGTCGTTGGAGGGTTCGTCCAGCAGCAGCACGTTGCCGCCTTCGATCAAGGTCTTGGCCAAATGCAGCCGGCCGCGCTCGCCACCAGAGAGATTGCCAACCACTTTTTGTTGATCACTGCCTTTGAAATTAAAGCGGCCGAGGTAAGCGCGCGAGGGCGTTTGGTATTTACCGACGGTGAGGATGTCGGAACCGTCGGCGATTTCTTCGAACACGGTTTTTTTGGCGTCGAGTGCGTCGCGCGATTGGTCGACATAAGCGAGCTTCACCGTCGGACCGACCACCACTTCGCCCGCATCGGGTTTTTCCTGGCCGGTGATCATGCGGAACAAGGTGGACTTGCCCGCGCCGTTGGGGCCGATGATGCCGACGATGCCGCCGGCAGGTATTTGAAAGCTCAAATTATCGATCAGCAGCCGGTCGCCGTAACCCTTGGAGACACCGTTAAACTCGATCACCTTATCGCCCAGCCGTTCGCCCACCGGGATGAAGATTTCTTGCGTCTCGTTGCGCTGCTGGTATTCCTGGCTGGAGAGCTCATTGAAGCGCGATAGCCGCGCCTTGCTCTTGGCTTGGCGCGCCTTTGGGTTTTGCCGCACCCACTCCAGTTCTTGCTTCATGGCTTTGATGCGGGCGGCGTCTTGTTTACCCTCGGTCTCCAAGCGCTGTTCTTTTTGCTCCAGCCAAGAAGAGTAATTTCCTTTCCACGGAATGCCATGGCCGCGATCGAGTTCCAAAATCCATTCGGCGGCATTATCCAAAAAGTAGCGGTCATGCGTCACCGCCACCACCGTACCGGGGAAGCGAGTGAGGAATTGCTCCAGCCAATCCACCGATTCCGCATCGAGGTGGTTGGTGGGCTCGTCCAAGAGCAGCATGTCGGGCTTGGAGAGCAACAGTTTGCACAGCGCCACGCGCCGCTTCTCGCCGCCGGAGAGGTGCCCGATATTGGCGTCCCACGCGGGCAAGCGCAGCGCATCGGCGGCGATCTCCAGTTGATGTTCGGCGTCAGAGCCCGAGGCGGCGATGATCGCTTCATATTTAGCTTGCTCCTCGGCCAGCTTGTCGAAATCCGCATCGGGTTCGGCATACGCGGCGTAGATTGCATCCAGCTTGGCCTGTGCCGAGAATACCTCGCCCAAGCCGCCTTCCACTTCCTCGCGCACCGTTTTCGCCGGGTCGAGCTGCGGCTCTTGCGGCAGGTAGCCGATATTGAGATTGGGCATCGGCGTCGCCTCGCCGATGATGTCTTTATCCAAGCCGGCCATGATTTTGAGCACGGTGGATTTGCCCGAGCCGTTCAAGCCCAGCACGCCGATCTTGGCACCGGGGAAAAAGGAGAGGGAAATATCTTTGAGGATTTGACGCTTGGGCGGGACGATCTTGCCCACGCGGTTCATGGTGAAAACGTATTGAGCCATTTGATTTCGCTGCGAATTAAAAAGGGTATTTTACCTGATCGTGCCTATCGCCATCAGGTTTCTGCCTGGCTTGATAATGGGGGCGAATCGAAGTAATCCAAGCACCCGCGCCGCAAATTAAGGGTATCCGTAATGCGCGGATAATTCTGGATTCTTGGCTCAAGATTCACTTGGTAGAAAAATCATATTTCGTGGTTGTTTTAACTTTTCGTCCAAGGTCTCCAATGCAGCGGTAGCAGACCATTTCAATCCAAGTTCGCCGATTACGATATTCAGCCACCAAAAGCAGTCATTTAGATGCGCCGACTCTGACCGTTTTATTGGGAGTTATTATATAGATGCAGGAAAATGAAAATACTTGCGAATCAGGGTATTGCGTGAGCATAATGAGCGCCCTAAATAATAATTGTTATATGGACGCTAGCGTCCGTATATTAACTGAGTCATGACGGACTTACTCAAGCATCTAGATAGCCTCAGCCCATTCCTTCAGGGGGTGATGGGTTCTGCCGCGTTTGCTCTAATTATCTTGATCGGACGGCTTGCACTGCGCGGAGCGCGCCACGGTGGCAAGACTTTCTTCAAATTCATGAGCCGCGATCTCGTGCTCAAACATATCGTGCATAAAGAGTTTGTACAGTCGCGACGAATTCCAGATGCAGTTTGGGGAAATTTCTTCGTCATCACACAATCTCTGCACTGGTCAATCAACGCTGCATCTATGCTTGTCTTTGTTTTTGCTGTTTCAGCTTTACTAGGGGGTAATTGGCTGCTTCTTATTGGGTACTATCTTGCCCTTAATGCGTTACTGGAAGCGAACTCATGGCTAAAAGACAGGAGTGACGAAAAGCACGTCGCGCATGTAGATCCCGAAATCAGAAAGCAATTGCTAGAGAAATTTTCATCCAAGGAAACGCTGCCTATTGAAAAAGTGCAGGCTAATCCGGCGCTCAACCATGACGCGCCGTCTGCCGGAGGCGCGCCTGTTAGCTAGCACGTTAGACAATAACAAAATATGCCCATATTTGACCGCGAAGACATCCAGCTACGCCTTGAAGCCATGAAGATGAATCAAGGCACGATGCAGCAACTAATGACACTGAGCGCTGGTGGTCTGGCGTTGTACTTTAGCTTCATCGGCAAAGCTCCTTTTCTGGAATCTCTGCGAGTGCTCGGGGTCTTTGTTGTTCTTTCATGGGTCGCTTCCCTTTGTGCCGCGGTTATAGCTCATCGGCTTCATGGCAAGCTGGTCCTCTGCATATGTAATATCTCCGCCCTACATCGGCGGATTGATGAATTGGTAGATGGCTACCCAGAACAGTTCGAAGAAGAACTCAGAGGTGCCGTGAATAGGGACGCAGTTCTTGCTCGGGCAAAAACAAAAGTAAATGAAGAAAGACAGAATGCAGTTAACACTACAAACAATTTCGAGGCAGAATTCTTTCCTATCCAGGGCAACACAAACCTGCTCATGACTTTATCGCTTTTCTTTTTTGTACTTGGTTTCGTAATGCTCGGTGTCGGCTACGTGCTTTGGGCAGCCAGTGCCTGAACTACCACCTCCAGTACAACTGAGACATTCACATGTTTTCAATTCAACAAAAATTCAAATTTTGGTGTGATCCAGTTCCTGCCCGAAACCGAACACGCATTTCGGAAACCACATATTAAAAAGCCCTCTTAGCGCGGGCTTTTTAATTTTGTGGCCATGAATCAGAATCGCGTTGTGATATTCACCCAGGCATCCGGCAGACGTTGGGTGATCTGCGCCTCCAGCCACTTATCAGCCCCAAACAGAATCGCCACACCTACCAAGACAAGCACCACTGCGAAACCCGTCTTAAGCGCGCCGATGTGTCCCAGCACCCAGTCGCGCGAGCGGGTAAAACCGGCTCGCGTCGCGTAGGCGATCGCCACCAGCGGCACGGCAGCACCTAGGCCGAACAGCCCGAGTATCAGCGCACCATCCGGCGCGTTGCCTTTGGTCGCCACCAGCGTGAGCGCGGAGGCGAGTAGCGGGCCGGAGCAGGGGCTCCATACCATGCCCAGTAACGCGCCGAGCGCGAAGGCGCCTAGCAGCGAGCCACCCTCAATGCGGCTGGAGGCCTGATTCGCGAAGCTGGATAAGGGTGTGATGAGTAGCGTAAAGCGATTGTTGAGCGCCGGTACCAGCATCACCACACCGAATGCGATCAGCAGCAGCGCACCGGCAACGCGGATGGTATCGGTGTCGATACCGAGCGCATCGCCGAGTGCGCCGACCAGTACGCCCATCAAGGCGAACGATGCGACCATGCCCGCGCCCATCGCCACCGGCGCCAGCCGATTGGCCTGCATGGCGCCGCCCACGACCAGCGGCAAGATGGGAAAGACGCAGGGCGAGAGTGTGGTCAAGCCACCCGCCGTGAAACTCAGGCCCATTTGGGCGATGCTAACGCTCATGGGGTGCGATCCTTATAGCGCGGCGCTGAGTGCAGCGCGGATTTTTGGCTCTGCGGATTCGCCGGCCAAGCGCGCAGCTTCGACCTTGCCGACAAATACGATAATGGTCGATTGGGTTCGCACGCCGAACTGTTTGCGGAGTTCTTTTTCCTTGTCGTAGTTGACGACATAGACGGTGAGATTAAATTTTTTGTCGGCCTTCAGGCCTTCGAGCACTTTGGACTGTGCGCGGCATACCGGGCACCAGTCGGCGTGGAAATGCAACGCATAGGGTTTATCGGCTTTTTGCGCTTCGGCCAGGGCGGCGGGGGTGTAGGGTTTGATTTCCAGCGCTTGTGCGGCAGAGGCTGCGGCAATCAGCAACAGTGCAAACAAAATACGGTAAAGCTTCATGGTTTCTCCAGTTTTGGTGAGGTTGTGCATTAGTCCCTGGGGCGTTCATATCCTTACATGACTCAAATATTGCATGTAAGTTATTCCAAAGTCATCCGACTAATTGTGAATTGCGCGGAGGGGATGATGGGATTGTTACAGGGATGGCTTGCTTTGATGATGTTCATGTCTTCGCCGTTGGTTAACGCTGCCCAGTGCCAGGCCAGCAGCGGCCCGCAGCGCGTGGCCTTGTTGGAGCTATATACCTCGGAGGGATGCAGCAGTTGCCCGCCCGCTGATCGCTGGTTGAGCGGCATCGCAAGCCTTGGCTTTGGCCCGGAGCGCATGGTGCCTTTGGCATTTCATGTCGATTACTGGGATTACATCGGCTGGACGGATCGCTTTGCCAGCCCCGCTTTTTCTGCCCGGCAGCGTGATTTGGTACGGAGCGCGGGCGGGCGCACGGTGTACACGCCGCAGTTCATGCTCAATGCCCGTGACTTTCGCGGGATGCGTGGCGATACGCTGACGCGCGCCGTGGATGAGATCAATCGCAAGCCAGCCGGTGCCGATATTAAATTGGCGCTGAAATCCGCTGTGAAAGACAGCATCGAAGTCGCTGTCACGGCGATGCCCAAAACAACAAACAATGCCGTGCTCTATGTCGCCCTGTACCAGAACGATTTGTCCAGCGAGGTGCGGGCCGGCGAGAATAGCGGCGTGCGCTTGCATCACGATTACGTGGTGCGCGAATGGCGCGGCCCGATCAAATTGAGCGCTAATACTGCCAATGCCTGGCAACAACTCGTGACCTTCAAACCAGATTGGGTTACGGCAAAAATGGGCGTGGTCGCCTTCGTGCAAGATCAGTCGAGCGGCGACGTGCTTCAAGTGCTGCGCCTTCCGCTGTGTCCTACCTAAGCACATTTTTCCAACAGCCACATCAATCCAAGGAGAAAAAAATGAAAGCATTTTTGTTAGGATTACTCGCAATGAGCATTTCGTGGAACGTCAACGCAAACGAGGGCGGTATGAAAGATAAGGCCAGTAACTTCGGTTTTCAGGAAACGCAAACCCGCTTGGAAAGCGCGATCAAGGAAAAGGGCCTGACCCAATTCGCTAAGATCGATCACGCTGACGGCGCGCAGAAAGCCGGTCTGAGCATGCGGCCTGCCACGGTCACAATCTTTGGTGCTGCCAAGGGCGGCACGCCATTCATGGTGGCCTCACCCCAATCCGCCATCGATTTCCCGCTCAAGGCGCTGGTGTGGGAAAACGCAGAGGGGAAGGTGTTCGTGAGTTATTACCCGGTGACTGCTATCGTCGACCGGCACAGCATCAAGGGCCAAGACGAGCTGGCGAAGAAGTTGGATGGATTGCTGGCGGCGATTGCCAAGGCAGCCACCGAATAAGCTGAGAACAAACATGAAGCGCCACATACTTCTGCTCGAGGATAATGCAGACATCGCTGGGCTGATTGAGTTTCACCTGACTGATCTCGGGTATACGGTGACTAAGGAACTGGATGGTGAAATCGGCTTGCACCGCTTGGTTTGCGAGTCATTCGATCTATTGATTCTGGATTGGATGCTGCCCGGCAAGGATGGGCTAGATATATGCCGCGAACTACGCGCCAAGGGTAGCCGTGTACCCATTCTGATGCTTACCGCACGCTCTTCCGAAATAGACCGCGTGTTGGGTCTCGAAATGGGCGCGGATGATTTTCTGATCAAGCCTTTTAGCATTATGGAATTATGCGCACGAGTGAAAGCTTTGCTTCGCCGTGCAGACATGGCTATGTCGGGCACGCCTGCAAGCGATTGCATTCAAATGGATGGGCTGCATATCGATATCGGGCGGCATGAGGTGTTGGCGCAGGGCGTGCCGGTCGCGCTGACGGCTAAGGAATTCGATTTGCTAGCGTGTCTTGCGCGCCATCCTGGCCAGGTATTCACCCGCGCACAATTGCTGGAGCAGGTGTGGGGATATGGGCACGACGGTTACGACCACACGGTTAACTCGCACATCAATCGTTTGCGCAACAAGATCGAGCCGGATCCGGCAAACCCGCAGCACATTCTGACGGTGTGGAGCGTTGGCTACAAATTCCATGACCATGTCGCGCACGCCGCATGATTCTGCTCAACCGTTTCTATGGGCGGCTCGCGTTAACCCTGTTTGTCTTGCTCACGGCGGTGGGACTGGGCATGTTGGCGGTCACGCATCATTTTAATTCGCGTTACCAGCAGGAGGCGACCCAAAAACTGAACCGCGATCTAGC
The DNA here is from genome assembly GCA_038042985.1 of Pseudomonadota bacterium. Lineage (GTDB taxonomy): Bacteria > Pseudomonadota > Gammaproteobacteria > Burkholderiales > Thiobacteraceae > RBG-16-58-11. The sequence continues at coordinate 6,574 of JBBTCZ010000025.1, forward strand.
AAAGCACATCGTTTCGGAAGCGATGCTTATGCGGGAAGGAAAAGTTGATAAGCAGGCCCTAAAAGAAATTTTTCATATGATGATGGTGATCAACCCCAGCATCGAGTTATACGTGCTGGGCGTGGACGGAAAATTGCTGGGCTATTCCGCGCCGCCAGAAAAATTGCAGAGCATGAACATCGATATGGGGCCGATTCGCGAATTTTTGTCCGAAGCATCGGGCCCCATTGTTCTCGGCGACAATCCCCGTAATGCGCAAGGCCGCAAGATTTTTTCGGCAGCGCCGATTCCAGGGGCGCAAGGGGTTCAAGGCTATCTCTATATCATTCTTGCCAGCGACGAGGCGGCGAACTTGGTGCAAGGTTTGGAGCAAAGCTATGTACAGCGCGCCAGCGCTTGGACGATTGGCCTGGCGATGCTGGCAGCGTTCGTGGCTGGGCTTTTCGTGCTGTTTCGCTTGACCTGCCGCTTACGCCGCTTGACCGCCGAGGTGGCGGGTTTTAAGCGAAAGGCCTCGCCGGAATCCAGCCCGCCTGTGCCGCCCTCCAGCGATGAAATCGCTCAACTTCAAGATAGTTTTCACGAAATGGCGCGCCGTATCGAGGCGCAGATACAAGAGATGCGGCAAGCCGACGGCTTGCGGCGCGAGCGCGTGGCGCAGATGTCGCATGATCTGAGATCCTCGCTGACCTCGCTGCATGGGTATTTGGAAACGCTGAAACTTAAGGCTGATCGTTTGAGCCAATCTGAGCATCAGGTTTTTCTCGACACGGCGCTCCGGCATAGCGAACGCCTTGCAAGGCTGATCAGCGATTTCTTTGAGTTGGCCAAGCTGGAACATCGCGATGTGGTGCCAGCGCGCGAGCGTTTTTCGCTGGTTGAATTGATTCAAGATGTCGTCCTCAAATTTCAGCCGCTGGCGGATGCGCGAGGCGTGCATCTCGAATGGAACGCGGGCGGCGGCGCATATCAGGTCGAGGCAGACATCGGGATGATCGAGCGCGTCTTGTCCAACCTCATCGCTAACGCACTGAAGTTTACGCTCGCCGGTGGGCGGGTATCGGTGCGCATCGAGCGCGAAGCAGGTGAGGTAAAGGTGTTTATTGCCGATACGGGAGTCGGCATAGCGCCGAAAGACCTGAGCGTGTTGTTGGGCGACACCTCCAGCCCGGTGATTCACCGTGACGCTCATCCGGACTCGTCTGGCCTGGGATTGGCAATCGTGAAACAGGTATTGGCGCTCCATGGCGCCCGACTCTGTGGCGAGAGCGTGGTCGATCAGGGAACGACCTTTTCTTTTGCGCTGCCGGTAGTTGCTTCAAGCCGGGTCGATGTGCCCGTGATGGAAATGTGATGCTAGTGTGGGCACTATAACTCCACGGCTACCCACATCACACAAGGCTTGGGTATGACATCCCGCAGTGGTAGCCCTAAAAGCGTGGGTCTAGTCGTCCTGTGCGACGGCTAGACCCACGATACAACTATTCAAATACAGGATAACGATTAGTGTGCAGCAAGACCGTTTGCGCCAATCGGCAATCCATTGGCGCCGGATAGGGCAACGAGCCCACCATTCGCCTGCACGCGGAAGGCCCCGAGGCTATGTGTACCGTTATTCAGCGTATAGATATAGCGGTTGTTATCCGAGAACGCGATATCAAGTGGTGCACTACCCGTGCCCGTATCACCCGTGCGACCGTCCGCATCACGTAAGGTAATTCTGCCATCGTGTGCAACGCGATACGCTGTGAGTGATCCACTGCCCGTGTTGCTGACATAGGCAAAGCGCCCGTTCTTCGTCACCACAACCCAGCAAACTGCTGTTTCGGTGGTGGCCACGGCAGGACTGATGACTTCAAGTAGACCACTTGCCGTGATGTTGTAGGTTGACACTGAGCCACCGTCCACGGCACCGCCCACCGCTTCCGATACCAACAACCGACCGCGCCGGTCAAAGGCAAATCCAAAAGGAGTCGCTCTAACAGAGTTGTTTAGGTACGGACCCGTGGTCAAGCCATCCTCGGCTACCTCATAGGTATCAATTAAATTGGTGGCCTTTTCGGTTACCACCAATATCCCGCCCTCTGGATTGAAAGCGATCTGTGCGGGCGCAGTATTGGGGCCACTCAACGATCGTGTGGAACCCGGTAGCGGTGCAAGGCGACCTTTGCGCTGAATAGTGAAACCGCTGATGTTGCCGTCGCCACCGGCATTCAAGACATACAACAGATCGCGATCAACCGTTAAGCTGATAGGCCGGATACCGCCTGAAGGCACTTTGTCTGTCAGGACCAGGCCTTGAGGACGTACGGCAAAAACAGAAATGTCATTGCTCCCGGCATTTACCGCATAGAGCCAGCGGTTGTTCTGACTCAGTATCAACGCACCCTGGTTCCCCAACCCCCCACCACTGCCAACACCGCCGGTTGGAAAACTGCCGGCTGCTGTCAGTGTGCCGTTCGCTGCGCGGTGAAATCGGAGGATGGCATTACCGCTTGCTGAATTGCTCATGGTATAGACAGCGCCAGCGATACCTGAAGCATCGTCATCTTCATCGTATTCCGATGCGTGCACACTCGTTGCAAGCATTGCGACTTGCAAAAAAATTAATAAAGACCGTAACCATTGTTTTGATAGTGTTGATGCCATGTTTATCTCCTTAATAATTCAGCTTCATAGAATGAAAACCAAAATTACCCGCGCGCTTGAACCGCTGCGCAATGGGATAAACGAACTATGTCAACTTCATATGCAGTAATCATCACGCCAGGATCACATTTGTATCACGGGCGGAAAATTCAGCAGCGCTTGCTCAATTTTTCGTCGAAATTGGAGGAGGGGCTGGTAAGTATGGTTAACCGGTTGTGCCGACTTTCTTGACGAAAAAAAAACGGCAGGGATCGCCTGCCGTTTTAAGCTTCTGCTGCCGTGACTTGCGTCAGGCTTTGGCTTTTGTCGTGCGCCGCAGCCTTGCCAACAACCGCCGCGCCAATTCACCGAACAATTCGGTTTGCGTCGGATGCGGGAAGATCGCTTCCGCCACTTGTGTGAGCGTCATGCCGCCGGACACCATCATCACCGCCGCGCCGATCAGCGTGTCGGTATGGTCGGCCAGGAAGTGCACGCCGATGATCTTGTGCGTGGCCTTGTCCGCCACCAGTTTGATCATGCCGTGCGTCTCCAGGGCGATCATGGCCTTGGCGTCGATGCTCATCGGGATCTTAGCTTCTGCCGCATCGATACCCTTAGCCTTGGCCTGCGCCACCGACAGTCCAACGAAGCCGGCTTCCGGACGGCTGAAGGTCACGCCGCAATCCAGATCCTGGTTGTACTTCGCCGCGTGGCCGGTGAGGTTGTGTGCGGCGACGCGGCCTTGGGTGGCGGCGGTGTGGGCCAGCATGTAACCACCGATCACATCGCCCACGGCGAAGATGTGCGGCGTGCTGGTGCGGCCGGATGCATCAGCTTTGATCGCCGCGCCATCGAGCGCCACGCCGGCCTTGTCCAGATTCAGCTTGGATGTATCCGGGCGCTTGCCGGTGGCCATGAGCACGTAGTCGCAGGCGTATTCATTGGCTTTGCCTTCACTGTCCGTGTACTGGATCAACATCTTGCCCGGCTTGCCGGAGATTTCGCTGATCTTGGCCGAGGCTACCACCGGGAATTCTGATGTCAGAACCGTCGTGAGTTGCTTGGCGATTTCTTCCTCGATTTCGGCCAGGATGCGGTCCTTGGCTTCGAGCATGAGAATGTCCGCACCGAAGTCTTTCCAGATCTGCGCCATCTCGACGCCGATCACGCCGCCGCCGATGATGCCGAGTTTCTTGGGCGGCTTGGCCAGATTCCACACGGTGTCGGAGGTGATGACGCCGCCGGTCTCCAGGCACTCGCGCGCGCCGGGGATGGGTGGCACGAAGGGCGGTGCGCCGGTGGCGATCACCGCCGCGCCGAAAGTGATGCGGTAGGGCGCGCCTTCAGCCGGCTTGATTTCTGCGGTATGGGCATCGATGAAGGAGGCGAAGCCTTCGCGCACGTCGATCTTCACGCCCTTGTCGGTTTTCAGCGCGAGCTCGCCGCGGGTTTGCAAAATGTTTTTGCGGTGGGCTTCCAGGGTTTCCCACACCATTTTCGGTTTGTCGGTGCCGGCCACACCTTTGTCGGCATCATGCGCGCGGTCACGGATGATGTCGGCTGCGTGACGCCAGGCTTTGGACGGGATGCAGCCGCGCCACAGGCACTCGCCGCCGGGGAAGGGGGCGTTGTTGACCATCACGACTTTCACGCCGTGATCGGCCAGGTCGCGCGCGCAATCTTCGCCGCCGGGGCCGCCGCCGATGACTAGCACTTGCGTGTCCCAGTTGCCTTCGGGGATGGGCGAGGCGGGCGGCGCTGCTTCGCCGGCCATCCAAGCGTCCGGATTCTCGATAGCGTTCTTCAGATCAACCAGATAGGCGGCCACATCTGCTCCGTTCAATACGCGATGGTCGGTGGTGATGGTGAAGGGTGTGCCCTGCGGGCTGTTGGCGGAAATCGCCAGAATCGCCGCGATGCCCGGCGTGGGGATGGCGGTGAAATGGGTGATGCCGAACATGCCCATGTTCGAAATGGTGAACGTGGGATTGGCGAATTCTTTTGGCACCAGTTTGCGCACGCGGGCGCGCGGCACCAGATCGTTCCACGATGCTTGCAGCGCTTCCAGGCCGCGTGATTCGATGTTGGAGAGGATCGGCACCACCAGGCCGCCGTCGTCGCTTTTCACCGCGACGCCGAAGTCGTGGTTGGGGCGCTCAATCAATTTGTCTACCGGCTGGTAGGCCCAATTCATGCGCGGGTAATTCTGCATTGCTACCGAGCAGGCCTTGGCGATGGCCACCGTCACCGACACCTTGCGCGCTTTGGCGGCGGCGGTGAGTTTGCTGGTGTCGATGTTCATGGTGGCGTTGAAGGTGGGCAGCGTGAGCGATGCCGTCATGGCGTGCGACACGGCTTTTTCCATCGAGGTCATGGCGCGTCCATCGCCAGGCACATCCACCTGGGGCAGGCTGTGCGCGACTTCCTTCATGGAAGGACGCGCGCGCTGCACGTCGGCGGCGGTGATCACGCCTTCCGGGCCGCTGCCGGCGACGCCACCGATATCCACACCTAATGCGCCCGCTACTTTGCGCGCATAGGGAGAAGCCTTGCGACCGGCTGGGCGCGGCACGGGTTTAGCGGTGGAGGAGATGGCCGGAGCGGGTGCGGCAGCGGGTTTCGGTGCAACAGGCTTCGCTTCGCCGCTTGGCGTCTTATGGTGTACGTCCGTGACTTTATGTTCGGCGGTAATGATCACCGCTGTGTCGATTACCTTGGCTTTGTCGTTGACGATGAAAGCCATCGGGTGGCCGACTTCGACCACACTGCCTACATCAGCCAGGGGGCCAGAGAGAAAGCCTTCGTGGAACACTTCCACATCCATGATGGCTTTGTCGGTTTCAACCGTGGCGACGATATCGCCGCGCTTGATGGTGTCGCCGATATTTTTTTCCCAAGTGACGACGATGCCCTCGGTCATGGTGTCCGAGAGTTGCGGCATCACGACGGCGACGCCGGCGTGGTGCGGGATCATTTCTGATGGGGCTTTTGCGGTGACCACTTCACCGGCTTCGATGGCGAGATCACCCTGGGTGTCAGTGATATAGCCTAGTGCTGCGCCGACGGCGACGGTGGCGCCTGCATCGGCCAGCGGACCGGCGAGATAGCCGGCCTTAAACACTTCCACGTCCATGATGGCTTTGTCGGTCTCGACCGTGGCCACGATGTCGCCGCGCTCAACACGGTCGCCGGCTTGCTTCTCCCACGTGACCAACACACCTTCGGTCATGGTGTCGGAGAGCTGCGGCATGGTGATGACGTAATGAGAACTCATCGTTTGAAACCTTTTTGTTCAACCATGTGGCGCGCGGAAAGGGTTAAGCTTTTCCGAACAGCTTCAACACCGCGTTCACGACATCTTCGTGATCGGGGATCGCGGCCATTTCCAGTTTGTGATTGTAGGGTTGGGGCACCAGTGCCGAATGCACGCGCACGGGGGCGGCATCTAAATCAAAGAAGCATTCTTCGTTGATAATGGCAATGACTTCGGCGCCGACGCCGCAAGGTGCTTCGTCTTCTTCGGCGATCACGGCGCGATGGGTTTTGGATACCGATTTCTTGATGCCCGCGCGGTCGAGCGGGGCGAGGGAATACAGGTCAAGCACTTCCGCGCTGATGTTGTATTGCGTGGAGAGAATCTCGGCCGCCTTCAAGCACCAGTGTACCGAGATGTTGTAACCGAATAGGGTAACGTCGGTGCCGGAGCGCGCGACTTCGGAGCCTTCCAGCGGATGGAAATATTCATCATCCGGCACGTCGCCCTTCATGTTGTACATGAGTTCGTGTTCGTTGATGAACACGGGGTCGTCCGAGCGCACGGCTGATTTGAGCAAGCCATAAGCTTGTTTCGGATTCGATGGGGTCACAACGCGTAGGCCGGCGATGCCCATGAACACTTTTTCCATGCGCGCGGAGTGTTGCGCGCCGAGTTGATGGGCGGAGCCGCCGGGGGAGCGCATCACGATCGGTGCGGTCAGCTGGCCGCCGGACATATAGCGCACCTTGGCGGCGGAGTTGAACAATTGATCCATTGCCAACCAGGCGAAATTCACCGACATGATTTCGATGATGGGGCGCACACCGATGAAGGAAGCGCCGATCGCCAGGCCGGTGAAACCGTTCTCGGAAATCGGGGTGTCCATCACGCGCAGTGGGCCGTATTTTTCGAACAGGCCCTTGGTGGCTTTGTAGGTGCCGCCGGCCACGCCGATGTCCTCGCCCAGACAGATCACCATCGGATCGCGCGCCATTTCTTCATCGTGGGCGCGCTGGAGGGCTTCCCAGTACATCATTTCTGCCATGATTTATTTCCTTTCGTTATTCGCGAAAACGACGCGAATAATTAATCCGCGAATACGTATTTTTCGAGATCGGCCACGTTCGGTTCCGGCGATTCCTCCGCGAACTTGATGACTTCGTTCTCGATGTAATCATCGATCTCTTTTTCCATCTTCTGGAACTCGTCCAGGGTCAGCGCTTTCGCGTCGATCAGGCGGTCACGCAGCATGAAGATCGGGTCGCGCTGTTTCCACAACTCTTCTTCTTCGCGCGTGCGGTAGCCGCGAGAGTCGGACATGGAGTGGCCGCGATAACGGTAGGTCATCAGCTCCAGGAAGTAGGGTCCCTTGCCGCTGCGTACATAGTCCACGGCCTTGCGCGCGTGTTCGTATACCACGTCGATGTCTTGGCCGTCGCATTGGGCTGATTCGATGCCATAACTGCAAACACGCTTGAACTGATCCACTACGGCGGTGGAGCGGTCGATCGCGGTGCCGATGCCGTATTGGTTGTTTTCGCACACGAACAGGCAAGGCAGTTTGTACAGCGCGGCCATGTTCAAGGTTTCGTGGAAGGTGCCTTGGTTGTTCGCGGCGTCGCCCAAGAAGCAGATGGAGATTTCGTCGCCGCCTTTGAGCTGGATGCCCTTGCCGATGCCTGCGGCGAGCGGGAAGGGGCCGCCGACTAGCGCATAGCCGCCCATGAAGTGATGCTTCACGTCGAAGATGTGCATGGAACCGCCGCGCCCTTTGGAGGAGCCGGTTTCTTTACCATACAGCTCGGCCATGACCTCTTTGGGATCCGCGCCGCACTTGATGGCATGCACGTGGTCGCGGTAGCCGGTGATCACGTAGTCGTGGCCGGGGCGGGCCGCTTCCATCACGCCGAAGCAACAAGCTTCCTGGCCGGGATAGAGGTGCAAAAAGCCGCCGATCTTGCGTTCGATGTAGGCTTGGTAGCAGCGTTCTTCAAAACGGCGCGCAAGCACCATTTCACGCAGTATGCGTTTCTTGTCTTCCAGTTTCATACGCGGTTCCTTCTGGCCGTTATTCGACGGTGTGACACTGACCGTTTTTTATCGCTGAATGGGATGGTTCGGAGGCGGGGCGGTATTCAGCGCCATTTTTGTTTAAATTTGGACGCGAAGCCAAAGATCAAAATGCGTGATTCGGATGTCCCCTTGACTTGTATTTGACCCGAAATTGGCTCGAACAAAGTCTGTTATGATCGCGAAAATGTCCGTTCCAGTCAAGTCATTAGTGCATTTACAAGGAGTTGCAATGTTGCCTGAAGTCGTTGAAAACAAGCCAATCATGAGCGCCAAACAAATGGCGGGGGCAAGCCATATCTTGGTCGTGTTGCCGCTCACTAAGAAGCTCGATGCCTTGGGCAACGTGCCGTATCTGGATGCTTTGCAAGCCGCGCTCAAGCGTAAGCATCTGCAAGCGGAGGAATTGGCTAAATCCCCGCTGACCATGGATTTGCCGCACGGTGGCCTGAGTTCATGGGTCATGTTGGACGAGACCGCGCCGCGCTTCGAGCAATATACGATCTTGCGCAAAGGGGTGGTGGCCCTGACCAGCGAGCAGCCGAAGGAAATCGTGCTGGCGCTGTACGGCGACGCGAAACAGCGCGAATTATTCGCCGATCTGGCGGTGTATGTGGCGCTGCTGAACAGCGTGGCACTGCCCTCGCGCAAGAAAAAATCCGAGCAGGCGCAGGTGAAAAAAATCGTGGTGTATGGCGCGCACTCAAGCGACAAGCATGCCCAGGTGCGCGCCGTGGCGGAAGGCAATACCCTCGCGCGCGAACTCACCATGCTGCCGCCGAACGAGCTCACACCGGGACACTATCGGGCGCGGGTGAAGAAGTTGGCGCGCGCCCATGGCTGGCAAGCGCGGGAATATGATTTCAAACGCCTGAAAAAAATGGGCGCCGGTGCGTTTGCCGCAGTGGCGCAAGGCAGCCATGAACAAGATGCCGCGATTGTGCATTTGTCCTACTCGCCCAAGGGCGCGAAACATCGCATTGCGCTGGTGGGAAAGGGGATTTGCTTCGACACCGGCGGGCATAATTTAAAGCCGGCGAAATATATGCACGGCATGCACGAGGACATGAATGGCTCAGCAGTCGCGCTTGGCATTCTGCTCGCCGCCACGCGGCTGAAACTCAATGTGGGGATTGATGCTTGGTTGGCCATCGCGCAAAACCACATCAGCGCCACAGCCTACAAGCAGAACGATGTGATCACGGCTTTGAACGGCACCACGATTGAAATCATGCACACCGATGCCGAAGGCCGCATGGTGCTAGCCGATACGCTCACCCTGGCCTCACGCGCCAAGCCCGATGCGATCATCGATTTCGCCACGCTCACCGGCAGCATGGCGGTTGCGCTGGGCGCACGCTACAGCGGTATTTTCAGTAATCGCGAGGAATGGGCTGCGGCTGCCGTCGCCGCCGGACGTGCCAGCAGTGAACGCGTGAATTCGTTTCCGCTCGATGCCGACTACGAACCCGCGCTGGATAGCAAAATCGCTGACATTAAGCAATGCACGCTGGAAGGCGAGGCCGATCACATCCTCGCCGCGCGCTTTTTACTGCGCTTTTTGGACCAAGACGTGCCGTGGCTGCACATGGATCTCTCCGCCTGTAGCTGCGAGGGCGGCTTAGGCGCGGTGGCGTCGAATGTCACCGGGTTTGGCGTGGCGTGGGGTGTGGAGATGTTGAGGAAACTGTAGCGCCGGCTCACGGTTATCCAGAAACCAGCCGCGCGTGGCGCGGTTGGTTATCGAAGGCTAGACAACCTTGAGGACTATCTTCCCGGTGGTATGGCCCTCTTCGATCATCGCATGGGCTTTCGCCGCATCGGCCAAGGGCAAGATATGCGATATCTTAATTTTGAGTTTATCGGCTTCGATCAGACGCGCACCTTCTTCCAGGATACGCCGCTGGTGCACGCGCTCTTCGTGCAGGCCGAGTACAGTGGGCGTCAGGATGAGTTCGAAAGACAGGGCCAGGTTGCGTGTGCGCGCCAGTTTCATTTGCTCGGCATCGCAATTCCATTGCAGTAAGGAAACGATGCGGCCATAGACGCGGGTGCAGGCAATGGATCGGCAAAAAGTGTCACCGCCGACGGTGTCGAACACCATATCGACGCCGCGCCCATTGGTCCAATCCAATACCGCGGTGGCGAAATCCACATCGCTATAAACGAACACGCGATCGGCGCCGAGCGAGGTGACCCATGCGGCTTTTTCGCGTGAGCCCACGGTGGCGAGCACGGTGGCGCCAGCCTGCTTGGCGAGTTGCACCGCGACATGGCCGACGCCGCCACCGCCGGCATGAATCAGCACACTATTGCCTTCTTGCAAACTACAGCGGTCAAACAGTGCTTCCCAAGCGGTGATCAATACCAATGGTAGCGCGGCGGCTTCTTCCATCGTGATATGGCGTGGTTTGAACGCGGCGAAATCCTGGTGCACCGTGGTGTATTCGGCGTAATTACCCTGCTCGTTACCGAGGCCGCCATTGAAGAAATACACTTCGTCGCTGGGTGAGAAGCGATTCACAGCCGCGCCGACCGATTCCACCACGCCGGCGCCATCGCAGCCCAGCACGCAAGGGAGATTATTGGGATAGTAAGCGGGACTTTTGCGCAGCTTGGTATCGATGGGGTTGATGCCGGCGGCGTGCAGCTTCACCCGAATATGCTCCGGGCTCGGCAATTCGGGCAGGGGGATATCCGCAAGCTTCAAAACATCGGCGCCGCCCGCAGCGGTCATGAGAATGGCTTTCATTCGGTCTCCAGCGTTTTATGATTTATTTTTTATGAGTCGATGCCGCCGCGCTTGGCCAAGGTCAGTGCGGATTCGATATGTTAAACTCAACGCTCAATTATTGGCGAGAATCTTCATGTCCGGCAGCACTCTTGGCAAGCTCTTTACCGTGACCAATTTTGGCGAATCACACGGCGCGGCCATCGGCTGCGTCGTCGATGGCTGCCCCCCGGGCATGGCCTTGTCGGCCGAAGACATCCAATTTGATCTGGACCGGCGCAAGCCCGGCACCTCGCGCCATGTAACGCAACGTAAAGAATCCGATACGGTGGAAATCCTCTCCGGTGTATTCGAAGGCAAAACCACCGGCACGCCAATCGCGCTGTTGATCCGTAACGAGGACCAGCGCTCCAAGGATTACGGCAATATCGCGCACACCTTCCGTCCGGGCCATGCCGATTACACCTATTTGCAGAAATACGGCGTACGCGATTATCGCGGCGGCGGGCGTTCCTCGGCACGGCTTACCGCGCCGACCGTGGCGGCGGGTGCAGTCGCAAAGAAATGGCTCAGGGAAAAATATGGCGTGCTGATTCGCGGTTATATGAGCCAGATGGGCGAGAAGCAGATTCCTTTCATAAGCTGGGAGGAGGCCGAGCAAAACCCGTTCTTCGCGCCCAATAATGCCATCGTGCCCGAGCTGGAGGCCTATCTCGATGCGATCCGCAAAGAAAAAGATTCCATCGGCGCCAAGATTCGCGTGGTCGCGGAAAATGTGCCGGTGGGGCTGGGCGAGCCCTTGTACGACCGGCTCGACGCCGACATCGCTTACGCCATGATGGGCATCAACGCGGCCAAGGGCGTGGAAATCGGCGCTGGTTTTGCCAGCGTGGCGCAACGCGGCAGCCAGCATGGCGACGAGCTGACGCCGCAGGGTTTTATCGGTAATAACGCCGGCGGCATCCTGGGCGGCATTTCGTCGGGCCAAGACATCGATGTCTCGATTGCGATCAAGCCGACTTCCAGCATCGCGATTCCGCGCCACTCCATCGACGACACCGGCGCGGCGGTGCAAGTCGCCACCACCGGCCGCCATGATCCGTGCGTGGGCATTCGCGCCACGCCGATCGCCGAGGCTTTGCTCGCCATCGTGCTCATGGATCACGCGCTGCGCCAGCGGGCGCAGAATGCGGATGTGGTTCCTGTTGTTACGCCCATTCCGGGCAAACCTAATCAATAAACCAGCGTCCTGCATAGGTAGCCGGGCATGAGCAAGCCGATCCCCTACTGGCAGCTCTCCGGCTACTACTACTTCTACTTCGCCTTCGTCGGTGCGATGTCGCCGTATTGGGGGCCCTACCTCAAGTCGCTCGGTTTCTCCGCGCTGGAGATTGGCGTGCTGATGTCGCTGCTGGCGGTGATGCGCATGTTCGCGCCCAATATCTGGGGCTGGATGGCGGATCGCTCCGGCAAGCGTGTGGCGATTATTCAATTCGCCGCGATCGCCAGTTTGATTGCCTATGCCGGCGTGTTTTTCGGCAGCAGCTTTTGGTGGCTGTTCGCGGTGATGGCGGGCATGAGTTTTTTCTGGAGCGCTTCATTGCCCTTGGTGGAGGCGACCACCTTCAGCCATCTCGGCGAGCGTACGGATAAATACGGACGGATCCGGCTGTGGGGTTCGGTGGGCTTTATCGTCTCGGTGGTGGGCATCGGTTATGTGCTCGACTATGCGCCGATCAGTTGGCTGCCGTGGATGGTGCTGGCCATGCTGGCGGGGGTGGCGGTGTTCGCGCGCTATCTCCCCGAGGCCGAAGTGTTGCCGCATAAGAACGATCATGTTCCGATCTGGCATGTCATCCGCAAGCCGCCGGTGCTGGCCTTGATCGCGGCGTGTTTCTTGATGTCCGCCGCGCATGGCCCGTATTACAGTTTCTACTCGATTTATCTTGGCGATCATGGCTACAGCAAAAGCCATATCGGCTGGCTCTGGGCGCTGGGGGTGATGTGCGAGATCGGCGTGTTTCTCTATATTCCCCGTCTATTCAAGCGCTATGCCTTGGAGTCGGTGCTGATGGCGAGCTTCGCGATCGCGGTAGTGCGCTTTCTAGTGATCGGCTGGGGCATCGAATATCCAGAGCTGATTATTTTGGCGCAGGTCCTGCATGCCGCCACCTTCGGCGCCTATCACGCCGCCGCCGTGGCGCTGATCCATCGCACCTTCACCGGCCGCCACCAAGCCAAGGGCCAGGCGTTTTATAACGGCATCTCGTTCGGTGCAGGCGGTGCATTGGGCAGCCTCTACGCCGGGCAGGCCTGGGATAGCTTGGGCGCCAGCGGTACGTTTACGATTGCTGCGGGGTGTGCGCTGCTTGGGCTGTTACTGCTGTTGTGGAAACTGCCACGGCAGGTTGGGTCTGACAATTAACTGGCGCTGCCATCGGGTATAATTGCCCTTTTTCCCCAGGTTTTGGCTATGAGCGGGCAAACGCTGTACGACAAATTATGGAATGCGCATGTGGTGAATGTCGAGAGTGACGGCACCACGCTGCTCTACATCGATCGCCATTTGGTGCACGAAGTCACCAGCCCGCAGGCGTTCGAGGGCTTGCGCATGGCAGGGCGCCAGCCTTGGCGGCTTGACGCCAATCTCGCGGTCGCCGATCACAATGTGCCCACCACCCATCGCAGTGAAGGTATCGCTGATCCAATCTCGCATCTGCAAGTGGAAACGCTGGACAAGAATTGCGATTACTTCGGCATTACCGAATTTAAAATGAACGATATCCGCCAGGGCATCGTGCATGTGATCGGGCCGGAGCAGGGCGCGACGCTGCCGGGCATGACG
>JBBTCZ010000026.1:0-23544 GCA_038042985.1 Pseudomonadota bacterium
CGGCGGAAGTGATGCAGAGCGTGGTTGCGAATCGCTTCGCACGCTGGCACGGTATTGCCAGCATTTTGTATGTCATTCAAAGTCTGTTGGGTTTGATGCTGGTAATAAAACAACGGTAGGGGCGAGGCATGCCTCGCCCGTACTCATTTCGGTAAAGTAAATTTCGGATTCTCGCCCGGCTTGTACACCACCAGCGTCTTGCCGATATGCTGCACCGAGGCGGCTTTCAGCGTTTCGCAAATCGTTTTCAGCATTTCTTCCCGTTCGCCGCGCTCATCGTTCATCACCTTGATTTTGATGAGTTCATGCGCTTTGAGTGCAGTGCCAATTTCCTTCAGCACTGCCGCGCTCAGGCCGGCGTCGCCGATCATCACAACCGGGTTAAGATGATGAGCTTGGGCGCGCAGGAAACGCAGTTGGGCGGGGTTCAAATTTTTCATGGCGGCAGTTTAATCGATGAAACGCACTAAGACCAGCAAAGCCTGGATGCAACAGCATGTGAACGATCCCTATGTGCAGCAGGCGAAGCACTTGGGCTATCGCGCGCGCTCGGCTTTCAAGCTGTTGGAGATCGATGCCAAGGACCATTTGCTCAAGCCGGGCATGCTGGTGGTGGATCTGGGCGCCACGCCGGGCGGGTGGTCGCAGATCGCGGCGCAGAAGGTGGGCGAGCGCGGGCGGGTGATCGCGCTGGATCTGCTGGAAATGGTTGGGCTGCCGGGGGTGACCTTCATCCAGGGTGATTTCACAGAGGACGCGACCTTGGCGAAGCTGGTCGACAAACTCGCCGGTCAGCCGGTGGACCTTGTGATTTCGGATATGGCCCCCAATATCAGTGGCATTGTCCTGGCAGATCAAGCGCGGGGCTTTTATTTAGCTGAATTGGCGCTGGAATTTGCCGTTAAGCATTTGAAACCATGCGGCGCCTTTCTAGTCAAAGCTTTTCAGGGCGGCGACTTCGATGCTTATTTGAAGATTTTACGCACGCGTTTCAAACACGTAAGCATACGCAAGCCGGAAGCCTCGCGCAGCAAGAGCAGTGAAGTCTATCTGGTGGGTAAAGACCTTAAGTGATCAGGGTTTTCCCTGCCGGAAGAAATAAGGTTAGAATGATTTCAACCCGTTTACCAAGCTGTTTAAATCACTAGGGAATGACCTTGAATAACGCCTTTAAAACTATCGCCATCTGGCTCGTGATCGGGCTGGTGCTCATGAGCCTGTTTTCTCAATTCACTGGTAAGCGCACTGCGACGGCGTCGGTGGATTTCTCCGCATTCATGCAGGAGGTGAAGGGCAAGCAAATCGCCGAGGTGCAGATCGACGGTAACACCGTGCGCGGCAAGCGCCAGGATGGCAGCCGCTTCGTCACCTATGCACCGAACTACATCTGGCTGGTGGATGACCTGTTGAAAAACGGTGTGCGCATCGAAGCCAAAGCGCCGGAAGAGCAATCCTTGCTCACCAATATCTTCATTTCCTGGTTCCCCATGCTGCTCTTGATCGGCGTATGGATTTTCTTCATGCGCCAGATGCAGGGCGGTGGGCGCGGCGGAGCGTTTTCCTTCGGCAAGAGTAAAGCGCGCATGTTGGACGAATCGGCGAATACCGTCACTTTTGCCGATGTGGCGGGCTGCGACGAAGCGAAAGAAGAAGTCAGCGAGTTGGTCGAATTTCTGCGTGATCCGAGCAAATTTCAAAAACTGGGCGGGCGCATTCCGCGCGGCGTGCTGATGGTGGGTAATCCCGGTACCGGCAAAACCTTGCTGGCGCGCGCCATCGCGGGTGAAGCCAAAGTACCGTTCTTCTCGATTTCTGGTTCCGATTTTGTCGAAATGTTCGTCGGCGTGGGCGCGGCGCGCGTGCGCGATATGTTCGAGCAGGCGAAGAAAAGCTCGCCCTGCATCATCTTCATCGATGAGATCGACGCCGTGGGCCGCCAGCGTGGCGCTGGCCTGGGCGGCGGCAATGACGAGCGTGAACAGACCTTGAATCAATTATTGGTGGAAATGGACGGCTTCGAAGCCACTGTCGGCGTGATCGTGATCGCCGCCACCAACCGCCCCGATGTGCTGGATCCGGCGTTGCTGCGCCCCGGCCGTTTCGATCGCCAAGTGGTGGTGCCGTTGCCGGATATTCGCGGTCGCGAGCAAATCTTGATGGTGCACATGCGCAAAGTGCCGATCTCTCCGGATGTGCGTGCCGATATTTTGGCGCGCGGCACACCCGGCATGTCCGGCGCCGATCTGGCCAATCTGGTGAACGAAGCCGCGCTGTTTGCGGCGCGCGGCAACAAGCGCCTGGTGGATATGGACGACTTCGAACGTGCCAAGGACAAAATCATTATGGGCGCCGAGCGCCGCTCGATCGTGATGCCGGAACATGAGCGCCGCAACACCGCTTACCATGAATCGGGCCATGCCGTGGTGGCGCGGCTCCTGCCCAAGACCGATCCGGTGCATAAAGTGACCATCATCCCGCGCGGCCGCGCGCTGGGCGTGACCATGCAATTGCCGATCGAAGATCGCTACAGCTTGGACCGCGAAGGCATTCTGCAGAATATCTCGGTGCTATTCGGTGGCCGCATTGCCGAAGAAATTTTCATGAATCAGATGACCACCGGCGCGTCGAACGACTTCGAGCGTGCGACTGAGATGGCGCGGCGCATGGTGACGCAGTGGGGCATGTCCGATGCGCTGGGCACGATGGTGTATGGCGATAACGACGGGGAAGTGTTCCTGGGCCGCTCCATCACCACCCACAAGAATGTGTCGGAAGCGACCATGTTGAAGGTGGATATGGAAATCCGCCGCATCATTGACGAGCAATATGGATTGGCGCGGCGCTTGATCGAAGAAAATCGCGATAAGGTCGAAACCATGGCGAAAGCGCTGCTCGAGTGGGAAACCATCGACGCTGATCAGGTGAATGACATCATGGAAGGCCGCGCCCCGCGCCCGCCTAAACCGACCCCAGCGCCGATCCCGCCCTCGACTGACAGCAACACGCCGAGCGCACCCGCACCAAACACTTCCAAACCAGCGGAAGAAGCCTGAGTTTTGTGAGACGTAAGGGGTAAGACGCGAGGTAGAATCCCCGCCCCCTCTACGCCTCACTCCTCACTCCTCACATGCTCCATTGCGGCCGCTTCACTTTTCCTCTCTCTCGCCCACTGATCATGGGCATCGTCAACGTCACGCCTGATTCATTCTCCGATGGCGGCCAATTCTATTCTCCGCAGCAGGCCATCGAGCACGGTTTTGCTTTGATCGAAGAAGGTGCGGATTTGCTCGACATCGGCGGCGAATCCACCCGCCCTGGCGCCGCACCGGTGTTGGAGAAAGAGGAACTTGCGCGGGTCTTGCCCGTGCTGGAAGGGTTGCGCGAGTGCCGCGCGGCGTTATCGATCGATACGCAAAAACCCGCCGTGATGCGTGCAGCGTTAGCCGCGGGCGCGGATATGGTGAACGATGTCAACGCCCTGCAAGCGCCCGGCGCGCTGGCGGCGGTGGCGCAATCCAATGCGGCGGTGTGCCTGATGCATAAGCAAGGTGATCCACAGACGATGCAGCAATTGTCCCTGTATCACGACGTGGTAGAAGAGGTGAAGGCGTTTCTGCATGCCCGAGTGGAGGCGGCGATTGCGGCTGGCATCGCGCCTAACCGAATTGTCATCGACCCCGGGTTTGGCTTCGGCAAGAATCTTGAGCATAATGTCGCGCTGTTTCGCGGCTTGTCGAGCTTTAAGGATATGGGGGTGCCGCTGTTGGCGGGACTGTCACGCAAATCGATGCTGGGCAAAATTGCGCATCTGGAAGTAAATGAGCGGATTCACGCCAGTGTCGCTGCGGCGGTGCTGGCGGTGATGAAAGGCGCAAAAATCGTGCGCGTGCATGACGTGAAAGCCACGCGCGAAGCGCTGGCGATTGTGAACGCAGTAGAAGGGTGGAGCAATGACTAGAAAATATTTTGGCACGGATGGCGTGCGTGGGCGCGTGGGAGAAGCACCTATCACACCAGATTTCGTGATGCGTCTAGGCTATGCCGCTGGGCGCATTCTCGCCGCCAGCGATCGCCGCAATAAAAATGAGCGACCCTCGGTCATTATCGGCAAGGACACGCGCATCTCCGGCTATATGTTGGAATCGGCCTTGGAAGCGGGCCTGTCCGCGGCGGGCGTGGACGTGTTGTTGCTGGGCCCGATGCCGACGCCGGCGGTGGCCTACCTCACTCGCGCGCTGCGCTGCCAAGCCGGCATTGTGATTTCCGCCTCGCACAATCCCTATCCCGATAATGGCATCAAATTTTTCGGCCCAGGCGGTTTGAAGTTGCAGGACAAGGTGGAACGCGCCATCGAAAACGGATTGGACGAGCCGCTGATTTGCATGCCCTCCGACAAATTGGGCAAAGCGCGTCGCATCGAGGATGCCGACGGCCGTTACATCGAATTTTGTAAAAGCACGTTTCCGAATGAGTTGGATTTGCGCGGCATGAAACTGGTGTTGGATTGCGGCCACGGCGCAACCTACCATATCGCGCCGCACGTATTCCATGAGTTGGGCGCGGAAGTCATCTCCATCGGCGTGAAGCCGGATGGCCTGAACATCAATCTCGAATGCGGCACCACGCACCCCGAGGCCTTGCAGCAAGCAGTGAAAGACAATCAGGCGGATATCGGCATCGCATTCGATGGCGATGGCGATCGGATGATGATGGTGGATGCCGAAGGCACGCTCTACGATGGCGACTTGATGCTCTACATCATCGCCTGCTACCGCGCGAAGCAGGGCTTGCTCAAAGGCGGCGTGGTCGGCACTGTCATGACCAACCTCGGCTTGGAGCATGCTTTCGATAAAAACAAGATTCCCTTCGCGCGTGCCGCGGTCGGTGATCGTTATGTATTGGAATTACTGGAAGAGAAGGGCTGGCAGCTTGGCGGCGAAGCGTCTGGGCATTTGATTTGCCTGGATAAGCACACCACCGGCGATGGCATTATTTCCGCCCTGCAAGTGCTGCATGTGCTGCGCGCGAGCAAGCGCACGCTGAAGGACGTCACCAAGGACGTGATGATTTATCCGCAAGTGTTGATTAATGTGCCGATCAAGAAGGACTTTGATTTTCGCGACAACATTCCGGTTCAAGCCATGTTGGTCGAGGCTGAGACCACGCTCAAAGGCAGCGGCCGCGTGTTGCTGCGTAACTCCGGTACCGAGCCGGTGCTAAGGGTGATGGTGGAAGGTAAAGATGCCGGCGCAGTGCGCCATTGGGCGGAGCGGATTGCCGCGAGTGTGGAGGATGCGGCAAATACTGCGAAGTTGTAACGTAGCGGCTGTTTCTCTACCGCTCACCCAACAAAACATCCCACAGCGTCTTCACGCTTTTCACATGCTGCGCCACCAGTGCCGGATCGACGCGCGCTTGATGCTTGCCCTGCATGCGCTCCCGATGTTGCAGCGAGCGAAATTCACGATAGGCCGTACGCGCCGCCTCGGCTAATTCCTTGTCCACCAATCCGTAGTCAGCGGCGCGCGCGAGCAGCGCGAGGTTGCCGATATTGTCGGCCAAGCCGGGATGGTCCGAGGCGTATGCCAGCACTAAAAACTGCACTAAGAATTCAACGTCGACAATGCCACCCGCGTCGTGCTTGAGATCGAATAAATTGCTCGGGTTGAGATGCGCATCGCGCATTTTCTGGCGCATCGTGCTTACTTCCTGGCGCAGGGTAGTAATCTCGCGCGGCATACAAATGATTCCATGCCGGATGCGCTCGAAATCGGCGCCGATGGCCGCATCTCCCGCCGCAAAGCGGGCACGGGTTAGGGCTTGATGCTCCCATACCCAGGCTTTTTGTTTTTCATATTCTTCGAAAGCGGCGACCGAACTCACTAGGAGACCAGCGGCGCCGTCGGGGCGCAGGCGCAAATCCGTTTCGTAGAGCGTGCCGGCCGGGGTAAGCGTGGTGAGCCAGCTATTGATACGTTGCGCGAGCCGGGCATAGGTTTCAGGGGCCAACTGATCCGGGTCGTCGTACAGAAAAATGATATCGAGGTCGGATGCGTAGCCCAGCTCCTTGCCGCCCAGCTTGCCATAGCCGATCACCGCGAAGCGTGGTGTGTCGCAATGCTTTTTGCTGAGTGACAGCCACGCGATGCGCAACACTTCTTCCAAGACGCATTGCGCCAAGGCAGTCAGCTCGTCACTCAGCGTTTCGATTGATAACACCCCCTCTAAATCCTGCGCCAGCAGATGAAATGTCTGTGCGTGCTTAAAGTTGCGCAGCGTGTCCATCTGGCGCTCGGTACCGGGAAAATCGCCCAGCTCTTCCCGTAGCCGGCGTGCGAGTTGCGGCCAGTCGCGTTTTTCCATGAGGCTGCGCGTGTCGAGCAGCTCGTCGAGCAGGAGGGGATGGTGCGTCAGATAATCCGCGGCCCAAGGGCTGGCGCCACAGACGCGGGCGACATGAGTCAGGGTGTCCGGGTATTCGGCGAGCAGCGCCAGGTAGGATTCGCGCCGGCTAATCGTTTCCATCAGCGTGATCATGCGCGTCAGCGTTTCGGTGGAATCGCCGTGCTGCACGGCTTCCACAATAATGCGTGGCAATAAGGCATCGAAGCGCACGCGGCTGTTGCTCGGCAAATTCAAGTAGCGCTGGCTGTGCTTGAGATTTGCCAGTTGTGCGGCGGCGCGGGCCGGTTCGGCAAAGCCTAGGGTGGCGAGCGCCTCGGTTGCGCCATCCTCCAGCAGCCAGGGCGAATCGCTCGCCGTGGCCTGAGTGTCGGTGGAAAAAATCTCGCCAAAATGCGCCTCGACCCGCATGCGATGCACATCAAGTTCGGCTCTGAATTTACCCCAATCAGCAAACCCCATGGCTTGCGCGATCAATTCGCAGTCGGCTGCTAGCGTCGGTAGCGTTTGGGTTTGCGCATCCTCCAGATATTGCAGGCGATGCTCCAGATTGCGCAGAAAGGCGTAAGCGCTGTGGAGTTCCTGCACGGTAGATGCGGGCAGCAGATTGCGCGTACTGATGAGATCGAGCGTGGCGCGCGTGGGGCGCAATTGCAGCGCCGCTTCCTTGCCGCCGCGGATGAGCTGGAAAACTTGCGCGATGAATTCGATTTCTCGGATGCCGCCGGGCCCAAGCTTGATGTTGTCCGCCAATTCGCGCCGTGTCACTTCACGCCGAATCTGCGCATGCAGTTCGCGCATGGAGGCAAACGCGCCGTAGTCGAGATATTTGCGATACACGAATGGCCGCACCAGTTCCATTAGCCCGGCTTCATCCCCGCTTAAGGCGCGGCCCTTGACCCAGGCATAGCGTTCCCACTCCCGCCCCTGGGTGAGGAAATACTGCTCCAGCATGGCAAAGCTCGACACCAGTGGCCCGCTCTCGCCATACGGCCGCAGGCGTAAATCGACGCGGAACACAAAACCATCACCGGTCAATTCTGACAACGCCTGGCTGAGTTTTTGACCAAGGCGGGTAAAGTATTCGTGATTGGAAAGCTTGCTGCGGCCGCTGGTTTCTCCTGCTTCCGGGTAGAGGTAAATCAGGTCGACATCAGATGACACATTCAGTTCGCCACCGCCCAGCTTGCCCATGCCAACGACGATCAGTTCTTGGCGAGCGCCAGATTCCTCGCCCATGGGCGTGCCATGGGTTTGCTGCAACCAGCCATCCAGCTGTTGCATGGCCACCTGAATCGTCACTTCGGCCAGCTGCGTGATGCTGGTCATCACTTCGCCCAGATCAGCTAAGCCGGATAAGTCGCGCACCATCAGACGCAGCGCCACGCGTTTTCGGAGCCCACGCAAGGCGCATTTCAAGCTGGCTTCGTCCTGGATTGGCTGTGCCGTAAGGAAGGCTTGCATCTCGTCTCGGCGAAAGGGCTGATCCAGCCCGGCGCGCAATTCGTCGCGCAACGCGGGTTCGGCTGCGAGCAGGCGTTGGCCGTAGCGGGTGAAGCGCAGGGCGGCGTCTATGAGCGTTTCGGAAGCAGGCATCGGCGAGACGTTTTTTATCGGGTTCTTTTGGTAAGATGAACGCTCATTTTAGGGCATTCCAGGAGGCGTTATGGCAGGTATCGAATCCATCTTATCCGAAACCCGGATATTTCCCCCGAGCGAATCTTTTAAGAAGAACGCCAACGTGTCCGGCATGGAAGCCTACCAGGCCCTGTGCGATGAGGCGGCGCGCGATTACGAAGGCTTTTGGGCCAAACATGCGCGCGAGTCGATGCTGTGGCACAAGCCGTTCACGCAAACCTTGGACGAGCGCGATGCGCCGTTTTACAAATGGTTTTTTGATGGCGAGTTGAATGTTTCCTACAACTGTCTCGACAAGCATCTGCAAACGCAGCCGAATAAAACCGCAATTATTTTCGAAGCCGACGATGGAAAAGTTTCGCACGTCAGCTATCAACAATTGCATCAACGCGTGTGCCAGTTCGCCAATGGTTTGAAGGCGATCAACATCAAGCACGGCGACCGCGTCATCATCTACATGCCGATGAGCGTGGAAGCGGTGGTGGCCATGCAAGCCTGCGCGCGCATCGGCGCGATTCATTCGGTGGTGTTCGGCGGCTTTTCTGCCAAGAGCTTGCATGAGCGCGTGATCGATGCCGGCGCCAAAGCGATTATTACGGCCGACGAAGGCTTGCGCGGCGGCAAAGGCGTTCGGCTCAAGGATGCGGTGGACGAAGCGTTGAACATGGGCGGCTGCGACACTTTAGAAAAAGTCATCGTTTATAAACGCACCGGCAATACCGTCCACTGGGATGCGTCACACGATGTATGGTGGAGTGATCTCACACAAGGGAAAGCCGACACCTGCGAGCCGGCCTGGGTCAATGCCGAGCATCCTCTATTCATTCTTTACACCTCTGGCTCGACTGGCAAGCCCAAGGGCGTGCAGCATTCCAGCGCAGGTTATCTATTGGGTGCGATCTTGTCTATGCAATGGGTGTTCGACTACAAGCCGACTGACGTGTATTGGTGCACGGCGGATGTGGGCTGGATCACCGGCCACACCTATGTTGCCTACGGACCCTTGGCGATGGGCGCGACGATGCTGATGTTCGAGGGGATTCCGACTTATCCGCATCCGGGCCGGTTCTGGGAGTTGATCCAGAAGCACAAAGTTACTACTTTCTACACCGCGCCGACCGCGATCCGCTCGCTGATCAAACTCGGCGCCGATTTGCCCAAGCAATACGACCTGTCCTCGCTGCGCCTGTTGGGCACGGTGGGTGAGCCGATCAACCCCGAGGCCTGGATGTGGTATCACGAAGTCGTGGGCCAGCAACGCTGTCCGATCGTGGATACCTGGTGGCAGACCGAAACCGGCTGCAATATGATTTCGCCGCTGCCGGGCGCGGTGCCGACCAAGCCCGGTTCGTGCACCTTGCCGCTGCCGGGCATCCAAGCCGATATCGTGGACGAGCATGGCGGCCCGGTGGAGAAGGGCCAAGGCGGCTTTCTCGTCATCAAGCGCCCGTTCCCCTCGCAACTGCGCACGCTGTGGGGCGACCCGGAACGCTTCAAGAAAACCTATTTCCCGCCGGAGCTGGGCGGCAAAATGTATCTCGCCGGCGACTCCTCGCACCGCGACAGCGATGGCTATTTCTGGATCATGGGCCGCATCGACGATGTGCTGAACGTGTCCGGCCATCGCCTCGGCACCATGGAAGTTGAATCCGCGCTGGTGGCCAACCCGCTGGTGGCGGAAGCCGCCGTGGTGGGCAAACCGCACGAGATCAAGGGCGAGGCGATCGTGGCGTTTGTCGTACTCAAAGGCCAGCGGCCGACCGGCGATGCGGCGAAAAAAATCGTCGCCGACCTACGCGAATGGGTCGCCAAAGAAATCGGCCCCATCGCCAAGCCGGACGAAATCCGTTTCGGCGACAACCTGCCCAAAACCCGCTCCGGAAAAATCATGCGTCGCTTACTACGCACGATAGCCAAGGGTGAGGAGATCACGCAGGATGTATCGACCCTGGAGAACCCGGCGATTCTGGAGCAGTTGAAACAGGCGGTGGTTTGACCGGCCGTACTTTATCTTAAGTAAAGTAATTAACCACGAGGAGCACAGGGCACACGGGGAAAGATCATTAAGCTGCTTGATTGAACCATTGCACCCAGCGGGTAAATGAATGCAAGCGCAAAAGCCCTAGGTTTCCCCGTGAACCCCGTGTTCCCCGTGGTTCAAAAGCCGTTTCCAGGCATAATATCGTTTTCGTATAGATACTTCCCTTGGCTTCCTGGCTCCCCTTACTGCGCCGTATCCTGTTCTACGCCACCATGGCGGGGATGCTGGCGTTCGCGCTGATCATTGTTGCTTTGCGTTGGTGGGTATTGCCCGAGATCGGACAGTACCGCGCCGACATTGAAGCGCAAATCTCCCGCGCCGCCGGGCAAAAGGTCGCTATCGGCGATATTCAGGCAAGTTGGCGCAACCTGCGTCCGCATCTCAAGCTTATGCAAGTGGCGATTCACGATCGTGCAGGCCTGCCGGCGCTGGCTTTCGACGGCATCGAAGCCACGCTCTCCTGGCGCACGCTCTACGCGCTGGAATTGCGCCTGCATCGCTTGGAAATATCCCGCCCGCGCCTGGAGATTAAACGCGAAACCAATGGCCTGATTTACGTTTCCGGCATTGCGGTGAACGACCCCGCCACGCCACATGGTTTCGGTGACTGGTTGCTACGGCAGGAAACGATTCAAATTAACCACGCCATCATCGAGTGGCAAGACAAGCGGCGGGGTGCGCCGCCTTTGGTATTGTCCGATGTGGGCTTGCGGCTCGAGGGCAGTGGCCGGCGTCATCGCTTCGGTTTGCAGGCTTCCGCACCGAAGGAACTTGCTTCCACCCTGGATGTGCGCGGCGATCTGCGCGGCGTCTCGTTCGAGCGTTGGCAGGAGTGGTCGGGCAGCCTCTACGCCAATCTCGGTGATACGGATATTACCGCTTGGCGCGCCTGGGTGGATTTACCCTACCGCATCAATCAAGGCCATGGCGGCGTGCAATTGTGGGTGGATCTGAAGGCGGGCCATCCCAGCGCGGTGACCGGCTTGGTGAAATTGCAAGGCGTTAAAGCGCGTCTCGGCAAGACCCTGCCCGAACTTGATTTGGCGCGGCTGACAGGGCGCCTGGCTTGGCGCGAGTTGCCGCGCGGTTTCGAAATGGAAGCGAAGCAACTCGAAGTGGATGCGGGTGCGGGCCGCCAATTTTCCAGCCAAGCGCTGCTCGCGCGCTATCAAGCAGCCGAAGGCAAGACGCTGGAGCAGGGCGCGTTTCGTGCAAGCACATTCGACATCGCACCCTTGCTGGCCTTGTCGGAGTACTTGCCCTTGAGCGATGCGCAACGTGGCAAATTGAAGGATTGGTCGCCTCAGGGCAGATTCAAATCGTTGGATTTGAAATGGGAGGGCGCGCGCGAATCACCTAAGCAATATAGCTTCAAGAGCGAATTCCAAAAACTCGGCATCAAGCCGGTCGGCAAGGTGCCCGGATTTAGCAATATGAGCGGCACGCTGCAAGCGGATGAGCTAGGCGGCAAATTGAAGCTCGAAGGCAAACAGGCCACGCTGGATATGCCGCTGGTGTTCCATCATCTACTGCAATTTGACGAATTGGGCGCGGCGGCCAAATGGCGCATCAAAAATCAACGTGTAACCTTTGATCTGGATAAGGCGATTTTCTCCAACGCGCATTTAAGCGGTAGCGTCTCCGCTTCTTATGAATCGGTGCCCGACAGTGCCGGCTATCTCGATCTGAATGGTGCGTTGACGCGTGGGGATGGCACGGCGGCCTATCAATATATGCCGCGCGTGGTAGGGGACAATACCTATCTGTGGCTCAAAGAGGCGGTGCTGAAGGGGAGCTCCGATGATGTGCGGGTCAAAGTCAAAGGACGTCTTGATCGCTTTCCGTTCGTCGATGATCGGGAGGGTATCTTCCAAATTACGGCCAAGGTGAAAGACGTCACTCTGCGCTATGCACCGAGTTGGCCGCAGATCGAACAAATTCAGGCCGCTCTCGATTTCCACGGCAAGCGCATGGAAATCACCGCATCGCAAGGCATGATTCTCGGTACGCATTTGCCGCGCGTTAAGGTGGTGATCCCGGATTTGCTTGTACATGACGAAATAATAGAGATCGATGGCGAGGTGCAAGGTGGTACCGCGAATTTCTTGCGCTTTATCGAAGAGAGTCCGGTCGCGCAGACCATCGATCACTTCACGCAGCCCATGAAAGCCGAAGGCAATGGCAAGCTCGCCCTATCACTGCGCATGCCATTACGCCGTTTATCTGATACGCGCGTGGCCGGCAGTTACCAATTTACGGCGAATAAAATTTGGCTGAGCGCACAAGGTCCAGTCTTGGAGCAAGCCGCCGGGAAAATCGATTTTACCGATGCTTCATTGACTATTCCGCGCATCACCGCACAGGCTTTAGGCGGGCCCATCACTCTCAGCGCGAATCCGGCGCCGGGCGGGGTGGTGCGGGTGACCGCGGGCGGTCGTTTCACGGCAGGAGGATTACAACAGGCCTACCCCGGCGCGCTAAGCCAACGTTTGAAAGGGGCCTCAGACTGGTCTGCCTCAATCGCCCTGCGCAAAAAGGCGGCAAACTTTACGCTGGTGTCGAATTTAGTCGGGCTGAGTTCCGATCTACCCTACCCGCTGGCTAAAGCGGCGCAAGAGAGCATGCCGCTTAAATTCGAGCGGCGCTTGCTGGATGCGAATCACGACGCGTTGGATCTGAGTCTGGGGCGGGCCTTGTCCGCGCATTTGCTGCGCGATACCGAGGGCGAACATGCCATGGTCAAAAAAGGCAGCGTCATGCTTGGCGGCGCGGCCGCGCCAACACCGACCCAAGAAGGCGTATGGGTGGATGGCGAGTTGGAAAAACTGGATGCGGATGCCTGGCGCAGCCTGATACCAGCAAAAGAAAATGGTGCGTCTGCGTTGCCCTTGAGCGGTGTGCATCTGAAGGTGAAAGTGCTCGATTTTCTCGGCCGCCGCTTTAACAATCTTAATCTCAACGCCTGGACGCAAGGTGACGCTTGGCAAGCGACATTGGATAGCGACGAAATGCAAGGGGGGGAAGTAGTTTGGCGCGAGCGTGATGGCGGCACGCTTGTGGCACGCTTCAAACAGCTGACCTTTCCCGAGGCCGCGCCGGCACGCGGCGTGCCGGTGGCCGGTGGCCGCGATATCGAACTACCCGCGCTGGATATCGTGATCGAGAATGCGCAATTGAAGCAGGTCAAGCTCGGCAAGCTGGAGTTGTTGGCACGTAAGCAAGGCGCCGATTGGCGCATCGAGCGTATGCGCATGGTTAATCCGGATGCGACGTTCAACGCCGATGGTGTGTGGCAAAGCTGGCTCGCGCAGCCGCTGACCAAGCTGAACCTGGAATTGGAAACGAAAGACGTGGGCAAGTTGCTGGCGCGGGTCGGGCATCCGGATCGGATTAAGGCCGGCACGGCCAAGTTGAGCGGTAGCCTAAGTTGGCGTGGCAGCCCGCAGGATTTCAACTTGGCGAGCTTGAGCGGCGACATGAAACTCGACGCGCATCGCGGCCAGTTTTTAAAAGTCGACCCCGGTGTCGGCAAGCTGCTGGGCTTGCTCAGCTTGCAATCATTGCCGCGGCGGCTGACCCTGGATTTTCGCGATGTATTCAGTGATGGATTCGCGTTTGATAACATAGTCGGGGTGATGAGCGTGAATCAAGGTGTGGTGGCCACGAATGATTTCGTGATGCAGGGTCCTGCCGCCGTGGTGACCATGATCGGCACCACGGATCTGGCCAAGGAGACGCAAATATTGCGCGTGAAAGTGGTGCCCGGCGTGGGCGATAGCGTCTCGCTGGTGGCTTTCTTAGGCGGGCCGGCGGTAGGCTTGGGTGCGTTTATTCTGCAAAAATTATTGAAAGACCCGCTGGGCCAAATTGTGGCCTACGATTATGCAGTGACCGGCACCTGGGATAACCCAGTGGTCGCCAAAGTTAAAACCAATGCAACGGAGTTCGCACAATGAAGCTTAAGATTGTGTGCGGAATAATACTCGCGCTAGGCTCGATGAACGCCGCTGCACTGACATTCGAGGTACCGGCGGAGCTGTGGTTAGCACCCCGCAGCGGCCAAGCGGTGCGCGATAACGCGCAATTGAGTAAAGCATTCGCGGTTTATTTTCAGCTTGCCCAGCCGCGCGTGCGCTTGCATCATCATAAGCGGGACGAATCTTCCGCCCAGGCCGAGGAATTGCGCGGTTGGCTGATTGCCTTGGGCATCGAGGCCAGCCGCATCGAACTCGTGGAAGACAGCCCGACCGATCAACTCACTCTCGATATAACGGACAGCCGATGAGCACCAAGACCGCCTCCAGTTTTGCCAAGAAAAAAACCCGCGTAAGCTTTGCCAAGACCAAGGCGCAGCCGGGAGTGTTTAAAGTCGCTGCGATCCAAATGGCTTCCGGCCCGAATGTGGCAGCCAACTTGGACGAGGCCGAGCGCCTGATCGAGATGGCGGTGGTGCAGGGCGCGAAACTGGTCGCCCTGCCGGAATACTTTCCGGTCATGGGGGTCAAAGAGACGGATAAAGTCGCGGTGCGCGAAGAAGAAGGCAAAGGGCCGATTCAGCGCTTCCTGGCCAATCAAGCCAAGAAACATAAAATCTGGCTGGTCGGCGGCTCGATTCCGCTCGAAGCGTCGATCCCGAATAAGGTGCGCAATAGCTGCCTGGTGTACGACGACAAAGGCAAAGTCGTCGCGCGCTACGACAAGATTCACCTCTTCAATCTCGATCTCGGCAACGAGCATTATCACGAGGAAGCGACCATCGAACCGGGCAAGAAAATCGTCACCGTCGATACGCCCTTCGGCAAACTCGGCTTATCGATTTGCTACGACTTGCGCTTTCCCGAACTGTTCCGAGCGATGGGCGATGTGGACATCATCGTGCTGCCCTCCGCGTTTACCGATACCACCGGCAAGGCGCATTGGGAAACGCTGGTGCGTGCGCGTGCCATCGAAAATCTTGCTTATGTGATTGCCCCCGCTCAGGGCGGCTATCACCTCTCCGGACGTGAAACCCACGGCAACAGCATGATTGTCGACCCCTGGGGCGTGGTGCTGGATCGCCTGCCGCGCGGTTCGGGCGTGGTGATCGCGGGTGTGAACCCGGCGTATCAGGCTAGCCTGCGCAACAGCCTGCCGGCGCTGAAGCATCGCACTTTGCACAAGTGCTAATGTGCACCACGGAGGACACGGATAACACGGAGTTTATAATTGTTTTTCCGATGAATTGAACTCCGTGCCCTCCGTGTACTCTGTGGTGAATAGATTCTAAGTGAGATGAATATGACCGATACCGTTATCCCAGCCGAAACGCTGCTTTCCACTGCCAGCAGCAGCCTGCTCAAACCATATGGTCTCGACAACGACAGCCTGCAAATGGTGCTGGGTCAGGTCATGGCGCGCGGCGTGGATTTCGCCGATTTGTATTTCCAATACAGCCGCGCCGAGGGCTGGCAACTGGAAGAGGGAATCGTGAAATCGGGCAGCTTTAGCATCGATCAGGGCGTGGGGGTGCGCGCGGTGTCGGGGGACAAGACCGCGTTCGCCTATACCGACGACATCACCTTGCCTGCGCTGCAACAAGCGGCGGCCGCGACGCGCGCCATCGCGCACGCCGGCGCGGAAGCGCGAGTAGAGGTACCGGCACTGACGCACGACCGGCGCGGCAAGCTGCATCTCACGCGTCCGGCCTTGTATTTGCCGCATGACCCGCTGACGAGTTTGAAGGATGCAGACAAGGTGGCCTTGCTGGAAAAAATGGAGCGTATCGCGCGCAGTCTCGATACGCGCGTGAGCCAAGTTGTTGCCAGCCTCGCCGGTGAATATGAAGTGGTGCTGGTGGCGCGCTCCGATGGGCTGGTGGCGGCCGATGTGCGACCGCTCGTGCGCTTGTCGCTGCAAGTCATCGTGGAAGCTAACGGCAAGCGCGAGCAAGGCTCGGCCGGTGGTGGCGGACGTTTCGACTATGCTTATTTCACAGAAGAAATCATTACCCAGTACGCCAAGCTGGCGGTGCATCAAGCCATCACCAATCTCGATGCGCGCCCGGCGCCGGCGGGCAGCATGACCGTGGTGCTCGGCGCCGGTTGGCCCGGCATTTTGCTGCACGAAGCGATCGGCCATGGCTTGGAAGGCGACTTCAACCGCAAAGGCAGTTCGGCTTTTTCCGGCCGGGTTGGCGAGCGGGTCGCCGCCAGTGGCGTGACAGTGGTGGACGATGGCACCATCGCGCGCCGCCGCGGTTCACTCAACATCGATGATGAAGGCAACCCGACCAATTGCACCGTGTTGATCGAAGACGGCATCCTCAAAGGCTATATGCAGGACACGCTCAACGCGCGTCTGATGGGCGTGCCGGTCACCGGCAACGCGCGGCGCGAATCGTTCGCGCATATCCCCATGCCGCGCATGACCAACACCTATATGTTGAATGGCGACAAGGATCCGCAAGAGATTATCAAATCGGTGAAGCACGGCTTATACGCGGCGAATTTCGGCGGCGGCCAAGTGGATATCACCAGCGGCAAATTCGTGTTCTCCGCCGCCGAGGCCTACATGATCGAAGACGGCAAGATCACTTATCCGGTGAAGGGCGCGACCTTGATCGGCAACGGTCCCGACGTGTTGACCCGCGTATCGATGATCGGCAACGACATGTCGCTCGATCCTGGGGTCGGTACCTGCGGCAAGGAAGGCCAGAGTGTGCCGGTCGGCGTGGGCCAGCCGACACTCAAAATCGACAGCCTAACTGTCGGCGGCACGGCGTAAGTACCGCACGCTCGGGGTGCGGCGCCTACGCGCTCCGCACCCCGGCAGTGCGCCATCCTGCCCTATTCCCTGGTTTTCCTCGCGTTACTTTCTACCGCAAGCTGGCACGGCCAATGCTTATACACAAACAAGCACCAAACATTTAATGTTAATGTCATTAAAATAAGTGCTATATTTCTAGCTTACATTTTGAAGCGAGGTGGTCCCATGTCTGTATCGAAAGTAACTCCAACCCCAAAGAAATTGATAGCGGTAACGAAAGCGGCCGTAGCTAAAAAGCCTGCCGCGAAAAAGGCCGCCGCTAAACCGGTAGCAAAGGCCGCGCCGGCCAAGGCCGCAAGCCCTAAACCCGCCGCCAAGTCGGCCGTTGGCGTCAAAGCCAATGGGGACAAGGCACCCGCCGCCAAGTCCACTCCGGTCAAAAAGAAGGCTAGCAAAGGCAATGGCGCAACGCCCATCACCCCTGAACAGCGCTATCGCATGATCTGCGACGCCGCTTATTACCGCGCCGAGCGTCGCGGTTTCATCGGCGGTAATCCGGCGGAAGATTGGACGGCGGCTGAGGCGGAAATCGACGGCTTGCTGCTGAGCATGCAGCTCTAGCATTAGTTGCTCTAATTTTTGGGCTGGCACAGTTTGGGTGAGCGGGCTACCATGACGCGAATAATCGAAAGGAGTCGCGCATGGGCATTTCCGCATTTGTATTCTGGGGCTTGATCATTGTCGCCGGGGTGTACCTGGTCATGCTCTACAACAGCTTGGTCCAGGTCAAACACAATGTGTCCAAGGCCTGGGCCAATATCGATGTGCTGCTCAAACAGCGCCACGACGAGCTGCCTAAGCTGGTCGAAACCTGCAAGCAATACATGAAATTCGAGCAAGAAACATTGGAACGCGTGATGCAAGCCCGCAGCCGTGTCGCCAGCGCCCGCGAAGCGCAGGACATCGGCGCCTTGGGCCAAGCCGAGGGCGCGCTGCGCATGGGCTTGGGCAATTTGTTCGCGCTGGCCGAAGCCTACCCCGACCTCAAGACCAACGAAACCTTTCAACATCTGCAAGCGCGCATCAGCGGTTTGGAAAACGCCATCGCCGATCGGCGCGAATTCTATAACGAGAGCGTCAATATCAATAACGTGCGCATCGAGCAATTTCCCGATGTGGTCATAGCGCGCACGTTCAACTTCAAACCCTTTGAGCTGCTGAATTTTCAAATCGAAGAAAAGCAGGATGTGAATATCAAGCAGTTGTTTAGCTAGCGGCATACGCGATGCATCGCTCCAACCCGCTGGCGCTAGCCTCGGGCCTGCTTTTTTTGTCTGGGCTTGGGCTGCTGTGGTACGTCTCTCACGACTTTCCTGTTTCCAGTAAATTTGTTTTCAGCATTGTGTATTGCGCGCTTGCCAGCATGGCGGGATTTTGGATGTGGCAGCATGGTCAGCGTCTCGCGCGCATCATCGAAGACATTCCCACCAGCCGCATCGCAAGCGCGCCCCAGGGCTACGTCGAGTTGCTCGGGCAGGCGTGCGAGCTCGCGGATATGAGTTTGGTTACGGGGCTCTCCGGCACAGCGTGCTTATGGTATCGCTGGCAAATCGCACGCCGCGGCGGCGGGGGACATGGCAATGATCTCGTCGCTACGCTGATCTCACAGACCGTCTATATTCCCGACGAGCACGAAGAAAGCCAATCCTGCATCGGTATACAAGACAGCACCGGCGAAGCGGTGATCTTCCCTTATGGCTCGGAGATCATCGCGGCCCATCGTGAAACCTGGTACGAGGGCGACGCCCGCTTTACCGAAGAGCGCATCATGCCCGGCGATCCCTTGTATGTACTGGGCGATTTTTCGACCCACACCCCATCCGAAAGGCCGTGGGAATTGGTGAACGAAGTCGCTTCGCAACTCAGCATCTGGCAAGCGGATAAACCCTCGCTGCTGCGCCGCTTTGACCGCAACGGCAACGGCATGCTGGACCCGGACGAATGGGAGATGATGCATCGTGAAGCCATGCGCATCACCAAGCAAAAGCAGGTCAAAGAACTCGCCACCCCAGCCATGCACCGCGTGATGGCGCCGGATAACGGCTACCACTTCTTGATCTCCTCCAAGCCGCCGCAAAAGCTGGCGAGTTATTACCGGTTTTGGCGTACCTTCGGCCTCGGTTTGTTTATCGGCATGGGGGTGCTGGGATTATGGTTGGCCGGGTTGCGGCTTGGTATGTAGGGTATCCGTAATGCGCGGTTGATTCTGGATGCTGGGGGCAAGATTCACTCGGTAGTAAAATCACATTTCGTGTTGTTTTGGTTTTGTGCCGAATGGCTTCAATGCAGCGGGAGCAGCCTGCCAGCAATGAATGCCGTGGGTCGGCATCGTGCCAAAAGCCGACAGATGGAAGCGTTGCCGAAAGCAGTCACTAAAATTTAAATTAAATTCTAGCCCTTTCAAAGCTGAGGCAAAATTGCTTTCCATCAGCAACGACTTGCTGTCCAGATAAATAATTGAACCGACATTGGGAGTGGTTTAATGGACATTGGCCGGATTTATACAGACATTGCCCTATTTAACCGACACCGATGTCGGCTAATTCAAAGTTGGGCCGCATTCCTGCCATGCGGATAACCATCATTTATTTCGGCAGGACATAGGAGGAGTAAAACATGAAAAATGCACTACGGATTTTTGCCCTGTGCACGTTCGGCTTTACACAAGCAGCCCTAGCTGAGGCAACATTTTCACAAAACAATGATGCGGCCGTCGCCAAATCAGCTTCTGAAAGCGTAGTGGAGGTTTCTGGCAGGCCTGGTACCAGCATCAAGTTCGTATACACAAAGAATCCAAATCCTACCGCCCACGTCATCTTTTTCCCGGGAGGGCGTGGTTACATGGGTGTATCCGCCGGTATTTTTGGTGTGAGTTTCGGAAGCTATAGCAAAGATCTTTCGATTAACACAAGAAACATGCTGCAAAAAAGAGGATTTTCTGTCGCGATAGTGGATACACCCTCTGATCGAGGGCCGAGAATGGGCGGGTTCAGAGAGTCGCAGGAGTACGGTGAAGATATTAATGCAGTTGTTGCCCGATTGAAGCAAGATGCCGATGTACCAGTTTGGTTGTATGGGCATAGTCGAGGAACGGTCGCTGCAGCAGCGCAAACGATCAATCTGGGCAAGAATGTGGTTAATGGTGTGATATTAAGCGCCAGCATTGCCGCAGGAACTCGACATGATAGTTACGTCACAGAAATGCCGCTGCACAAAATAGCCGTGCCGGTACTTGTAATGTCCGCAGAAAACGATCGCTGTGAAGAATGGACGCCAAAATCAGCCGCAGAGGTCATCGCAGCGAAGTTGTCGAATTCGCCAAACGTATCTTTGGTATACCCTGAAGGGGCACGAAATTTCGGTGACATATGCAAGGCGGAATCGGCACATAGCTATTACGGAATTGAAGACAAAGTGACAGATATTGTTGCCAATTTTATCGATGTGAATAAGTAGCAAGATGAGCCAGACAACACCTATCGCATGCCTGGCCCATCGTTAGCCCAAAAACGCCATCAACGCGGACAGTGAAATGCGGGGCGCGGAAAGCGCCCCGCATTTCACTGTCGGTTATGGCGAACGTTGAACGGCTGCTTTCTGAAACCGCATTTGTCCGCTTGGGGTCGATGACTGCCTGACCGCACTGATTGATCACGGGCAGCTTCCAGTACGAAGCAGAAGGATGCCTGTCATGATTTGTGAAAAACTCAATTAGTGTGTGCCTGTAAGAAATAAGCCAGGCCAGCGCAAGCGAATAGAAACACAATGATCTGCATCCATGACCAAATGAAAAATGCGCGCCCATGGTGTGCGTCGGGGTGGTTAGAGAGCAGGTAGGGGCGGCCATCGCGCGGTCGGCGCAGCAGGTGCAAGCCGACATGGTCGGCGTCGATCTGAAGCGCGGCTTTGATTTCCGCCCATGCGGTTTGGCGCGCGCGTTCCCATTCCTCGCTGTCCAAATCGCCATCCTGATTGGCATCGAATCGCGCAAGCAAGGCCGGGCGCTCGCGCTTCCAGGCTACGATCAATTCATTCAACAAGCGCTTCGCGCCCGGATGTTGGCTGGGGTCGGCGAGGGTGGAGAATTCGCCCAGCGCATACAGCGCATCATCTTCCAGCAATAGATATTCCGTGTACTTTCGATCGCCTTCGTTCCAGGTGTTTTTGTGCTTGGAGATGATTTCCGCGCCGGCCGGATCGACCAAGCAGGCGCCGCTGCCGTCATACAGCAGAAACGCGGTGTTGCTGGTCTCATCCAGTTCAGTCTCCCATTCGTTATTGCGTTTGACGCGCACGATGCAGTGGTACCACAGGCAGGGCAGGTGCGACAGCAAGCTGGTCAGTTGGCTCGGGCCGGTGGGCCGGAGTTGTCCACTGAGTTCGACGAAGCCTTGCGCGGCGGATGCAATCATCGACGAAGCCGTATCGTGGATGAGGCGATAGCGATGATGGTTGGCGCGCCAGGCGAAGAAGCTGGCGGCGGCAATGGCCGCCATCACCCCCGCCCAAGCCATTGGGCTGTCAAAGTGATCGGCGAGGGCAATGCCGAATAGGGCGACGGGCAGGATTGCGGCGTTATGCCACGATCCCATCCAACTATCGTTGATGCCGCTGCGGAAAAGGTTGAGGGAAAAGCGCATGAACTTTTCCGGGCGGAAGACTAGCTTAGAATTTTAGCGATTGCCCGATGGTCATGGTTTGCAGCCGGGTTTTCACATTGTGTTTGCGCAGTTCCGTACTGAAGGCTTCCGGCGTGCCCTGGAGCACTGGGAAGGTGCCGAAGTGCATGGGAATGACGGTGGTGGGTTTCACCAGTTTGACCGCTTCCGCCGCGCGTTCCGGCCCCATGGTGAAATGTCCGCCGATGCAAGCGAGCATCACATCCACTTTGCGGGATTTAGCGATGAGCGCCATATCGGAGAACACATCGGTATCGCCGGTGTGATACAAGGTCGGACCGTTTTTGACCGCGATCACGAAGCCGCCGGGATTGCCGCCATCGTGGATGTTTTTGCCATCCTCGGACGTGACCGAAGAGCTATGCACCGCCGGGATAAAGGTGATTTTGACTTCACCATCCAACAGGCTCAACTCTCCGCCGAAATTGCCCTGGGTATCGAAGCCCATTTGTTCCTTGGGGAATCCGCCATAGGTCACCATTCCCTTGCCGAGATCGAAGGTGGTGACCAGCCGTGCCCCGGTTTTCTTTGCGATTGCCACGCTGTCGCCGACATGATCCGCATGGCCATGCGTTACCAAGATGAGATCGGCCTTGTCCAGCTTGGCCAGATCGTCCTTGCCGTTCTTATTAGACGGGTTGGTCAGCCAGGGATCGAGCATCAAGATTTTCCCGCTCGGCGTTTTGAGTTTGAACGCGGCATGGCCGTACCAAGTCAGCTCGGTGTTGCCCGCGGCCAAGGCGGCTGTGCTGAGCAGGGTGGCGGCGACAAAGACGAGGGTGGTAATAGAGCGCATAGGTTTCTCCTGCAAGGGTTATTTACGATCGTAAATGACGAAATGGTATTCGAAGCCATTTGGTCCTTCGGTGCGGTGCTTGTCGCGCGTGGTTTCAATCCACTGGCTTTTATCGAATTCGGGAAAGAAGGCATCGCCGTCGAACACGCGTTGAATTTCGGTTAAGTAAATCCGGTGCGCAATGGCCAAGGCCTGGCGATACAACTCAGCGCCGCCGACGAAAAACACCTCCGCATCACCATGGCTCACGGTGAGCGCGGCATCAAGCGAATTCACCGCGAGGCAACCGGGCACGGCGTAATCGGCATTGCGCGTGACAATCACCGTGTCGCGGCCGGGCAAGGGCTTGCCGATGGAGTCGTAAGTTTTGCGTCCCATTACGATGTGATGCCCCATGGTCAGCGCTTTGAAATGCTTGAGGTCTTCCGGCAATTGCCAAGGCAGCGTGTTGCGGATGCCGATGGCGCGATTGGCCGCCATGGCCGAGATAATCGAGATACGCGAATCGCTCATACTGCCACCGGCGCCTTAATCGCAGGATGAGGCTCATAGCCATCCAGCGTGAAATCTTCAAATTTAAAATCGAATAGGTTTGTCACCGCCGGGTTGATGCGCATCGTGGGCAGCGGCCGCGGTTCGCGTGACAACTGCTCGCGTGTTTGCTCCAGATGATTCGAGTAAAGGTGCGCATCGCCCAAGGTGTGTACGAAGTCGCCGGGTTTTAAGCCGCACACTTGCGCCACCATCATGGTGAGCAGCGCGTAAGAGGCGATATTGAACGGCACGCCTAAGAAAATATCCGCGCTGCGTTGATACAGTTGGCACGAGAGCTTGCCGTCCGCGACATAGAACTGGAAAAAAGCATGGCAGGGCGGCAGTTTCATTTTGTCGATCTCACCCACATTCCAGGCCGAGACGATGAGGCGGCGCGAATCGGGGGTGTGCTTGATCTGCTCGATCACTTGCGTGATCTGGTCGATATGGCGGCCATCGGCGGTGGGCCAGGAGCGCCATTGGTAGCCATACACCGGACCGAGGTTGCCCGCTGCATCGGCCCACTCGTCCCAGATGGTGACCTTGTTGTCTTGCAGATATTTGATGTTGGTGTCGCCTTTCAAGAACCACAGCAGCTCGTGCAGAATCGAGCGCAAGTGGCATTTCTTGGTGGTGACGAGCGGGAAGCC
>JBBTCZ010000027.1:0-6542 GCA_038042985.1 Pseudomonadota bacterium
AGCGCAAGAGGCATTTCTTGGTGGTGACGAGCGGGAAGACTTTGCTCAAAACGAAGCGCATTTGATAGCCGAATACAGAGAGCGTGCCGGTGCCGGTGCGGTCGGATTTTGGGTGGCCGTGCTCCAGCACGTGTTGCATCAGGTCGAGGTATTGGCGCATGGGGTGCCGTTATTATTAGGGGTTGAACGCAAGGGATTGCACGCTGTGGGATTGCCGGAAGCGTTCGCCAGCTTCCTTCAAGGGCCTATTGTAGGCGTTCCCAAAGGCCAGATCAAAATCCTGATTATCTTGCACGGCCTGGAGAAAATCCTGAAACCGTGTCGCAGATTCTTGGCGTAAAAAATTTACGAACAAAAACGCCTGGCGGTAGAAAACGAATACATCCATGCCCCAATAATCCGCGGTATGGCGCTTAATCGGTGTGTCCCGACGATCGGGTTCGAACCCCTTGCCTTGGCGCAGCGTGGTAATGGCCTGCTCATCCGAGGCGTAATCCGCTCCACCGCCATTGGCGGCAAACGCGGCTAGGCCTTCATGAAACCAGGCAGGAACCGTGGGGGTGTAATGGCCGATTTGCTGCCCTAAATGTAGATGCGATAGTTCATGTGTGAGGATGGCGGATAAGCGATGCGCTTCGCGCCCGAACAATTGCGGCGCAAGAAACACCCGGTTGTCCGGCACAGTGGCGGCGCTGGCGTTTGGCGTGCGCACATGGCGCTTGAAGCAGTCGTTGGTGCCGCACACATGCACGGTCACCTCGCCCAGAAACGCGCGGCCATGCGCGGCCTCTACTTGCTGAATGGCGGCGGGCAACAGCGCGGCGACTTGGTTGGCGGCGTTTTCCGCGCCCACTTCATAGCGTACGCGATGATCGGTGGCGAGCGAGTGGAACGATTCATCCGAAGGATGCGGCGGGGTGGCGCAAGCGGAGAGGAGCAATGTCGCGCCGAGCGCGCAGAGAAGTTTCAACATGATTCCACGCTGAGACAAGATTGCGACTTAATCTTCAAGCCGACGCCAATGCCCATCGACCAGGCCTTCCATGGGGCGGAAGCGTACTTTATAGGCCATTTTCTGGCTGTCCGCGATCCAGTAGCCGAGATAGAGATAGGGTAGGCCCAGTGCGCGGCAGCGCTCGATTTGCCACATCACGTTGTAGGTGCCGAAGCTGGCAGACTCGATCTCCGGATCAAAGAAGGTATAGACGGCGGAGAGGCCATTATTGACCACGTCCACCAGGCTCACCATGCGCAACACATCGTTCTCGCGGAATTCGACCAAATTGGTCGAGACGCCGCTCTCTAATAAAAATTGGCGATACTGCTGCTGGTCGTCTTGATCCATGCCGCCGCCGGGGTGGCGTTGGCTCTGGTAGCGGCGATACAAGTCAAAATGCTCCTGTTCAAAGCGCAGCGGCAGCATGTGATAAGTCATCTGTCCGTGGCGTTTGGCGGCCCGGCGCTGGGTACGATTGGGTTCGAATTCATCCACGATCAGCCGCACCGGCACGCAGGCGCGGCAGCGGTCGCACAGGGGGCGGTACACATACGCGCCGCTGCGACGAAAGCCCAACTGAATCAATTCGCTGTAAACCTCGGCCGTGATCAGGTGGCTGGGCGTGGCGACTTGGGAGCGCGCCATGCGCCCCGGTAAATAGCTGCATGAATACGCGGAGGTGAGATAGAACTGTAGCTTGTGCGCTGGAAAATCGTTAAGCATCCGCTTCCAATTCCAATTTGATATTCGGGTCAAAACGCCATGGGCTCGGTGTTGGAGAATATTGTATCAGCTTGGATACCCGCCGCATAAAATCGCTGCGCAGGATTTCGCGCGCGCCGAAGCGGCCCAAATGCTCGGTTTTCATCTGACAGTCGATCAAGCCGAAGCCCCAGCGCTTGAGCTGCCACACCAAATGCACAAACG
Source organism: Pseudomonadota bacterium (assembly GCA_038042985.1). Classification (GTDB taxonomy): domain Bacteria; phylum Pseudomonadota; class Gammaproteobacteria; order Burkholderiales; family Thiobacteraceae; genus RBG-16-58-11. Next base: position 1,925 of record JBBTCZ010000027.1, read on the forward strand.
CGATTTTCGAGGCGTCGGTCACCTCGGTGAACATCGATTCGCCATAGAACATGCGGCCGAGCGCGATGCCATATAAGCCGCCGACCAGCTTGCCGTCGATCCAGGTCTCGGCCGAGTGGGCGACACCCCTCTCGTGCAGCTGCGTGTAAGCCTCGATCATCACTGGCGAAATCCAGGTACCGCTCTGGCCATCGCGCGGCTGAGCACAGCCATGCATCACGCGCGAGAAAGCCGTGTCGAGCCGTACTTCGTATTCGCGGTTGCGTATCACTTTTTTGAGTGAGCGGCTGATTTTTAGGTCGGTGGGAAACAACACCATGCGCGGATCCGGGCTCCACCACAGCACCGGCTCGTCTACATTGAACCAGGGAAACACACCCTGGGAATACGCCTCAATCAGTTGCTCAGGCGTCAGATCGGCGCTTGCCGCCAACAAGCCATTCGGCTGCTTCAGCGCCTTGCTGGTGGGAGGAAATGGGTCGCCTGGCTCAAGCCACGGAATCATGTGAAAAATTTTAACAGCATGGGGAATGCCCGAGTATTTTATTACCACCCAAAGGGAATACTTGCATGATCGCCACGATAAGCGGTGATCGTGCCATCGCTATCGGTAGCGCCCGATTTCTTTAATGCAGTCGTTTGCTAAGATGATGACGACTCGGTCGGTGGTGCGTTCGGCGCCGCAGCCGGTGGCGTTACAGGGATCGGCGCGGTTGGCGTAGCCTGCGGTTGATACATGAACTTCCATGCCTGAAACGAAACCGCGCTCGCGAATTCTTTGTCGTCTCCATCGAAATTGTCGGTCTTGATTGGCGTCTTATCCGACAAGCTGTACACGCCCATGATCGTACCGCCCGGTCCCGGCGCCAAGCCCCATTCCTTGCCTGCGTTGAGCGGATCGTTGTAGCGTTTGCGCAGATAGCGCGTGAGCGTGGTTTGCCGCTTGTCTTCGAGCAGGTCTTCGAGTTTCTTGGGGAATTGCTTGGCCGCGCCCGGCGTGCGCTCGTAGTAGAGCCCAATCGCACGCCGGTATTCGTGGCCGATGAATAACAGTTCTTGTTCCTGATCGCGTTGATTCATGGTGCGCCACACCACGGCGGTCGCACCCAGTACCGCACCCATGATGGCCACCATGAACAGCAGCGCGAGATAAGTAAAGCCGCGTTGGCGCATTACCAACTCGAATACGGCGTGCCATCACGCGCGTTGCCCGGTGCGCCGCTGTGCACATCGAACACGCCGCCTTTCTCCACATCCTCTGGCGGCACGATCACCCAGGTCACGACGCTATCGGTGATCGGATCGACCGGCAGTTTACGCAAATATTTTTTGGTGACCAAATCGTCGAGCGAATCGGGATATTTGCCGGTGTCGCCGTAGTACTTGTCGAGTGCATCGCGCATCGTGGATAAATCTTGCTTCAACACCACTTCTTTGGATTTTTCCACGCTATTGAAATAGCGCGGCGCGGCAATCGACACCAACAACGCGATAATCGCCAGCACCACCAACAACTCGACCAAGGTGAAGCCCTCTCCCTGACGCCTGATGCCTGACAACTGATGCCTGCTCATCACCATTCCCGATATGCCATGCCGTTAAGCCCCACGCCCTTGCTCAACGAATACACGTCGTACACATCATCGCCTTCTTGGGGGTCGTCGGGCGGGCTTTTGTAAGCACGCTTGCCCCAGGTATCGACAGCCGCACTGCGCGTGTCTTTCACCATTGGGTCACGCGGAATGCGGCGAAGAAAGTACATTTTGACGCGTTTAGGGTTTTTAAAATCTTCCACGCCCTCCACCAGCATCTCAAGCTTTTTCGGGTAGCCGGAATCGTCTAAACCTTTTTGGACACGGCCTTCATCCCAGGCTTTTTTATACGCGTCGATGCCGGTACGGATTTCGCGCAATGCGATGCGTAATTCCTGTTCCTTGGAGCGTTGCACTGCTAATTCAGTCATCGGCAGCGCGATGCTGGCCAACAGACCGACGATCGCCACTGTGATGAGCAGCTCTATGAGCGTGAAGCCGCTATCGTGGAACCGCCCAGCTGGAGTTTTAAATACGTTCATGCCGCATGATTAAGGGGTAATGTGGATCGTGGCGGGCGCAGGCGGCGTCACGCTCACGGCTTTACCTGCCGCGTCGACAGCCTTCAGGTTCTCGATGCTGACTAGCGCCGCGCCTGGCTCCTCGGCTAGCGCGCGCAACACCACAACCGCCACCGCACCCGCGCCACGCGCGCCGCCTGTCGTGCGATTGATGTTGACTGTTAAGCGATCGGCGCCTTCGACCGGGTTGCCGATGAATTCGGTCGCGGCATTACCCTGTTTCAAAAATGCGGCTTCGGTCACACGCACCACTTCCATGAGTAGCGGGTCATACACCAAATCAAAGCCCAAGGATTTCACTTCGCCGCTCGAAGTCGCCTGGACCACCAAATTAAACTCCTGGCCCTTACCGATGCTCGGCACGGTTGTCATCGAGAAAGTCAGGGACGAAGCAGCCGGCGACGCCACGGGTATCGGTGTTTGCAGCGGCGCTGGCGTACCTTGACCTTGCAGGGTAACGGGCGGTGCTAACGAACTTGGCTGGCGCAAATTCAACGATGCTGAGCCAACCGCCCCCTCGGTGCCGGATGAAAACTCGCTTTGCGCCGCCTCCAAGCGCGTGATGTTGCGTATGATGCGCGGCGTGATCAGCAGCACGATCTCAGTCTTGGTGGTTTCGTCGCGATGGGCCGAGAACAAGCGGCCGATTAGCGGCAAATCACCCAGCCCCGGAATCTTGCTCGCGCTTTGCCGATCCTCGTCGCTGATCAGACCGGCCAGGATTTGCGTCTCACCGTCTTTTAGACGTAGCACGGTAGACGCATTGCGCGTGCCGACTTGGTAAGTGAGCGAGCCGCTCTGGCCGCGAATTTCGCGCACGATGCTGGAGACTTCCAAGCCGACTTTGATGCCCACATCGCTATCCAGATACACCTGCGGCTCCACGTCGAGCTTCAGGCCAACGTCGAGATAGCTGACCGATTCCGCCACACCCACATTGGCCGTGCTGGTGGTGGTAATTACCGGCACTTTCTCGCCGATATGGATTTTTGCCTTCTCTTTATTCTTCACCCGGATGCGCGGATTGGCGAGCGTTTGCACGTCGCCGTCTTCCTTTTTGAGATTGAGTTGTAGATTAGGCGAGATAGCAATGCTGCCGCCGGTGAGGTTCTTTAATGTATTTATCGTAACCACATTTTGTGTTTGCGCCGACGTGCTGACCACGACGCCTCCGGTCGTGCTTTGCGTCGTTTGATTGGCGATATTGAGCGCAGTAAACGTGTTGGGGTACTGAATACCCAAATCCAACAAACGGCTGCGCTTCACTTCCAATACTTCCACTTCCAGCATTACTTCCGGTTCGGCGCGGTCGTGCGCCACGATCAGCTTCTCGGCCAGGCGGATCGCCTCTGGTGTGTCTTTCATCACCAGCAGACCGAGCTTCTCGTCGATGAACACGTCGCGCGTCTTGACCAGGGTCTTGATCATGTTCAGCGTCTGCTTTACATCGGCATTGGCCAGATAAAACGCGCGCACGACCAACTCTTGGTAATCCTTGTTCTTGGCGGGGGTGTTGGGGTAGATCAAGACCGTGTTCTCGTTCAGCACGCGCTTATCGAGTTGATTGGTGACCATGAGCAGGTTGATCACGTCCTCGATCGTGGTGTTCTTGACGAAAATGGTGGATTTCAAATCCGGCCGCACATCGCGGTCAAAAATGAAATTGATTTGGGTAGCGCGCGAAATAACTTCAAAAATCGCTTTCAGATTCGCATCGCGAAATTCAAGCGTAATCGGCTTTTTGAAGGCAGCGCCCAGACCATTGCTTGCCTGCTTGAGCGTGGCGGCTTTCTCATCCAAAGCCCTGATCATCTTCAGCGCGCCTTCGTGCTGCGGGTCTTCCGCCAGCACACTGCGCGCGATGGCGCGCGCCTCGTCGGCCTTGCCCGCTTTCAATACCTTCTCCGCATTCGACATCGCCTCATCACGCCGGCGATCGTTGCGAATGCCTTCCAGGCCATCGCTCGCATGCCGGTTGCTTGGATCGAATTTGAACACGCGGCGATAGGCGGCTTCGGCGTCGCTATATTGCTTCGCGGCGCGCGCGTTACCAGCTTTCGCCAAGAGATGCGCGATATAGAGCTCTTTCTGCCGCAGATAATAGGTCTTGTATTCGACATTCCTGACGTTTTCTTTTAGCGCGCGCTCCAGCTCGGCCAGACCTTCTTCGATCTTGCCCTCTTGAATCAAGCTCTGGCCGTCATCGAAGGCCTGGCGGCCGGCGGTGCACGCCGTCAATAAGGCCAGCACGATTAGCCCAACCGATAATTTTTTTAAAGTCATCATTAGTTCGCTCCTCCCAGGGTGAGCGTCTGCTGCATGTTCAAAGGCAAATAGGTAAATAACACTTGCTGCGCATCCACGCGTTCGACGCGATATGCGCCGTCCAGCGTATCGCCCGCTTTCACTGCGTAGTACCGATCCTGCTTGGTTAAAAACACGGTCAGCTTACCCTCTTCCAGCAGCTTGCCCATGTAGATGAAAGGCATGGGCGGCGGGGCAGGT
>JBBTCZ010000028.1:0-1545 GCA_038042985.1 Pseudomonadota bacterium
AGGAAAACGCTGGCAACCGATTTGACTTGCTGCGGATCACCGCCGCCGTCTACCCAGCGTTTGAGGCCGCGAATATAAGCCTCAGCCACTTGCATGTAGTGATGCAGCGAGAAAATCAGCGTCACATTGACGCTGATGCCGTGTGCGGTGAGCGCTTCAAAGGCGAGCACGCCCTGCGGGGTGGCGGGCACCTTGATGAGTAAGTTTGGCCGGTTTACGTCACCGTGTAGGCGCAACCCCGCATCGACCGTGGCTTGCTCTTGCGCGGCGAGCGTGGGCGACACCTCCAGGCTCACATAGCCGTCCGCGCCATGCGTTTGCTCCCATATCGGCCGGAGTAAATCGCAGGTGGCTTGCACGTCGGGCACCGCGAGCGTTTCAAAGCGTTGTTCCAGGGTCAAGCTGGTTTGCCTAAGCTGGGCAACTTCCTCTTTGTAGTAGGGACTTTCGGCGAAGGCCTTCTGGAAAATCGCTGGATTAGACGTGACGCCGGAAATGCCATCTTCTTCGATGAAGCGTTTCAAGCCGCCTTCGCGCAGCAGGGTGCGCGAGAGGTTGTCGAGCCAAATGCTTTGTCCAAAGCGTTTGATCTCAATCAGGGGGTTGGTCGAGTGCATAATTTCATCGCGCTGCATGGTTGTCTCCATAATGTGGGCATACCTCTAAGTTTGCGGTTAAGCTTTCTCTATTCTTTATAGTGGCAGTAGGAAATTTCACAACCATGACCGTTGTATGGGACATGGCTCAAGTCCAGACTTCACCTCTTTTTGCAGCGCTGCATCCCGCGCTGTCACAGGTGGATTGGCCGAGCCAAGCATGGCCGACCTTGGCTGATTACCAGGGCTTGCTGGACAAGCTAGCGCAGCCGGTGATGACGGCGAGTGGCGCTCGCTTGCGGGTGACGCCCCAAGCATCAGACAAGCCCAATGGCTGGCGACAGGGTTATGAGCCACGTATTTACCTGACTGGTGAATTGCAAACGCGCGCGGAGAGCTGGCACGACGTTTTCAATCTGCTGGTGTGGGCAAGCTTCCCCCGGGCGAAGGCGGCGTTGAATGCGCGGCATTATGCCTTGCTCGAAGCGCGCGCCGGTCTTACGCCAACGTCTGCGCCGCGACTACCACCGCAGGATGCGCTGACGCAGTTCGACGAGACTGGCGTGATTGTCGTCTCGGCGGATGAGACCTTGTCCGAACTGTTGCAAAACTTTCAATGGAAGCACCTGTTCTGCGAACGGCGCGCTGACGCGCAAGCGCGTATGCGTTGTTATTTATTTGGGCACGGCTTAATGGAGAAAGCGCTTACTCCCTACCGTGGCATGACCGGCAAAGGGATCGTGTTGCCGGTTGAGGCAGCGTTCTTTAGTCAGACCCCGGCGCAGCAAATGGCGCAAATCGATGAACAGCTCGCACACATGATTGCCGACCCACAGAAACTGACGATGCCGCACGATCTAGCGCCGGTACCGGTTCTGGGGTTTCCCGGATTTACGCCGGAGAATGAAGATCGCGCCTATTACGATGATCAAGCCTATTTTCGACCCGG
>JBBTCZ010000029.1:0-1064 GCA_038042985.1 Pseudomonadota bacterium
ACCTAAGGTGATGATGATGTTTTCAGAGCCCTCGGCTAAGCGATCATCGATCGTCGCCAGGGTAAACGTGGTGCTGCTGCTGTTGGCCGGGATGGTGACATTGGCCACGCCGGTGAAGTCGCTTCCATTGCTGGCGGTGCCGCTGTAAGTCAAGGCCACGGTGACCGCGGAAGTCGGTGCGGCGCCGTTGATGCTGACCGTGTAGGCGGTGGTGGTCTGCCCTTCGATCACCGTGCCGGGACCTGCAATGCTGACCAGCGCGGTGTCTTCTGCGCCGGGCACGGCTTCGTCGGTGATCGTCGCATCGCCAAATGCAGAGGCGTTGCCTGTGTTGCCACTGGTCACTGTGGCGGTCAAACGGAAGGCTTCGCTGCCTTCTGCTAACCGGTCGTCAGTCGTCGCTAGGCGCAACTGCACACTCGTGTCCCCTGCAGTTATCGTGACGTTGCCGACCACCGTGCTCCAGGTGCCACCACCGTCGGTTGAAACTTCGAGCGTGCTACTCGCTGCTGTGTCGGTACCCAAGGTAGCGGTGCTGTTACTTAGGCTTGGCGTGAAGACGACATTGGTGGGGCTAACCTGATTCAGACTCACCGTAAATACAGCGATATTTCCTTCGACTACTGTTGGGTTGGAAACGCTGAGTGTTGGAACATCGTTGTCGGTAATGCTGGTGGTGACGGAGTTGGCGGAACTGTTCACGGCGATGGCCTCAAAGCCGCCCGTGCCGGTGATCGCGCCTAGGGTGATCGTTACATTCTCCGCACCCTCCACTAAAACGTCATCAATCGTGGTCAAGTTAAATGTGCTGCTGCTGCTGTTTGCCGGGATGGTGACATTCGCCACACCAGTAAAGTCGCTGCCGTCGACGGCGGTGCCGCTGTAAGTCAGCGCAACCGTGACGTTACTGGTCGGGGTGCCGCCGCTGATGCTCACAGTATAGGCTGTGGTGACTTGGCCTTCGATCACTGTGCCGGGGCCAATAATCGAAATCAAAGCTGTGTCTGCATCGTCCACCACGGTGTTGTTCACGCTGCCACTGCTCGCTACCGCTTCGAAGTTGC
>JBBTCZ010000029.1:1164-32629 GCA_038042985.1 Pseudomonadota bacterium
CTTCGGTAATCGCCGTGTTGTTGGTGGCCGAAGACAGCACCACGGTGGTGCTGTCGGTGTCGTCCACCACGGTGTTGTTCACGCTGCCACTGCTCGCTACCGCTTCGAAGTTGCCGCCAGCGGTGGAACTGATGCTCACCGCCGTCAGGGTCTGGGTGCCTTGTTGGTAGATGTCGTCGGCGCGTACGGCGAAGACTGCCGTGCCGCTGCTTTGTCCGACCGGGATGCTGACGCTCTGGCCGTTGGACAGGGTCACAACCAGGGCCGAGCCTTGGACTAGCGCGCCGGTGGTGACGGTGTAGGTGATGCTGCCGCCTTCGGTAATCGCCGTGTTGTTGGTGGCCGAAGACAGCACCACGGTGGTGCTGTCTGCATCGTCGTTAACATTCGTAACCACAGCGCTGCCCAGCCCAAGCGTGGCATATCCGCCACCTGTCGCACTCGAGGCTGATACAGCTACAGGTACTGTGCCTTGAACATAAATATCATCAGGACGAACGGCTATGGGTGCGCTAGTTGCACTAAGCGCTCCAACCGGGATGGTGATGACAGCGCCATTGCTGAGTGTAATAACCAACGGCGTGCCTAGCGGTCCGCTGCTTACCGTGGCTGTATAAACAATACTGCCACCCTCAGTAACTGAAGATGGAGCGCTGAGGGCAATCGTTGCGCTCGGGGCAGGGGCTGGTACAGCCGCCGCTTCGGCAGCAGGCACAATGCCCAAGCCTTCATTTTGCGGCACTTCAAAAGTATCGCCTTGAGCGCGATCAAGCTGGAATGACAACGGATCGACCCCTTCCGCAATCCGCAGCAATCGCACAAACGAGTTACCGGCATTATTGTTGCCGCCATCTAAACCGGCTGCCGTCGGGTCTAATTCGGCATCGATATCGCCACCGCGCTCCAAGGCCTGAATGACACGCTCCACATCGGTAGCGGCGAGCGCTACTTCACCGACCGAAGGCCGTGTGGTGGTAGATACTTCAGCCCCGAGTTTGAAGGTTTCATTGGGCAGCACATTGAGGAGTTGGCCATCCAGGAAAGCTAATTGAACTTGGCCGCCAGGCATGGTGACAATCGTGTCGCCTTCGAGCAGGACATCGCCGGCCTTTAAGGCTCGCATGCTGCCGCTCGGGTTGCGCGCAAAGGCTTGCCCCTCGACAAATAGAACGGTGGCGATGGCTTGTGGAGTTTTTACGGTTGTATCCATGATATTTATCCTAAATCGTTAAAAGTGGCCCGGCTGGGGCCATATTCCATTTGGCTCTACGTTTGTTAGCGGCTGAATTCTCAGCCGGCGTATTGGACTGAAGTACAATCAGGCGGGAATTTTATGGGGAGCGGGTGCCATCGTTTCGACACCGTTGACGAGCAGGGAGAGTTGCAGCCGGTCACGCACTTCCAGCTTTTCAAAGATGGCGGTGAGGTGGGCTTTGACGGTACGCTCGGTAATGCCCATGGCGCGGGCGATTTCTTTGTTGGTCCCGCCACGCGCGACCGCTTGGGCAACTTGATGTTCGCGCGCGCTCAATGCGGTAAGCGCCGTTTGCACGGGTGCTGCGCGCGCCGTCAACGCGGTAAATAAGCGCTGCATCAAGTCCTGCCCTACCCACAGTCCGCCCTGCTCTACCACACCTGCCACTTGGCGCAGTACTGCGGGGATGGCGAGCGCATTGCAGTAGCCGGCCGCGCCGACTGAAAACGCCAACAAGCCTTCCTCATTGCTGGGGAGATTGCTGAGCACCACCACGGGACACCCTGCCGCCATTGCTTTTACACTCCTGATTCGCTCGGCTAAATCCTTGGATTCTGCCTGTACATGCAGCCAAATGACCGCTGTATCAGCATTATTAGCAATTAGCGTACCGGGAACGGGGTAAGACAAAAATTCCGCAGCGGGAAAGGCTTCGAACCAGCGTGGGAGAGGTTCGGCCCGATCGGAAATGAATAGCTGTCGCTTCATGCCATTAGCGCTCGGTTAAGGCATAAGACTTGGCGCGGATGACCGGTTTCAGCAGATAGGACAACACACTCTTCTTGCCGGTCATCACGTCCACATCCGCCACCATGCCGGGGATGATGGGCAGGTTTTTACCGATGCTCGATTTCAGGGTGCGTACCCGCACCACATAAAACGCATTGCCTTTATCGTCGGTCACGGTATCCGCACCGATATGCTCGACCACCGCATCCAGCCCGCCAAACACTGCATAGTCATAAGCCGTGAAGCGCACCAAGGCTTTTTGCCCAGGGTGCAAAAAGGCGATGTCTTTGGGCAAAATACGCGCCTCCAGCAAGAGCGCATCGTCGGACGGCACGATTTCCACAATTTCCTTGCCCGGCTGCAACACACCGCCCACGGTGTTGACGAGCAAGCGCTTGATGGTGCCTTTGACCGGCGATTTCACCGCTGCACGCGTCAGCCGATCGCTCAGGGCCGTGCTGCCTTCGGACAGGCTATTCAATTTCGCCATGGTTTCGGCAAATTCGTTGCGCGCCAAATTGCGGAAAGTAATCTCTTGTTCCTGCACCTTGCGCGAAGCTTCTGAAATGGAGGCCTGAATCCGCACCAGCTGCGCAGCGGCTTGATCGCGCTCGCCCCGATAGCGGCCCACGTCGCGCTCTAAGCGCAGCAACTCAACCTCGGACACCGCACCGGAGCTCGCCAAGGGCTTGGTCATGGCGAGCTCCTTCGCGGTTAAATCGTAACTTTGCGCAGCCTGCTCGCGTTTTGATCGCACTTCGACCAATTCCTGATTGCGCTGCGCTAATTGCTGGCGCGCGATGCCCAACTGGGCATCCAACTCATTGCGCTTGGCGTCATACAAGCTGCGTTCTTGTTCGAGCAATGCAGGATCTTCTTTAACCACCTCAGGCGGCGCCTCGAACGCGCTGCCTTCGGCCAAGGCGCGTAGGCGCGCAGCCTTAGTCAACATAGCCAAATACTGCACGCGATTTTCGCGCACCGAGGAGGTAAAGCGGGTGGTATCAATGCTGAATAACAACTGCCCGACCTCGACCGCCTGCCCTTCTCGCACCAGGATTTCAGAGATGATGCCGCCGTCCACGGCTTGAATCACTTGCACCTGACGCGACGGCGTCACTTTGCCGGTGCCGCGCGTGACTTCATCCACTTGCGCGATCGCAGCCCATAATAAAAATAGCACCACAAGCCCGCCTAGCCAGTGCAGTAAAAAACGTGCGCGCAGCGGCGCTTGGCGCAAACGCGCCCAGTCGGCGTCGCTCACCCAATCCACTTCTTCATCCGTTTGCGGTGGTGGAATCCAATAAGCGATTACGCGATCAAATAATTTGCTGCCGCGCTGGCTCAAGCCAGGCGCTAGCACGGTGCGCTGAAGGAATCCCAAACGGGGCTGCTCGTCGCTCATTTCGACCTCTCGATGCGTCCTTGACGCAAGGCCTCGATCACTTGTGCCTTGGGTCCATCGGCCACGATCTTGCCGTTATCCACAACGATAATGCGATCGACCAGATCAAACAGCGAGGTGCGATGCGTGATCACCAACATGGTTTTGTTGACCGCGAATTCGCGTATCCGGGTTTTGATGGTTTCTTCGCTGGAAAAGTCCATCGAGCCGGTTGGCTCGTCGAGCAATAAAATCGGCGGGTCATTCACTACACCGCGCGCGATCGCCACGCCCTGCCGCTGGCCGCCCGAGAGCGACTCGCCCCGCTCGCCCACCACCATATCGAAGCCGCGTGGGTGACTATCGACAAAGTCGCTAATGCCACTAATCTGCGCCGCCGCCAACAAAGCAGCATCATCCACATGCGGAGACGCCATCACAATATTTTCGCGCAGGCTGCCGTAGAACAAAGTCACATCCTGCGGCACATAGCCGATACTGCGGCGCAACTCGGCCGGATCGAGCTGTCGGCTATCCACCCCGTCAATCAAGATCGCGCCGGAACTGGGCCGATACAGGCCCAGTATGAGTTTTTGCAAGGTGGTTTTACCCGAGCCAACACGGCCTAAAAGCGCAACATGCTCGCCGGGGCGAATATGAAACGATACATTCTTGAGCGCGTTTCCCTCATCCGCCGGATAGTTGAAACTCACATCCTTGAATTCGATTTCACCGGTGAAATGTGGGCGGCTGACGAAATTCGCATCCTCCGGACGCTCTACTTCTTGCGCCATGATTTTATCCAGCGAGGCCAATGAAGTGACCGCGTTATGGTAGTTGGTCATCAAGCCCGCGATTTGACTCAGCGGACCCATGACGCGGGAAACCAGCATGGAGCAGGCGATGAGCCCGCCCAGCGTCAGCTCACCCATCCCGATGCGGTAGGCGCCGATCACGATCAGCGCGATGGTCGTAAATTGCTGAATCCACATCGTGCCGTTAATCGTCGTGGCGGCCAACAAACGCAGTTGCGTCGATACGCGTGACAAAAACGCAGCGCTACGCTCCCATTTGCGTTGCATGACGCCCTCCGCGCCGAGCGCTTTGAGTGTTTCCAGGCCGACCAGCGCCTCAACCAAACTGGCATTGCGCATTGCGCCGGCGCGATAAGTGGTTTCGGCGAGGTCGTGCATCTTGCCCTGCACCATGAGCGAATAAGTGATCACCAGGCCCATGCCAATGATGCCGGGGAACAACATCGGCCAATCGATCCACGCGATGACTATCAAGAACAGTAAGGCAAACGGCACATCGATCAGCGCAGTGACGGTTGAGGAGGCAATGAAATCGCGCACCGTTTCAAACGAGCGCAGATTTGATGCGAACGATCCGGCGGAGACCGGTCGATTTTCCAGACGGATACCGAGTACGCGCTCCATGATGCGTGAAGAGAGATCGATATCTATCCGGCTGCTCGCCTGGTCGATGAAATAGCCGCGCATGGTGCGTAGCATCAGGTCGGCGAATAATACCAAGACCATGCCCAGCGCCAACAACCACAGCGTTTCCATCGCTTGGTTCGGCACGATCCGGTCATACACATTCATGGTGAACAAGGGTAAAGCCAACGCGAAAATATTGATCAAGGCTGCCGCGAACAGCACATCGCGATAGATGGGAATATTTTCCGCCATGGCCCCCCAGAACCAATGGCGGCGTTTGACTTTTCCGACCTCCGGCGCCCTAAGGTCAAAATGAAATTTTGGCCGAACCAAGATGGCCGAACCGGTATAGCGCGCCGCGAGTTCTTGCAGCGGCATCTCTATCCCTGCCTCACCCAAATCCGGCATCACTACTCGTGCATTTTCCCGCTTCTCATCCCACCCCATGAGCAGGCATGCTTGGCGACCTTCAAGCAACAACACTACGGGAAGAAACGTATCGTCGATCTGCTCCAATTTGCGACGCACGATTTTGCTGGCCAATCCAGCACGGCGCGCGGCACGGGCAAACAGCGAGGGGGTGAGCAAATGATTTTCGAGCGGCAAACCTGCTGCGAGCGCGTCATGGGTTGAGGGGCGCCCATGCTGACGCGCGACAATCACCAAGCATTCCAGCAAGGGATCGTGTTGGGAACGCGCTTGATGCGCACGGTCCCATTCGGTTTGATTATCGGATGGGGAGCTGGATTTTTCTTCAGTCATCGGTTGTGGTCTGTGAACACTCTATAGGTTCGACAATCTATTCAAAATTTGCCTATAAGGCAGGTTATCGGCAATCCCCAGAAAAACTGTAATTTCCCTATTTATCAATCGACTATGACGCTTGGATGGCTTGGCTTGCAGGGCCGTACCTGGAAAAGACATTTTACACGGGTAAACTGGCATTCCGTATCTACATACGGGGAGAAATCCACCCATTTCGTGGTTTGAGCTTGATGCCAGGGGAGAGGTAGAATTCAATTTTTCAACGATGGAGGATAAATCATGGCCAAAAACCAGGACACCAAGAAAGAAGGCAAGAAAGAACCGGTAAAAACAGTGAAAGAAAAAAAGGCAGCTAAAAAAGCCAAGAAAGAGGAGCGCAAGCACCAAGCCTGATGCCTTGATGGACCATGATTGCGTTTAAAGAGGGCGCTTGATTCAAGCTGCCCTTTTTTATTTTTTTGCGTTCCACCCAAGTTGCTTCAACGCTTCCGCCAAGCTTTCGCAATGGTCGCCCTGAATTTCAATCACGCCCTCTTTGACCGTCCCGCCGGAACCGCATTTTTGCTTGAGTTGTTTGCCGAGTTGCGCAAGCTCAGTCGGCCCGAGCGGCATGCCGCTGATTAGCGTCACGCCTTTTCCCTTGCGGCCTTTGGTTTCTAGTCGCACGCGTATCGTTCCATCTCCGACCGCTATTTTGGCCTGACCGCATACGCATGCAGACATTGGCTTGGCGCAAACCGGACACATTTTTCCATGCACGGTGGAATACACGAGACCACCCTGCCCTGCCCCTTTACTGGTTTTCATGCTCGGACGTAAAAAAACGCTGGCGCATTTCTTCTAAACCCAGCGTTTCAAGCACTTCATGCAAGCGCTGCGCCGGGCGTTTACGCGGCAGGTTTTTATATTTAGCGATGATGAGTTCATTCTTCATGGAATGCTCCCAGCCCACCAACTCGGTCACACTGACTTGATAACCATGTGCCTCCAGTTGCAGGCAACGCAGCACGTTCGTGACCAAGCTACCGAATTCCCGTGTATGCAGCGGGTGGCGCCACAGTTCGGTCAGAACGTTTTTAGTTAGCGAGCTACCTTTGTTTTTGGTAAGCACCGCAGCGACTTCAGCCTGACAACAGGGCACCAGCACGATGAATTTCGCCTGTTTCTTGAGTGCAAAATGAATGGCGTCATCCGTCGCGGTATTGCAGGCATGCAGCGCAGTGACCACGTCGATCTTGGCCGGCAAGCGCTCGGATTCAATCGATGCGGCCACCGACAGATTCAAAAATGACATGCCGGGAAAATTCAGCTTTTCTGCCAGTGCTTGGGATTTTTGCACCAGCTCATCGCGTGTTTCAATGCCGTAAATATGCGAAGCATTGTTCAGCGATTTGAAAAACAGATCATACAAAAGAAAACCCAAATAGGATTTACCCGCGCCATGATCCACCAACTGAATATCGAGGTGATCTTGTTGAATCTCTTTCAACAACGGTTCGATGAATTGATAAAGGTGATAGACCTGTTTCAGCTTGCGCCGGCTGTCCTGATTCATCTTGCCGTCGCGCGTGAGGATATGCAGCTCTTTCAACAGCTCAAGCGATTGGCCGGGTTTTATTTCGGGGATGAAATCCATAATTTGGTACCTTGATACGGTATTCGCTAAGCGTACTGCATCATGCGGGAATGGTCGATTGGTGAGGTGATGACGCATGCAAAGGGGGCGCCGCGTTCTTGAGGACGTTGCAGAGGTTCCAAAATTTGCTGACGATGTCGTGGGTGGTCATGGGTTCAGCATCTTGATGAATTGATCGGCGGTGATGATGGGACAGGCAAACTGGCCGGCAAGGCTCAGCAAATCCTGGTCGCCACTCACGAGATAGTCAGCCTTGCCCACGACAGCGAGTTGCAGAAAAGGCAAGTCGAACGGGTCGCGGCAGGCGGGTGTTGTGGGTGGCTTGGCAGGCATACGCACCGTGGTGCAGTAGGGTAAATAGTCGGCTAGCAGCTCTTGCTGATCTGCGGCAGAGAATTTGAATTTTGGGTATGCGAGTACACGTAGAAGCTCTGTGGCGGTGATGTTTGATAGCAGCGGCTGACAGTGCGCGCCTTGCCATGCATGGCGTAGTGGCGTCAGCCGCCCTTGGGCAAATACCAGGGCAGATAACACCAGATTGGTATCGATTACCACGCGGGGCGGACGTGGGGAACGGGTCATTTCTTGCGTGAATTTTTAGTTGCAGGAGATTTTCGCGCCCATACAACCTCATCGGCAATGTCCTGCTCACTCAAGTCCAGTTCGGCCAGTTTGGCGCGCACGGCGTCGCCACGCTGAATGCGCACCGGGGTGAGCACGATCTGGCCGTTGCGGGTTTCCACGTCGAAGTATTCCGCAGAGCCAACGGCGGCGGTCACGCTCTTGGGCAGGGTGAGCTGATTTTTCGAGGTCATTTTGGCAAGCATGGCAGCTATCCAATTCGTAAAAGTAAGGAATTCTTACTTTACGCTCTTTGCTACAAACCATCAAGCAGCGGGTTGTTGCCAGATGGCCCCGTTGAAGGCTTCGAGCACCAGTTGGAGATGGCCGTCAAAAATCTTGTCCAGTCGGTTGGGACTATGCCGGTTTTGCCTTGGGGCGATCCCGTTAACTTTCGCTGCTCGCTTGGATGAACCCAGCGGGTTCTCGTCAACCACCCTCTCCTCCGCCAATAAAAAAACCGACCTGCACGGCTTCACAAATTTTGATTAGGTGAGGGTGGGATTGTGCCGGTCTCGCCTTACGGCGATCCCTGCATCTTTCGCCGCTCGCTGGCGGCAAAAGACCGCGCTTTGCGCGTCCAAGCGAGCAGCGCTCGCTTAGTCGAACCCAGTGGGTTCTCGTCAACCACCCTCTCCGCCAATAAAAAAGCCGACCAGTGGTCGGCTGTTTTATTGGCGGAGAGGGTGGGATTCGAACCCACGGTACGGAAAACCGTACGCCTGATTTCGAGTCAGGTACATTCGACCACTCTGCCACCTCTCCGAAGGGCGCGATTCTATCAGAAGCGCGCCTACATTTCACCGGCGCACATGGACAAAATACGATTCGTTCGCCAAACTCTTGCCATGCGGGTTCTTCTTATCCTGATTTTCTGCACACTGCTTTCCGCCTGCGATTGGAGCAGCAAGCCGATTCCTTCCGCGCGCGAAGCGCGCGAGCTGACCGTCGTTACGCGCAATGGCCCGACCACCTATTACGAAAATGCGCAGGGCCAATACGTCGGCATCGAACACGACCTGGTCACGCTGTTCGCCAAGGAACTCGGTTTTAAAGTCAATTTTGTCGTCACCAATCAATTCCAAAATATTTTGCCTAAGGTTTCCTCACGTCAGGCGCATTTCGCCGCAGCCGGCATCACGATTACGGATGAGCGCAAGATGCGCCTCTTGTTCAGCACAGCGTATCAGTCAGTGCAACAGCAAATCGTGTACAACAACGCGCAAGACAAGCCAAATGGAATTAAAGACCTGGTCGGCAAGAAGTTGGCCGTGGTAGCGGGAACAAGTTACGTGAATCAATTGAACCAGGCGAAACGAAAATTTCCCGCGCTGACTTGGATCGAAGTGAAGGATCAAACCACAGAGGATTTGCTCGCACAACTCGCTGCGGGAGAAATCGACTATGTCATCGCCGATTCGCACATCGTCAAGCTCTCTCAGAATTTTCACCCAGAATTGGCGGTTGGCTTCGACATCGGTCGCCCGGAATATCTGGGCTGGGCCTTCCCCAAAGATGGCGACGCTTGGCTGTATAAGAAATCCATCCAATTCTTCGCCAAAATTCAACGCGACGGCACGCTGAAGCGATTGCAAGATCGATACTACGGCCATCTCGAACGCTTAGAGCAAGCCGACGTGATTCATTTCCTTGAAAAAATGAATACGGTGTTGCCTAAATACCGCCAGCTTTTTTACGAAGCACAGGACATCACCGGGATCGATTGGCGTCTGCTCGCGGCCTTGGGCTATCAAGAATCGAAGTGGGATCCGCTCGCCACTTCGCCCACCAATGTGCGCGGCATCATGATGCTGACCGAGCAGACTGCGGATGAAATGGGCGTTAGCGACCGACTGGACCCAAAAGAAAGCATCATCGCCGGCTCGAAATATTTTCTCAATATGAAGGAATTGATGCCGACAAGGGTAGCGGAGCCGGATCGCACTTGGTTAGCACTCGCAAGCTACAACGTGGGTTATGGTCACCTGGAAGATGCGCGGGTGCTGGCGCAGCGCCAAGGCCTCAATCCCGATGTCTGGCCTGATCTGAAGAAAACCTTACCCTTGCTCGCCAATGCAGCGCTTCACTCGACCGTGAAGCACGGCTTTGCGCGGGGTGGCGAACCGGTGATTTTTACCGAAAATATCCGGACTTATTACGATATTCTGGTGAAGTTCGAAAAGCCCTACCAGCCGTTTTTCTCAACGCTGGGCCAAGGGAAAAAGCCGGAGCAGCGGAAGAAAACAAAAATAGTAAAAAACTAAACGGAGATTTGTTCAGCCCCACCCATATAGGGCCGCAGCACGCTGGGAATGGTCATGCTGCCATCTGCATTCTGATAATTCTCCAAGATCGCCACCAAGGTACGCCCCACCGCCAGGCCGGAGCCGTTAAGGGTATGCGCTAGTTCCGGCTTATTCTTCTCGTTGCGGTAGCGCGCCTGCATGCGCCGTGCTTGAAACGCTTCGAAGTTGCTGCATGAGGAGATTTCACGATAAGTATTTTGCGCCGGCAGCCAGACTTCGATGTCATAGGTTTTGGCTGCGGAGAAGCCCATATCGCCGCTGCACAAAGCCATCACCCGATAGGGCAATTCAAGTTTTTTCAGAATCGTCTCTGCATGACCCAACAGCGCTTCCAAAGCGGCGTAGGACTGTTCAGGATGGACAATCTGCACCAACTCCACTTTCTCAAACTGGTGCTGACGGATCATGCCGCGCGTGTCGCGGCCATAAGAACCTGCCTCGCGACGAAAACAGGGGGTGTGTGAAACGAACTTAAGGGGCATATCTTCCAGCGCAACAATCACATCGCGCACGATGTTGGTGACCGGGACTTCTGCCGTGGGGATCAGGTATAAATCGTCGGCGCAAATATGGAATTGGTCATCCTGAAATTTGGGGAACTGTCCGGTCCCGCGCATGCTGTCGGCATTGACTAAAAACGGAACGTAAACTTCTGTGTAGCCATGTTCTTGGGTATGCACATCCAGCATGAATTGCGCGAGCGCGCGGTGCATTCGCGCAAGCTGGCCTTTCATCAAGGAAAAACGCGCGCCGGTAATTTTCACGGCGGTTTCAAAATCCAACTGCTTCAGACCTTCGCCCACATCGACATGATCCTTGACCGGAAAATCGAAGCTGCGCGGTGTGCCGACACGCCGCACCTCGACGTTGTCTGTCTCTGATTTTCCAATCGGTACACTTTCATGCGGCAGATTGGGAATGGTCATCAATAGATCATTGAGGTAACTCTGAATCACGGCTAGCTTTTCCTCAGCCGCTTTCAACTCATCGCCCAGGTTGGCCACTTCCGCCATGATCGCCGAGACATCTTCCCCTTTGGATTTAGCGATACCGATTTGCTTCGAAGATTGGTTGCGCTTCGCCTGCAATTCCTGGGTGCGGATTTGGACGGCTTTGCGCTCTTGCTCCAGCTCCTGAAAACGATTTACATCCAGGTCAAAACCCCGCACTTTCAAACGTTGAGCAGTTCCGTCCAAATCATTTCGCAGCAATAGAACATCTAACATGATTACTTCTTTCTTTTTGCTTTAGCGTCGAGTTCGCGCAAATGCGCCAAACGCTCGGCGATTTTAGATTCTAGTCCGCGCGGGGTGGGTTCGTAAAAACTCACCTGCGGCATGTCTTCGGGGAAATATTCCTCGCCTGCGGCATAGGCTTCCGGCTCGTCGTGCGCATAGCGGTAGGCATGGCCGTAGCCCAGTTCTTTCATCAGTTTGGTCGGCGCGTTGCGCAAATGCAACGGCACCGGGCGCGATTTGTCGTTCGTGATGAATGCGCGGACACTATTATACGCGACGTAAACCGCATTACTTTTCGGCGCGCAGGCCAGGTAGATCACGGCTTGCGCCAAGGCGAGATCTCCTTCTGGCGAGCCGAGACGTTCGTAGGTCTCCACCGCATCCAGTGTAAGGCGCAGCGCGCGCGGATCGGCCAGCCCGATATCTTCCGACGCCATGCGGATCATGCGCCGCCCCAAGTACAGCGGGTCGGCGCCGCCATCCAGCATGCGCATGAACCAATACAGCGCGGCATCGGGTGCGGTACCGCGCACCGATTTATGCAGCGCGGAAATCTGGTCGTAGAATTCTTCCCCGCCTTTATCGAATCGGCGGCCGCTTTTGGCCACCGTGTCGCGCGCGAAATCTTCTGTCACCAAGTGTATTTGGCTGGACAAGGCCGCCGTGCGGGTTTGTTCCAAAATATTCAAAAGCCGCCGCGCATCGCCATCGGCGCAACCCACGATGATCGATTTAGCACCTGGTTCAAAGCTGAGATCAGACAAAGCGGCTTGGCAGGCGTGATCGAACAGTTGCCCGAGCTCCGCTTCCGACAAGGGTTTCAGCACATACACTTGCGCCCGCGACAACAGCGCGCTGTTCACTTCAAACGAGGGATTCTCGGTGGTGGCGCCGATAAAGGTAAACAAGCCTTGCTCGACATAGGGCAAGAACGCATCCTGCTGCGCCTTATTGAAGCGGTGCACCTCATCCACGAACAGGATGGTATGGCGGCCGCTTTGCTCCAAGGCAAATTGCGCGCGCGTGATGGCGTCGCGGATATCTTTCACCCCCGACAACACCGCAGACAGCGCGATGAATTCGGCATCGAACGCACCCGCCATCAACCGTGCCAGCGTGGTTTTACCCACGCCTGGCGGCCCCCACAAAATCATCGAGTGCGGCTTACCGGATTCGAAGGCGATCCGTAACGGCTTGCCCGGGCCAAGCAGGTGGTCCTGGCCCATCACTTCGTCTAGGGTTTTGGGGCGGAGCCGTTCCGCCAGCGGCGCATCCGGCTCATGCGAAAAGAGATCACTCACCGATCACATCCGCCCCCTTGGGCGGCGCGAATTTGAATTGATCGGCGGGGAGTTTGGGATTGCGTTCGAGTTTATCGAAACGGATCACGGTGGTTTGGCCGAAGCTGTCTTTCAGCTCCATTTGCTTCAGCGTATTCCCCGCAAAACCCATACGCACCGCGGCGAACATCGTGTCTTTGGATTTAGGGCTGGCTTCCAGCCAATCCAGCCCATCGCGGCTGCCCGCTTCGGACAAGGCAAAGAATTTCTCGATTTCATTATTGCCCGCGAGCAAGGCGGCGGGCGAGCTGCCCAGTGCCTCGTCCAACTTGCGCACCGTAACTTGGTTCAGGTCTTTATCAAAAATCCACAGCTTCACGCCGTCGCCCACGATCAACTGCTCGTAGGGCTTGTCGTAAGTCCAACGGAATTTACCTGGGCGGGAGAAGGCCATGATGCCCGAGGCCTGGCTCACGCTGCGGCCATTGCGATCCAGGACCGTCTGCGCAAAATGCGCACGCACGGTTTGCGTCTCGCGCACGAAAGCGCGCAGGCTCTCGACGCTACCGGCCTGGGCGGCTGACGCTAAGCTAAGAAGGAAAACAAATATAGCTAGTAAGAATTTCATCAAAACCCTTTTTTGCCGCGAATTAACGCTAATTTACGCGAATAGGGAGTGAACCAAAATTAGCGGTAATTCGCGTTAATTCGCGGCTAGATTGTTGTGCTTAAAAAACTCATTCCCGATTCGGCATCAACACTTCACGATTGCCGTTCGACTGCATGGCCGACACCAAGCCCGAGCGTTCCATTTGCTCGATCAGACGCGCGGCGCGGTTGTAGCCGATGCGTAATTGGCGCTGCACGCTGGAGATCGAGGCGCGGCGCGATTTGAGCACGATCTCTACGGCTTGATCGTAGAGTGGATCGGATTCGGGATCGCCGCCGCCTTCACCGCCCTCCCCTTAGCTCGCGCCTTCATTCGCTTCGAGAATGCCCTCTACGTATTGCGGTTCGCCCAGCTTCTTCAGCCATTCGACCACGCGATGCACTTCTTGATCCCCGACATAGGCACCGTGTACGCGCAGCGGGTAGCCGGTGCCGGGCGGCAGGTAGAGCATGTCGCCCTGGCCCAGCAGCGCTTCCGCGCCTTGCTGATCGAGGATGGTGCGTGAATCGATGCGGCTCGATACTTGGAACGCGATGCGAGTCGGGATGTTGGCTTTGATCAAGCCGGTGATCACATCCACCGAGGGGCGTTGGGTGGCGAGCACTAAGTGAATACCCGAAGCGCGCGCTTTTTGCGCCAGGCGCGCGATCAACTCTTCCACTTTTTTACCCACGACCATCATCATATCGGCCAGCTCGTCGATCACCACCACGATCAAGGGCAACGGCTCCAGCGGCTCGGGGTTCTCGGGCGTGAGCGAGAAGGGATGCGGTATCGGCGAGCCGGCTTTTTTTGCATCCGCTATTTTTTGATTGAAGCCAGCGAGGTTGCGCACCCCTTGGCTAGACATCAGGCGATAACGCCGATCCATTTCGTTCACGCACCAGGTCAACGCATACGCCGCTTGACGCATATCGGTCACGACCGGCGCGAGCAGGTGCGGAATGCCTTCGTACACCGATAGCTCGAGCATTTTCGGATCGACCAAAATCAAGCGCACCTGGCTCGGGTCGGCTTTGTACAGCAGGGACAAAATCATGGCGTTGATCGCCACGCTCTTGCCAGAGCCGGTGGTGCCCGCCACCAAGGCATGCGGCATCTTGGCCAGATCGGCCACCACCGCTTTGCCGGTAATGTCCTTGCCCATGGCGATGGTCAAAGGCGAGGCCATGTCGGCATAGACTTGGGAACTGAGAATCTCGGACAAACGAATCACTTGGCGCTTGGGGTTTGGCAGTTCGAGACCCATGCAGTTCTTGCCCGGTATCGTCTCCACCACACGGATGCTGACCACTGACAAGGCACGCGCCAGATCCTTCATCAGGTTGACGATCTGGCTGCCCTTCACGCCCATCGCGGGCTCGATCTCGTAGCGCGTGATGACCGGGCCGGGATAAGCCGCGACCACTTTGACCTCGACACCGAATTCGAGCAGCTTGCGCTCGATTAAACGCGAGGTGAATTCAAGGGTGTCGGCCGAGAGTAATTCGATTTCACCCTCCGCTTCATCCAACAGATGCAGCGGCGGCAAGGGCGAATCCGGCATCTCGGCGAATAGGGGCGCCTGCTTTTCCTTTTGCACCCGCGTCGATTTGGGAATCTCCAGCACCGGGCGTTCGATGCGGATCGGCTCGTGGTCATCCACGAAGTGTTTTTTCAGTTCCTGCACCATCTCTTGGCGCTCGATGCTGGCGACTTCACCCGCTTTGCGGTCGCGCCGATTCTCAATGATGCGGCGAATCGCGTAATAGCTCCACTCCACGCCGTAGCCGAGCTGCTCCATGATCATCAACCACGATGCGCCGGTGAGTAGGCTAAAGCCGACACCAAACAGCGCGAGCAGAAACAAGGTGGAGCCGGTATGACCAAAGGCACTCGCCAACATCTGGCCGACCACCGCGCCGGCAATGCCGCCCGGCGCATCGGGCAAGGACACGCTGAGGTTATACAGCCGCAGATATTCAAGTGCGCTGCTGGAAAACAACACCAACAAAAAGCCGACGAAAGCCACGAACAGCGAACGCCGCTCGCTGATACCCGCACTCTCGATGCGTTTATAGCCCCACCACACCAGATAGCTCACGAACACCACGCCCCAATACGCGGAGAGGCCGAATACGTGCAGGAGCACATCGGCCAACCACGCGCCAAGCCAGCCGCCCGCATTGTGTACGGTCAAATCGCTGCCGCCATGCGACCAACCCGGGTCACCTTTGTGATATGTGATGAAGATGAGCGCCAGATACACCGCGCCCGCGATGAGCACGAACCACCAAGCTTCGCGCAGCAAGAGCACGAGCCGCGCATTGGGCTCACGCCCATGTGCCTTGCCCGCAATTCGATTGGAAATAGCCATTGATTCAACTGATTAAGGAATGGGCGATTATACCAACATCAACGCTGTCACAGCATTCGGGGATTACTGCTAAAATTCGGCCTCATTTTGATTCCCTTTGTCCCTATTTTTTGCAGGAGTTTTTCATGTCCGTCAAGCATTGCCGATTACTCATTCTCGGTTCCGGTCCCGCGGGTTATACCGCTGCGATTTACGCCGCCCGCGCGAATTTGAAGCCGGTGATGATCACCGGTTTAAGCCAGGGCGGCCAGCTCATGACCACCACCGACGTGGATAATTGGCCGGCCGATGTCAACGGCGTACAAGGGCCAGACTTGATGCAGCGCTTTCAAGGCCATGCGGAACGCTTCAACACCGAAATCATTTTTGACCACATCCACACCGCCAAGCTCACCGAGAAACCGATGACCTTGATCGGCGATGCCGGCAGCTACACCTGCGACGCGCTCATCATTGCCACCGGCGCTTCCGCCAAATACTTAGGCATCCCTTCAGAACAAGCCTTCATGGGCAAAGGTGTGTCCGGCTGCGCCACCTGCGACGGCTTCTTCTACAAGAATCAAAAAGTTGCCGTAATCGGCGGCGGCAATACCGCGGTGGAAGAAGCGCTGTACCTGGCCAACATCGCCAGCCACGTGACCCTGGTACATCGGCGTGACACTTTTAAATCCGAGAAAATTTTGATCGATCATCTGATGCAAAAAGTTGCTGACGGCAAGATCACGCTCGAATTGAACCAAGAATTGGATGAAGTGCTGGGCGATAAAACCGGCGTCACCGGCATGCGGCTCAAATCCGCCAAGGACGGCGCCACCAAAGACATCGCGCTCACCGGTGTTTTTATCGCCATCGGCCACAAGCCGAATACCGACTTGTTCGAAGGCCAGCTCACCTTGGAGGGCGGCTATATCGTCACCCAAAGCGGCAACGCCGGCAATGCCACCGCGACCAATATTCCGGGCGTTTATGCCGCGGGCGATGTGCAGGACCACATCTACCGTCAAGCCATCACCAGCGCCGGCACCGGCTGTATGGCTGCCTTGGATGCGGAGCGTTACCTCGACCAACTTGGCAAAGCCTAAGCCACCCTCGCAAAAAGCCAACATCCCCACTGCGGATGACGCGGCGTTGTTCCGCGACGCAGTGGGTGATGCGCGCCTACTCCCCGACCCAGGGCGCATTCCGCCGCCGCCTCCTTACGTCAAACCCATTCCGCGTCAGCGCCAAACCGGTGACTCACCCGCGCATGACTTGCTCACCGATCATGTGGCCTGGGAAGACAACAACGACGACCCACTTACGTTTCAACGTCCCGGCCTCTCACAGCAAGCGATACGCCGCCTGCGGCGCGGCCATTGGGTCGTAAAAGACGAATTGGATTTGCATGGCTTAAACCGCGAGCAAGCGCGCGAACAACTGGTGGCTTTTTTGAATGAATGCCAACAACGCGCTAGCCGCTGTGTGCGCATTATTCACGGCAAGGGTTTAAGCTCCAGAAATAATGAACCGGTATTAAAACAACTAGTAAAAAGCTGGCTCATGCAACGCGAGGACGTGTTAGCTTTCGTGCAAGCACGGCCGGCAGAAGGCGGTAGCGGCGCGGTGGTTGTGATGTTGAAGCGGGGAAAATAAATTTCGCTGCGATTTGCGCGAATCTTTTGGGAGAAAACATGAGCTTAATCAACTGGACACTCATTCTCGGCGCGGTCCTGCTCGGCACGACCGCGCAATTGCTGCTCAAGGCTGGCACCAACGCCGTCGGTCACTTCGCCTTCAGCAGCGAAAATTTGCTACCCGTCACTTGGCAGCTTGCAAGCCAACCCTATATCCTCGCTGGCGTCTGCGCTTATGGTCTAAGCATGGTGCTGTGGATCATGGCGCTGTCGCGGGTTGAAGTAAGCCTGGCCTACCCGATGGTGTCGATCGGCTATGTATTGACCGCGCTTGCCGCGTGGCACTTGCTCGGGGAGCATGTTTCACTCATGCGCTTGCTGGGTATCGGCGTGATTATGTTAGGTGTTTTCATAGTGGCCCGGTCTTGATCAATTTGGGAATCAAAATGGGGTTGCCAAGCTTGCCGATTTTGACAACAATGGAGCCATGATTCAGTTGCACATGCATGACCGGCAAGATGCTCGATCAGCCCGTTCCTGATTTCGAGTTGCCGGCCACCGGAGGCAAAACGTTTAAGCTCAGCCAGTTCAAACGTCGTCGCCTCATCCTCTATTTTTATCCCAAAGACAACACGCCGGGCTGCACCACCGAGGGCATGCAGTTCCGCGATGCCTACGCCGATTTTCAGGCGCACCACTGTGAAATTGTGGGGATATCGCGTGACAGCCTCAAGTCGCATGAGGGCTTCAAAACCAAGCTCGCCCTCCCCTTCGACCTGCTCAGCGACAGCGAAGAAATTGCATGTCAGTTGTTCGGTGTCATGAAGCTGAAAAATCTCTACGGTAAACAAGTACGCGGCATCGAACGCAGCACCTTTGTAATCGATCAAAAAGGCACGCTCGTCAAAGAATGGCGTGGCGTTAAAGTGCCGAACCATGTGCAGGAAGTGCTCGACTACATCAAATCCAGTTAGTCCCTCAACCCTTCGGAGATGCTCCATTTATGGCTAAGAAACGCAGTACCGCAGATAAGCCAGCCGCACTCACCAAATTATTCGTACTCGACACCAATGTTTTGATGCATGACCCATCGAGCCTATTTCGATTCGAGGAGCATGATATCTACCTCCCCATGATGACTTTGGAGGAGTTGGACAACAATAAAAAAGGCATGACCGAAGTCGCACGCAATGCGCGTCAAGCCAGTCGTTTTCTCGACCAAATCGTCAGCGACCCGCAGGCCAATATGGAACAAGGCATCTCGCTTGCCGCGCATAGCAATGATTCCGCCACCGGCAGCCTGTTTCTGCAAACCTACGCCATTCATACCGATCTGCCCACCGCGCTCCCCAGTTACAAGGGCGACAATGTCATTCTCGGCGTGATGCTGCATTTAAAACGCGAGTCCCCCAAGCGCCAAGTGATTCTGGTGTCGAAAGACATCAATATGCGCATCAAGGCGCGCGCACTCGGCTTCACGGCAGAGGACTATTTCAACGACAAGGTGTTGGAAGACACCGACATGCTCTACACCGGTGTGCGCTCGCTGTTGACGGATTTCTGGGACAAGCACGGCAAGGGCATGGAGTCATGGCAGGAAAATGGCCGCACCTACTATCGAATTAAGGGCCCACTTTGCCGCGAAATGTTGGTGAACGAATTCGTCTATCAAGAAGGCGCGCAACCGCTTTATGCACTGGTACGGGAACAAGCCGGCACAGGCGCAGTACTGGAGACAATCAAAGACTATACCCACGCCAAGAACAATGTGTGGGGCGTCACCGCACGCAACCGCGAGCAAAATTTTGCTTTAAATCTGTTGATGAACCCGGATATCGATTTCGTCACCCTGCTCGGCCAAGCGGGTAGCGGCAAGACCCTGCTCACGCTCGCCGCCGGCCTCACGCAAGTGCTGGAAGACAAGCTTTATACCGAAATCATCATGACCCGCGTCACGGTGCCGGTAGGCGAGGATATCGGCTTTTTACCGGGCACCGAGGAAGAAAAAATGACGCCGTGGATGGGCGCGCTGGAAGACAACCTGGACGTGCTCAACAAAACCGACGACACCGCCGGCGAATGGGGGCGCGCCGCAACCCAAGACCTGATCCGCTCGCGCATTAAAATCAAATCGCTCAACTTCATGCGCGGTCGCACCTTCCTCAATAAATTTCTGATTATCGACGAAGCGCAAAACCTCACGCCGAAGCAGATGAAAACGCTCATCACCCGCGCCGGCCCCGGCACCAAAGTGGTCTGTCTGGGCAACATCGCGCAGATCGACACGCCCTATCTCACCGAGGGTAGCTCAGGATTAACGTATGTCGTGGATCGGTTCAAAGGCTGGGTGCACGGCGGGCATGTCACGCTGATGCGCGGGGAACGTTCAAGGCTGGCGGACCATGCGGCGGAAGTGCTTTAAGCCAATAGGCAGAGGTTATTTCTTCAAACCCTCAAAGCGGCTGCGAAACATGGCTTCCAGTTCGTCGATAACAACAGTTGCCGGCTTGCCCATGACCACATGCTGGGTCATGCATTCCGACACTTCATACAGCATTTTGCTGTGGTCGAGCATGAGGTAGGTTGCGCGCAGTCGCTTGATAGCGTGTACCACTTTTTCTTCCGCAGGGCGCGGAATCGGTTCGGGCTCGCCCCATTCTTGTGGCGTTTCCGCTGAGCGCCCGGCCAGGAATTCGGCGAAGGCGATCAGGGTATCTTGTTGCTCAAGCGGGAGTGCGCGAAACAGATTGAGCAGATCTTTCTCGTCGCGCTTCATTTCAGGCGTGGGAGTACAAGATTACGCAGGCTTCGATTGCTTAAGCGCATTGATCACAAACTCCAGAAAAGTCTGAAGCAGGCGCGAACGGAATTTTTCTTTGGCATTGACCATCGACAGCGGGCGATACAAGCGCGGCTCTAACGGTATCGCAATCAGGTCGCCCAATTTGATTTCTTTTTGAATCGTGGCGCGCGAAACGATGGCAATGCCCAGGCCCGCTTCTACCGCGCCTTTGATGGCCTCGCGGCTGCCCAATTCCATCACGATATGCAGGTCTTCTGGTTGCACACCATTTTTGCGAAAGTAGTCATCCATCACTTCGCGCGTGCCGGAGCCCGATTCGCGGCTGACATACGGCAACTCGGCCAATTGCACCGGGGTGATCGAGGCATGCTGGGCCACGGGATGTTTGGGTGAACAAATCGCCACCAACTCATCCTCGCAGCAAACATGCGACATCAATTGAGGATGGTGCGAGGGGGCTTCGATCAGCCCCACATCCAGCGTGTGATCGGCGATTTTGGCTTCAATCGATTCCGAGTTGGCCACCATCAAGCGCGCATGCACGTTGGGGTACTGCGCCTTAAAGTCACCCAGTAAACGTGGGAGCATGTATTCGGCAATGGTGGTACTCGCCCCGACCAGCAAGGTGCCCGATATCTGCCCCGTCAGCTCTCCCAGCCGGGTATCCATTTCGCTGCTCAGGTTGAGAATGCGTTCCGCGTACTCCATTGCCACCTCACCTGCTGGTGTTAAGGTGATTTTGCTATGGCTGCGTTCGAATAGCCGGGTATTGAAATGTTCTTCGAGCTGCTTGACCTGAAACGTGACCGCGGGCTGGGTCATGTACAGCAATTCGGCGGCCTTGGTGAAGCTCAATTGCTTCGCCACCGTGTAGAAAACTTGTAGCCTGCGATCTGCCATGAATGCGTCCGGAAAAGTATTACAAGAAGGTTAACGGGGCATGAATTTAAGCATATTTCCCGCGGCAAGGATAGGTTCAGTGGGCCTATAGATGCTCGTCGATAAACTGCTTAACCCACCCATCAGGCCGGGCGCTGGAGAAGCGCCCCTTCTCTTCGCCATTCACGATCAGCAGCACCGTAGGAAAGCCGCGCAGGGCATAGCGTCCAGCCAGGCGCATATTCTCGCCCTCGTCCACTTCCACCTTGGCAAGCCGCAGTGCGCCGGCATAGCCTTTCACCACGCGCTCCAATACCGGCGTGAGCACGATGCAGGGCGGGCACCAATCGGCCCAAAAATCCACCAGAATGGGATGTTGCTTCGAAGCTTCCAGCACTTGCGCTTGGAACTCGGGTTCGTGTACGTCGAAAATGAGCGGATTATCCATAGGGGGCGATCGGCAAAAGGGGCCGATTGTTGCCAAATACACCGGCGCCGTCAAGCAAGTGTTTTAAGGTAAGTGGCGAGCCGCGCAACACCTTGCTCTAGATGATCCTGCGTCGTGGTGTAGGCGAAGCGCACATGCGACGCCGATTGAAAGCGGCCAAAATCCGCGCCGGGGGTGATCGCCACACCGGCTTGCTTGAGCAAGGCCTGCGTCAATTGCTCGGCATCCAGACCGAACCGATCGCAACCGGCGTAGAGATAAAACGCGCCTTCTGGCGTGATCGGAATATCGAAACCAAGTTCGCGCAAGGCGGGCAGCAAATAATCACGCCGCTGCTGAAACACCGCGCGGCGATCCTCCAAAATAGCCAAGGTGTCAGGGTGAAAGGCGGCCAGCGCCGCATATTGCGCTGGCGTGGATGCAGCGAGAAAAATATTTTGCGCCAACCGATCCACCGCATCGACATACGCCTCCGGCGCGATCAGCCAGCCGAGGCGCCACCCCGTCATGCCAAAAAATTTGGAGAAGCTGTTGATCACGAACACGTCATCGCCCAGCGCCAGCGCGGTTTCAGCTTGGCAGCCATAGGTAAGGCCGTGGTAGATCTCATCCACTACTAGCGTGCCGCCACGTGCCGCGACAGCTTGATGAATCGGACGCAACTGATCGAGCGTCAGCAGCGTACCTGTCGGGTTAGCAGGCGTAGCCAACATCGCTGCACGTGTGCGTGCAGACCAGTGTTCCGCGATCATGTCCGCAGTGGGCTGAAACTGCGTAGCGGCGGTGACTGGCAGCGCAACCGCGCGCGCCTCGACGAAGCGCGCGAAATGCCGATTGCACGGATAGCCGGGATCCGTGAGCAACACTTCATCGTCGGGATTCAACAGCACTGCCAGCGCCAACAGCAGCGCACCGGATGAGCCGGGCGTGACCACCACGCGACTAGGTGAAATGGTCACGCCATAACGCGTGGCGTAAAACGCGGCGATGGCTTCTCGCAACTGCGGCAAACCCAAGGCAGGGGTGTAATGGGTATGCCCGGCTTTGAGCGCCTCGATGCCGGCGGTGATGATAGGGGCGGGGGTGGGGAAATCCGGCTCGCCGATTTCCATGTGTACGATGTCTCGTCCCTGCGCTTCCAATGCCCGTGCTTGGGCCAGAATATCCATCACGCGAAACGGCTCGATCTCAAGGGCGCGTGCTGAGATGGGGGGATGCTTAGATGAGCGGGAAGTCATTGAGGCGAGCAGTTGAAAAAATTACTGAACCACCCCAGCCGCCTTGAGCTTGGCGGGAATGTCGAGTTTAAAGATTTTGTTCCACCCATTTTCGGGTTTCGTTTCCAGGCCGAAGATGGCGTAAGACTTGGCCATCTGCGCCAAGGTGCAGCGTCCAATCGCTTCTTCGTCCGCGCCAGTGCATTGGCCTTTGCGCCTATTGAGAATGGTCACCACGAAACGCTCGCTGCTACCCGCCTTGTTCGGCGCGAGATCGTAGCCTTCGACCATCCAAAAATACAAAAAGGCGAAGTCGTGCACGATCTCTATCCCCTTCGGGTCACGCAGCACGAAGCGGGTGCAGATATCTTTGACGCACACTTCCGCCACGGCTTCCTTGGTGATTTGCAGTACCGCCGCATTTTTGCCAAACACTTGCTTGAGCGGCCAATGCGGCGAGGTGAGTTGCGCCGATGCCAAAGTACTGATCAGTAATAAACCCGCCGCGACAAAATATCGATGCATCGCCATTCCTAATTCAAGCGCCGTTCTGCATCATCCGCCGGCTCATCTACATCGATCATTTCGACTTGGCCGATCTCATCGTGCTCCAACTCAACGGCCTCGATCTGCTGAAAACGGCGGGTAATTTTTTGGCTGGTGATTTGTACTTTTTCTGCATCCTCGTGCGCCTGGCGTATATGGTCGGCCAGTTTTTTCATGCGCACGTCGAACAGACTGAAATCTTTGGAAAGCTTGGCGAGCGAGTCTTTAATGATATGCACTTGCTTGCGCGTTTCCACATCCTTGATCACCGCGCGCGCGGTGTTGAGAATCGCCATCATGGTCGTGGGCGACACGATCCATACGCGTTTCTGCATCGCATAATCCACGATGTCTTGATGATAGCCGTGGATCTCGGCGAACACTGCCTCTGCTGGCACGAACATTACTGCGCCGTCCGAGGTTTCGTTGGGAATAATGTATTTGCTGGAAATATCATCGACGTGCTTTTTCACATCCAGCTTGAATTGGCGCTCGGCTGCTGCTTGCTCGGTCTCGGACAAACGCTTGTCGTACATGCGCTGATAATTTTCCAGCGGAAATTTCGAATCCACCGCCACCGTACCGGTCGGCTCCGGCAGAAACAACGCACAATCCACGCGCGTGCCGTTGGAAAATTTGTGCTGCATGGCGTAGACCGGCTGCACCGGATTGTGCGGCAGAATATTGCGCACCAGGGTTTCCAATTGCACTTCGCCGAAGGCGCCACGCGAGCGCTTGTCGCCCAGTAGCTCCTGCAAGCTCACCACGTTGGTGGTCAAGCCGTCGATTTTTTTCTGTGCCTCGTCGATGGTGGCGAGACGCGCCATCACTTGAGTGAAAGTGTCGTTGGTTTTCTTGAAGCCTTCTTCCAGCCGCTCCGACACCTTGCCGCTGATCTGTTCCAAACGGGTATCCGTTGTCTGGGTCAAAGCTTCCATCGCGCTCTTGAGTTGCAGCGTGGCGTTGGCCATCGTGGTTTGAATCAACTCCTGATCTGCGCGTCCTTGATCGGTCAGGGTCTGCATCTGTTTGGCCAGAATTTCTTCGCGCATGGCGTTGAGCCGCTCTTGCATTGCGGCCGACAGCTCCGCCAGTTGCTTCGCCATCATCTCGCGCAGCTCGCCCAGCCGCTCGGACTGCGCGAGTTGCAGTTGATGCATATTGTCGCGGGTGAGCTTGAGTTCGGTGGAAATCACGTTGCGCTGCTTGTCCGAAGTGTCGCCCAGCACTTGATTGATGCGGTCGCCCTGGCGGGTCAGCCCCTCATGCAAATCGGCCAGCATCAAACGGTGCTTTTCCTCCAGCATCTGCGCCACAGACTGTGGGAATTCTTGCTGGATACGGCTCAACTGCGCCATGCGCGCACCGATCCAAAACGCCCCAAGGACGACGAACAAAAGCAGGATGCCAACTAGGATTTCAAGCATGCGGAAAGTATAGCGCAGGCGGGGGCCGCACAAGCCTTAAAATTAAGCCATCAAAGCGGCTGATTACGCATATGGTCGGCGGTTTTGGCGAAGGCTTGCTCCAACTCTTTCGCCAGGCGCTCCTCGATACCAACGTCCCTCAGGGCGCGCACCATGCAGCGCATCCATTGATCGCGCTCCGCGTTGCCGATGGTAAAAGGCAAATGCCGCGCGCGCAGCATCGGGTGGCCGTAGGCATCGACATAAAGCGGTGGCCCGCCCAACCAGCCGGATAGAAACATAAAGAGTTTTTGGCGCGAGCCGGATAAATCTTGCGGGTGCAGTTTGCGGATGCCATAGCTTTCGGGTTCGCTTTCCATCAAATCGTAGAAGTGATCCACCAATTGACGCAACTTTTCCTCGCCGCCCAGGCGCTCATAGTGAGTTTGCATAGTCACGCCTTGATAGGCTTTACTAAGCTTGCGGCGCGCTTGGCGCGCTCACGCGCTTGGCTAACATCTTGACCACAAGCTAAAGCCACGCCCATGCGGCGGCGCTCGAAGCTCGCTGGCTTGCCGAACAAGCGGATATCGCTTTGCGGCACGCGCAAGGCCTCGGCCACGCCGTCGAAGGCGATGCCCTCCGCCTCCATGCCGCCATAGATCACCGCGCTCGCACCGGGTGCGCGCAAACTGACATCGACGGGTAAGCCGAGGATGGCGCGCGCATGCAGATCGAATTCGCTTTGGACTTGCGAACACATAGTCACCATCCCAGTATCGTGCGGGCGCGGGCTGACTTCAGAAAACCACACCTGATCGCCTTTGACGAACAGCTCCACGCCGAACAGGCCACGCCCGCCCAGATTGTCCGTGACCTGCTTGGCGATCTCGCGCGCCCGGTTGAGCGCTGTAGCGCTCATAGGCTGCGGCTGCCAGCTCTCGACATAATCGCCCTTCACCTGAATGTGCCCAATCGGCTCGCAGAAGTAGGTTTCGACTTGGCCCGTCGCACCCACCGCGCGCACTGTGAGCAGGGTGATTTCATAATCAAAATCAATGAAACCTTCGACGATGACCTTACCCGTATCCACACGCCCGCCGCTCGCGGCATAGTCCCATGCTGTTTTCACATCGGCTGGTCCATCCACTTTGGATTGGCCCTTGCCCGAAGAGGACATCACCGGTTTGATCACACAGGGATAGCCGATGCACCCGCTAGGGGTACGCCGATGGGTGCCCGAGGGCTCTGCCCTCACCCTTTCGCAACCGCCATCAATCGCCGCCTGCATTTCTTGCAAGCTTTCAGCAAAGGCATAAGGTGAGGTTGGCAGTTGCAAGGTTTCTGCAGCCAGACGGCGGATA
This sequence comes from Pseudomonadota bacterium, assembly GCA_038042985.1. Taxonomy (GTDB): domain Bacteria; phylum Pseudomonadota; class Gammaproteobacteria; order Burkholderiales; family Thiobacteraceae; genus RBG-16-58-11. Next base: position 27,123 of record JBBTCZ010000029.1, read on the forward strand.
CCTTCACGATTCATGGTGAGTTGCGCGGCGCGGGCGGTGGGAATGACTTCAGCCAGCCCCTCTTGCTCGATCTGCACCAGCATATCGGTGGCGATCGCCTCGATCTCGGGCACCACTAGATGCGGCTTTTCCTGCTGAATCAAGGCGCGTAAGGCTTGGCCATCCGCCATATTGATCACATGTGCGCGATGCGCGACCTGATGCCCAGGCGCATTGGGGTAGCGATCCACCGCGATCACTTCCACGCCTAAGCGTTGCAGCGCGATGATCACTTCCTTGCCTAACTCCCCCGCGCCCAAGAGCATGACGCGGGTCGCGCTAGGCGATAAAGGTGTGCCAATTTTCATGTTTTTCCTGTCTATACTGAAAACCGGCGCAAATCTTAACATGGCCAATATTGCGTATTTTCTCAGGCGCTAGGCTGTCTTTATATCTGGATATTACTGTCTTGATTATTAATTTATAGTAGTATATAAATACTAGTCGTTAATGATCTTAATGTACCTTTTTCTAAGGAGGCAACAATGAAACTATTTGCAGGAACTCTTCTTATGTTGCTGTTGGCCACGCCCGCCGTGGCCGATGTTGATAAACCCACCCGAAGTTTGGCGGCGACCTGCGCCGCCTGTCATGGCACCAACGGCAAGAGTGTAGGCGGCACCTCTGTGTTAGCTGGCGTCGACAAAGCGGAATTCATCAAGCAAATGAATGGCTTCAAGTCTGGCCAGATCAAGGCAACGGTTATGCACCAGCATTCCAAGGGCTATACCGACGAAGAAATCGAACTCATGGGCGCCTACTTTGCCGCTCAATCGCGTGAATAAGAGGAGCCGACCATGACATTCAATCGCCGTGATTTTCTGAAAATATCTGCTGGCGGCATCGCCGTCACCGCCTTCCCCTATATCGCCCATGCAGCGCCTGATCTGATGAAGAAAAAGGGCCAGCGCGTCGTGATCATCGGCGCTGGATTCGGCGGCGCGACCTGCGCCAAATACCTGCGCATGTGGGGTGATAAAAAAGTCGAAGTGGTGCTGATCGAGCGCAACCCCAACTTCATCTCCTGCCCGATGAGCAATACCGTCCTGGGTGGCTCGCGCACCATGGCGGACATCACCCACAAATACGACGCCCTCACCAAAAAATATGGCGTCAAGATGCTTCAGGGTGAAGTCATCGCCATTGACCCAGAAAAGCAAACCGTCGCCTTGGCCAAGGGTTATCTCAAATACGATCGCCTTATCATCTCCCCAGGCATCGGCCTGATGTACGACCAAGTACAGGGCCTGACAAAACAGGTGGCCGAAGAGCAGATTCCCCACGCCTGGAAAGCCGGCCCGCAAACCGCCCTGTTGCGTAAACAGTTGGAAGCCATGAGTGATGGCGGCGTGTATCTGCTGTCCATCCCCAAAGCGCCCTATCGCTGCCCGCCCGGACCGTATGAACGCGCCTGCCAGGTGGCTTTCTACTTCAAGCAACACAAGCCAAAATCCAAGGTCATCGTGCTGGATGCCAACCCGGACATCACCTCGAAGAAAGGTCTATTCACCGCCGCCTGGAACACGCTCTATCCGGGCATGATCGATTACCGCCCCAATGCCCAGGTTATGGCAATCGATGTCGCGGGGCGTGTCGCCAACACCGAATTCGACAAGGTCAAAGCCGATGTGCTGAATATCATCCCGCCGATGCGCGCCGGTAAAGCCGCCGATCTGGCAGGCGTGGTGAACGTGGACAAACGCTGGTGCGCGGTGGATTTCTTGAGCTACGAATCCAAGGTACACAAAAACATCCACATCATCGGTGATGCAGTCTCGGCCGCCTTACCCAAGTCCGGCCACATGGCCAATTCACAAGCCAAGGTGTGTGCGGCAGCGGTCATCGAGTTGCTCAGCGGTAACGCACCCAACGCGAATCCGGTCGTGAACAACACCTGCTACAGCATGGTGTCGGACAAAGAAGCCATGCACGTGGCGAATGTGTTCCGCTTCAATAGCGAGAAGCAAGCCATGGTCTCGGCCGAGGGCGGCGGCGTGTCGGAGAAAAGCAGCGAAGAAGAAGGCAGCTTCGCCAAATATTGGGCCAAAAATATCTGGTCTGATGTGCTGCGCTGATTAGTATTGCTTAGGTTGGGTGATGTTGAAATAGGCATCACTCGGCCTAGGGCGTTACGCGCTGAGCCGCCGCAATACGGATAAAGGCGGCGTACGCAATACGCTGCGCGTGGCCATCAGGCCTGCGAGCGTGATGCCCGCCGCGCCACCCACCACCCCCACGACCCATACCCAAGGATTAAATGCGAACGGCAGGTGCAACACTTGCTGCGCCAACACAAACGCCGACACGCTCGCACCAGTGGCAGCGAGCACGCCGGCCAGTGCACCCAAGGTAGCGAATTCGATCAACTGTGCGTTGGCGAGTTGCTTGGTGCGCGCACCGAGGGTGCGCATCACGGCCGCTTCGTACAGGCGCTCGTCGCGCGTCGCCATCACGGCGGCGTAAAGCACGACAAGCCCCGCCAGCAAGGTAAAGAGAAACACAAAAGTCACCGCTTCCGAAACGCGCTCCATGATGGCGCGCACGTCGCTCATGATCGCCGCGACGTCAATAACGGTAAAGTTGGGGAATTGCCGCACGAGATCATTGAGCACCGCCTCGCGCCCAACTGGGAGATGAAAGCTGGTGATATAGGTTGCGGGTTGCGCTTGCAGTAGCGCGGGCGGGCCGATGACAAAGAAATTTACCCGCATTGAATCCCAATCCACTTTGCGCAAACTGGTCACGCGTCCGCTGACGCGCGTGCCGGCAATCTCATACGTCAGGCGATCTTGTAGTTTGATGCCCAAGGTTTCGGCGATGCCCTGCTCCACCGAGAATTGATCGGAGGCTGCTTGCGCGCGCCACCAACTGCCAGCGGTGATGCGATTATCCGCGCGCAGCTGATCCGCCCAAGACAAATTGAACTCGCGCTCGACCAGGCGCTGCGCGCGCTCTTCCGGATAGTCTTTGGCGTTCACCGGGCGTTCGTTGATGGCCACCAGCCGCCCGCGCACCATGGGATACAGCATGGGCGAATCCAGTTTTTCGGCGCGGAAGAATTGCTCAAGCCGTGGCAATTGATCCGGTTGAATATTGATCACGAAGCGGTTCGGCGCATCCGGCGGCAGCGAAGATTGCCAGCTCGCCAGCAAATCGCCGCGCACCAGCGTCAACAGCAGCAGCGCCATCAAGCCGAGCGCGAAGCTGAGAATTTGCGTGAGGCTCGATGCGCGCCGCCGGCCCACGTTGGCCAATCCATAGAACCACACACCGCGCGCACGGCTGCGCAATGCGGCAATGGCGCGTAGCAGCAAGCCGCCCAACAGTAAGCCGCCCAGCGCCACGACCAGCAGCCCCGCCAGCACATATAGACCCAATTCAATCTCCCCGGCGCGATACACCAGCACCCCAGCTACCGTAGCCGCACCTAAACCATAGCTCGCCCACCCTAATTGCTTCGGCATGCCCAACTCGCGCCGCAACACGCGCAGCGTCGGCACGCTTTTTAAACGCATGAGCGGTGGCAGGCCAAATGCGAGCAACAGCAACAAGCCCACACCCAAACCTTCCGCCAATGGCCATAGGCTGGGTGTCGGGAGATCGTTCACGATGCGCCCACGCATGAATTCCGCCAGCCCGGCTTGGCCACCAAATCCGATCAAGCTGCCGAGCGCGCTGGCCGCCAAGCCGATGATCACAAACTGAATCAGATACAGCCGAAAAATCGCCGCTTGGCTCGCGCCCAGACAACGCAACACCGCGCAGCTATCTAAATGGCGTGACACGAATTGCCGGCTGGCCAGCGCCACCGCGACCGCCGCCAAAATCGCCGACACCAGCGCTGCCAGTCCCAAGTAACGTCCTGCCCGTTCCAGCGCTGAACGAATCTCGGGGCGCGCATCGCTTATGCCTTCGATACGCTCACCGAGCGCCAGGCGCGTCTCGGCCCACTTGCGATAGGCGCTAAGTGCTTTATCCTCGCCTGCGATCAGCAAGCGATAGCCGACGCGGCTGCCGGGTTGGATCAGCGAAGTAGCGGCGATATCGTCCGCATGCACCATGAGCCGTGGTGCGATATTGAAGAAATCACCGGCGCGATCCGGCTCTTTGGCGATCACTGCCGCGAGCGTCATGCGCGCTTGTCCTAGCTCGATCACCTCGCCAATTTTCAAACCCAAAGACTGCATCAAGCGCGCATCGGCCCAGGCCGTGCCTGGCTGCGGGCCGCTGCGTGCGGCTTCATTTGGGCCAAACAACGCACGACTCAGGTTCAATTCGCCGCGCAGCGGATAGCCTATGCTGACGCCTTTTACCTCCGCCAATTGATTGCGCTCACCCTGTATCACCATGCTGGGGAAGGCCAGCGTATGCGCGCTGGATAAGCCGGAAGCGATAGCCTGCACTTCGAACGACGCGGGAATCGGATGGTCGCTAATCAGCACCAGATCGGCGGCGAGCAATTGATTCGCTTGGGTGGTGAGCGCTTGGCGTACACGGTCGGTGAAGAAGCTCACCGTGGTCACTGCCGCCACCACCACCACCAGTGCTATGAACATCAGCGTGAGTTCACCCGCGCGCGATTCGCGTGCCAGCAAGCGCAGCGCGAGTTTCATACGCCCGTCACCAAACGCCCGGCGTCGAGCCGCAAGCTGCGTCCGCAGCGTGAAGCCAAGGCTGTATCGTGCGTCACCAGCAGCAAGGTGGTGCCGCGCTCACGGTTCAAGGCGAACAGCAACTCGATCACATTGGCACCGGTGGCGCTGTCGAGATTGCCGGTGGGCTCGTCCGCCAGCAACAGCGCCGGCTCGGTCACGAAGGCGCGCGCAATCGCCACGCGCTGTTGCTCGCCGCCGGAAAGCTGCTTGGGATAATGCTGCATGCGACTGCCCAGGCCGACGCGATCGAGAATGCGCTGCGCGCGGCTGCGCGCGTCAAGACTCCCAGCCAACTCCAGCGGCAGCATCACATTCTCCAGCGCCGTGAGCATGGGCAACAGTTGAAACGACTGGAACACGAAACCCATATAGCGCCCACGCAGCGCCGCGCGGCCGTCTTCATCCAGCCCGAATAGCGCTTCGCCCTGCACTATGACGCTGCCGCTCGATGGCTCGTCCAAACCGGCCAGCAAGCCTAATAGCGTCGATTTTCCGGAGCCGGAGGCGCCGACAATCGCGACTGACTCCCCGCTTTTGATCTCGAATGAAATATCGTGCAGGATAGTCAGCGGCCCGGCCTCCAGGGCAACCGTTTTGGTAAGCTGCTCAGCTCGAATAATTGATGGTTCTGACATGAAGTTATTGTTCCTTCGCGGATTGATCACCGCTTGTTGTTTGCTCAGCCTGCCCGCTTGGGGCGCGCAAAAAATTCTGGTGCTCGGTGATAGCCTCTCGGCCAGTTATGGATTAGCGCAAACCAGCGGCTGGGTCAGCTTATTACAGCAACGCTTGGCGGCGGAGAAATTCCCGCAT
>JBBTCZ010000029.1:32729-35765 GCA_038042985.1 Pseudomonadota bacterium
CAGCGGCTGGGTCAGCTTATTACAGCAACGCTTGGCGGCGGAGAAATTCCCGCATCAAGTAATCAATGCCAGCATCAGCGGCGAGACCACCAGCGGCGGACTGTATCGCATCGACGCCCTGATCAAAAGCCATCAGCCCCAGGTGGTCATTCTGGCACTGGGCGCCAACGATGGGCTGCGCGGCCTGTCGCTGGAAGCCACGCAATCGAATCTCGAAGCGATGATCCGGCGCGCCAAGAAAAGCCGCGCACAAGTACTGCTCATCGGCATGCGCTTGCCGCCCAATTACGGCCCCGCCTATACCGAAAAGTTCCATCGCTTGTATGAACAGCTCGCGCTTAAATATCGAACGCAGCGCGTGCCCTTCCTACTGGCGCCGATTGCCGGCAAGCGCGACTATTTCCAAGCTGATGGTTTGCACCCGACCGCTGAAGCGCAGCCGCTGCTACTGGATACGGTGTGGGCGGTACTGATGCCGATGCTGCGGCGTTAAATCCGCATCCCGCACTTCCAACACATCTCGAAATTACCCGGGTTTTCTTCGCCGCAGGCAGGGCAAGTCATGCTGCCATGGTCAACCGGGGCGCTTTCGAATTCGGCAATGATCACCTTAGCGCGCTCGGAATCGGCTGGATTCTCGATCCACACTTCCGGATACGCTTCACCAAAAGGAATATCGCCCAGCCCACCTTGAGCATTCTCCTTGAGTACGCGCGAGTCGATGCCGGCATGTCGCAGCAGTCCCGAGACGAGATGTGCCTGAGGCAAGTTAGCGGCTTGGTAGATGCGGATCAAGTTATTCTTGGCGTTCTCGGTAGTGCCGAATTCTTACTTCACCGGCAGCACGATGATAAACGATGTGCCGCCTAGTTTACTATCGGAGAGCGTGATGTTGCCTTGATGCAATTCGATAAAGGCTTTGACCAAACTTAATCCCAAGCCGGTGCCGGGCAAAGTGCGGCTGGGATCAACACGCACGAAACGATCGAAGACTTTTCTGCGCATATCTTGCGGAATACCCGGCCCGCTATCGTCAAGGCGGATCACGGCTTTATCGTCTTTAAATACGGCTGAAAGCACGATTTGGCCGCCTTCCGGCACGTATTTCACCGCGTTGTCGAGTAAATTGGAAAGTGCCTGCGCCAGCAATTGCCGGTCGCCTTCGATTTCAATACGCGCGTCAATATTCGCATCGAAGGCCTGCCCCTTATCTTCCGACAGTGGGCCATAAAGTTCGACGATGTCTTCCAATAACTGCGAGAGGTCGAGCGGCTTCTTACGGATCTTGAGGCTCCCCGCCTCCGCCTGGCCGAGCGAGAGCAGCGATTGAAAAATCTCCTGCATGTTTTGTAGTTCGGTCAGTACCCGCTCCAGCGTTAGGCGAAACAGCTTGGGATCGTTCTCTTGCAGGGTTACTTCAACATCGGCACGCAAGCGGGTAAGCGGGCTACGCAAATCGTGGGCAATGTTGTCGCTGACTTGGCGAATGCCTTGGAATAATTTTTCCATCTTATCGAGCATCGCGTTCATATTGGTGGCGAGCACCGAAAACTCGTCGTTGCCGGTGACCGGCATGCGGCTGGCCAAGTTGCCGGAGTTGACGATTTTCATCGCCATTTGATTAAATGATTCGATCTGATACCAGAAACGCTTAGCCAACCACCAACCGCCGGCCAGACCGAGCAACAAAATAAGTGCCACGGTGGTGATGAAGGCGGAGCGAAAACTCGCCATCAGCTCATCCGTGGCCTGCATGCTCTTGGCGATATGCACCTTGATCTGCCCGGAAAGTGTGAAACTCAGCAAGCGCGCCTTGACCGGCACCCCCTCGCCCACATTCAGCGTGGCTTGTATTTCATGAATGCCGGGGCCGGGGGGGATAACCGCCGGCAGTTGTAATTCACCTGCCTCCAGTAGCTTCACACCGTTTGCATCGAATACACGGTAAGTGCGATCGCTTTGACCGCGGCTCAGCAGCTCGCCGCGAATCGCGCGAAACATGGCCGGAAAGCCGGCTTCTTTATGCTGAATGGTGAGCAGGGTTTGTTGATCGAGCAGCGACTTATCGACTTGACCGACGAGCGCAACGCGCAGTTGGTAATTGAGAAAAACAAAGATGAGCAGGGTGCCAACGATATAGAGCGCGGTAAAAGCTAAGGTCAACCGTACTGGCGTCGTCAGCAGCGCCGCAGGACGTTGGAAAAAGGACCGCACGCGGCCTATACCTCTTCTGCCTCCCGTATGGAGCGCAGCATATAGCCGGAACCACGCACGGTATGCAACATGGGATAAGGGAAGTATTTATCGATTTTGTAGCGCAGGCGGCTGATGTGCACATCGACCACATTGGTTTGGGGATCGAAAAAATAATCCCACACATTCTCCAGCAACATGGTGCGTGTCACCACGCTATCGGCATGGCGCATTAAATATTCAAGCAAACGAAATTCGCGTGGCTTCAAAAATATTTCTTGCCCGGCGCGCGACACGGCGCGCGAAAGCAAATCCATATGCAACTCACCCACGTCAATTTCTGTTTCAGGATGGCTATCGAAGCTATTGGTGCGGCGCAGCAGCGCCTCGATCCGCGCTTGCAGTTCGGCCAGCGCGTAAGGCTTGACGACATAATCATCACCACCGGCACGCAAGCCCTCGACCCGATCGTCCACTTGGCCAAGTGCGCTCAAAATCAAGGCGGGCACATGCTTGCCGTCATCGCGCAGCGATCTCAGCACCGACAGGCCATCACGCTTGGGCAACATGACATCAATCAACCACAGGTCGTAGTCTTTATCGCGCGCCATGGAAAGGCCTTCCTCACCATCATGAGCGACATCAGCGTCATATCCGAAGCCGCCGAGACCTTTTTTCAGGAAATCCGCAGCGGAAGCATCGTCTTCAATAATCAGAAACCGCATCGCATGGCCCTCATAACTGGTTGAGTTGCATTTGATTCTAGCTCAGGGGTTCACTACAAGTTCATTAAAAATTAGTTATTTAGCTTGATTTCGCTATTCATTTGCCATAATTAAAAAA
>JBBTCZ010000030.1:0-9449 GCA_038042985.1 Pseudomonadota bacterium
CCCGGCCCGCCTTATTCCACGCTTTGGCCTGCGCGCACGCCGTGTGCAGCACCCATTCGCCGATGGGGATAATCAAGCCGGATGCTTCGGCAATGCCGATAAACTCCGCCGGCAGGCACTGCTTGCCATCCTGGGGCTGCCAGCGCAGCAAGGCCTCGGCGCCCACCGCTTGGCCGTTCAACATATTGACAATCGGTTGATAGACCAGCGTGAACTCATCCCGCTTGAGCGCGTCGCGCAGTTGATGCTCGACATTCAAGCGCTGATGCACCCGCGCGCCTTGCTCTTCCGCATACACACTGAAGGTGCCACCCCCTTGGCGTTTTGCCTCGTACATTGCCGTGTCCGCATGCTTGATCAGCGTTTCGATATCCGTGCCATGCGCGGGGTAGACCGCGATGCCGACCGAAGGCGATATCTGCAAGTGTCTGGCGCCCACCACCAGTGGGGTTTGGAACGCATTCAACAAGCGCTCGGTAATCGCGCTGGCACGATCTGCATTGCTGTTCCGCAGCAAGATCGTAAACTCATCTCCCCCAAACCGGCCCAATACATCGCCATCGCGCAACGTCGACTGAATGGTATTCGCCGCGGCAATGATCAATTGATCGCCGACCACATGCCCGTAGGCATCGTTGATATCCTTGAACCGATCCAGATCGATAAACAGCACCGCGAATTCGCGCGCATGATCGCTCGCGACTTTGATCGCATCGTGCATGATGTCGTTGATGGCGGCGCGGTTCGGCAAGCCCGTCAACGCATCGCGTCGCGCCTGGTTCAACAACTCTTGGCTATGCGACTGCTCGCGCCGAGACACGCGGTAAGCCCCCGCACTGAATACCGCGAGGCAAAGCATGAAACTGAGCAAAATAGGCGCGTTATGCCGCCACCACTGTTGCGCAACATAGGAAGCCGGCGCAGAAATGTACGCATACATATTCGAACGCGGCAACCGCGTGAACGCCCCAATCCGCTGCCCATCCTGTGCCGACCAAGGTGAAATGCCGCCGAAAACGCTGGTCTTGATACCCGGATTAGCCGCAATCATTATTGCAGCTGGCCCCTGGGACAACTTGCCATAAACATTCTTCGGATCATCCACCGGCCAGCGCGCTTGTTGAAAACCATCTTCGCGCAGGAGGCCGATAAAACTTGCCGGCGGCAAAGGCAGCCGATGCAGAAAAGTTCCTTCGCGCTCGAGCGGAATCGCGGCTTGCAGCAGAAAGCGCGGCTTGCCTTGTTTATCTCGCACCACATGGCGAAAGGCGAAACGCCATTGCCCCAGCGCCTTGCCATATTCCGGCCGCCCGACGCTATAGCGCTGCACACTTTCCATATCCGCCATCAATTGCTTAAAGTACGGGGGATCCTTGATGAAACTGGGTAAGGGTTGGCCGATGGTAACCGCGGTATTAATCAGCATCTCGCCGGTTGGGGCAAATAGGGCCATCGCGCCCACCTCGGGATGCAGCACTTGGAATTTCAACAGATGTACACGCGCGCTTTCCGGATCATTCAGCACGCCGATTTGATCCAGCAATTGCCCCAAGGGCTCCAGACCATTGCCCAAATCGTCGAAAAAGGATTGGGAAGCGTGAGCGAGAAAGCCCGACATAATGGTCAGGTTGTCTTTTACATCTTGCTGTTCGCGCTGCCAGCTAAATAGGCCATAGGCGGTCGCAGCTAAGGTGCTGACCAGCACAAAAGCCCATACCGCCTTGCGCAAGGCGCGGGCAAAGGGAGTGAGTGGTTCTGAATGCATTCGGATTTTCGGGTTAACTTAATAAGTATCGGCCTTATTTTTATAACATTAAAGGTTTTTCTACCCCTTCATCATATTTTTCTGGCTGATTTACCCCGCGCTCTCTAGAATTACATTAAGGTCAATCTCATTGAAAGGGACAAAATGCATCGATCCATAGCAATCTGTCTAGTGCTTTTGTTAAGTGGCTGCGGCCTGGATGTCGCCAGTAGCGCGGCCACGGGTGCTGCGACCAAGGCCGAAGAAATCAAGCAGGCGGAAAAGACCAAGGAACAAGTTCTGCAGCGTATAGACGCGGCGAACCAAGCCGCGGAGCAACAGCGGCAAGAGATGGAGAAGGCGGCGAACCCGTAAGCTGCGCCGTGTCGAACGCACGATAAACCGTAGGAGGCCAGCACATGGAATACCTGCTAGTGCATTTTCCAAGAGACCGCCGTGTCTTAGTAAATGACGAGTTCAATGGTCGTACAGAGGAATTGATTGAGCTGGAGGCCGGCACCCATACCATTGCCCTCGGGCCGCCTTATAACTTCACCCCCGCCTTCAAAAAAATACGATTGGTTGACACCTCAGCCCTGACGCCGAGGGAGATTGATTTTGATCTCGCTGAGTAAACACAGCATCGCAGCGCTCGCGTTTCTACTTCTGGCGCTCGCTGGCTGCGCCCACTATCCGCTCAATGAACCGCTCGCCACCTACCAGCCGGATCAGGGCTACCGTTTTCCCGCAGTGGCGACGGGTAAAAACACTCACTCCCTGTTCGTGTGCCTTGCCTTCTCCGGCGGCGGTACACGCGCTGCGTCGCTTGCCTACGGCGTGATGGAAAAACTACGGGCGACCAAGATCGTATGGAAAGGAGTAGAAAAATCGCTGCTGGATGAAGTTGACTGCATCTCTTCTGTCTCCGGCGGTTCATTCACCGCTGCCTACTATGGCTTATTCGGCGACCGGCTATTCAGCGATTTTCGCCCTGATTTTTTGGAGCGTGATATCCAGGGCGAACTGACCGCCAAAGCCTTGAGCCCTCTCAATTGGCTGCGCCTCGCCTCGCCGAATTTCAGCCGCATCGATCTCGCTGCGGAGCACTACGACGAAGTGCTGTTCGGCGGCAAAACCTTTGGCGATCTTCCTGCGGGCCGCCCTTTTATCCTGCTCAACGCCACCAACCTCGCCAATGGCGATGGCTTCGAATTTACGCAGGACCAATTCGATTTCCTCGGCTCGGATATTTCGCGCTACCCGGTCGCCCGCGCAGTGGCAGCCTCCTCCGCCTTTCCGGTGCTACTCAGCCCGCTGAGTCTCAAAAATTACCCCAGCCCGCCGGGCTATCGCGTACCCAAAGACATCGCCAATGCACAGGAAGATTTTTACGATAATCGCCGGCGCTACCAATGGGCGCGCAATCGGGCCAGTTACCTCACGCAGGCTGACCGCCCCTATGTGCATCTGATGGATGGCGGGCTCGCCGACAATATCGGTCTGCGTGCAATCGAAAATGCCTATCTGCGCAGCAGCGGTTTTATCCGGACGCGCTTGAATGAGGGAGAGATCGAAAAGTTCTTAATCATCGTGGTCAACGCCCGCACCCAAGACCAAGACGCCCTGAGCCGCAGTGAGAGTCCGCCGGGCCTCTTCACCGTCGCTTACAAAACGGCGACGATTTCACTCGATAACTTCAGCTTTGAGACGATTGAATTCATGAAAGAGCTGCAAAAAGCGCGCAAGCAGACGCAAACCACACTGAGCGTTTGCCAACAGAAACTCGACGCGTGCCCCGGCCAGCCGCCCCTGCCGAAGCTCGCCAAATCAATTGAGCCGTTTGTGGTTGAAGTCAATTTCGAAGCGCTGGCCGACCCAGTACAGCGCCAATATTTTCTAGGATTGCCCACCACTTTTGCGCTTCCGCGCGAAGATATTCATGCCCTGATTGAAGTTGGCCAAACCTTACTCGATGCCGATCCGGTATACCAAGCGGTGGTGGAATCCCTGCGCCTGCCGGCGCCCTAGCCTAATCCGATGTCGGCGGACCGACATGCAACATGACCAGAGAATGTTATATTCCAGGCCTGTCTCTCAGCGCAGCTCCCCGCCCAGTCTATTCAAACGCAACAAGCCCAAACCGGATTTAGAAAGCCTCTATGCAAACCATCGAATTCCAACTCAACGCCGAACACATTGCCCTCTGCGATCTACTCAAACTCACCGGGGTCGCTGACAGTGGCGGCCGAGGCAAAGCCCTGGTCGCGGCGGGCGAAGTACGCGTCGATGGCCAGCCCGAGAGCCGCAAAACCGCAAAAATTCGCGTCGGACAAATAGTGGAATGCTTGGGCTCCCGTATCGAAATCAAGGGGCAGTAAGCATGGCGCTCAAAGCAACCGTCTTCAAAGCCGACTTGCAGATCGCGGACATGGACCGCCATTACTACCAGACGCATGCCCTCACCCTCGCGCGCCACCCCTCGGAAACCGATGAACGCATGATGGTGCGCCTGCTCGCTTTTGCCCTGTATGCCAGCGATGCGCTGGCCTTCGGCAAAGGGCTATCATCCGATGATGAACCGGCCTTATGGCAAAAAGACCTCACCGGCGCAATCGAATTGTGGCTCGACGTCGGCCTGCCGGAAGAGCGCGAGGTGCGCAAAGCCTGCGGACGCGCGAATCAAGTGGTGATCATCATTTATGGTCGCGGCGCCGATATGTGGTGGAGCCAAAACCGCGATAAGTTGCAACGCCAAACCAATCTCACCGTACTCAGCCTTCCTGCTGAAAGTACTCAGGCGCTAGTCGCATTGGCCAGCCGCACCATGCAAGTGCAATGCACGATTCAAGAAGGGTTGGTGTGGGTAACGGTGGAAACGGGTGCGGTGCCGATCGAGCCGGTCACGCTGCTACAAGCGAAGTAACGAATCTACTCTCCGCCTTCTAAATGCGAGGCGGAAATGCCCGCGCGGGTAAGCAACTCGCGCAGGTGTTTTACATCTTCGCGATTCAGCACATTGCTGTGATGCGGGTGATGCAAAAAGCCCTCTGCGCCATTCAAGGTGATGCGAAAGCGCGCGCCATGCGCGGGTTCAACCTGGGCACCCAAGTGATGCAACAGCGATTCAACTTCGCGCCAGTGAATGTTGCCGCTGATCGGGTCATGAAAGACAGTTTGCAGCAGGTTCGCGTGCTTGTGGCTCATAAGCGCCTCTGTGTCGATCTATTGCGGTTTAAAAATTGGTAGTTTAAAGCATGCGGCTTATATCTGCGCAGCAAATGGAATGGACAAAGTCATGGCCCTGTGTCGATCAGTGAGGCAGCACGGCTTGTTGGACGCGATGTAAAGGCTGTTCATGGCGATGTAACGGCATTACTGAATGCCGGCGTGCTCGAACGTGATGACAAGGGGCGTATCGTCTTTCCGTTTGAGGCCGTGAAAGTGGAGTTTCTACTGCAAGCTGCATAATCAAAAGCCCGCCGGGGCGGGCTTTATCGAAAGGCGTGGATCCATGCTTATTTCGGCGGCATGACGATTAGCAGATTTTCAACTTGCTTCACCCCCGACACGGCGCCTACGACTTGTTTGGCTTTATCGCTGTTTGCTTGCGAATCGACCGTGCCGGTGAGGGTAACCACACCGCCCACCGTATCCACATTGATTTTCAAAACCTTGAGGCCTGGTTCGGCCAGAATCGCGGTTTTCACTTTCGTGGTAATCGCCGCATCTTCGATCGCTTCGCCGGTTTTCGCCGTCTGCTCGCTCAGTTTTTTGGAAGCCTCGTCCAGTTTGTCGCCGGCTTTTTCCGCGGCTCGATCCACTTCTCTTCCGGCTTTTTCAGCCGAGTTAGGCTTGTCGCATGCAGCCAGTGCGAAAGCGAACGTCATCACGAGCGCCGCCAACTTCATTTTATCAGTGTTCATTTTTGATCTCCTCAAGTAAAAAAACAGATAGGCAACGCCTTCATGCGTTGTTGAAATTCTCCCCTCCGCAACTAAGCCACTCTGTTCGATAACGCACATACAAGGAAAAATTCTTACTGTAGCCTTCTTGTCTCGATGCCTTATCTCAAAGTGCATGATGGGATCGTGCCACCTTAGCATTCCGGTATTGAAATTGTGTCCGCGCCGCTTCGGGCTCGATCTGTTGACTTAACCGGTAAACCCCATTGAGGTAAAAGCCCATGCTCATGCCCGCGCACACACCTCAGATTGCAAATCACTTGCTTGCAACGCTACCGCGTAAAGATTATCAGCGTCTGCATGCCCACCTCGATCTCGTCACCCTGACCCTGGGCGAAGTACTTTACGAAGCCGGGGAGCCGATTCAGCATGTTTATTTTCCCAACGATGTACTGGTCTCACTCTTGACGCTGGTAGAAGGCCACCTCGCCCTGGAAGTGGGCCTGGTCGGCCGTGATGGCATGGTGGGTACGCCCTTGGCGCTCGGCATCGACGAATCACCGCTGCGCGCGCTGGCACAAGGAAGCGGGACGGCCATGCGCATGACCGCATCGCACTTTCAGAAAGGGTTCCGGGATAGTCCATCCTTGCGGCGCGAAGTGTACTGCTACATCCATGCCTTGATGGCTCAGCTTGCGCAGACAGCCGCATGTAACCGCTTCCACGTGGTCGAGGCGCGCCTTGCCCGACGGCTGTTGATGGCCGCCGACTATGCCCCCTCCCACACCTTCCATCTGACTCATGAATTTCTAGCGAGCATGCTGGGGGTACGGCGCGTCGGTGTGACCAAGGCCGCGCACGCGCTGCAACAACAAAATCTAATCAATTACAGCCGGGGCGAGATCACTATCCTGGATCGAAGCGGCCTGAAAGCCGCCGCTTGCTCGTGTTACAAAATCATCAAGAATGCTAAGCACTAATTGGCAAGCGTCACGCCCGGGTAGGCTTGTTTGAGATTTGCACAAGTCCTTGCCATAGCGAGCTTGCAGTGTGCAGAACAAAAAAAAGCCCTCAAAGTTCTGAGGGCAAATCCGCGCTTTGACTATCCACGGAAGGGAGGAGGGAAAAATTGGGTAATACGCATTCGACGCCACACCACTCGCTGGCCACCTACCCGGCCAGCGAATCTGAACGCCGATCTATTTCTGTTCGGCAGGCACTGGAACAATCACGATGGTATCGCCGCCGGTTTTACCGGTGTCGCCTTGGGTGCCGGTCGCGCCGGTTTTACCCGTGTCGCCTTGATAACCTGTCGCACCTTGGGTGCCGGTTGCGCCTTGCGTGCCCGTCGCACCTTGTGGCCCAGCGGGACCTGGCGCAGCAGCCGGCGCGGCTGGGACATTGACCACAGTCGGTTTGTCGCAGGCGCTCAAACCGAATACCGTTACGAGCGCTACTAATAATGTTGAATATTTCATGATGATGCCTTTCATGTGAATAGAGGGAACGGGGTACTGGCTTGGATCATCTGGCGTGACATGATGTTGCGTCAGCACGATTGGATAAGAATAATCAAAAGCGTCAGCGGATTCCGTGCGCTAACGAACATAGCGCAGCATTTTTGTAAAACCGGGTTAACAAAGAGATAGCGGGGAATGTACAGGGGCTTAGGGTGCGATCATCCCGCCCACTTTTCCTAAAAACGACTTTTGAACCCCGTGTTCCCCGTGGTTAATCGCTTTTCTTAGGTTTATGCCGCATGCGGGTGAGCACGATCGCGCATGATCTCGGTCACGTCCCGGCCCACGCCGCGATAACCGGTAAAGCGGCCGGATGCGTCGAACATCGGCTCCCCGCTCACCTGAAAATATTGGTGCGCGCCATCGCCATCGGTCCGACTGCAGACGAAATCCAAGAACGGCCGCCGCGCCGCTATGTTCGCTACGAGCGCCACGCGCTCGGCCTCATTCCAGCGCGCCCCCTGCGTTTGCTTGATTTCGCCGAACAAGTTATCAATCGGAATGCCGAGCATCTCCTGCACCGGGCCGTAAACCTTGGTGAAGTGCCCGTTCTCGTCCTGCTCCCAGTACCAGTCGGATGCCAATTCCGTCAAACGTTGGAAACGCGCTTCGCTTTCGCGCAGTTCGGCCGTGCGTTCCAGCACCGTTTGTTCCAGTACTTGGTTGTAATTTTCGAGTTGCTTGTACAACAAGCGCACTTCCAACATGTTGTGAATGCGCGTCTTGACCTCGACCAGGTCAAACGGTTTGGCGACGAAATCCTTCGCGCCGGCGGCCAGCGCCCGCAGCTTGTGGTCCGGTTGAGCCGTAATCACGAGTATCGGCACATAGCCTTCGGTGTCGATTTCTTTCAGGCCTGCCATCACCTGAAAACCATCCATGCCGGGCATCAGCAGATCAAGCAGAATCAGATCGTAGTGGTTGGCGCGATGCAGCGCGCAGACGGCATGCGGATCCATCGTCGACGTGATGCGCTGATAGCCGGCTTCACGCAGCAATTGCTCCAGCAGCTGCACATTGGCTTCCTGATCGTCAACGATCAGAATACTGGCGTTGAGAATATCGGTGGTGTTAATCATACAATTCGCTTTCTTTTATTTGTACCAAGATGCAGTCCTATGAGGACATAGTGACGTCAAAACGCGCCATCGCCAACAGGTCGGTGCGCGCTGCAATGCGAAAATCGTTCTTACCGGTGCGCTTCGCCTCATACAAGGCCAGATCCGCGCTCTTCATCAGCGTTTCCACCGCCTCGCCATGCATGGGATAAATACCGACACCGACGCTGGCGGTCATGCTCACTTCGCGGCCTTGAATGGTATAGGGTTGCGACACGGCCTGGATCACTTTCGACACCAGCTTGGCCACACCGTCGGCATGGCTTAATTCCCACAAGCCGATCACGAATTCGTCGCCACCCATGCGCGCCACCGTGTCCTCTTGACGCACCGCGGCCACCAGGCGATCGGCGACCATCTTCAGCAGCGTGTCGCCCGCATCGTGGCCCAAGGTATCGTTGATCTCTTTAAACCCATCCAAATCCAAATACATCACCGCCATCGTGCTTTTGTTCCTGTGCGCATGGGCGATGGCCAAGAAAAGTCTGTCCATTAAAAGCCGTCTGTTCGGCAGCCCGGTCAGCGCGTCATGCATCGCCAAGGATTCCAGCGCACGGCTGTAATCCTCGAGTTGCTTGTACAACAAGCGCACTTCCAGCATGTTGTGAATGCGCGTCTTGGCTTCCATCAGGTCAAACGGTTTGCTGATGAAGTCTTTCGCACCGGCGGCCAGCGCCCGCAGCTTGTGGCTCGGTTGGGCGGTGACCACGAGCACCGGAAGGTAGCCATCGGTTTCGATTTCCTTCAGGCCTTCCATCACTTGGAAGCCATCCATGCCGGGCATCTGCAAGTCGAGCAGAATCAGGTCGTAGTGGTTGGCGCGATGCAGCGCGCAGACGGCATGCGGATCCATCGTTGACGTGATGTGCTGATAGCCGGCTTCGCGCAGCATTTGCTCCAGTAGTTGCACATTGGCTTCCTGATCGTCCACGATCAGAATGCTGGCGTTAAGCATCTCGGCGTGGCTAATCATCACAAGGGGTCTGGCATCACTGTGCCGTCTAATCTTGTTTCAACAAGTTCCAGCGCCCTATCCAGCGCCTCCATGAACTCGTTGACCTTGATCGGCTTGGTGAGATAGCGGAAAAATCCTGCCTCCAGGCCCTTCTCGATATCGTGTGGCATGGCATTGGCACTGATGGCAAGCACCGGGATGTGCGCCGTT
>JBBTCZ010000031.1:0-107870 GCA_038042985.1 Pseudomonadota bacterium
CCGCCCCAGAACCACACCATGTGCGCCATCGGCAGGTAGGAGAAGGTGAACCACAGCACCGAGAACACCAGCAGCGCGGAGAACTTGATGCGCTCTGCGAAGCCGCCCACGATCAGCGCCACCGTGATGGCAGCGAAGGTAAGTTGGAAGATCATGAAGGCCATGTCCGGAATCACCACCCCTTTGCTGAAGGTCTCAGTCGTCGTGTCCGGCGTCATGCCCGACAAGAAAAACTTGGACGTCCCACCGATGAAGCTATTCAGATCCCCGCCGGGCGTAAACGCCAAGCTATAGCCGTAAATAACCCACAAGATAGAGATCAGCGCGAAGATCACGAATACCTGCATCAGTACCGACAATGCATTTTTACCGCGCACCAGGCCCCCATAGAACAAGGCCAAGCCGGGGATGGTCATCATGATCACCAGCGCGGTGGCGATCATCATCCAGGTGGTATCGCCTTTGTTCGGCACCGGGGCCGGCGCCGCGGCAGTAGCAGCGGCCGCAGGTGCGGTCGCCGCCGCTGCGGTTGCAGCCGGCGCTTCAGTGGGTTTGTCCTCAGCTAATACAGGACTTGCCAAGCCAAATGTCCCTAATAGGGCGAGCAGGGTAATCCATCGTTTCATGCTGTTCTCCTTATAGCGCTTCCGGACCGGACTCACCGGTGCGGATGCGGATAACTTGCTCTAGATTCGACACGAAGATCTTGCCGTCGCCGATTTTGCCGGTGTTAGCGGACTTGGTGATCGCTTCGATCACCTGGTCCAGCATCTCCGCTTTGATTGCGACTTCGATCTTGACCTTGGGCAGAAAATCCACCACATACTCCGCGCCCCGGTACAACTCCGTGTGCCCCTTTTGCCGGCCAAAGCCTTTGACTTCGGTCACGGTTACGCCCTGCACGCCGATGGCGGAAAGCGCTTCACGCACCTCGTCAAGCTTGAACGGCTTGATAATTGCGGTAACGAATTTCACTATGATTCTCCTTGAGTGGTTAAACGTGGCTGCGCAAATCGCGCAGCCACTTGCCGCCAGTTTTAGAAGGTTTTGGAAATCCAGACCGTGGTTTTGCCATCAGCGACATCTTTCGGGAATACGCCGTTGCACGATGCGCCATTGGCGGTGGCGGTTTGGCTAAACCTGCCATAACCGCAGACGTGGGCGCTGCTGGTGTCGGTGTAAGCAATGCCGACGGTCATGCCGTCAAAGGTCTTGCCTATTTTCCCCATGTCGTAGGCCGCGCTGATTTTCCAGTCATCGTAGGAATACAAATTGTCGTTGGTGTCGGAATTAGTGTTGCGCGTATCACGGCCATCATATTTCTGAATGCCATAATGCGCGCCGAGGGTCAGGCCAGTTTCGCCGACGGGAACACTGGCGGAAAGATCCAGATAGGAAGTGCCGCGCGCATCTTTCACACCGAACACGTCGCTGCTCAGAGCATGAGAATATTTGACGCTGAACCACTTCCAGCTACCTGCGACATAAGCTTCCAGCGTGTTGGCCTTGATGTTGGTGCCGGTTACATCGCCGGGATAGTAATACTGCAGCAAGCCCACATCGTAGCCAAAATCGCCCACACTGCCTTTATATCCGCCGTAAAAATCAAGTTCCAGGGTGCCGCCGGAGGCATAAGTGCCGCCAACGGTTCCCGTGCTGCTGGTCGCATTTTCTTTCAACCAACTTACATTCGACCCCCACACACCCAGATAGAAACCGCTGGCGTGCGCATAGTCAAACCCGCCTTGCAGCGCAGCTTCTTCATTGGTTTGAGCAAGCCCGCGGAACACATACTGGCTATACAAGCCAACGTTGGCGGTGAGGGTGTGGGGCGAGGCCGGCGCGTCGGCGGCGAGGGCGCTAGCGCTGGCGAAGCCGATGCTGGCAATGCTGGTTGCGAGGGCAATATTTTTAAATTTAATCATGGTCTCTTCCTTCGGTAGTGGACTAAATAAGGTGACGCATTGCTTACATAGCATAGGCTGTGCCAGAAACATAAGACCATACTTTCAGCTAGTTACGACGAGCATCAAAGTGCGCGAAACGGGCCTTGCCCAGCCTTGGTGCAAGACGTTGTCCGTCCGCACCATTTAAGTGCCCAGTTTTTTAGGGTGTTATGCTTGATGCATTTTAAGGCGTGGCAGAGCGACAGCATTTGTTAAACTGCGCACCTAAGGAGAACAAGCATGCTCAATCAAAAAGTCATTGAAGAAGTCACGGCCAAGCTAAAAGAGGTATTTGGCCAATCACCCGCCGGTGATATTGAAAAAAACCTGCGCGCCGTCCTGCAAAGCGTATTTGCCAAGCTGGATCTCGTCACGCGCGAAGAATTCGACGTGCAGCAGGCGGTGTTGCTGCGCACGCGTGAGAAGCTGGAGGCGCTGGAAGCCAAAGTCGCTGCGCTTGAGGCGTCAGGCGACGGGCGACAGGCGTCAGAAAAACCCGCTCAGCCGTCGCCTGACGCCTGACGCCTGCTTAATGTCTCTCGCCGTTCTTTACAGCCGTGCGCTATCCGGCATGGATGCACCGTTGGTCACCGTGGAAACGCATCTCGCCAACGGCTTGCCTTGCTTCACCATCGTCGGTTTGCCGGATACGGAAGTAAAAGAATCGCGCGACCGGGTGCGCGCGGCCCTGCTCAATGCGCGCTTTGAGTTTCCGGCACGGCGCATCACCGTCAATCTCGCCCCAGCCGATTTACCTAAAGAGAGCGGACGCTTCGATCTGGCGATCGCGCTCGGCATTTTGGCCGCTTCGGGCCAGATTCCCAACGCGGGTTTAGATAAGTACGAATTCGCCGGCGAGTTGGCGCTGACCGGTCAGTTACGCCGGGTGCGCGGCGCACTCGCCATGACCTATAAAGCCGCGAGTGACGGCCGCGCGTTTATCCTGCCGATGGAAAATGCGGCCGAAGCCGCGCTGGTACGCGATGCGGAAATTTATCCGGCACTTAGCTTGCTCGATGTCTGTGCGCATTTTTCCGGCGGCGAAAAGCTCCAACGCTACATCGCACAGCCTGAAACCGCAGCGGTGGATTACCTGGATTTCACCGAGGTAAAAGGCCAAACCCACGCCAAGCGCGCGCTGGAAGTCGCCGCCGCCGGTGGCCACTCGGTATTGATGAGTGGGCCGCCCGGCACCGGCAAAAGCATGCTCGCGGCACGCATGCCCGGCATCTTGCCGGCGATGACCGAGTCCGAGGCGCTGGAATCGGCCGCGATTCAGTCGCTCGGCTCCGGTGGATTCAAACTGGAACTTTGGCAACGCCGGCCGTTTCGCGCACCGCACCATACGGCGTCAGCGGTGGCCTTGGTAGGAGGCGGCAGCCAAGCCAAGCCGGGTGAGATTTCGCTCGCGCACCAGGGTATTTTATTTCTCGATGAATTGCCGGAGTTCGACCGCAAAGTGCTGGAAGTGCTGCGCGAACCGTTGGAATCCGGCCGCATCCACATCTCGCGCGCAGCCACCCAAGCCGAGTATCCGGCGCGCTTCCAATTGGTCGCGGCGATGAACCCCTGCCCCTGCGGTTATCTCGGCGCGCCTTCCGGTAAATGCCGCTGCACGCCGGATCAAGTGGCGCGCTATCGTTCGAAAATTTCCGGGCCGCTGTTGGATCGCATCGATTTGCAAATCGACGTGCCCGCGCTGCCGCAACACGATCTGATGCAAGCCGCGGCGGGTGAGCCGTCGAGCGCGATTCAGGTCCGCGTGCAAGCCGCACGTGATCGACAATTGGCACGCCAAGGCAAACCCAACAACCTGTTGGGCACGAAGGAAATCGACCGATACTGCACTGCCGACACGGCGGGTGAGAATCTGCTCAAGCAAGCCATTAGCCGCTTCAATCTTTCCGCGCGCGCCTATCATCGCATTCTCAAAGTGGCGCGCACCATCGCCGATCTGGCGGGTGCTGCGGCGGTGCAAAGCGCACATATCGCCGAGGCGATTCAGTACCGGCGTATGGATAGAAAAATGCTTTAGCCGCGAATCAACGCGAATTTACGCCAATTAATGCAAATGCAGTGCTGGGCCATGGTTTTCATTCGCGAAAATCCGCGTTAATTCGCGGCTGATCTTATCTATATTTTTTGTATCTTTACTATGCCCCACGAACTCGAAAGCTGGCTGGAAGAAAAACAATCCAGCTACCTCTATCGCCTCGTATCCGATGCCGAATCGGGTACGCCGCGCCAGCTATTGTTTTTGGAATTGGCGCGCTCCGCCGACAAGCAAGCCGATTTGTGGGTAGCGGAAATGAAGAAAGCTGGCATCGCGCTGCCTGGCCCTTACTCCCCTGATCGGCGCACCCGCGTCGTGGGTCGCTTAGTCAAATGGTTCGGCCCGCGTCGCATGCGGCCGGTGCTGGCGGCGATGAAAGTGCGCGGCATGTCGCTCTACACCAAAGCGGCGGTGGGGCATGCCATCCCCACAAAATTATCCGAGGTCGGACGACGACATCAGAATGTCGGTGCGAGCGGTACGCTGCGTGCCGCCGTGTTCGGCGTGAATGACGGCTTGGTGTCGAACGCGAGTCTGATTCTGGGCGTGGCGGGGGCCACAAGCGAGCCCAGCATGATTTTGCTCACCGGTGTGGCAGGCTTACTCGCCGGCGCATTTTCCATGGCGGCCGGCGAATACATTTCCATGCGTTCGCAACGCGAGATGTTTGAATACCAGATCGGCATGGAGCGCGCGGAGCTGGATCAATATCCAGAAGAAGAAGCCGCCGAATTGGCGCTGATCTTCGCCGCAAAAGGGATGGGAAAAGAGGAAGCACGCCAGCTCGCGGACAAACTCATCGCCGACCCCGACCATGCACTAGATACCTTGGCGCGCGAAGAGTTGGGGCTGAACCCGGACGAACTCGGCTCGCCCTGGGGCGCCGCGCTGTCGTCGTTCGGCGCATTCGCAGCCGGCGCGATTATTCCCTTACTCCCCTATTTGTTTATGTCCGGAAAAAATGCGCTGTTCGCCTGCATCGGTATGACGGCCACCGCCCTATTTGCAGTGGGCGCAGCGCTTTCGCTGTTCACTGGACGCAACGCCTGGCTGGGTGCGCTGCGCATGCTCGCCATCGGCAGCGCGGCGGGGGCGGGAACGTTTATTATCGGTAAAGCGTTGGGGGTGGCGTTGGGGTAAGAAAAGGATCGCGTAGGGTTCAATCCCCTCTTCACCAATTCAGAATTTCATGCGCCCCTTCGCATTTCGTCGGCAAGCCCCGGGATCTCCGTCGCCGGCCACGCCATCACCCGGCGCTCCAGCGGATATTCGTCCTTGCCCGGGTAGATGACAAAGGCGCGCTCAATGCCGAGATCATCAAGCGCGTGCCAGAAACCCTTACTGGGTTTTGGCGCAGCGCTGTATTTCACTTCAAATCCAATCGGTTTTTTATGTCCACGCAGCTTCATCACCAGATCGATTTCGGCGCCGGCTGCGGTCCGGTAGAACCCCACCTCGACGGGGTCGAGAACGGCAATGATCTGTTCGATCACAAAGCCTTCCCAAGAAGCGCCGAGCGCAGGGTGGCCCGAAAGCTCGTCGAGCGTGCGCAAATTGAGCAAGCTATGCAGCAGCCCGCTGTCACGCAAGTACACGCGCGGCGCCTTCACCAGGCGTTTGCCGACATTGGCGTGCCAGGGCATCAGCCGGCGGGCGACAAATGCATCGCACAGCAGATCGAGATAGCGGTTGGTGGTCTGAGGCGACGAGCCCAGACTCTGCGCCAGCGTGCTGGCATTCCATAACTGGCCGTGCCAGTGCGCCAGCATCTGCCAGAAACGGCGTAGACTTTGCGCCGGCAGACGGAAACCGAGCGCGGGCAGATCGCGCTCCAGGAAGGTGCGCACGAAGGACTCGCGCCATTCGAAAGAAGCCAGATCATCGGCGGCAAGATAACTATCTGGAAAACCGCCGCGTACCCAGAGCCGCGCCAACGCATCCTTTTTGCCGCCGGCCTCCTTGATGAGCAAAGGGCGCATCTCAAGATAACGAATCCGCCCGGCCAGCGACTCGGCGGAACGGTTGATCAGTTCCGGCGAGGCCGAACCCAGCAGCAAAAAACGCCCCGGCACGCGATGCTCATCCACCAGCGCGCGCAACACCGGGAACAGCCCCGGCAGCTGCTGCACCTCATCCAGAATGACCAGCCTATCCTTGCGCCCGGCGAGATAGAGCTCCGGGTCGGATAAGCGCGCCAGATCGGAGGGCCGCTCCAGATCCAGGTACTCTGTATTCCCACGCGGCTTCTGCAGTGACCGCGCCAGCGTTGTCTTGCCCACCTGACGCGGGCCGATCAACGCCACGACCGGGAATCGGGTCAGTGCATCCAGAAGCTCAGCGGTAAGTACGCGTTTCAACATCCTCGCAATTTATCCATATCATAGATGATTTGCAAGGATGTTTTTAGCGGGCTGATGTGGCGTCGGTAGCGCGGCGGAGGCGGGGAACTTTTATTATTGGGAAGGCGTTGGGATGACATTGGGGTAGGGGGATTTATGTATTTCGATCTACATAAATCACGACAAATATACGAAGCATTGATGCTGCACTGGTGTTGACTTGGTTTTCGGGGCCCCTGTGCACCGCCGAGTAGCACAGCCATGCCCGGGGTAGTCGGCGAGGACTGTCTGAGCGCGAAGCACGAGTTTCCCGCAAGGGGACTCCGACTTTCTGTGCCCATGCGGGCACGAAAGATCGTATACCTCAGCCGCCCGGCATGGCGAGCAACGCAGGGAACCCCCAGCGCTTTTTGCTGGGGGCGGTAAGCGGGGTGTCTGTCTTTTTGGTTCCTTTTGCTTGGACAAGCAAGACAACGAAGTTTCGGCGAAGGGTAACCTTTAGGTGGGCCGTAGCCAAAAAGGAACTGCCCCGCCGGGGCATAACCGGCCCTAAATCAAAATGCGCGTAGCGCACAATCCCACTTCAACACTGCTCCCACGGCAACCCATCAAAGCGCCAGCCGCTCACCGTGCCGCGCTTGTGCTCATCGTCCAATTCGCCTTCGAAGCCGTGCAGCACATTGCAAACGTGGGTGACGCCGGCCTCCTCCAGCGCCTTGCCAGCCTCGCGCGAGCGGTTGCCGCTGCGGCAGATCAAGATCACCGGCCGATCATGCGAAGCGGCCATGCGCACCTGGCCGACGAAATGCGGATTCAAATCCCAGTCGACGCCGTCGTACCAAGGGATGATGATCGCGCCGACCGGGTGGCCGACGAATAGAAACTCGAACTCGGAGCGGCAATCGACCAGCACCGCGTCTTTGTGCGTATTGAGAAAGTCGTAAGCTTCTATGGGCGTGAGGTGTTTCATACGTCCCAGTATAGGCTCGGGCATGCGGGATGCAAAGGGCGCTGTGTTATCATAAACGCCCATTTTCACTCGATTTTTCCCGATTTTCCATGCGTCGCGACTGCACCGAACAGCTAAACCATTTGCTCCAGCAACGCATCCTGATTCTGGATGGCGCGATGGGCACCATGATCCAACGCTATAAGCTGTCGGAGGCGGATTATCGCGGCGAGCGTTTCAAGGATTGGGCCTCCGACCTCAAGGGTAACAATGACCTGTTGACCCTGACCCAGCCGAAAATCATTCGCGACATCCACGCGGCCTATCTCGATGCGGGCGCAGATATTTTGGAGACCAACACCTTCAACGCCACTTCCATCGCCATGGCGGATTACCAGATGGAAGCGCTGGTGTATGAGTTGAACTTGGAAGCAGCCAAACTCGCGCGCGGGGTGGCGGATGAATTCGAGGCGAAAATACCGAACAAGCCGCGCTTTGTCGCGGGTGTGCTTGGACCGACCAATCGCACCGCCAGCATTTCGCCGCAGGTCAACGACCCCAGTTACCGCAACACCAGTTTCGATCAGTTGGTGACGGCTTACACCGAGGCAATCAACGGCCTGGTGGATGGCGGCGCGGATATCCTCATGGTCGAAACTATCTTCGACACCTTGAACGCCAAGGCTGCGCTATTCGCCATCGAACGCTATTTCGATACCCACGGCTTCCGCTTGCCGATCATGATTTCCGGCACCATTACCGACGCATCGGGCCGCACGCTCTCGGGCCAAACCGCCGAGGCGTTTTGGAATGCGCTGTCGCATGTGCGCCCCCTGTCCTTCGGCCTGAACTGCGCGCTGGGCGCGAAGGAGTTGCGCCAATATGTAGAGGAGCTATCGAACAAGGCCGATGTGTTCATCTCCGCCCACCCCAACGCCGGGCTGCCGAATCAATTCGGCGAATACGACGAAACGCCCGAAGCCATGGCAATAGAAATCGGCAGTTGGGCCGCCGCGGGTTATCTGAATATTATCGGCGGCTGCTGCGGCACCAGCCCGGCGCACATCCAGGCGATTGCCGAGGCGGTGCAGCCTTACCCGCCGCGTCAAATTCCGCAAATCGAACCGCAGATGCGGCTGTCGGGTCTGGAGCCGTTCAATATCGGTAAAGACTCGCTGTTCGTGAACGTCGGCGAGCGCACCAATGTCACCGGCTCCAAGCTCTTCGCACGCCTGATTTTGAACGAGGAATACGACCAGGCCCTGGCGGTGGCACGCACCCAAGTGGAAGCCGGCGCGCAGATCATCGACATCAATATGGACGAGGCGATGTTGGATTCGGAAGCGGCGATGGTGAAGTTTCTGAACCTGATCGCTTCCGAACCGGATATCTCCAAAGTGCCGGTGATGATCGATTCGAGTAAATGGAGTGTGATCGAAGCGGGCCTGAAGTGCATCCAAGGCAAGGGCATCGTCAATTCGATTTCGATGAAGGAAGGCGAAGCCGAGTTTATCGAGCGCGCCAAACTGTGCCGCCGCTACGGCGCGGCAGCGGTGGTGATGGCTTTCGACGAAACCGGTCAGGCCGACACCTACCAGCGCAAGATCGATATTTGCGCACGCTCGTACAAGTTGCTGACTGAGCAGGTCGGCTTCCCGCCCGAAGATATTATTTTCGATCCGAATATTTTCGCGGTCGCCACCGGCATCGAAGAGCACAACAACTACGCGGTGGATTTCATCGAGGCCACGCGCTGGATCAAACAAAACCTGCCCTATGCCAAGGTGAGCGGCGGCGTGTCCAACGTCTCATTCTCGTTCCGCGGCAATGATCCGGTGCGCGAGGCGATCCATACGGCGTTCTTGTATCACGCGATCAACGCCGGCATGGACATGGGCATCGTCAACGCCGGGCAGTTGGGCGTGTACGCGGAAATCCCCAAAGATTTGCTGGAGCGGGTTGAGGATGTGTTGCTGAATCGCCGCCCCGATTCCACCGAACGCTTGGTGGAATTCGCTGGGCGCTTCAAAGGCCAGACCAAAGAGCAGGTCGAGGATTTATCCTGGCGTGATGCCCCGGTCGCCGAGCGCCTGAGCCACGCGCTGGTGAAAGGTATTACCACTTACATCATCGAAGACACGGAAGCAGCGCGGCTATCGGTTGCGCGCCCGATACTCGTGATCGAAGGCCCGCTGATGGACGGCATGAACGTGGTGGGCGATTTGTTCGGCGCGGGCAAAATGTTCCTGCCGCAAGTGGTGAAATCGGCGCGCGTGATGAAGCAAGCCGTGGCGCATCTGGTGCCTTATATCGAAGAAGAAAAAGCGCGCAGTGGCGAAGTCGCACAAGCCAAGGGCAAGATCATCATGGCCACGGTCAAAGGCGATGTGCACGACATCGGCAAAAACATCGTCGGCGTAGTGTTGCAGTGCAACAACTACGACGTGGTCGATCTCGGCGTGATGGTGCCGGCCGCCAAGATTTTACAAGCCGCGATCGACGAGAAGGCCGACATTATCGGCCTCTCCGGCTTGATCACACCCTCGCTGGAAGAAATGGCGCATGTAGCGAAAGAGATGGAGCGCTTGGGCTTCAAGATTCCGCTCTTGATCGGCGGCGCCACCACCTCGCTCGCCCATACTTCAGTCAAAATCGAGCCCAACTACAGCGGCGTCACGGTGCATGTGAAAGATGCATCGCGCGCAGTCGGCGTGTGCACCAGTCTGCTCTCGCCCGAATTACGCGACGAATATGCGCGCAAGGTACGCGAGGACTACGCGCAAGTGCGCGAGCGCCACAAAAACAAACAATCCAACATCAAGCAACTGACGCTGGCGCAAGCGCGCGCCAATGCGCTGAAAACGGACTGGGCCGCCTACACCCCGACCAAGCCCAATTTCTTGGGCGTGAAAGCGTTGCGGGAATACCCCTTGGAAGAAATTGCCAAGCGTATCGACTGGACGCCCTTCTTCGCGGCCTGGGAGTTGCACGGCAAGTTTCCGAAAATTCTGGAAGATGAAGTAGTCGGCGTCGAAGCCAGCAAGCTCTACCAGGATGCCCAAGGCATGCTGGCCGGCATCATCGCGCAGAAGTGGCTCACGGCCAACGGCGTAATCGGCCTGTTCCCCGCGAACAGCGTGGGCGACGATATCGAAATCTACACCGACGAATCGCGCAGCCAAATTGCGATGACCTATCACAGCCTGCGCCAACAAGCGGAAAAGCCACCCGGCCGCCCCAATCTTGCGCTGGCCGATTTCATTTCGCCCAAAGGCGTCAAAGACTACATCGGCGGCTTCGCCGTCACCGCCGGCATCAACATCGACGCGCGCGTGGCAGCGTATGAAAAAAATCACGATGACTACAACGCCATCATGCTGAAGGCGCTGGCCGACCGCTTAGCCGAAGCCTTTGCCGAACTGCTGCACGAGCGCGTGCGGCGCGAATTCTGGGGCTACGCTGCGGATGAGACGCTGAGCAATGAAGATATGATCAATGAAAAATATCGCGGCATCCGCCCCGCGCCCGGCTACCCTGCCTGCCCCGAGCACAGCGAAAAAGCGCCGCTGTTCGAGTTGCTGCAAGCGCCAGAGAATGCGGGCATCACCCTAACCGACAGCTACGCCATGCTGCCCACTGCGGCGGTATCAGGGTTCTATTTTTCGCATCCGGAATCCAGCTATTTTGCCGTGGGCAAAATCGGACGTGATCAGTTGGAAGATTATGCGCAGCGCAAAGGCTGGGATATTGAAACGGCGGAACGCTGGCTGGCGCCGAATCTAACCTGACGCTTTACCCGCCAAACCGTCGGCAAGCGCGCCCGCCTTTGCCTGCGATCACCCCATTGATATCGGGATGTTTTTGCAGCTTGCTCAACAGTTCGCTATACAGCGCGTCTGGCATATTGCTGGCGAAGGAAATATCGGCCAAGCCGTCGGAGCGAATGAGATAACTCGCGAATTCCTCGGCGCCGTCATACTCAAAAAGAAGGTTGGCGACCGCACGATCTGCCTTGGATTGCGCGTCTTCCTCTTCTGACCAAGCGGGTAAGGCACTAAAGGCGCTCAACAGGGTAAGCGTGATAATGAAACGGACTATTTGTTTCATGCGGAAAGCCTCCTTGTCTAAATTCTAACCCATCTTAACTTGGAGCCGACGTAAAGCATGCCCCTGCCCGCTGCACTTTTATTCGCCGCGCTTGCGCGCTCGCCACGACGTACGTACAATGTGCTCACATCTTGCCTGAGGAAGCCATCATGGGCGTCACATCGAAAGCAGAGCGCATCGCGTTACGGATTGTGAACGACGATAAAAAACGTCTGGAACAAGCTGCGACACTGCAACATCAGAGCCTAACGGAATTTGTACTAAACGCATCGCGGGTGGCGGCAGACCTTGTGCTGGGCGACCAGACACGATTTGTATTACCGAAGAAGCAAATGGCGGCGCTGAATGCTGCACTGGATGCACCACCGCGCGAGATACCGCAACTCAAAGCTTTGTTTGCCCGTTCCAGCGTATTCAAAAAATGAGCCGGCGTTCGGCGCCGACTGGGCCGGAACCCTTGACCGCAGCCCATCGAACGGAACACTTCGATTGTGGCAAAGCCGCACTGGATACCTTCCTAAAACGGTTCGCTTTGATTAACCAGCAGAATGGCACCGCCCGCACCTATGTGGCGCATCGCAGCGGGGAGGTAGTCGGCTATTACAGCCTATCCGCCGCTTCGATCGAAATTGGCCATGCTCCCGCGCGTGTCGCCAAGGGCTTGCCCAAGCATCCCATCCCCATGACATTATTGGCGCGGCTTGCGGTCGACTCGCGCGAACAAGGCCACGGGCTAGGTGCTGGCTTGCTGCAAGATGCCTTGTTGCGGCATCTGCAAGCGGAAGCCGTGATCGGCAGCCGAGCCCTGATCGTGCATGCCAAGGACGAAGCGGCCATTATGTTCTATCTGAAATTTGGCTTCGAGCCTTCTCCGCTTGATCCGAACCATCTGTTTCTGCTGACCAAGGACATCAAAAAGACCTTGGGTCTTTAAGCTGCGCTTTCGGCCATGAGTCCACCCCTGCCCTTTGCGCTGCTTTTTACTACTCCCGACTGTCCACATTGCCCTGGCGTCAAAGCCGGGCTAAGCACCTTGCTGCAAGAAGGGGGGATTGCAGCGTTGGAAGTGCTGGATATCTCCAGTGCGACCGAACGCACGCAGGCATTAGGCGTGAAAAGCGTGCCCTGGTTTCGCATCGGTGAGCTGGAATTTGAAGGCGCGATGTCCTTAGGCGAATTGCGCACCTGGGCGACGCGTGCGGCATCTGCATCGGGGCTGAAGGATTATTTTTTTGAGATGCTGAAGTCGGGCCGACGGCGCAAGGTCGAAGACATGATTCGCGCCGACCCGCAGCGCTCAATTGCCTTGGTGGATTTGATGCGCGACCCCGAAGCGAGCATGGCGATACGGCTGGGCATCGGCGCGGTGCTGGAGGAGTTTCAGGGCAGCGCAATCGCGGCGTCGATGGTGCCAAAGTTAGCCGAGATGCTGCACGATCCGGAACCGCGCAACCGCGCCGATGCCGCGCACTTTCTGAGCCTGATCGGCGATGCACAAGCACGTGAGTTACTGCGCGGCTGTCTCAGTGCACCTGATCCAGAAGTACGTGAAATCGCGTACGATGCATTGTCTAACCCCACTGCCTGAGCGCCCTTATGTCGAACAGCGTTTTACTCCAGCCAAGCCAGCACACCTTCTTAGTTAATGGTGGCGATAGCTTATTGGAGGCAGGCTTGCGTGCGGGCCTAGCGATGAATTACGGTTGCAGCAGCGGTAACTGCGGCCTATGCAAGGCGCGCATTGTGTCAGGCGAGGTAGATAAAATTCGCCACCAAGACTATGTCGTATCCGAAGCCGAAAAGAATCAAGGCTATGTGCTGCTGTGTTCGCATACTGCGGCGAGCGATCTGGTAATCGAAGTGCAAGAAGCAAGCCATGTCAATGAGATCCAACTGCAGGAGATCGACGCGCGGGTAAAGGAAATCAAACCGCTCACCGATAAGGTGATGCTTTTGCATCTGCAAACGCCGCGCACCAACCGGCTGCGCTTCATGGCGGGGCAAAGCGTGGCGCTGAGCATTGGTGACGACGCGAGTGATTACGCCATTGCCAGCTGCCCTTGCGATGACCGCAATTTGCAATTCAATATCCGCAATATTCCAGGCAACGCTTTCGCAGCGCACGTCTTCGGTGACCTACGCTGTAACGACACAGTGAATGTGTATGGCCCCGTGGGTGAATTCGTCTTGAAAGCGGAATCGGCGCGACCGCTACTACTGCTGGCATGCAATAGCGGCTTTGCGCCGATCAAGAGCTTGATCGAGCATGCGATGTCGCTAGAACGTGCAGAGTCACTGCATTTATATTGGCTGGCCACCGTGCAAGAAGGCCACTACATGGCCAACTGGTGCCGCGCCTGGAACGATGCGCTGGATAACTATCATTATCACGAGTTACTTGCTGATTCTTTGCAGGCACCTAATCTTGATCAGATGATGGCGCAAGTAATAACGGAGCAGCCCAATCTATCGCAATTCGATGTGTATGTGGCGGGGCCAAGCCGTTTCATCACTAACGCGCGTACAGCCTTGCTGCAAAACGGCGTACCGTCTGCGCAGTTGGCCAGCGCAGTGATTTGATCCGTATGTTTGGTACGAAACGATTTTTTTAATTGAGACCCTATGACCCATTCCCTACTTTTGTATTGCCGCGCCGGTTTTGAAGGCGAATGTGCGGCCGAGACGGTGAACCACTGCACCGAGCTTGGCGTCTCTGGTTTTGCCAAGGCCAAGCCTGACTCCGGCTATGTCTTGTTCACGCCGCACGATGCCGACTTGGCGAAGCAGCTGGTTAAATTCTTACACTTCGAGGATTTGGTGTTCGCGCGCCAACTGATCTTCAATGTGCGGCTGGTCGATCAACTACCCGCAACGGATCGGGTGACGCCGTTGATTGCGGCGATTCGTGAGTTGGGCGATTTATTCTCCGCTGTGTGGTTGGAAACCGCCGACACCAACGACGCCAAGGAGATGTCCACATTCTGCCGCAAGTTCGCGCCGCCGTTGACCTACGGCTTGAAACAAGCAGGTTTGCTCGATGAAGCGGCGCACAAGCCGCGCTTGCATTTGTTTTGGTTGAGTTCCAGCGCGGTATATCTCGGGGTGTCTTATCCTAACAATGCGTCGCCGTGGCCGATGGGCATTCCGCGCTTGAAGCTCGCACGGGATGCGCCGAGCCGTTCCACGCTCAAACTGGCCGAAGCGTTCATGGCGTTTTTAAGCGAGGAAGAAGAGCAAGAGTTGCTGCACCCCGGAATAAGCGCAGTGGACCTGGGTGCCGCGCCCGGTGGCTGGACCTGGCAATTGGTGCAGCGCGGCGTGAATGTCGCCGCAGTGGATAATGCGGTGATCGATCCCAAGCTACTGGATTCCAACTTGGTCGAGCATGTGCGCGCGGATGGCTTTCATTATTGGCCGAAGCGCTCGGTGGAATGGCTGGTATGCGATATGGTGGAAAAACCCGCGCGTATCACGCAATTGGTCACGCGCTGGATATATGAGGGCAAGTGTCAGCACGCGATTTTCAATTTAAAACTGCCGATGAAAAAACGCTCAGAGGAATTGGCCCGCTGCCGCGAGCTGATCGACGCCGGGCTGCAGGGCAAAAAATACCAACTCCAGTTCAAGCAGCTTTACCATGATCGCGAGGAAGTCACCGGGTATCTCACGCTGAAACGACGCTGACATTGTCATTTTTGTCATCGCCCGCGCTATACTTTTTACTCCCCCACCCCCAAGGAAAAAACCATGAAGCGTACAACCCTATATTTTTCTCTGGTGTTTGCCCTTGCCGCGCTGCTGCCGCTGCACGCCGCGCTGGCTGCCACCACCTTGACCGGTGTGAGCGTCAGCCCTGCCAACCCCAAAGTGGGCGAGGAAGTAAAAATCACCGTCAATGGCGCCTTGGAATCAGCGAACTGCGGCATCCGCATGGAGTATGGCAACCCCGATATGCCACGTGAGGAATTCGTGCTGAGCGAAAAAGGCGGGCAATTACCGTTCACGATCACCAAGACTTTCAGCAAGCCCGGCACCTACAAAATCGAGGCGCTCGGACGTAAAGTCGGCAAGCTCACCTTCGGCTGTGAAGGCAATGCATCGACCATGGTCACCGTGGCGGCGGCTAAATCCGCAGTAACGAGCAGTGCAGCGGCAGCGCCGATGCCCATGGCAGCCGCGTGTCCGGATGGCTGGCACATGATTGCTGGGCAGACAGACCCGTCGAAGGGATTCACCTGCGCGCCCATGAAGCCGGCGGTCAAAATGGATTGCGGAAAAGGAATGGCTTACTTTGAAAAAGACGGCTTGATCGGTTGCAAGAAGAAGAAATAAACCGCTCTCCGGCGCGGCGCTCGATGGCGCCGCGCCCCTTCCGGGTTTCCGCTTTTATTATTCCAAGCGCATGCTATCCTTAGCAAAGGATGCCTTGAACAAATAATAATGCGGTGGGGGGTCGACCATGAGCCAAGAATCCAACAAGGCGGTTCCGGAAATCAAGGATCCGTTCGACACGAAATCACTCCTGCAGGAAGTCGTCAAAAAACTCTCCAGCCAGGCGCTGCTGTTCAGCTTGGCGGTGATTGTCATTCTGGTGGTGGCGTGGATGCTGTTCGACGCGAAGGGCATTCCGATCGTGATCGCGATCCTGTTCGTGTTTCTGGTCGCGACCGCCGCCTATCTGTTTTCCGAGGAAAAAAATAAGCGCCTTGAAGCGCTCGCCACGCCGGCGCTTCAAGCCGTGCCGAAATCGCAGGCAACCGCCGCCGTTTCCCCTGTCGCAACGGAAATGGCTGCTGCCGGCGGATTCGATTTATCGGTTTGGGTAGAAGGCACCGGCCCGCATGCGGCCAGTCGCGACATCGCCGTTTTGCCCGGCGGTGGCGCATTCCGCCTCGGCGACAAGATTCATGTCTGCTTCAAATCCAGCCGCCGCTGCTATCTCACGCTGCTCAATATCGGCACCAGCGGCAAGCTCACCGTGCTTTATCCGAATGGGTTGCATCAAGACAATTTGATCCAACCGAATCGGCTCTACCGCATTCCGGGCGATGAGTACGGCTTCGAATATGTGCTGCAAGGCCCGGCCGGCAGCGAGAAGCTGATCGCCATCGCGACTGAGGAAAAAGTGCCGGTGCTGGATGAAGCGCTGGCGCAAAACGGCGGCCTGTTCCGTACGGTGGAGGGGGCGGCCGTTGCGCGCGATATCGCGATTGCCGAAAAACGTGTCGCGTCGGTTCCGTCCAGTCATCGCGCGCAAGCCAGTTACGATTTCCAAGTCCTATCTTAGGAGAATAAAAAATGAAATGTTCAAGCTGCGGGTTCGAGAACGAGGGCGAAGCCAAATTTTGCGGGCGTTGCGGCGCGGCTTTGGCCGCACCGCCCACCCCACCCACCCCGCCCGGCGGCGCGCAGATAGTACCCGATGGCTTGAATCTCGGCATCATCCTCGGTAGCCTGTTTGTGCCCCTGCTCGGCATCATCATGGGCGCCATATACATGAACGACCCCAATCCGGAGAAGAAAAAAGCCGGCAAGCGTTGGCTGCTCACCGGCATCGGTGTAGTCGTGGCGTATTGCGTGCTGGGTTTTTTCTGCGGTTTGCTAGGCAACCTGCAGTAAAGGGACGGAAGATGGAATGGCTGCTTCCCTTTCTGTGCCACCAGCTTCCGGAACGCACGCCGCACTTGGCGGGCGCGGCCTTTCCCTTGTGCTTCCGTTGCAGCGGAACTTATCTCGGCCTGTTTGCGGCCTACCTCTATTTGGCGTGCAGCGGCGGCTTCAAGCGCAGCCTGCCGTGCATTCCCGCCCTGATCGCCGGCAGTGTGCTGATGCTGCCGTTTCTCATCGACGGCTGGGCCAATACCCTGCATTGGTGGGATACGCCGGGCTGGGTGCGTCTTTTGACCGGCCTCGGGCAGGGCATCATGCTGCCCTTGCTGTTGGTTCCGATCGCGAGCGGCAATGTATTTCCCGACGATTGGGCGCGCTTCAAGCCTGCCTTGCCGAGCATCGGTTCGCTGGTTTGGCCGCTAGCCCTGGCACTGGGCCTGGGCGGTGCGTTGATCTTCACTGCTTCGGAGGCGGCGTTTCATGCGCTGAGTATCGCGGTGCAGTTTGCAGCCTTGCTGTTTTTCGCTAATTTTGCGCTGACGCTCCTTCGGCTCGGCCGTTGGGTGCAGTCGCGGCAGCACGCAGCATGAAAAGCAACAGCCAGCGGCAAGCCAAGTCCTGTTATGGCTTGGTGGTCGGCATCGGCGGCTATGGCGACAAACGCATTTCTCCGCTCAGCTTTACCAGCAACGACGCCCGCTCGTTTTACGACTTGCTCGTCGATCCGAAGCGCGCCGCTTTCCCGAAAGAGAATGTGAAGCTGCTGCTAGACGATGAAGCGACGCGCTTTCATATCGAAGATGCCATCAGCGGTTGGCTGTTCGAGCATTCCAGCCCGGATTCGACTGTCGTGATTTTCTTCGCCGGCCATGGCGGCACCGAGCCCGACAAGACGCAGCAGGAAGTGGATGGCGTCGCGAAATACCTGCTGCCGTGGGACACCAACAAGGACAACCTGTTCGCCTCGGCCATTTCCACCAACAAGTTCAGCGAACTGCTCAAGACCGTCGCGGCGAAGCGACAGGTGATTTTTCTGGATGCCTGCCATTCTGGCGGCGTGGTGAGCAAAGGGGCGCGCGATATCGGGGTCGATCCCTACGCGCATTTGGCGCAGGGAGAAGGCCGGCTCATGATCGCGGCGGCGAAGGCGAACCAGCTTTCCTATGAAGTGCCGGAGCTCGGCCACGGCATTTTCACCCATCACCTGCTCGAAGCGCTGCAAGGCGCCGCGGATTTCAACGGCGACGGCCAAGTCACGGCGCTGGAAGTTTTTCGCTATTTGCAGGAGAAGGTGCCGCAGACCGCGCGCGAAATGGCCCGAAGCCACCAGGAGCCGCTGCTCCAGGGCGATGCAATTTCGCAGGACATCACCTTGACCGTCGATGCGGCTGCGCTCGCCAGACGGGATGCGGAGCGCGCGCGCGCGGAAGAGGCGCGCCGCATGCAGCTCAGCACCCGCAGCGTCAAATTGACCGAGCTTACCCATGCCGGAGAAATGCCGCTCGCCGTGGCGCAGGAGGGCTTGGCGCTGCTGACATCGGAGCCGGGAAAGCTGAGCGAAGACGAGCAGACGCTGCGCGATTTGCTGCTGTCGGTGTTGGACGGGCATGTCTCCAGCGCGTCATACCTCAAGGCGCGGGAGCGCATCAGAATCGAGCCGGTGCCAGTACCGCCGGCGCTGCAGTTTTGCATCAATTGCGGCGCAAAACTCAAACCAGGATTGTCATTTTGTATGAATTGCGGGGTAAAGCTGACACGCTGAGAATCACGGGCTGCGCACGTGGTCAATGGTTACAGCTGTCC
Source organism: Pseudomonadota bacterium (assembly GCA_038042985.1). Lineage (GTDB taxonomy): Bacteria > Pseudomonadota > Gammaproteobacteria > Burkholderiales > Thiobacteraceae > RBG-16-58-11. The sequence continues at coordinate 18,808 of JBBTCZ010000031.1, forward strand.
TAGGCGATCTGCTTCGCTTCCCCGGATTGGCCGGAAATGGCATAGAACATGGCCTCTTCCAGCGCATCTTTCGCTTCTTTGTACCACGGCTCGAATTCCAATGCCTTGGTGAACGCGCGCGCGGCGTCGGAAAAGCGCGTCAGCGCCATGTAGGCGAGACCGAGCTGAAAGTAGAGTTCGGCATTGCCGGGAGAAAGGCCGATCGCCTCGTTGTAGCAATGCACCGCCACTTCCGAACTGCCAATTTGGTAACAGATCAAACCCAGATTGACCCACGAAGCGAAAAAATCCGGCTTCAGGGTAATGGCTTTCTGGTAGCAAATCGCCGCCGTGGTGTTGTCGCCCAGGTTTTGATAAGCCACGCCGAGACCATAGTGCGCGGAGGCGAACAAAGGCTCGGCCCCGATCACAATTTTGAAATGCTCGATTGCCTGCTCGAATTGGCCCAGATCGTTGCGCAGCATGCCCAAATTATTCAGCGCCTCGGGAAAGCGCGGACGAATCAAAATCGCAGCTTCGTAATATCCTGTCGCCATTTCCAAATTTTCCAGCGCGGCATTCGCACGCGCCAAATTGTAGTAAGCAATGGCGGTGCGTTTATCCTGGGTATTTTTGCCGGCTATCAATAAATCGAGCGCGGATTGAAAGCATTCCAGCGCCTGCTTGAATTCGCCTTGGCCCATCAAGCGGTTGCCGGTCTCGGTGAGCACGACGACGGAATGGGCATTCTGCTGGTTGACCCGCAGCACAGACTGCGCGGATCGAGATTTAGTCTTCATTTTGATGTTTACGGCACGAATCCGCTGAAGTTGAGCGGGGCTTGAAATCGGCTGGTTCGGACCCATTAATTTAATTAACTGAGCGCGATGCGCGCCCTACCGATAAGAGGTTCCTGCAATGTCAATGAATGTGGTGTTTAACAGCGCGTATTACCAAGTGCTGGAATATCCGGAACTCAATGCATTCGAGTTGGTGAACCACACGCGCTCGACCGGAGCGCTGATTCAAGGCGATATGGCCCATGTTTTACGCGCCAACCTGCAAAACTTGTTCGCGGTTGATCCGACCGAGGAAGACGTGGACGAGATGATTGGCGGCTATGAAGCCTTGATGAATCAACCCGTTCGCTATCACTAATCCCCACCGCCCGGCTGGTCCGGGCTGTGCTATTCCGTAGTTCAGTACGCACTTCTTCTTGACGCCTATAGGCCGGCCAGTGCTATGATTCTCCTAACATTTAGGCCGGGTGAACGGCTTGTCACGTTTGGGGATCTATGAAGCTGGAATACAACTACCGTATCGGGCAGCAAGGCATTGAGTTTTCAATGGTGGATGGCCTTGATGATGAAATGGAATTCGACGGTACCGCCGAACAAAAATCAACCGTGCAGCGTTACATCATGCAAGCCTGGCAGGATGCGATTAACAAGTCCTCCAGCGGCCCGGATGAAATCCGCAGTTTGCTGGCGACCCCTGAAGGCCAAGTCCTCTTGCAAACCCGCGCACGGGACTATCTCGCGGAAATTCTGGCGGATTTCCCGCCCGAACTGGATCGGCGCGAAACAGACGACCGGCGCGACCTTCGTGCCCGCCCGCGCGATAAATCCGGTGACCGGCGTTATTCCAAACAGCGGAATCATCCTTCTTAACGTAATCCATGGCGACAGAAGCCGTAGCGAGCGGCGTGAGCTTGGGTCGAGAAGCGCAAGCACACGAATAGTGTGGTGAGCATCGCAGAGCCAAGATCGCGACGCGCAGTAGGCTTATGTCGTCATGGCTAGCTGTAAAACCCGATCTTGGCACGGCGCTTGGCCAAGCGATCCAGATCCAAATCCTTTAGCGTGAGATAGTCACGGCCATTAAGCTTGGCATTACCGAAGGCGTCCAGCAGTAGTTTGCGGATATCACGCGGCGGTATGTTCACGAGCGTTTCCAACACTTCCTCTTCCAATAGTTCAGGCTCGAATCCCCAGCTATGCTCGGATACGATTTCCGCGTACAAACTGCGCGCGATGCGCATCGCACCTTCGCGGTCCGGACGATCGATGGAATACACATTCATGCGGTTGAGAATCGGCTCCGGTATTGCGCCCTCATCATTCGCGGTTGCAATCCACAGGATGTGGCTGGCATTGATCGGCACTTCTAAGAACTCATCTTTAAAATGCCGCGCGGTATCCTTCTCCAGCAGCGTATAAAGCGCGCCCATCGGGTCGTAGCGCGCATCGCCGCCGGCTTTATCCACTTCGTCCAGCGCGATTAAGGGATTGGCGTATTCGCCGTCCACCAACGATTGCGCGACCTTGCCGGGCTTGGAATTCATCCATTGCGAGGAGGCGCCGGAGAGAATCCAGCCCGCCGTTAATGAACTCATGGACACAAATTCAAACCCGGTGCCCAGTACTTGCGCCAAACATTTGGCGAAATGTGTTTTACCCAAACCCGGCTCACCCAGCAGCAAGATCGGCATGAAATATACCGGCTCCTGGCCCGAAATGGCGAGCGTGGTGTGCTTCTTGATATCGTCGATGACGGGCTTGAAATTGGGGCAAGCGTCGTACAAGGCATCGATGCCGTCGGTTGAGGACGGCCGCACCAGATAGCGATCACCGCCGCGCTCGCGCATCTTTTCATACAGCGCCTTGAGTGGTTCGTTCTTGCTGGGCGATGCCGCCTCCATGGCGCGGTCGATTTCGGCCAGGCTATACACGGACTTGATATCCGCCAACGGGATGTGACAGGGCGTATTCATGTTTATCTCCTGCAAGATGCTACTGAGTTGATTAGCGGCGCGCGGGGCGGATTCCTTGAGTGTGAATGCGGATATAATGCGGCCTAATAAGCCCGATTGATAAACAGCCGTGCATTCCCCCGACCTCACTTCCGTTGGTATCGTCACGCCGCAGACCGCGCGCTTCGATACGCCCATCAAGCTGCGCAGCGGCGCCGTGCTTGATCGCTACGAATTGGTTTTTGAGACCTACGGGCAACTCAACGCCGACAAAAACAACGCCGTGCTGATTTGCCATGCGCTCTCCGGCAATCACCATGTCGCGGGTTTTCATTCGGAGCACGACAAGCGCCCCGGCTGGTGGGACACCATGATCGGCCCCGGCAAGCCGATCGACACCAATCGGTTTTTTGTCATCGGCCTGAACAATCTCGGCGGCTGTCATGGCTCGAGCGGGCCTTCCAGCCTCGACCCTGCGACCGGCCAACCCTATGGCGCGCGCTTCCCCTTAGTCACGGTGGATGATTGGGTCGAAACCCAAGCGCGCCTCGCCGATCAATTGGGCATCCAACAATTCGCGGCGGTGGTCGGCGGCAGCCTCGGTGGCATGCAGGCGCTGCAATGGAGCATCACCTACCCGGAGCGGATACGGCATGCCTTGGTGATCGCCGCCGCACCCAAGCTCACCGCGCAAAACATCGCGTTCAATGATGTCGCAAGGCAAGCGATTCTGACCGATCCGGATTTTCATGGTGGCGATTATTACGCGCATAAAGTTGTGCCCAAACGCGGCTTGCGCCTCGCGCGCATGCTCGGCCACATTACTTATCTATCTGATGATGTGATGGGCAGTAAATTCGGCCGCATGCTGCGTGGCGGCGCGTTCCAATACGGCTATGACGTCGAGTTCGAGATCGAATCCTACCTGCGCTATCAAGGTGACAAATTCGCCGAGAGCTTCGATGCGAATACCTATCTGCTCATGACCAAGGCGCTGGATTATTTCGACCCGACCCACCATCACAACGAGGGTTTGTTGGCGCAGGCCTTACAACCGGTTAAGGCAGGTTTTCTGATCATCTCCTTCACCACCGACTGGCGCTTTGCGCCGGAACGCTCGCGCGAGATTGTCAAGGCACTGCTGGATAACGAGCGCGATGTGACCTATGCCGAAATCACATCCAGCCATGGTCACGATGCCTTCTTGATGGTGGATCCGTACTACCACGATCTGGTGCGCGCCTACATGCAACGCATCGATCTGGGAGATGCTGCATGAATGCGCAAATGATAGAGCACGCCCGCCAGCGTGCAGATTTTGAGACGATCGCCGCGTGGGTACAAAGCGGCGCGAAGGTACTCGACCTCGGCTGCGGTGATGGTACTTTGCTCCGCTATTTGAAAGAGACGCGCAAGGTCTGGGGCTATGGCGTTGAGATCGCCGACGAAAAAATTCTGGCTTGTGCGAAAAACGGCGTGAATGTGATTCAGACCGATTTGGAATCCGGGCTCGAAGGCTTCGAGTCCGGCTCATTCGATTACGTGATCCTGTCGCAAACGCTGCAATCCATGAAGCACACCGAACGTATCATGCAAGAAATGCTGCGCGTGGCGAAGCAAGCGATCGTGACCTTCCCCAATTTCGGCTACTGGCAACACCGGCTGCAAGTCATCAATGGCCACATGCCCGTGTCGCGCGACTTGCCTTACCAATGGTATGACACGCCGAATATCCACCTGTGCACGCTCAAGGATTTTGAAGCCTTCTGCGCCCAACTGAACGTGCGCATTCTGGAACGCAGCGTAATCCATCGCGGGCATCAAATTTCCGTGTTGCCGAACCTGTTTGGCAGCCTCGCTGTGTATCGCGTCGAACGGCTCAGCTAAATACCCGAAATAAACCCAAGCCACCCAGCGCGACAATCACCAATCCGGCCCCGAGCTTTACCCCGCGCCGCGTAAGCAGCTTTTGCAACTGGCTGGCGAAGAGCCCCATCAACAACAAATTCGGCAGCGTGCCCAGGCCAAATGCGAGCATGGTCAAGCCGCCTTGCAGCGCACTGCCGCTCGCCAAAGCCGCGATCAACACGCTATACACCAGCCCACACGGCAGCCAGCCCCACACCATGCCCGCTGCGAATGCTTGCGGCACGCTGGAAATCGGCACCAGTTTTTTGAATAGCGGCTGCAACCGTTTCCACACCCCGCCGCCCGCCGCTTCCAAGACCAGCACGCCGGACCAGATGCCCGCCAAGTGCAGGCCCAAGGCGATCAACACCAGATTGGCGAGCACATAGAGAATTTTTTCCGCTGGGAATAGCTGCGATAGGAACGCGCTGGCAGAACCCAAGGCACCGGCAATCAGCCCGGCGACGACATAGCTCGCCAGCCGCCCGAGATTCGCGGCGAGATGATGTGAGAGACGCGGACCGCTACCCGGCAATTGCAGCGAAAACGCGCCGACGATGCCGCCGCACATACCCACGCAATGCACCCCGCCGAGGAGGCCGGTGAGAAAGATCGCGAGCAGACTGATTTCGGGCATGGCGGTTTACTTCAGCTTATCGTGCGACCGCGCCACCAGCCACACCAGCACCAACACAGGCGCACCGATCAACGCGGTGCCGGTAAAGAAATTGGCCCAGCCATAGGCATCGACAAACTCGCCCGAAAACCCGGCGATGAATTTTGGCAGCAGCAGCATCACCGAGGTGAACAACGCATATTGAGTCGCGGAGTAGGCCTGATTGGTGAGGCCGGAAAGGTAGGCGACAAACGCGCTGGAAGCGATTCCGGCGGAGAGGTTGTCCGCCGATACGGTAAACACCAACGCGCCGACATCGTGGCCGCGCCCGACCAGCCACACGAAGAGCAGATTGGTAACAGCGGATAAGACTGCACCTAAAAATAGCGTACGCATGACGCCCATGCGCAGGGTTAGCAAGCCCCCCAAGCCCGCGCCAACGATGGTCATGATCACGCCGTAGACTTTGGATACGGTGGCGACTTCGTCCTTGGTGAAGCCCATCTCCTGATAAAACGGATTGCTCATCACGCCCATCACCACGTCGGAAATGCGGTACACGGCGATCAGGGCGAGAATCAGCGCGGCCTGCCATTTGAAGCGCTGGATGAAATCGATGAAGGGCGACAGCACCGCACTGTAAAACCAGGCCGTGGCGTTCAGCAAGCTGCCCGACAAGCCGGCTGCAGCAAAGCGTTCGCGCGCGTGGGCTTCGCGCGCGTTGGTGGCCGTAGAGATTTTTTTCTCCGGCTCGCAGATAATTAACGTGGTGAATATGCCAACCAGCATCAGCCCCGCCATCACGGTGTACGCCACTTGCCAGGGGCGAAAATCATACGTCGCTTCCGACGGATCGATGCTCGCCGCGATCCATAGCGCGCCCGCGCCCGCTGTGATCATCGCGATGCGGTAGCCCGCCTGATATGTCGCCGCCATCGCGCCCTGCTTCTCGGTTTCTACCGCTTCGATGCGATAAGCGTCGAGCGCGATATCTTGCGTCGCCGAGGCAAACGCCACTGCCAGTGCAAACCACACCGTGTGCGCCAGATTCAACACCGGGTCGGTATTCGCCATACCGAACAAAGCGGCTGCGATACAGATTTGCGATAGCAACAGCCATGATCGCCGCTGCCCCAAGCGCGCCGTCAGGATCGGCAGTCTCAGCCGATCCACCAGCGGCGACCACAGAAACTTGAAGCCATACGCCAAACCTACCCAGCTCAAATGGCCGATCGTCGCGCGCGCAATCCCCGCCTCGGACAGCCAGAACGACAGCGTGCCCAACACCAGCAACAGCGGCAGCCCGGCGGAGAAGCCGAGGAACAACATACCGACGACGCGGGGGTGAGCGTAGACCTTGAAGGCGTCGCCCCAGCGCTGAGTTGTCACCGATGCTTTTACGGGTTCACCATTCATAGGCGTAATCAATGATCAGCGGCGCATGGTCCGAGAAGCGCTCTTCCTTGTACACGGCCGCGCTCTGCGCCGTCGCTACGACGCCGGGCGTGGCAATCTGATAGTCGATGCGCCACCCCACATTCTTGGCGTAGGCTTGGCCACGGTTGGACCACCAGGTATAGGCTTCCCCGGTCGCGTCGGGGCACAGCCGGCGATGGACATCGACGAAGCCGACTTGATCGAAAATCTCCGTCATCCAGGCGCGCTCCTCCGGCAGAAAGCCGGAGTTTTTCATGTTGCCTTTCCAGTTCTTGAGGTCGATCTCTTGGTGCGCAATGTTCCAATCGCCGCAGATCACGACTTCGCGCCCGCTGGCTTTAAGTGCTTTCAGATGCGGCATGAAGTTCGCCATAAAACTGAATTTGGCTTGCTGGCGTTCTTCGGATGATGAGCCGGAAGGGGCGTAGAGTGAGACGACACTTAAGTTGCCGAAATCGGCTTGCAGGTAACGGCCTTCGGCGTCGATGTCGGCGAACCCTAAGCCTTCGATGATCTTGTCCGGCTGCCTTTTCGCGTACAGGCCGACGCCGCTATAACCTTTTTTTTCCGCATAGTGAAAATAGCCGAAGAATTTGTCCGGCTGCAGCATTTCGCGCGTGAGGTCGGTGGCGTGGGCTTTGAGTTCCTGCACGCACACCACGTCGGCGTGCTGTTTGTGCAGCCACTCGAAAAAGCCCTTGTTGCTGGCGGAGCGGATGCCGTTGAGGTTCGCGGTTATAATTCGCAAAATATTTCTCTTGTGATCGCCATGGAAACTTTTCGGCAGGAATTCATCGAATACGCTATCGCCCAGCAGGTGTTGATGTTTGGCGAATTCAAGACCAAGGCCGGGCGGCTGTCGCCGTATTTTTTCAATACCGGTTTATTCAACGATGGCGCGTCGCTGGCCAAGCTGTCGCAATTCTACGCGAAAGCCATTGAGGCAGCGCGCATCGACTACGACATGCTGTTCGGGCCGGCCTATAAGGGCATCCCGCTGGTGGCGGCGATCAGCGTGGCGCTCGCGAATGCGGGGCGCAATGTGCCGTTTTGCTTCAACCGCAAGGAAGCCAAAGACCACGGCGAGGGCGGTGCGACGGTGGGTGCGCCCCTAAAGGGAAAGGTATTAATTGTCGATGATGTCATCTCGGCCGGCACCTCGGTGCGCGAATCGGTGAACCTGATCCGCGCCCAGGGTGCGATGCCATGTGGCGTGGCGATTGCGCTGGATCGGCAGGAGCGCGGCCAGGGCGAGTTGTCGGCAGTGCAGGAGGTGACGCGCGACTACGGTCTGCCCGTGATTGCGATCGCCACCCTGGAAAACTTAGTCGACTATTTACGTGTCCAACCTACGCTTGCCACACATCTGGAAAAAGTGTTGGAATATAAGCGTCAATACGGCGCAAGGAGTGCAGCATGAATCGTTTGTTAATGATTATTTCGATGGGCTTGGCCTTCAGCCTGCCCGCTCAGGCCGCCATGTATAAATGGGTGGACGATAAGGGCAAGGTGCACTACGGCGACACCATTCCGCCGGAGTATGCGAAGCAGGGCAATGCCCAACTCGATAAAAGCGGAGTGGTGGTGAAAAAAACCAATGCCGCGCTCACACCGGAGCAAATCAAGGCGCGCGACGAGGCGGAGGCCAAGGAAAAAGCGGACAAAGCGGCTGCGGCCGAACAGCAGCGGCGCGATAAAGCCTTGCTCGCGACTTACACCGATTTCAAGGAAATCGACTTGGCCTTGCAGCGCAACCTGGGGCAGGTGGACGTACAGATTAAAAGTAACGAACTCAGGATTAAATCCATACAAGGCCGATTAGATGGGCTAAAAAAACTAAAAGCCGGCTTTGTACAAAGGGAAAAAACCGTGCCGCCCGATATCAACATCGATCTCAAGAAAACCGAAGAAGAGATGGGGCGTTTTCGCGGGAATATAGCGAATTTAGAGAAGGAAAAAGAGAGTATGCGCAGCCGCTTTGGCGCGGATAAGGTCCGTTTCCGCGAGTTGAAAGGGTTGCCGTCCGAAGCGGTAGCCACGCCGGCACCCGCCCCGATCGCGACCCCTACCCCGCCGGTCGCGCCGGTTAAACCCGTCGTGCCGGCGCCCACACCAGTAGCGAGCCCCGCGAAAAAATAAGCGGTTGTCCAATAAAAAGCCATTAACCACGGGGGGCACGGAGAACACGGGGAAAGACTTCGAGCACAAAGGGTGTTTGGTTTCCCCGTGAACCTCGTGCCCCCCGTGGTTCAAAATCCGTTTCTAAGTAAAAAACCTAGCCCGCCAGCTTTTTCTTCAGCAGATCGTTCAATTGCTGCGGATTGGCCTTGCCCTGGGTGGCTTTCATCGCCTGGCCGATGAAGAAGCTGAACAGCTTGTCTTTGCCCGAACGGTATTGCGCCAGTTGATCTGGGTTAGCGGCGATGATGTCGTCGATGATTTTTTCGATTGCGCCGCTATCGGTGATTTGCTTTAAGCCCTTGGCGGCGATAATCGCGTCCGCATCGCCTTCGCCTTGCCACATGGCTTCAAATATTTCCTTGGCGATCTTGCTCGAAATGGTGTTGTCGACGATGCGCTTAACCAGGCTGGCGAGCCGCTCCGAGGAAACCGGGCTGTGCGCAATTTCCAAGCTATCGCGTTTCAATGCACCGGCGAGATCGCCCATCACCCAGTTAGCGGCGGCTTTGGCTTGCGCCGCACCGACTTGACTCACCACTTGCTCGAAATACGCCGCGATGGATTTGCTAGCGGTCAGCACGCTCGCGTCATAGCTGGATAAGCCAAACTCGCGCATGAAGCGCGCGTGCTTGGCTTGCGGCAGCTCCGGCAAAGTTTTTTTAATCTCATCGATCATGGCTTCGCTGATTTTCATCGGCAGCAAATCCGGATCGGGGAAATAGCGGTAATCGAAGGCTTCTTCTTTCGAGCGCATGGAGCGCGTCTCGTCTTTATCCGAATCGTAGAGCCGGGTTTCTTGCGCGATTTTGCCGCCGGCTTCGATGATCTCGATTTGGCGCGCGACTTCGTACTCGACGGCGCGTTCCAAAAAGCGGAATGAGTTCAGGTTTTTGATCTCGCAGCGGGTGCCGAGCTTATCCGTGCCCATGGGGCGCACCGACACGTTGGCGTCGCAGCGGAACGAGCCTTCCTGCATATTGCCGTCGCAGATATCAAGGTACTGCACCAGCGAATGCAAAGTCTTGGCGTAGGCCACTGCTTCGGCGCTGCCGCGCAAATCCGGTTCGGACACGATTTCCAGCAACGGCGTGCTGGCGCGGTTTAGGTCGATGCCGGTCATGCCGTGAAAATCTTCGTGCAGCGATTTACCGGCGTCTTCTTCCAAGTGCGCGCGGGTGATGCGAATGGTTTTTTCTACGTCGCCGACCTGGATGGCGATGCTGCCTCCCTCCACGACCGGCAATTCAAACTGGCTGATCTGATAACCCTTGGGCAGGTCGGGATAGAAATAATTTTTGCGTGCAAACACCGAGGTGCGATTGATCTTGGCGCCGACCGCCAGCCCGAATTTAATCGCCCGCTCCGTCGCGCCCTTATTCATCACCGGCAGCACGCCGGGCAGCGCGAGATCCACCGCACAAGCTTGGGTGTTGGGGGCCGCGCCATAGGCGGTGGCGGCGCCACTAAAAATTTTCGATTGCGTAGAGAGCTGAGCATGCACTTCCAGCCCGATGACGACTTCCCATTCCATGACTAAATCCCCTCCGGCATGCGCTGATGCCAATCGGTCGCTTGCTGATACTGATGCGCGACATTCAACATTTTCGCCTCGGCAAAATAGTTGCCGATGATCTGCAAGCCCACCGGGCGTTTATTCGCACCGAAACCGACCGGGATCGACATGCCCGGCAAACCAGCAAGGTTGACGGCGATGGTGTAGATGTCCGACAGATACATCGACACTGGATCATCGCTCTTCTCGCCCAAATTGAATGCGGTGGTCGGCGTGGTCGGCCCCATGATCACGTCGCAAAGCTTAAAGGCATCGGTGAAATCCTGCGCGATCAAGCGGCGCAGTTTTTGCGCCTTCAGGTAATAGGCGTCGTAATAGCCGGCGGACAAGACGTAAGTGCCGATCAGGATGCGACGTTTCACTTCCGCGCCGAATCCTTGGGCGCGGGTTTTTTTGTACATATCCGTCAGGTCTTTGTATTCGGGCGCGCGGTAGCCGTAGCGCACGCCGTCGTAGCGCGCCAGATTGCTCGATGCTTCGGCCGGGGCCAGCACGTAATACACTGGGATGGAGAGTTGGGTGTTGGGCAGGCTGATTTCCACCACCTGCGCGCCGAGTTTTTTGTATTCGGCAATCGCCGCTTCGATCGTCTGGGCCACGTCAGACGCGAGACCTTCTGCGAAATATTCCTTGGGCAGGCCGATTTTCAAGCCAGCCAGCGGCTGTGCCAAATCGCGTGCGTAGTCCTCGACCGGGCGATCCAGGCTGGTGGAATCGCGGCTGTCAAAACCGGCCATAGTGTTGAGCAGCAGGGCGCAATCTTCCGCGCTCTTGGCCATCGGCCCGCCTTGGTCGAGGCTGGAGGCGAAGGCGATCATGCCGTAACGCGACACCACGCCATAGGTCGGCTTGATGCCGGTGATGCCGGTAAGCGCCGCCGGCTGGCGAATCGAGCCGCCGGTGTCGGTGCCGGTCGCGGCCGGGCATAAGCGCGCGGCCACAGCGGCGGCAGAACCGCCGGAGCTGCCGCCCGGCACCGCCAGCTTGTCCCAGGGGTTTTTAACCTGACCGAAATACGAGGTCTCGTTCGACGAGCCCATGGCGAATTCGTCCATATTGGTCTTGCCCAGATTTACCGCACCGGCGGCGTTAAAGCGTTCAATCACGCTTGCATCATAGGGCGCGATGAAATTGCCGAGCATCTTCGAACCGCAGGTGGTGCGCCAGCCTTGGGCACAGAAAATATCCTTCTGCGCCACCGGGATGCCGGTCAATGCCCCGCCCTGACCCGCCGCCAGCAGCTTGTCGGCCGCGTCGGCCTGCATCAAGCTTTTCTCGGCATCGACCGTGATGAAAGCATTCAGATCGGGGTTAAGCTGCTCGATGCGCGAAAGATAGGATTGCGTCAGTTCGCGGCTAGAGATTTTCTTGGCGGCGAGCTGGGCCGCGAGTTGTTTAAGGCTGAAATTGATCATTTTGGTCCAAAAATATGAACCACGGAGCACACAGAGTACACGGAGAAAAAGCCAATAGCCTTACTCCGCGTACTCCGCGTACTCCGTGGTGAAAAAATTATTCCATCACCTTAGGAACGAGGTACAACCCCGCTTCGACCTGCGGCGCGACCGCTTGAAAGGCTTCGTGCTGATCGCTTTCGGTCACCCGGTCTTCGCGCAAACGCAAGGAAACATCTTGCGCATGGGCCATGGGCGCGATGCCATCGGTATTGACTGCCTGCATCTGCTCTACCAGGCCGAGAATATTGGAAAGCTGGCCGAGCACCGGCGCCACTTCTTTGTCCTCGATTTCGATCCGGGCGAGGTGGGCCATGCGCTTCACATCGGCTTCGGTCAATGACATGGATTTCACCTGGAAACGTTAACTAAATAAGCCCAATAGGGTATCATAAACCCCTTATTTAACGCACCCCTACACGGTATTGAACATGTTTGGATTTCTCCGCGGCTACTTCTCCACTGATCTCGCAATTGACTTAGGCACCGCCAACACGCTGATCTATGTGCGCGGCAAGGGCATCGTGCTCGACGAACCTTCCGTGGTGGCGATTCGCCAGGAAGGCGGCCCCAGCGGCAAAAAAACCATCCAGGCGGTCGGGATCGAGGCCAAACAGATGTTGGGCCGCACCCCTGGCTCCATTACCGCCATCCGCCCCATGAAAGACGGCGTGATCGCCGATTTCACCATCACCGAGCAGATGCTCAAGTATTTCATCAAAAAAATCCACGGCTCGCATATGTTCGGCCCCAGCCCGCGCATCATTATCTGCGTACCGTGCGGCTCGACCCAGGTGGAACGGCGCGCGATTCGCGAATCGGCGATCGGCGCGGGCGCGCGTCATGTGTACTTGATCGAAGAGCCGATGGCGGCAGCGATCGGCGCCGACTTGCCGGTGGCCGAAGCAACCGGCTCGATGGTGGTGGATATCGGCGGCGGCACCACCGAAGTCGGTGTGATCTCATTGGGCGGCATCGTGTACGCGGCCTCGGTGCGCGTGGGCGGCGACAAATTCGACGAAGCCATCATCAACTACATTCGCCGCAACTACGGCATGTTGATCGGCGAATCGACCGCGGAAAACATCAAAAAGAACATCGGCTCCGCTTTCCCCGGCTCGGAAGTGCGCGAGATGGAAGTCAAAGGCCGTAACCTGGCGGAAGGCATTCCGCGCAGCTTCACCATCTCCAGCAACGAAATTCTTGAAGCCTTGACCGACCCGCTCAACAGCATCGTGTCGGCGGTGAAATCCGCCCTGGAGCAAACCCCGCCCGAGTTGGGCGCGGACATCGCCGATAAAGGCATGGTGCTGACCGGCGGCGGCGCGCTGTTGCGCGATATCGACCGCCTGCTGATGGAAGAAACCGGTTTGCCCGTGATCGTTGCCGAAGATCCCCTGACTTGCGTGGTGCGCGGTTCCGGTCGCGCGTTGGAGGAAATGGAACGGCTTTCTACTGTGTTCACCAACGATTGATGTTTGGACCAGCGCGCAGCCTACCCTCCGGGGTACGGGGGACACGGAGCGCACTGTGGTTAGATAGTCTTTTCGCATGATCGACACATCGCCCCCCCCTTTTTTTAAACGCGGCCTGGCGCCGCCGCTACGTCTCGCGATTTTTTCCAGTCTTGCCTTTCTGCTGATGGTGATGGATGGGCATTATCAGTACCTCCACACCCTGCGTAATGCCTTCGCGGTGATCATCAACCCCTTGCAGCACGGCATGAATGCGCCGGTGCAACTGGTTGCCAAGGTCAGCGGATTTTTCGTGGCCCAGGGACGACTCAAGGGCGAGAATGCTGACCTGAAAGAAAAACAACTTTTGCTGGGCGGGCAACTGCTCCAGTTTCAGGCGCTGCAAGCGGAGAATGCCCATCTACGCAGTTTGCTCGACGCGAAAAAGCGCTATTCCCAAAAAAACGTTTTTGCCGAAATTCTCTACTCCGGACGCGACCCGTTCTCGCGCAAGATCATCATCGACAAAGGCAGTTTGCAGGACGTCAAGCCCGGCCAGGTCGTCGCCGACCAAATCGGCGTAGTAGGTCAAGTGACGCGCGTGTATCCGGTAGTGAGCGAAGTGACGCTAATTACCGATAAAGATCAAGCGGTGCCGGTGCAAAACGTGCGCAACGGTCTGCGCGCCGTGGTATTCGGTAATGGTCAAGACGGTACGCTGGATGTGCCGTTCATGCCGGTGAATGCCGATTTGCAAAACGGCGATCAACTCGTGACGTCGGGCATCGACGGCATCTATCCGCCCGGCTTGCCGGTCGCGGTGGTGAGTAAAATCGAGCGCAACGCGGCTTTTCCCTTCGCTAAAATTTCTTGCCAGCCTTCCGCTGGCATTGACCGCCAGCGCCAGGTGTTGATCCTGAATGCTGAATTGACCACCCCGAACCCACCCCGCCCGATTGAGCCGGAACCCGCGAAGCATGGCAAACCTAAGCGCTAAAAGCGTCCTCAGCAAGCCCGCTTCAGGGCGCTTTATCGTGCTCTCGCTGCTCATCGGCTTGGCCGCGAATTTGCTGCCGTGGAGCGGCCTGACGAAGCTGCTGTGGCCGGATTTCATCGCCCTGATGCTGATCTATTGGATCACCTATCAACCGCGGCAAGTCGGCTTGGGCACGGCCTGGTTCCTCGGCCTGCTGATGGATATCGCGGATGGTGTGCTGTTCGGCCAACATGCGCTGGCCTATACCTTGATGGTGTATCTGGCCCAAATTTTACATCGGCGCATTCAGACGCTCAGTCCGTGGCAGCAGTCGCTGTATGTGTTCGGTTTACTGTTGATCTCGCTGGTCATCATGCTGGTGATCCGGCTTGCCTTCGGCGCGCCGTTTCCGGGGCCATTGTATTTTGCCAGCTGCGTGATCGGCGCCGTGATGTGGCCGAGCTTTTCGCTGCTCCTGCGCCTGCCGCAGCATCGCAAACCCAACCTCGACGACACCTACTCGAAAATCTCCAAGTGACGCGCGGCACCGAACTTCGCAACCATCAGCGCGAGCTGTACTACTTTCGGGTGCGGCTCACGGTTGCCGGCAGCGTGGCGCTGTTTTTGTTTCTGCTGTTGTTGGCGCGCTTCGTGTATGTGCAAGTCGTTCAGCACGAGCACTATATGACGCTAGCGGAGCAGAATCGCATTTCGATCGTGCCGATCGTGCCCAACCGGGGCTTGATTCTCGACCGCAATGGCGCGGTGCTGGCGCATAACTACACGGCGTTCACGCTGGAAATGACGCCGAGCAAAATCGGCAATCTGGAACAGACCATCAACGATCTCACCGCCTTGATCGAGATTACGCCCAAGGATCGCAAGCGCTTCAAAAAGCTGCTCGACGAAAGCCATAACTTTGAAAGCCTGCCGATTCGCACCCGCCTGAACGATGTGGAGATCGCGCGCTTTGCCGCCAACCGCTACCGTTTTCCCGGTGTGGAAATAAAAGCCCGTCTGTTCCGGCATTACCCGCTGGGGCAAGTTGCTTCGCATATGGTGGGTTATATTGGCCGCATCAACGATGCTGATCTCGATCGGCTGGAGGCGTCCGACGACCTGGCCAATTACCGTGGCTCGGATCACATCGGTAAAGCCGGCCTGGAACAAAGCTATGAGAAGGAGTTGCATGGCACGACCGGTTTCGAGGAAGTAGAAACCGATGCCGGTGGGCGGGCGGTGCGTACGCTGTCACGCACCCCGCCGACCTCGGGCAATAATCTCACCTTGCACGCAGATTTAAAATTACAGCAAGTGGCTGAACAGGCATTTGGTAATTTTCGCGGCGCGCTGGTGGCGATTGAACCCAAGACCGGGGGCGTGCTGGCTTACCTCTCTAAACCCGGTTTCGACACCAACTTGTTCGTCGATGGCATTGACTCGCAAAACTGGGATCTGCTCAACAACTCACCCGACAAGCCGATGGTCAACCGCGCCATGCATGGCCAATATCCACCCGGCTCCACCTTCAAGCCGTTCATGGCGCTGGCCGGACTGGAGTTGAACAAGCGCACCCCGAGTTATGGCATCAACGACCCGGGGTTTTATAGCTTGCCCGGCACGAGCCATCGCTACCGAGACTGGAAAGCCGGCGGCCACGGCTATGTCGATTTACACAAGTCTTTGGTGATTTCGTGCGACACGTATTATTACGGGTTGGCGGTGGATTTGGGCATCGACAATATTTTCAATTTCATCAGCCATTTTGGCTTCGGCAAAAAAACCGGCATCGACATTGAAGGTGAGCGCACTGGCTTGCTGCCCTCTACCGAGTGGAAGATGAAACGATTCAAGCAAAAGTGGTATGTCGGCGACACGGTGAGCGTCGGCATCGGGCAAGGCTATAACTTGGCCACGCCCCTGCAACTGGCGGTGGCGACCGCCACCATCGCCAACAGCGGCACGCAGATGCGGCCGCAGCTGGTGCGCCAGATTGAAAATTCGAAGACGAATGTCATTACCCCGCGCCCGGCCGAGACCATTTCGGTCTTGCCGATCAAGCCGGAAAATATGGCCTTGGTGCGCAATGCCTTGGTCGACGTCACCCGCCCCGGGGGCACCGCCGCCCGCGCCAGCGCGGGCGCGCCGTATGCCATGGCCGGCAAGACCGGCACCGCGCAAGTGGTCGGCATGAAGCAAGGCGAAAAATATGTCGAGAGCCGCGTGGCCGAGCGCCATCGCGACCACGCCTTATTCATCGCCTACGCGCCGGCAGACGACCCAAAGATCGCGATCGCGGTGCTGGTGGAAAACGGCGGTCATGGCGGCTCCACCGCCGCGCCGATCGCGCGCGCTGTTTTCGATTATTATTTATTGGGTAAGCTGCCTGTACGTCCGGTAACAGATGCAGCAGACGAGAGCGAACATGATTAGACGCATTGGCTTATTCTTGATTCGGCACCTCGACATTTTTTTACTCGCCGTGTTGTGCGCGACCATGCTGCTGGGCTTGTTCGTGCTCTACAGCGCATCCGCGCAAAATTTTGATCGCGTGATCAGTCAGTTCATCAGCATGTTGGTTGCCCTTAGCCTTATGTGGGCAGTGGCGAATTTGCCGCCACAACATTTGATGCGCTTCGCCTGGCCGACTTATGTGGCGGGTTTGCTGCTGTTGGTCGGCGTGGCGCTGTTCGGCGAGGTGAGCCACGGCGCACGGCGCTGGTTGCATATTGGCGTCACGCGCATTCAACCCTCCGAGTTGATGAAGATCGCGGTGCCGCTGATGCTCGCCTGGTATTTTGAAAAGCGCGAACGCAGCATGAAACTTTCCGATTTCGCGGTGGCCGCGGTGCTGTTGCTGGTGCCGGTCGCATTGATTGCGAAGCAGCCGGATTTAGGCACCGCGCTCTTGATCGCGGCATCGGGGTTTTATGTACTGTTCCTCGCGGGCATCGGTTGGAAAATGATTATCGGGTTAACGGCTGTGGCCGCGGCCTTAGCACCGGTGGCCTGGTCGCTCCTGCACGATTATCAGCAGCAACGCATTTTGACCCTGCTCGATCCGAGCCAGGATCCGCTTGGCGCCGGCTATCACACGATTCAATCCACCATCGCACTCGGCTCCGGCGGCCTCATCGGCAAGGGTTGGCTGCAAGGCACGCAGGCACATTTGGATTTTCTGCCGGAGCGCCACACGGATTTCATCTTCGCGGTGTATGGCGAAGAGTTCGGCTTGTTCGGCATCTTAGTACTGCTCTTGCTTTATTTGCTGATCGTCGCACGCGGCTTGTACATCGCGGCAAACGCCCCGTCCATGTTCGGACGCTTAGTGGCCGGTAGCATCACACTGACGTTTGGCACCTATGCCTTCGTAAATATGGGAATGGTGTCGGGCATCTTGCCGGTGGTAGGCGTGCCGCTGCCCTTGATCAGTTTTGGCGGCACCTCCATGGTGACGCTACTGTTGGGCTTTGGGGTATTGATGAGCGTAGCGACGCATCGGCGATTGGTGAAGCAATGATTAGGCGTCAGGGGTCAGACGTCAGGCGTCAGGGGATGGTCGCTGTCGCGATTGTTCTGCTTGGGTTGGCGGGATGTTCCAGTACGCCCAGACCGAGTGTGCGGGTTGAAGCACCAGGGATCAAAACCGAGAAACCGGCTGCGGCCAGCACACGCCCCGGTGGCTATTACCAGGACGATGGGCCGGGCGAAAACGCGCCGCCGAACCTGGAGGCGATCCCCGATGCCGAGCCCAAGCCTGAGCCGCTGCACAAATTCGCCAATCGGCCCTATACCGTTCTGGGTCAGACCTACACACCCGATGTGAGCGGCAAGCCGTACCAGGCGCGCGGCGTCGCATCCTGGTATGGCAAAAAATTTCACGGCCAACGCACCTCCAGCGGCGAGACCTACAACATGTATGCGATGACAGCGGCGCACCCCACGCTACCCATCCCCAGTTATGTGCGCGTGACCAATCCCAAAACAGGCAGAGCGGTGATCGTGCGCGTCAACGATCGCGGGCCGTTTCACGCTGATCGACTAATCGATTTGTCCTACACCGCGGCCCATAAACTCGGCATCATCGGCGTGGGCAGCGGACTGGTAGAAGTGGAAAGCATCGACCCCGCCAATTGGACATCGGCGCCCACCCTCACCGCGCCGTCCGAGGAAAAACCGCAGCGCGTAGCGAGCGCAGAAGGCGCCGGCTATTGGCTGCAACTCGGCGCATTCAGCGTGCAAGCCAATGCCGAGCAATTGCTGGCGAAATTGAAAGTGGAGCTTGGGGGGCTAGCGGATGCGCTGCGGATTCAAACGGTGGATGGCTTATACCGGCTGCGCGCGGGGCCGTTCCAAACGAGCATAGAGGCCAATGATGCAGCGATGCAGTTGAAGCGGGTGACGGATATTCAGCCAGTGTTGTTGCGATAAATAGCGCGTTTGCTAAATCACACGGACTAATTCGGAATACTGGCTCAATAAGGAATCAGCCGTAAGCAAATGTGCAGGCTCCGTCAACGCTTGAGCGACCAACATGCGGTCAAATGGGTCTCGATGATGTGGCGGCAAGGCGGCAGCCATGACGCCGTGGCCAGCACGAATCGGCATCTCAGTGAAGCCGCTTGCCTGAATACCCTCTACTAATTTCGCCGGATCGACGTCCAACTTGCCTAGCGCCGCTTTGATAGAGGCCTCCCAAATGGAGGCCGCACTGACGAACACATCGTCTGCGTGCTGGATTTCCTGCTTTGCCATTTTCGAGAGCCGAGTAGAATCCGCAAGAAACCACTGAAAAATCTGGGTATCCACCAGCAATCTCATGTTTTGCCCTCGAAAGCGTCGAGCAGATCACCCGGCAAGGGAGCATCGAAGTCCTTCGAGATCCGTATCTTGCCTTTTAAAAATCCAGGCTTCCGCACCCGCTTCGCCGGCTTGATCGGCACCAGGCGCGCCATCGGTTTGCCGGCCTTGACGATGGTTAATTCTTCCCCAGCACTGACCTCTTCAACCAAACGCGAAAGATGGGTCTTGGCTTCGTGGATGTTGATGGTGCGCATGGGTTTACGCCTAACTAATTAACTGGACTAAGTTTGGTTTAATAGAGACAAGGTCGCAAATTGTTTCTTTGGGGGCGGTATAACTCTGTGCACTGGGTCGATTAAATTCAGAGGCGAAGCGAGCAGCCGCAGAATCATGCTGCCCGCGCCATTGGCGTGATGTCCTGTTCGATACGCGCCCCTATCTCAGTCAGGGTAATTTTCATCTCGAAATCAGACTGCAAGCCTAGTCAGAACTCCGCGCTGGTGCCGAAATAGCGCGCTAATCGCAAGGCCGTATCAGCCGTCACCGCCCGGCGCTCACGCGCAAGGCGCGTTGGCGGAAAGTCCCAGCGGAATCATGAACTCCTCCCGCAATACCTCACCCGGGTGAATCGGGCGCATTCCATTTACGATAGTCATCATTGTCTCCGTTCAGTGGTAATCGACAATTTCAACATCAAAAGCATTGCCATCCTCGAAGTGAAAGCACATCCGCCATTGGTCGTTGATGCGGATGCTCCACGCGCCTTTCCGATTGCCTTTCAACTTTTCCAGCCGGTTCTGTGTGTGGCACTAAGGCGTGAATGATATGACATCGTTGAATGTAGTACTAACCGGGCTGCGTTCAAAAATATCATCCGCCGGAGTGGCGTTTTGATTTTCCAAATAGTTGGCGATACTACCTTTGTTGGCGTTAGAGGTGCGTGGCTGGCCTCCCGCGACGCCCGGGAGCCGACGCCCCGCCACAAACACTGTCACCTGCTTGCTTGCTGTTGCAGAGGGTGGATTGACGGTAAGACATGTGCCGGTTACACCACACCCAGGCGATGGAACAGGTGAGCTCAAATCGACGGGTTTGTAAGCGTCCGCCACGGCGTAGAACACCGTTTCTTTCCAGTTGAGCCACCAACCTAAAGTAGCGTTGATGTTGCAATTACCTGTCCAACTGTCATCCATGACGTTCCCGCTATCAAGCTTGGTGTTGACGAACGGTGTGTCGGGTATTCTTCCGAAGCGCACGCCCGATGCATCGGAGTAGCTGGGCGCTGCCGCCGGGTTTAGTGGTGCCGCCCAAGGATAGCGCGCTTGATTGCTCAATTTCGCAACGTACTCGGTGAGACACATGCGCACTTCGCCAGCCACACGGTTTTCAAGCACTGGTATCAAATCCCCCGGCGTGATCGTGATCAAGCTGTCGTTCAAAATCGTCGCGCCCGCAGCACTGATATTTGGGCCCGATATAAATCCATCGGGGTCGCTATCACGAAAGCTGCTGTTGTCTTCACCAACTGCAATGTCCAAATAGTTTATGGGATTACAACGAGGCGTATTGGTGAATGGGACGCCGGTGCATACCTCTTGGGCGTTGCACGGCACGCATACACGGTTCTGCACGTAGCCCCCCTGACGAATAAGGGACGATCCTGGAGAAAAGATCACTGCGATTGCGCCTGTCGTGCCGGTTGCATCGAAAATAACGTTGCCATTGGAGTTTCGCACAGTGATGGTTCCTAAAGTTTCGCTGTTAAGAACCAGGGTGCGTGTGTTGTTTTTAAAATTATTAGAAACGGCGTACCACAGCCTTTCGCCATAGCCATCACGTAAGTCAGGCAACCCCAAGGTCTTCCACGGCAGGCGGCCGAGACGCCGATCTTGCCCAGTGCTGCCGGATGCGTTGCCACAACTCGCTTCAGCATCACCGTCGTTGTCGATGTCCGGGCAGGGAAGATCGCCCGGTCGTGGCCCGTTGGTGGATAGGTCCGCGCTTGCCGCATACCCGATCAACGCCTCCTTCGCCTGCGCCAACGCCATCGCTGTTTTCCGCTCGGCCTCCAACTCCGGCCCCTTACGATCCATGCGGAAGGTGAAAAGCGTGATCAGGCCCAGCATCAAGATCAAGACCAGGATGAGGATGGCCGCACCGCTTTGGCGCTGACTATTGTGTGGCGGGTTGATCTGGCTCGGCGTTGTCATCGCGTGCGGCCGGGGTGGGCGGTTTCATGGGGGCTTTGGGGGGTGCAGGTTTAGTGGCCACCGGCTCGGGTGGCGGCGCGCGGCGATAGCCTTCGGCCACTTGGCCGGTAGCCGGATCGAGGCTTTGGCCGACTTTGAGTTTGACTTCGCCGCCGGGGAGTTTGACCCACACTTGGGTGCGGTCTTGTTTGTTCGTAATAGCAGTGTCGTGTTCCAGGCGGCCATTGACCCAAGTGCTGCGCTTGCCATCGCTACGGGTGACGATGCCGCTGACGGATAGGCCTTGGCCGCTGGCCGTATCCGGTTCGCCGCTCGCACTCAAAGGCGTGGATTTGCGTGCAAGATCGAGCTGGGCGCGCTGTTCCGGGGTGTGAAACAAGCGACCGAGAATTTCGGCTTGCGCCGAGAGCGGGAACACGCAAGCAATTATCATCACTAAGCGTTTCATTTCTTCGTCGCCTCCGCCGTGCCGGTTTCGACTAGGGATAGCCAGAGCAACTCACATTCCGCTGCTAATTTCGGCTCATAGCGCACGCTGAAGGCGCCACCTGGGCCACGCGTCAAATTACAATTCTGTAGTAAATATAGCCCAGGTCGTTCTGCATCCAAGGCGCTTAAAAAACTCGCCAAATCGCCTTCGTGCAGCAACTTGATACGCAGCTTCATAGTCGATTGATGAAGTTTGTATGCGCCAGTATCCAGCTTGATGGGCGAAGCCGTTTGCTGGCTGAGTTGATAGTCAACTCCTAGCGTCCGCGCGGCTTGGCTCGCGCTGCGCAGGGCATCAAGCCAATTGACGCGCTGCTCCGGCCCGACCGTGCCGCTTTTTTGTAAATCTTCGTAGGCGTCGCGGTAGCGTTGGATGAGCAGTTTTTCCTGATCCGCTTGGGTGGATTTTTGGCGTATCTCGTTGAGTACGACGCGTTCGCGTTCGAGCGCTTGCCGCGAGCTGTCTGTCCATTGGCTGGAGAAATAAACCCAAGCGGAAGAGGCGGCTAGGCTGCCCAACAGCACCAACAAGGGAGTGCGCAGGATGCGCCAGTTAAATTCTTTGAGCTTCATGATTCGCGCCTGATCACGACGCCGAGCTTGAATTGCGCCGCACCCGGTTTTGCGTCCGAGCTATCTTGGGTGCTGCCGCTGAGCGTGCTGGCCGGGTCTAGGTTGAGCGGCAGCTTGACGATGCTGACGCCCGCCACATTGGGCTGCGCGCGCAAACTTGCCGCGAAGCGTTCGATTAACTGCAAAGCGGCGCGGTAATCGCCGTTGAAGGGGCGAATCTCCGCCTCAATCTCGCCCTGCTGTTGCCACGCACTCGGGCTGACGTTAGCAGATTGTTGCGTCGTGGCGGTGGTCGAGGCATAGCGCCAGTCGAGGCGATTGAGTTCGATTTGCGGGAACTCGCTTAGCACGGCCGATAGCAACTGCATGAAAGGTTCGGGCGTGCGCCGAAATTTTTTGATCTGATCCGCGACTTCTACCGCTTGGCGCAAATGTTCGGCGGCCACCGGCGTCGCTGGAAACTGTTTAGCCGCTTCTGCATATTGGCTGCGGAAGCGTGCGGTGTCGGCGATAGCGCTTTGTGTGGCGGCTTGATTGGCATAGCCGCGATATAAGTTGTACCCGCTCCAAATCAGCGCCGAGACGGCGATGGCCGCGCTAGCGGCATACAAACCGGCGCGCAGCTGGTGCGAGGTGAAATCGCCGGTGAGACGCGGTTCGGCCAGACTCGCTTGCGGCGGATATTTGCCCAGTAAAAATAAATGCAGCGCTTCCGGGTCACGCGGCAGATCGGTCGGCCCCAAAGTCAAAGCAGCGCGCAATTGCTCAAACCCGAGGCGTTGGCAGTGAAATGAGACGTCTTGGCTCAACAAGCTCGGCACTTGCGCCAAACCGTCGTCGATGTCGAGGATGAGCACAGTTAAACGCGCTTCACGCGGCAGCAGCCGGCTGTTGTAGAGAAATAGCCGGCTTTTTTCTACTTCCGCCGCATAGGATTCGGCCGTGGCCGGCTCGCCCAGCGGGTCAAGCGGAGTCAAACGGCTGATGCGCAGGCGGTCCTGCAAAAAGAAACTTTGGCGCAGCCCGCCCTGTTGGCGCGACACCAGCAGCACGCCAGCAGTGTCGCATTTCAGCCGCGATGCTAATGCCTGCGTTACTTGCGGCAAGAGATAAATGCCGGCCAGCGGTGCACGCCGCGCGTGGATGTATTCGAGATAGGGCCGCAGCAAGTCGCCGGAATTCAGCGCGAGAAATAAATACACATCATCGCGCCGCTTGCCCGCAGCGCTGTCGCGGCCTTGCAGCCAGGCCGCGCGATAGGGCACGGTGCGAAACAATTGCGCGAGTTTGCGCTTGGACATCTCACGCCGCGCGCCGCCCCATACATGCGGCATGTGCTCGGTGCGGTATTCCTCCTCCACCGTATCCACCATCAGATACACGGGCGCATCGAGGTGGCGTGCGATCAACTCACCGAAGGCGCGCAAGGCGTGGTCGTCGTTGTCGTAAGTAGTGAAACCGGTCAGCCCGCCACGCTCAAACAACGCAAAGCAGGTTTTGCGCGCGGATAGACTGACAAGGATTTTGGTGGACATAGTGCGCAGGCTAAAAAGACAATTTGCCGAAAATATCATAGATCGGCGACAGCACGGCATACATGATGAACGCCAGGATCAAACCCAAAAACATCGTCAGCCCCACCTGCAGCAACTTGAGCGCGCGCTCGACCCAATTTTCCACACTGCGCTGGTAAAAGGCACCGACATTCATCAGCGCTTCATCCAGCGCCCCGGTCGTCTCGCCGATGCGGATCATGCGTATCACCAGCGGTGGAAACAAGCCAAGGTTGCGCAGGCTTTCAGTCAAGCTATCACCTGCGTTAATCTGCTGCCCAGCACGACGCAGACCGTCGGCCACGTAGCGATTGGCCACCACCCCTTCGCACGCGGTCAGGGCATCGAGAATCGTAATGCCGGAACGATAGAGCAGCGCGAAATAATTAGCGAAACGGGCCAGCAATATCTGCTGCAATATCGGCCCCACCAATGGCAGGTTGAGTTTCGCGTAATCCCACAGCAGGTGTGCATTGGCGTTAGCACGCACCGCCGTGACGCCGATCACAAATAGCGTGAGCGGCAAGCCCAACAACAACGCCCAGTAGTTGCCAAAGACTTCGGAGAGCCAGATCAATAGGCGCGTCTGTAAGGGCAAGGTCTGTTGCATAGTGGTAAGAAAAGTCACCAGCTTCGGCACCAAATACAGCATGAGGAAAAACACCACCGCCGTTACCACGATGAATACGATGGTGGGATAGAGCAGCAGCAGTTTGGTTTTGGATACCAAGGCGTCTTGCCAATTGAGGGTCGCGGCCAAATCGTTTAACACTTCCGGCATATTGCCGGTTTGCTCCCCGGTGCGGATCAAGCTCACGAACAAGCGGTCGAATACCGCCGGGTGCCGCGCCATCGCCTCGGACAATAGTTTGCCGCCCTGCATATCCTCGTGCATGGCCGCGATCACGTCGCGAAAGCGCCGATTATCCGTGCTCATCCCGAGATCGGCCAAGCCATCCAGCAGGGGAATGCCGCTCTTGGAAATTTGCTCCAGGTGAAAGCAAAAGTTGATCAGGTCTTGACGCGAGATTGGTTTTTTGAAAGCCAATGACACCATCGGCGATTTGAGGCGGCTGGTGACCAAGTCCAAGCCCATGCGGCGCAAGCGTTGCTCCAGATCGCTCTCATTCGCGGCATCCATGCGGCCGCGCACGTGGCGCCCGGTGCGATCGACAGCGAAATATTGGAAGGCGGCCATGGCGATTAACGCAGGCGGCCGGTCAGATCCACAACGCGCGATATTTCCGCCAGACTGGTGCGCCCTTCCATCACACGCCGGATGCCGTCTTCTGCCAAAGGCTTGAACCCTTTGGTGAGCGCGGCTTCACGCAATTCGCGCAGCGTGGCATGGCGCGCGACCAGATCATCTAAATCGCCATCCATGAACAACAACTCCATCAAGGCCATGCGGCCACGGTAGCCCTTGTGGTGACAAAGCTTGCAACCCACGGCGCGGTAGATGGTCGTGACACATTGCGTCCCCATGCCCAATAACTGGCACTCCTCCATACTCGGGGCATACGCTTCCTTGCAATGCGGACACAGCTCCCGCACCAAGCGTTGTGCGATGACGCCGATGATATTGCCGGCCATGATCTCGGTCGAGATGCCGATATCCAGCAGGCGCGGAAAGGTGCCAAGCGCGGAGTTGGTATGCAAGGTGGTGAACACTTGATGCCCAGTCATCGCGGCGCGGAACGCCATCTCCGCCGTATCTTTGTCGCGCACCTCACCCACCAGAATCACATCCGGATCTTGGCGCATGATAGAGCGGATGCCATTCACGAAATCCATTTTCACCGTCTCGTTGACCGAGGTCTGGCGCATCATGGTCACCGGATATTCCACTGGGTCTTCCAGCGTCATGATGTTGATGGTTTCGTTGTTGAGGTGAGTGAGCAAGGAATACAGCGTGGTGGTTTTGCCGGAGCCAGTCGGGCCGGTCACGATCAGAATGCCTTCCGGCCGCGCCATCATCAAACGCAAGGTGGCGAGCGTTTCGGCCGTCAGGTCCATACGTTCGAGCGGGATGATCGAGCGCTCGCGATCCAAAATCCGCAGCACGATATTCTCGCCGTACACCGTCGGCTGGGTGGAGACGCGAAAGTCGATTGGCCGCCCGGAAAGATTGAGTGAGAAGCGCCCATCCTGCGCGGCGCGGGTTTCCGCGATGTTGATGCCGCTCATCACCTTGAGCCGCACCGCGATGCTCGGCCAATAGGTTTTGTGCAGACTGCGCACTTGCTCCAACACGCCGTCGATGCGATATCGGATGCGCAAAAATGCGAACTCCGGCTCGAAGTGAATATCGGACGAACCGTGCTTCACCGCATCTACCAGCAAGGAATTGACCAGCCGCACCACTGGCTGCGTGTACTCCATCTCGCCGCCGGGCGTTTGCAGGCTCTGGTAGTCGATCTCGCCGGTCTCGATTTCACGCAGAATGCCATCCACCGAAAGCTCATAACCGTAGAAGCGGTCGATGTATTCTTGTAGCTGCGCCAAGCCGGCGAGCATCGTCTTGATTTCGATGGGCGCATTGATCATTGCACGCAACTGGTCGAGCGCGACCACATTGAACATGTCTGACATGGCGACCACGAGCGTTTGCTTGTCGGCGTCGAAGGCGATCGGCAGCAACGTGTGGCGACGCGCGAAATCCTCCGGCACCAGTTTCATCGCCTCGCCATCGGCTGCGACGGCGGCCAGGTCCACGCTCTCCTGGCCGATGGTATGGGCCACGATGTCGCGAATCATTGCTTCGGTGATGAAGCCCAGCAGCACTAATTGTCGGCCGAGCGGCAACTGGCTCTGCTCCTGCTCGATCAGGGCGATGCGTAGTTGATCTTGGGTGATCAGACCCTGCTGCACGAGCATGTCGCCCAAGCGCTGTTTTTTTCGCTGTTCAGCCATAAGTCGGAGAAGGTTGGACAGCGCTCATTCTAACCCAGCCGGCACGCGCTTTGCGGATTTGCAACCGGCAGAAAAGACGGCCGCACTAACTCAAGACAGCGCGATTTTGGCCGATATAATTAAAAATATTGCCCAGATTGACAAGGAATCGGCGTGTTGGAAAACAAAACAGCGGCGCCCCTGCCCACCCAAGTCGTGCAAGGAAAAACCACCCGCTTGCTGCGTACCGGCTTCGGCGCGGTTATCGTGCTCATCATTTTCCTGTCCGGAGTAGGCGTATACCGGATCGATGGGGCTTACCGCACGCTGGACAATATCGTCGGAAACGAGCAAGTCGCCGTGGAAACGCTGTACCGCATGCAACTGGCAGCGCGCGACCGCACGTCCGCCTTGTTCACGATTGTGCACACGGATGACGCCTTGGAGCGCGATGCAGCGATGCTACGTTTCAATGAGCAGGGCCGGCGCTTTGGCGAGGCGCGCGCCAAGCTGCTCAGCTTGAGGCTGAATGAAACCGAGATGGCGCTGATGGAACAACAGCGGCAGCAAACCGCAGTGGGGATGCCTCTGCAGGAACAAGTCATCGAACTGACGATGGCAGGCCGGCGCGACGAAGCGGAGGCGTTGCTGATACGCGAAGCCATGCCGGCGCAGGAACGGATGATCGAAACCCTGACCGCCTTTCTGGAGCACGAGACCGAGGAAACGCGCATGCTCGCGCAGAAAATGCGCGACAGCCACACCGAAACCGACGTACTGATGGCGACGGGCGGCGTGCTGGGCGTGCTGCTCGCCACCCTCATCGCGGTATCGGTGATCCGCAAAACAAATGGGCTGGTGGCTGATCTGTCCAGCACCAGCCAACAACTGCATGAGTCGATGCAGGACTTGCAGTTCCAGAAATTTGCGATGGACGAGCACAACATTGTCAGTATCGCCGATGTGTACGGCAAGATCATTTACGCCAACGAAAAATTTTCCCAAGTCAGCCAGTACACGCTCGCGGAACTGCTGGGTAAAAATCACCGCATTCTGAAATCTGGTGCGCACCCCGATGCCTTGTATGCCCATATGTGGGAGACCATTGCATCGGGAAAGGTATGGCAAGGCGAAGTCTGCAACCGGCGCAAGGATGGCGCCCTGTACTGGGTGGCGACAACCATCGTGCCGTGTCTCGGTGACGATGGCCTACCCTATCAATATATTTCGGTCAGAACGGACATCACACAGATCAAGGAAGCGCAGCGGGTGTTAGAGCGCAATCAGGATACCCTGGAGCGCGCCGTGCAGGACCGGACGCGCGAGCTGAGCGAACGCGAGGAGGTGTTGCGCAGCATCACCAATGCCGCGCAGGACGCGGTCATCATGATCGACCATGCAGGGTTAGTGACCTACTGGAACCCGGCAGCGGAGCAACTATTCGGCTTTTCCGCTGCGGAGATCATGGGCCACAATTTGCACGACTTGATCATGCCCGAGCGTTATCTGGCACGTCATCAGGAGGGATTCGCACAGTTCGGCGGAACCGGGCAAGGCGCCCTGCTCGGGCGCACCACCGAGGTGGGGGCAAAGCGCAAGGACGGCACCGAGTTTCCGGTGGAAATCGCCTTGTCGGCGGTCAAGCTGCACGGCCAATGGAGCGCGGTCGGCATCGTGCGCGATATCAGCGTGCGCAAGCAGACCGAAGAACGGCTCACACAATTGGCCACCACCGACACCTTGACCGGCATTTGCAATCGCCGTCGCTTCGACGAGGTATTGTCGGCCGAGATCGATCGCGCCACACGTTTTGCCACACCCTTATCACTCATTATTTTCGACATCGATCATTTCAAGCGCGTGAACGACAGCTTCGGGCACCAAGCGGGTGACCGGGTGCTGATCCAGTTGGCGCTGACTATTTCCAGCGCCATACGGACCACTGATCTGTTCGCACGCTGGGGCGGCGAAGAGTTTACGATCCTGGCGCCCAATTGCGATATCAACAGCAGCCGCCTGCTGGCGGAAAAACTGCGCATGACCATCGAAAAACAACATTTTGCCGACGTGGGGCAGGTGACGTGCAGCTTTGGCGTAGCGGATTTCGCTCCTGGGGACAACGCCGATAGCCTGATGAAAAAGGTGGATCGCTGCCTCTACCGCGCCAAGGAGATGGGGCGCAACCGGGTAGAAACCTGCATCACCGGGCCGGTCACCTAACCAGCTCCGGTTGTCGCGCCAGATTAGCGGCTGAGTTGCCGAAGACGCGCGGTGGCCAAGTTCGGGTCGAAGCCGGCGCCGCCCTTAGCCTGCGCCAGTTTGAGTGCGCGTTGATAGTAATCCAGCGCGGCGCGCGGCTGGTTGATGTGCTCCAAGCTCACTGCGAGGTTGAAGGCGTAGTCGGGCGACTCAGGTTCCAGCCGCTGCGCTTCGAAATAAGCGCTTTGCGCTTCATTCCAACGGCCAAGCGCCGCATACACATTACCCAAACCGAAATACAAATACGCGGCAGGCTGTTGCGCGATGAGCGATTTAAACTTTGTCTCCGCCGCTAGCGGGTCGGCGCGTGCAACCATGCCGGTCAGGCTGGCTTGTGCGAAAGCGTTCTTGGGGTCGACTTCCAGCGCCTTAAGATAGTGCTGTACCGCTTCGTCGTTACGTCCATGGCGCTGCGCGATCAGCGCCAGGCCAAGCAGCACATCCGGATTGCGCGGCTCCAAAGCGCGCAGCTTTTCATACGCACGCCGCGCCTCCTCCAAGCGGCCGTCCTGCAACAACTGATAGGCGCTCGAAATGCCGCCGCTGGATTGCGCGCTGCCGCCGACTACCGTGACGCCGGTATCGGGCGCTGTCGGCGTCACGCTGACCCCCTCTTTGCTCTGCTTACTATTGGCGCGCGGCTTTGGTGTATCCACAGCAAGCTCTTGCGCAGCGGATCGCGTCGGCTCAAGCGGCTTTGTAATAGGCGGCGGCGCAGGAACCACTTGCGTGAGCGGTGGCAGCGTTTCAATCGGGCGGGGGGTCGTAACCACCGGCTGAGTGGCAGCTGCTGGCGGCGCGGGTGGTTTAGGCAAAAACAGCCCAGGCATGAAGATCGCGAGATAAAAATACACCCCCATACCCACCACCACCGCACCCAAAGAGCCAAGCAGAATCAGCAAGCGGCGTTTTTCTGACGCAGCATGTTTCTCAAACATCAATTCCGCTGCTGCTTGAGCGGTCGGGGGTGGCGTGTGCGCATCGGATGCGCGAGCGACCATCGGCTCCAGCGTCAACGCCGAGCCGCGATCCGCATTCTTGAGCGCCTTTAACAACAGGCTCATGGCTGGGTTGTGGACTGCGCTTGAGGAGGAAGATAACGCTTGTAGAACGACAATTCGTCGCTCGACAAACTGGGATTGGTGATGACGGTGGGGCGGAGGAAAATAACCAACTCCGTTTGCGTGACCTTACGATCGCGCGTGCCAAACAAAACATTGGTCACGGGATTGTCAGTCAAACCAGGCAAGCCATCGCGGTTTTTGGCAACGTCATCCTGCATTAATCCGCCGAGCACAATGGTCTCGCCACTGGGAACTTGCAACACCGATTCCATTTCGCGCACTTGGATAACAGGTACTTTGTTGGGCACGGCGGATTTAAGGTCAGGGTTCGGGTCGGTTACTTCCCCGTTTTGGCGCGAAATGGTAGGCCGTACGACCAGCGTCACACGACCGCTCTCGTTGATCTGTGGCGTCACCGCCATGATGACCCCGACCGGAACGGTATTTGCTGTCGTAGAGTATGTGGCTGGCGTGACAGCCCCGCTGGTACTGGTGGAACCGGGTGTCACCTGTACCGAAAAATACACCAAGTTGTCCACCACTTTTAGCATGGATGTTTGATTGTTCAACACCAGCAACTTCGGGCTTGATAGCACGCGTGCCTCACCGAAAGAATCGAGCAACTTGATGGCGGCGTTGAAATTACTGTTGGCGTTTTGATAGGTCAGAGTCTGAAATCCAGTGAGCGCACCAGCCAGATTCGAAGCCGATTTGAAATCGAAACCCGTGGTCGTACCCAGAAGCGCGACACGCGTCCAATCGATACCGGCACGGAATTGATCCTTGAGCGTGACTTCGACAATGGTCGCTTCGATCAGCACTTGCCGGTTAGCCGAAAGCATTACGCTATCAATATACTGGTTGATGATTTTGTGCTGCACTTCAGTCGCCATCACCAGCACCGTGCCAGTGCTGGGGTTGACGATCACTTCGTCTTTCGCTTCGGCGAAGGACTCCCCCTGCTTGCCGAAGATGGAGCTATACAACTGCGGCGCAGCTTGGCCCGCGCGGGCGACAGCACTGGCTTGTTGCAAACGCTCTTCGCGCGAGGCACGCACGGCTTCGACGCGAGCGTTTTTGTCCTCGGCCGACTGGCTGGCAGAACGCGTGGATTTCAATATATCCCGAATATTTGCGGTTAATACTTCCCAAAACTCGTTGTTAGAGGTGCTGGCAACCGTGGTGCTGGAGCTGTTATTACCGCCACCGGAACCGCCACCGCCTGCGGTCGCTATGCCCGTGGTAGCAACTTGGGTCGCGACGCCGATACTGGAGGTGGTTTTGCGTGACAGGTTCACGTAGTTCACCTGATACGACTTCAAGAAAGGCGAATCCGGCGTCACGATCAGTGTGTTGCCTTCCAGCTTGTAGCGGATGTTCACTTGGTAGGCGATGCGATCAAGAATCGCGGGCAGGGTTTCGTTGATCGCATTCAAAGTTACTACGCCTTGAATGTTGGGATGCACGTCAATGTTGAGCTTGGTGTCGCGCGCGAGGGAAAACAGCAGTTCTTTTGCGGGTACTTCAGTTACCACCACGTTATAGGTGATCGGCTTGGCTTGGATTTTCGGCGGTGGCAATTGCGTGGGCACTTGCACCGGGGCGGGAATAGCGCTCGCCACTTGGGCGGGAGGCGGTAGGGAAATATGGCCTTGCGATTGCGCGATGCGCGGCTCTTGTGCACAACCGCTAAGCGCGACCAGGGCGCTGAGAAGCGCGTATCGAAACCAAATAAAAGAAGCTGCTTTCAACATTATCCTTTGCGCTTAGGGCGCCGCACCGATCTCGGCGCGCATGCCTTGCACGGTGCGCAAGTAGGGGCGCTGCGCTTGCAACTTGGCCGGCAGTTGCGCGAGCGCGGCATTGGCCGCAGTGCGATTCGGGTAACTACCATAAATCACGCTATACGCAGGCTTGCCACCAGCCTTGGTACGGTACACAAAAACCTGCGCGATATCAACGCTTTTGCCCAATTCGGCGAGGTAGTTTTCGAGCCGCTTCCGATCCCCCGCGCCCAGGAGTTGGACATGGATGCCGACCGACTCCGGCGGGGTGTTGGCCAGCCATTGTTCGGTCGCGGCCAGCCGCGTATCGACGATATCTTTAGCTTGTTCTGCGATAGCAGTGGGTTGCAGCGCAGGCGTAGCCGGCATTGCGGCGGCTGGGGCCGGTGCGGGTGGCGGCACCGTAGAGGATTTAAACAGCGGCGGCAACGCTATGCCGATGCCGATACCGAGCAAAAGCAGCCCGATAGCTGCCAGGCCGAGGCCCCAGAGCTTGCGCGGCACGATGTCGGTAAACTCAGAATCCTGCGCCGCCGCGAATACATGCCGCGCCGAGATGTCGTGCTTTTGCTCGGTGTAGGCGGCGAGCAGCGCTTTGTCGGCGATGATGTTGACGCGGCGGGTGAGTCCGATGGAGGCGCGTGCAATTTCGCGCACCGCGCCCACGCTGAACACATCCGGACCTTTGTAGCCGGCTTGACGCATGCGGAAATCGAGGTAGGCGCGGATGTCGGTGGTGTTGAACGGATCGAGGCGAAAGCTATGGGTGATGCGTTCTTTTAATTGCCGGATCGCAGGTTCGGCAAGGATTTCATCCAACTCCGGCTGGCCAAATAACACGATCTGCAACAACTTGTGGTGCTGCGTTTCCAGATTGGAGAGCAAGCGAATTTCTTCCAGCGTTGCTATCGGCGTGGCCTGCGCTTCCTCGACGAAGATCACGACTTGTTTGCCTTCAGCGTGGCGCTGCACCAGATATGCTTGCAACAACTGCATCACTTGCTGGCGGCTGGCGTCTTTCGGTATATCCAGATGCATATCGAAGGCGATGGCGTGCAAAATCTCGCCCGGCTCCACGCTGGGGTTGGCGAGGTAGATCGTCTCCACCGTATCCGGCAGGCTCGCCTCCAACATGCGGCACAGCATGGTCTTGCCGCTGCCGACTTCGCCCGTGACTTTGATGATGCCTTCGCCTTGGGTGATAGCGTAGACCAGGGCATCGAGGATGGGGCCGCGATTACCGCCGGGAAAAAAGAACGCGGTATTGGGCGTGATTTTGAACGGGGGTTGGCTAAGACCGAAGTGCTCGTAATACACGGGGCGTTATCCTAAGCGGTGCGCGCAAAAACCAATTGATGACGAACGAAACCTATTCATCAGTGGTGATTTGATAGGCCTGCATACGGCTATACAAGGTGGTGCGATTTACGCCCAAGAGCTTAGCCGCCTGACTCAGATTGCCATGGGTAATTTTAAGCGCCGCCTCGACATAGCCTTGTTCCCATTGCTTGAGCGTTTGATCCAGATTGAAATTGGTCTGACTTTGCAGATGCTTCTTGGCCATTTCCTCCAGCGATTTTTGATCGGTGGGGATGTCGAATCCAGACGGCGTGTAGATATCGGTATCAAGCTCGTCTTCCAATTGCGCGGTCGTGACGGTCTGCCCGGCGTATTTAGTGGTGAGGCGAATCACGATGTTGCGCAGCTCGCGCACATTGCCGGGGAAGTGATAACCCATCCAGCGCGCCAGGGCGTTCTTGTCTAGCTCGAACGGCTTCACATTGGCTTGCTTGGCGTAGAACGCGCGGAAGTGTTGCAACAGCCCGCTCTTGTCGTCGTTCAACTCGCGCAGCGGCGGCACGCTTACGGTAAACACGCTCAAGCGGTGATACAGATCAGCGCGGAAACGACCGGCGCGAATCTCCGCACGCAAATCGCGATTGGTCGCGGCGACGATACGCGCATTGCTGTGGCGGGTTTGGGTTTCGCCCACGCGCTGAAATTCGCCGTTCTCCAACACGCGCAACAGTTTCGCTTGCAGCTCGAACGGCAACTCGCCGATCTCATCCAAAAACAGCGTGCCGTCGTTTGCATCTTCAAAATAACCGGAGCGCGCGGTATTGGCGCCGGTGAACGCACCCTTGCTGTAACCGAACAGCGTCGGCTCAACCAAGGTAGGTGAAATCGCGGCACAGTTGAGCGCGAGAAACGGTTTCTTGGCGCGGCTGCCCATGCGGTGAAAACAGCTCGCAACCAATTCCTTGCCGCTGCCTGATTCGCCCTCGATCAATACCGGGAACGGCGAATCGGCAAATTGCGCAATCTGCTGGCGCAGCTTTAACACCGCCGGACTATCGCCGACGATGCCACAGCTCGTATCGGCTGCGGCTTCGGTCGAGGCCGCCACCTCCGCGTTGCGCGCTTGCAGTGCACTGGTCAGATGTTTGCGCAGTGTCTCCGGATCGCACGGCTTGGCGATGAAATCAATCGCGCCCAAGGTGCGCGCATGGCGCGCATTGGTTTCATCGTTCTGGCCCGACAGCACCAAAATTTTGATGGTCGCGGAATAAGCCAGCAACTCGGAAATGAGGCGAAAACCTTCGTCCGGCAGATGTTGCAAGGGCGGCAAGCCCAGATCGACCAGGGCGAGTTGCGGCGGGGTGTCGAGGCTGGCAAGTACGGTTTGCGCTTTGGCGCGAGAGTCGGCGACATGCACTTCAAAGAACTTATCGAGCACGAAACTCAGGGTGTCGGTGATCAGCGGATCGTCATCGACGATCAACAGGCTGGGCTTGTCTACGGATATCGCCATATCTTTAGTTTTCCCTGAACGTGAGCCGGTGTCGAAGAATCGACATTGTGCCAGAGATTAGGGCTGGCAGGCTATCGGATTAGGCGATGGCGGCGAGATAAGCTGCTTCGAGTGAATCGGCCTGATACTGCGCCCGGCATTCGGCCGGCGTGCCGATAAAGCGCAACTGGCCTGCGTGCAAAATCGCCATGCGGTCGCAAATTTCCTCCACGTCGGCTAGTACGTGCGAGCTGAAAAACAGGGTCTTGCCGGTTTGCTTGAGTGCGGCGAATTGGCGCTTCAGCATCGCGCGCGCTTTAGGGTCGAGGCCGCTCATCGGCTCATCCAAGATGAAGAGTTCGGCCTGGCTGAGAAAACCCGCCGCCAAGCCGAGCTTCTGCGTCATGCCTTTGGAGTAAGCGCGCGCTTGGCGATCCAAGGCTTGCGCATCCAAATCCAGCGCGGCGCACATCGCGCGCGCGGCTGATTCGTCATATGGCTGCTCGCGCAGCGCCAGCATGTATTTCACGAAATCGCGGCCGGTGAGCGAGTGCGGCGGCAAAAAACTCTCCGGCAAATACGCCAGCGGCTTGCGTGCACGAGTTTCGCGATGGGGTACGCCGAAGATGCGAATCTCGCCACCATCAATATCGCAGAAATCGAGCAAGCATTTAATGAGCGTGGTTTTGCCCGCGCCATTCATGCCGACCAGCCCAAAGCATTCGCCACGCTGCACGGTCAGGGTGAGGGATTCCAGCACGGGCAGTTTGCCGTAGCGTTTGGCGAGGTGATCGATTTCGAGGGCGGGGGTATTCATGTGCTATCCATTGCTGCCATGCATCATATCAGCAGGTATCACTTCACCACAGCCAAGGCTGCTTCGGCGGTATATTTCGGCTGCCAACCCAATTCACTTCGCGCCCGCGCGCAATCCAGCGTAAGTGTGTGGCGCATGCCATCGAGCCAAGCCGGTTCGCCGCCATAGCCGGTCAGGCGCCAGGCAAGATCCAGCGCAGTTTTTACCAGGCCGAAGGGCAATGCAATGGGGTGCCGATAGCGTGCGGCGATCACCTGTTTGAAACTGTATTCACCGGACACCGCCAGATTGAGCGGGCCGCTGGCTGGGCTGAATAAGCCCGCGCTGATCGCATCCGCCACGTCGTTTTCATGCACGCATTGCAAGCGCGGCTGCGGGTTCGGCCGGCGGGGATAGCATGGTTGATGTAGCAGTTGTTTAAGCAAGGGTTGGCAATGCGGGCCGAGGATGATGTGCGGGCGCAGGCGCAGCGCTTCGGGGAATTCGTGCGCTAAGCAGTTTTCTACTTCGGCTTTGTGTTGCGCGTACAAAAAATTGGGTAACGGTTGCAGCGGTGCGGCTTCGCTCAGGTTTTCACCACTGCCATAGACGGAGGCGCTGGAGAGGTGAATCAAGCGCGTGATGCCTGCTGCGCGCGCCGCTTCGAATACCAGTTGTGTACCGCGCACATTAATATCGTGCATGGTCTCCGCCTTCATTTTGCCACGCAGCACCACCCAGGCCAGATGCACCAGCGCATCGCAGCCTGACATGAGTGCGCCAAGGTCTGGGCTGCGAATATCGAGCAGTTGATGGGTGAATTTTGCATGGGTGAAAATCGCCGGCGCTAAATCGATGCCGATGACGCGCTCGATGCGCTGATCGGCGCATAGCTTTGATAGCCAGGCCTGAGCGAGATGCGAGGCTGCGCCGGTAACGAAGATACGCATACGCCCGTTACGATGCCTGATGCCCGACGCCTGACGCCTGAAACATGGGCATCACGTCCTGCGCAATACATTGCATGGATTCGCGCACCACTTCGGTCGGCAGCGCACCGGCACCGACTGCGAGCAGCAGATGGGTAACACCCGCCGCGCGATATTTCGATAGTGCCGCGATGCATTGCTCGGGGGAACCCGCCACCGCCATGCCGAAAGTTTGCAACAGCTTGGCGTTGATCCCCAGCGCCAGCAGTTGGCGAAATTTACCTAGCTCACCGAATGCCTCGTAGCTGGGATAGAGCTTTTCCAGTACCGGCAACGTGCTTTGATAGAGCGCGCGATAAAACCACTCGAACGCCGGCTTGGCCAATGCCTGGGCGCGCTTGGCGTCGGGCAGGCACAGCATGCCCAGCGTCATGCCGATGCGCGGCGGCGCGGTATCCGTCCAGCTTGCTTGGTAACGCCGGATATCGGCCTGGGTCATGAACCACGGCTTGAACGGCCCGGCCAACACGCCCAAACCATTGCGCGCGCTCCACTCGAATCCCGCCGGGCTGACCGCTGCACTCCACAAGGGCGGATGCGGTTGCTGCACCACGTGCGGCAATATTTCAATGTTCTCGCCGCGATAGCTCACTGGGCTGCGCGTAAAGGAAAGGCGCAGCACATCGAGCGCCTCTTGGGTCAGTGCGCGGCTATGCGCCATATCGGCACCGAATACTTGATATTCCTTGGGTGAAAAGCCGCGCCCTACTCCCACTTCCAGCCGGCCATTGGACACCACATCCAGCATCGCCACCTTTTCCGCGATATGCACCGGGTGGTGATAAGGCGCGGGAATCACCCCCAGGCCGAGCCTTAAACGCTGCGTGCGCGCAGCCGCTGCAGCGAGCAGGATTTCCGGCTTGGAGGAATGCGAGTAGCCACGCATGAAGTGGTGTTCCACCAACCAGCCGCAGCCAAAGCCAAGCCGGTCGGCCAGCGCCATCTCCTCCAGCCAATCGGCGACCGCCTGCGACTCGGTGCGTGCGAGCTGCGGTGGCATGGAAAGCTCATGGAATAGATCGAAGCGCATACATCCTTGTTAACCGCGAATTAACGCGAATTTACGCAAATTAACTACCACCCCCAGCATGCGAACTTTGGTTTTAAATTCGCGCTATTCCGCGTTAATTCGCGGCTAAAAGGATTTAGCTTTTCACCCAGCTATAATGCCAGCCCATGCACACCCCGCCAACCTACCGTTGCAACCTGGGCGCGATCGGCTGGGACCACGACGCCTGGTCCGGCGCGTTCTACCCGGAAGACCTACCGCCGGAGTGGCGGCTGACTTTCTATAACACCGAATTCGAATGCGTCTATCTGCCTTATGCCGTGTGGAGTAGTGAGTCGCCGGAGACTTTAGCGCAATGGCGCGAGGATACGCTGGAACGCTTTCGTTTCCTGCTGGAACCGGCGCACGGCCCGGCATCAATCGAGGACGCGGCACGTCTAGCGGCGTTGGGCGAAAAGGCCATTCTCGCCGTAGCGCACGACGGCCCCGCCATCATATGGCTGGAACCGGGCGCGGATTTGAAGCAACTAGCGAAAACCATTCAAGAACAAGCGCTTACATCGCCACTCTATCTAATATCGGTAAGCGGTGATTACCCTCAACTGGAACAGACCCGGACGCTGCTGGAAGTACTTGGGTACTAGGTGGGCAAGGTTTTAAAGGCGCCCACTTCAGGTTAGAATGCCCCGTTCTCAAATAATATAAACACGCCATGCCCTCCGAAAACCTGGTCGAAATCCAGGAACTCAACTTCACCTATGACGTGCGCCCGGTGCTGCAAGGCATCAATATGAATTTTCCGCGCGGCAAGGTGGTGGCGATTATGGGGCTATCCGGCTGCGGCAAGACCACACTGCTGCGCCTGATTGGCGGCCAGCTCAAGCCGAGCAGCGGGCAGGTGCAGGTCGCCGGCCAAACGATTCATGAGCTGGACCGCGAGGGTTTATTCCGCATGCGGCGGCGCATGGGCATGTTGTTTCAATTTGGCGCGCTGTATACCGATATGTCGGTATTCGAAAACGTGGCGTTTCAAATGCGCGAGCACACCGATTTGCCGGAGTCCTTGATCCGCGATCTGGTGCTGTTGAAACTCGAAGCGGTGGGCTTACGTGGCGCGCACAATTTGATGCCGGCCGAGTTATCTGGCGGCATGGCGCGGCGCGTGGCCTTGGCGCGCGCGATCGCGCTGGACCCGATGTTGATGTTGTATGACGAGCCTTTCGCCGGCTTGGATACGATTTCGCTGGGCGTGATCGGCAACTTGATCCGGCACTTGAATGATGCGCTGGGCGCAACCTCGATTGTGGTGACGCACGATGTGCAGGAGTCCTTAAAGATCGTGGATTATATTTATTTCATGTCCGAGGGGCGCGTGATCGCCGAAGGCACGCCGGACGAATTGCGCGCGGCGGATACCGGTTTCGTGCATCAATTCGTGCACGGCGAGATCGATGGCCCGATGCCCTTCCACTATCCCGGCGCCAGCTACGCCGAAGACCTCGCGCTGGATGCCGCACATGCTTGAGCGCGCTATTGAGGGCATTCGCGGGACCGGACACCGTGTGGTGAACGGCGTGTGGCGTTTAGGCTTCGCCAGCCGCTTCTTTTTGGCGACGCTGCTGCATTCCGGCATGAGCTTTCGCCGCTTTCAGCTGACGATCAAAGAGATCTATTTCAGCGGTGTGCTGTCGCTGATTATTATTTTGGTATCGGGCCTGTTCGTGGGCATGGTGTTGGGCTTGCAAGGCTATGAGACGCTGCAAAAATACGGTTCCGAGTCCGCCTTGGGCACGTTGGTCGCGTTATCCTTGGTGCGCGAGTTGGGGCCGGTGCTGGCGGCGCTGTTGTTCGCCAGCCGCGCCGGTTCGGCCATCACCGCCGAGATCGGATTGATGAAAGCCACCGAGCAGATCAGCGCAATGGAAATGATGGCGGTGGACCCGATCGCGCGCGTGGTCGCGCCGCGCTTCTGGGCCGGGGTGATATCGATGCCGCTGCTGGCGGCCATGTTCTCCGCCACCGGCGTATTTGGCGGCTACTTGATCGGCGTGGTGCTGATCGGCGTGGACGAGGGCCAATTCTGGTCGCAGATGCAAGCGGCGGTGGATTTTCGCCAGGATGTAATGAATGGCGTGATCAAGAGCTGCGTGTTTGGCGTCGCGATCACCGCCATCGCTTTGTTCGAAGGCTATGACGCGCCGCCCACGGCAGAGGGTGTGTCGCACGCAACCACGCGCACGGTGGTAACCTCCGCGCTGGCGGTGTTGGCCTTGGATTTTATTTTGACCGCTTTCATGTTTAGGGGGCTGTAAACCTTATGGAACGTAAGACGCTTGATTTATGGGTGGGATTATTCGTGGTGGCAGGCCTCGCGGCCGTGCTGGTACTGGCAATGAAGGTGGGGAATTTAAGCACCTTCAATATGTCGGAATCTTATGCGTTGCAGGCAGACTTCGATAATATCGGCGGCCTCAAGGCACGCGCGCCGGTGAAAAGCGCTGGCGTAGTCGTGGGCCGGGTCACTGGCATCACTTTTGACAACGCCAGTTATCGCGCGCGAGTGTCGATGGTGGTGGATAAGCGCTACCAGTTTCCGAAAGACACTTTCGCCAAGATTCTCACGGCCGGCTTGCTCGGCGAGCAATATATCGGTCTCGATCCGGGCGGCGATGAAGTGAACCTCAAGTCCGGCGACAAAATCGCCAAGACCCAGCCGGCAGTGGTGCTGGAAAGCTTGATCAGCAGCTTTATGTTCGACAAGGCCGCCGACGGCGAAGCCAAGAAATAGCACTCAACACTTAACAAGAGAGCCCAATATGATGCGCACAAAACGAATTTGGATTGCCCTGGTGATGTTGCTGGTGAGCCCGCTGCTGTTGGCGGCCGAAAGCGACCCGGATGAATTGATCAAGAAAACCGCGAACGAAGTATTGACGATCATTAAGCAAGACAAGGAAATTCAAGCCGGCAGCCATAAAAAGATCAAAGAAGTGATCGAGGTCAAAGTGCTGCCGCATTTCGACTTCACGCGCATGACGCGCCTGGCCGTGGGCCGGTTTTGGAAGCAGGCAACACCGGAGCAACAGCAATCATTGGTGAGCGAATTTAAAACGCTGCTCGTGCGTACCTACTCGACCTCGCTCATCTCTTACAAAGACCAAAAAATGGAGTACAAGCCGCTCAAACTGATGCCGGCCGATACCGATGTCGTGGTGAAAACCCTGATCATTCAACCCGGCGCACAGTCGATTCCGCTCGACTACAGCATGATCAAAACCCCCACCGGCTGGAAAGCCTATGACATCTCTGTAGATGGCGTGAGCCTAGTAGTAAATTACCGCTCCTCGTTTGCGCAAGAAATTCAGCAGGGCGGCATGGATCAACTGATTAAAACCCTGCACACGAAAAACAACTCTACCGTCCCAGACACCAAAAAGAACTAAGCAAGATGCTGACCCGCGAAGGCGATACGCTCAAAGTCGCCGGCCCCATGAACATCGACAGCGTGTCCGCCCTGCTCGCGCAGAGCACCGGCATGCTGGAAGGGGTGACTTTGGTCGATCTAGCCGGCGTAACCGAAGCCGATTCTTCCGCCGTGAGCTTGCTGCTGGAATGGCGGCGTCAGGCGAAGGACACCGCGTTGCGCTTCGCCAATCTGCCCCCCGCGCTCAAAAGTCTCGCCGATCTTTACGGCGTGGCGGATTTGATTCCTCAATAAATCTTTGAACCACGGGGGACACGGGGAGAACCTAAAGTCTCTTGTGCTTGTGTTTTCGTCCAATCGCCGATCAAGAAAGATCATCAACCAATTTTTAATATTTTTCCCCGTGCCCCCCGTGTTCCCCGTGGTTAACAGGTTTTTTTCTCATGACTCCAGCCATTGAATTTTGCGGCGTGCACAAGCAATTCGGCACGCTGGAAGCATTGAAAGGCGTGGACCTGCGCGTCGAGCCGGGCGAATTTTTCGGTTTGCTCGGCCCCAACGGTGCGGGCAAATCCACGTTGATCCACGTGCTCGCCGGTTTGGTGCGTGCGTCCAGCGGCACCGCAAAAGTGATGGGGCATGATGTGCGCAGCGATTACCGCGCGGCGCGGCGCAGCCTCGGCATGGTGCCGCAAGAACTGGTGTACGACCCTTTTTTTACCGTTCGCGAAACGCTTCAAATTCAATCCGGCTACTACGGCGTGCGCGGCAACGCAGCGTGGATCGATGAATTGCTGGTGGGATTGGATCTGGTCTCCAAGGCCGATACCTATACGCGCATGTTGTCCGGCGGCATGAAGCGGCGCGTGCTGGTGGCGCAAGCACTGGTGCACAAGCCGCCGGTAATCGTGCTGGATGAACCAACCGCAGGCGTGGATGTGGAGTTGCGGCAGAACCTGTGGCAATTCATCCGTCGGCTTAACGCCGAGGGGCATACCATTATGCTCACCACGCATTACCTGGAGGAAGCGGAAATGCTGTGCAGCCGCATCGCCATGTTGAAGCAAGGCCGCATCGTCGCGCTCGACACCAAACAAAACTTGCTAAATCTGATCACCGATAAATACGTGCGGCTAAAATTATCAGCGGGTGCATTACCGCCCAGCTTGGTCGCCCGTGCGCGCCCGATGGAGGGAGACTGCTTTGTGCTGCCGCTGACCGACTACACTGAACTGGAAGGGATGCTGCGCGAGTTGCGCGAAAGTGGCGCAGTGATCGAAGAAGTCGAACTGATAAAACCAGATTTGGAAGAAGTGTTCGTCCAAGTCATGCACCGGCATTAAATCATGACCAGCTTAGCTACCCTATTCTACAAAGAAGTGCTGCGCTTCTATAAGGTCATCCTGCAAACCGTGATGGCGCCGATTATTACGGCGCTGTTGTATCTGCTGATCTTCTCCCATGTGTTGTCCGAGCATGTGCAGGTCTACCCCGGCGTGTCCTACACCGCATTCTTGATTCCCGGCCTGGTGATGATGTCGGTGCTGCAAAACGCCTTTGCCAACAGCTCGTCCAGCCTGATTCAGTCCAAAGTGACGGACAACATTGTGTTTGTGCTACTGCCCCCGATTGCGTACTGGGAATTTTTTCTGGCTTATGTGGCGGCGGCGATGGTGCGCGGCATGGTGGTGGGCGCAGGCGTGT
Organism: Pseudomonadota bacterium; assembly: GCA_038042985.1. Lineage (GTDB taxonomy): Bacteria > Pseudomonadota > Gammaproteobacteria > Burkholderiales > Thiobacteraceae > RBG-16-58-11. The sequence continues at coordinate 61,478 of JBBTCZ010000031.1, forward strand.
TTCTGGTGGCGATGTGGTTTACCGAGGTGCCGCTGCAGCATCCCCTGTGGGCTTTCGCGTTTGCATTTTTCGGCAGCGCCATTCTCGGCATCCTGGGCGTGATCGCCGGTATTTGGGCCAACCAATTCGATCAGTTGGCTGGATTTCAGAATTTCATTATCGTGCCGCTGACTTTTTTGTCTGGTGTGTTCTACTCTATTCACTCGCTGCCCGAATTCTGGCAAACGGTCTCGCACTTCAACCCCTTCTTTTACATGATCGATGGCTTCCGCTACGGATTTTTCGGTGTATCCGATGTTTCGCCCAGCGTTAGCCTCGGCGTTGTCCTGGCTTGCGGTTTGGTCTTATCATTGGCCACGCTGCAACTTCTTAAATCTGGCTACAAACTACGTTATTGAGGCACCCCATGGTTACCCCCGAGCAAGTTCAGCACTACATCACCGCCGGCCTGAAATGCGACCACATCGAAGTGAATGGCGATGGCCGCCATTTCGACGCGATTATCGTCAGCCCCGAATTTAGCGGCAAAAACATGGTGCAGCAGCATCAGCGCGTGTATCAGATCCTGGGCGATCGGATGCGCGAGGAAATCCATGCGCTGTCGATGAAAACATTTTCGCCTGAAGATTGGGCCAAGCGCTAATCCTTAGCCGCTAATTCATCATGGACAAACTCGTCATTCAAGGCGGCGTGCCGCTCAACGGTGAGATTCGCATCTCCGGCGCCAAGAACGCGGCTCTGCCGATTCTGTGCGCCGGCCTGCTCACCGCCGACACGCTCACACTCACCAATGTGCCGCATCTGAAAGACGTCACCACTACCCTCACCTTGCTGAGCCAGATGGGCGTGCAAGTCACGCTCGACGAAAAAATGGGCGTGGCGCTGGATGGCTCAGTGGTGAATAACCCGGTCGCGCCCTATGAAATGGTGAAAACCATGCGCGCGTCCATCCTCGTTTTGGGCCCGCTCGTGGCGCGTTTTGGCGTGGCGGTCGTCTCCCTGCCCGGCGGCTGCGCCATTGGCTCGCGCCCGGTTGATCTGCACATCAAGGGCCTGCAAGCCATGGGCGCGGATATCAACATCGAGCACGGCAATATCATCGCCCGCGCCAAACGGCTCAAAGGCGCGCGTATCTTCATGGATTTGGTATCCGTCACCGGCACCGAAAATCTGATGATGGCGGCGACGCTGGCCGACGGCGTCACCGTGATCGAAAATGCCGCGCGCGAGCCGGAAGTCGTGGACCTCGCGCATTGTCTAAATTCGATGGGGGCGCGCGTGGAAGGCGCGGGGGGCGACATCATCACCATCCACGGCGTGGAACGCCTGCACGGCGCAACCCACCCTATCATTCCCGATCGCATCGAAACCGGCACCTATCTGGTCGCCGCCGCCGCTTGCGGCGGACGCGTCAAGCTCAAAAATACCCGCCCCGACACGCTGGACGCGGTGCTGGAAAAGCTGCGCGAAGCGGGCGCCCACATTACGCTCGGCGACGACTGGATCGAAATCGAGCGCAGCGGCGCGCTCAAATCGGTGAACGTGCGCACCGCGCCCCACCCGGCCTTTCCTACCGACATGCAGGCGCAATTCATGGCGCTGAACAGCATCGCCCAAGGCAGTGCGACCGTGATCGAAACCATTTTCGAAAACCGCTTCATGCATGTGCAAGAGCTCACCCGTCTCGGCGCCGATATCGAAACCCAAGGCAACACCGCCGTGGTGCGCGGCGTGCCTCGCCTCGACGGCGCGATCGTGATGGCTACCGACCTGCGCGCCTCCGCCAGTCTGGTCATCGCCGGCTTGGTGGCGCAAGGCGAAACTACCGTCGAGCGTATCTATCACATCGATCGCGGCTACGAATGCATCGAAGAAAAGCTGTCGCAACTCGGCGCGCGGATTAAGCGGGTGCATTAAACCGCAGCACCCCTCAGAGGATTAACCGGCTTGGATTCCCGACAACTCACCCAGCACATCGCCGCCGCTTGGCGCGATAGTGTCATCCCCCGCCTCGTCGATTACATCGCCATCCCCGCCAAATCGCCGCTGTTCGACCCGGATTGGGCGGCGCATGGTTATATCGACCGCGCGGTGGAACTGGCAGTGGATTGGGCACGCAGACAGCTGATTATGGGCATGGCGCTGGAAGTCGTACGGCTATCCAATCTGACGCCGACGATCTTGATCGACATCCCCGCGTTTGCGGGCGCCCCTGTGGCGCAGCCGCTGCTGGAGCGCGATATCAAAAACCCCGCGCCGAAAACCGTGCTGATTTATGGCCACTTGGATAAACAACCGGAAATGACTGGTTGGCGCGAGGGCTTGGGTCCATGGCAAGCGGTGATCGAGGACGGCAAGCTGTATGGGCGCGGCGGAGCGGATGACGGCTATGCGATTTTTTCCGCACTCTCAGCCATTGCCGCGCTGCAAGCACAGCATGTGGCGCACCCACGCTGCGTGGTGCTGATCGAAACCAGCGAGGAATCGGGTAGCCCGGATTTACCCGCGTATATGCAAGCCTTGTCCCCGCGCATCGGCACGCCAGATTTGGTGATCGCGCTCGATTCCGGCTGCGGCGATTATGCGCGGCTGTGGAGCACCGCCTCGCTGCGCGGCATGGTGGGCGGCGCGCTGCGTGTGCAAGTACTCACCGAGGGCGTGCACTCAGGCGATGCAAGCGGAGTCGTGCCTTCTTCGTTCCGTATCGCGCGCCAATTGTTGTCGCGCATCGAGGACGAAGCCAGCGGGCGCATTTTGCCGCCGGAATTCCATACGGCCATTCCCGAAGAACGTGAGCGCCAGGCGGCGCAAGCGGCGCAAATTCTCGGTCGCATGCTGCACGAGAAATTCCCCTTTCACGGTTCAACCCAGCCGATCGAGAGCGACCTTACCCAACTAGTGTTGAATCGCGCCTGGCGCCCGACGCTATCGGTCACCGGCGCCGACGGCCTGCCGCCCTTGAAGAGCGCGGGTAACGTGCTGCGGCCGCATACCGACTTGAAGCTTTCGCTGCGCCTGCCGCCGACGGTAGATGCGTCTGCCGCAGCCGCCACGCTCAAGCAAATCTTGGAACGCGACCCGCCACATGGCGCGACAGTTAAATTTGAAATCGAGCAAGCCGCCACCGGTTGGAGCGCGCCGACACTCGCACCGTGGCTAGAAAAAGCCCTCAACCAATCCTCGCAACATCATTACGACAAAGCCGCTGGTTTTTTAGGCGAGGGCGTGACCATTCCCTTTATGAGCATGTTGGGCCAGCAATATCCGCAAGCGCAATTCGTCATCACCGGCGTGCTGGGGCCGCATTCCAATGCACATGGGCCGAATGAATTTTTGCACCTCGATTACGCGCAAAAGCTGACCTGCTGCGTGGCGGAGATTCTCGCGGCGCTGAAATGAAAAATGGCGGCCCCAAATGTAGATGGGGCCGCCATTCGATGAGTAAATCAGCGTTACTCAGGGGCGAATATAGGCATAGCCTTGTTGTTGTTTCTGCATTAATTCCACCACGCCGGCTTTGACATAGCCAATATTGGCCAGCATATCGTCTTTGGTGAGCTTCTGACTCTTCATCGTATTCTCGCAAGCCACGACTTTGACTCCCGTGCCAGCCGCTTCCGTTACACGGTTGCCCACCTCGGATTCCAGTTTCAGCATGCCAATCCCCGGGCCATAGGCAACGATTTCAATTTCCACATTTTCCTTGCCTAAGTCGGTCTGCACATTTTTAGCATTATTCAGGGCGAGATTCCATTTTTTTGGGTCCGCATCGCTGACCTGGAAGATGACTTTCTGTTTTGCTTCCTTGGTGGGCTGCTGGGCACAGCCAGTCATGAATAAAGCGGATGCCGCTACCGCGCTGAGAACCATCAATCGTAAGTATTTCATTTTGTCTCCTAATATCGAATCGTGATGATGAAAAAACCCTACTGTTTTGCCCTTGAAAAAGGTGCTATCGAGATATTACGGTCAGATTTCTAAAATCTAAAGGCATATTTCCCATATAAATCCTGCGATATTTCACCCCGTATAACCCCGCGCTTCGCCCAATAAGCCGTTTACAACTCCTTATGCGTGCCGTCGCAAAACGGCAAGGTCTCGCTCATGCGGCAGCCGCACAGCCAGGCGCTGCCTGTCTTTTCCGCCACAAACGAAATCGGCTCGACGCCACTGCCTTCGTGCGAGCCATCGCACCAGGGTTGATTTTTACTCTTGCCGCAAGCGCAATACCAATATTCTTTGCCGGCTTCTACTTGAACTTCATACGGGGTGTTTTGCACGATCGAACTCTCCATTGAATGTATATGACGCGTCGCCTAAGCCCTTTCTAAAACAGGGGTTTGTGCCGGGGCGGGCGGGCCGGTACAATATGCCACAAATGGCGGCGCGATGGAGAATGTAAACCTCACGAATCAGTTTCTGATTGCCATGCCCAACATGGCGGACCCCTATTTTTCCAAGTCACTCACTTATATCTGTGAGCATAACGAGCAAGGGGCGCTCGGCATTGTAGTCAACCGTCCGATCGACCTCACCCTGTCCACCCTGCTCGACCAACTCGACATCTCGCTCAGCCTCCCCGAGATCGGCAATATGCCCATCCACTTTGGCGGTCCAGTGCAAATGGATCGCGGCTTCGTGCTGCACCGGCCCCTGGGGGAATGGCAATCGACGATGCAAGTAACTGACGAGATCGGCCTCACCACCTCGAAAGACATCCTGCAAGCCGTGGCGGAAGGCACCGGGCCGAATCAATTTTTCTTGACCCTGGGTTACGCCGGCTGGGCGCCGGGGCAGTTGGAGCATGAGATCTCGCTCAATGCCTGGCTCACCGTGGCGGCCGACACCAGCCTGATTTTTGATGTCCCGGTCGAGGCGCGCTTCGAAGCGGCGCTGCACCTACTTGGCATCGACACCATGAACCTGTCGGAGGATGTGGGGCATGCATAATCCAGCCCAGACGCCCCGCTCTCCCCGCACCTCGCCCCACACGCTTCACGGCACTATTCTCGCCTTCGATTTTGGTAAAAAGCGCATCGGCGTCGCGATGGGCGAGCTGGAATTGAAAATGGCGCACCCGCTCACCACGATTAGCGAGAAAACCGACGCCCGGTTCCAAGCCATCGCAAAGCTGATTCAGGAATGGCAGCCGGTGCGCCTGATCGTGGGCTTGCCCCTGCACATGGACGGCGCCGAACATGAAATGACCGAGCAATGCCGCCGCTTCGCGCGTCAACTGCAAGGCCGCTTTAATCTCGAAACCGAATTGGTAGACGAGCGCCTCACGTCAGCGGAAGCAGAATCGATGCTGGCCGACATGGGCCGCGGTGGGCAAGATGATAAACACTTGATCGATCAACTCGCGGCGCAGCGCATTCTGCAAGCTTACTTTGACCAATATGAAACTCCCTGACCCCGAACAACTGACGCAACAACTAGCCCTTGCGATCAAGCCACGACTGCGCGCGAATACCGTCTTGGTGGGCATCCACACCGGCGGCGCCTGGATCGCGGAAAAAGTGCAACAGCAACTCGGCGGTAAATTGCCGCTGGGCACGCTCGATATTTCATTTTACCGCGACGATTTCAGCCGCATTGGCCTGCACCCGCAAGTTACCCCCTCGGCAATCTCCTTCGAAGTGGAAGACGCGCACGTCATTCTGATCGACGATGTGCTGCACACCGGGCGCACCATCCGCGCCGCGATGAACGAGCTGTATGACTATGGCCGCCCGGCGTCGATCGAACTCGCGGTGCTGATCGATCGCGGCGGGCGCGAGCTGCCGATCGCGGCGGACATGGTCGGCGCGCGCCTCGATCTGACCGAGAACCAGAATATCCAGGTCACCCTGGACCCGAACAATAAACTAACCTTGAGCCTACACGAACGTTGATGACCCCGAACCCTCAACTCACCGACACCGGCGCACTGCGCCACCTGCTCACCATCGAAGGCTTATCCGCCAAGCTCATTCATTCCATTCTCGATACCGCCGAATCCTTTGTTAGCGTGGGCGAGCGCGAAGTGAAAAAAGTCCCGCTGCTGCGCGGCAAGTCGATTTTCAACTTGTTTTTCGAAGCCTCGACCCGCACCCGCACCACGTTCGAGATCGCCGCCAAGCGCCTCTCGGCCGACGTGGTGAATCTCAACGTCAGCGCCTCGTCCCAATCCAAAGGCGAGACCTTGCTCGACACGGTGGACAACCTCTCGGCGATGGGCGCCGACATGTTCGTGGTGCGCCACGCGCAATCGGGTGCGGCGCATTTCATCGCGCGCCATGTCGCGCCGCACATCCATGTGGTCAACGCCGGCGATGGACGCCACGCGCACCCGACACAAGGCTTGTTGGATATGTTCACCATCCGCCGCTTCAAGAAAGATTTCACCCAACTGCGCGTGGCGGTGGTCGGCGACGTAATGCACTCGCGCGTCGCCCGCTCCGAAATCCACGCACTGACCACGCTCGGCGTGCCGGAAGTACGCGTTATCGCACCGCGCACCCTGCTGCCAAAAGGCGTCGAATCGCTCGGCGTGCACGTGTTTAACGATATGCAGGCGGGGCTGAAAGACGTGGACGTGGTGATGATGCTGCGCCTGCAAAACGAGCGCATGAGCGGGACTTTCCTGCCGAGCGCGCAAGAATATTTCAAATACTACGGGCTGACCGCCGACAAGCTCAAACTCGCCAAGCCCGACGCCATCGTGATGCACCCCGGCCCGATGAACCGGGGAGTGGAGATCGATTCATCCGTGGCGGATGGCGGTCAAGCCGTGATCCTGCCCCAAGTCACCTTCGGCATCGCGGTGCGCATGGCGGTGATGAGCATGTTGGCGGGGGCATGAGCATGAAAATACACATCAAAAATGGCCGACTGATCGACCCGAAAAACAAAATCGACCGCGTCGCCGATCTCTACATCGCCGCCGGCAAAGTGGTGAGTATCGGTAAAGCGCCGGAGGCCTTTCACGCCAACCGCGAAATCGACGCGAGCAATCTCATCGTCTGCCCCGGCTTGATCGATCTCGCTGCGCGGCTGCGCGAGCCGGGCTTTGAGTATCGCGCCACGCTCGAATCGGAAATGGACGCAGCGGTCGCGGGCGGCGTCACCTGCCTCGTCTGCCCGCCCGATACCGACCCGGTGCTGGACGAACCGGGTTTGGTGGAAATGCTCAAGCACCGCGCCAAGAGTTTGAACCAAGCCCATGTCTATCCGCTCGGCGCACTCACCCAAGGGCTGGCCGGCAAAGTGCTCACCGAAATGGCTGAGCTGCACGACGCGGGCTGCATCGGCTTCTCGCACGCCGATGCGCCGCTGATCGATACCACGCTCTTGATGCGCGCCATGGAATACGCCGCCACCTTCGGCTTCACCGTGTGGCTGCGGCCGCAAGATTTCTTCTTGGCCCAAGACGGCGTCGCGCACGACGGCGAAGTCGCCACACGCTTGGGGCTGGCTGCGATTCCCGCCTGTGCCGAGACCATCGCGCTCTCCACCATTTTGTTTCTCATGCGCGAAACCGGCGCGCGCGTGCATATCTGCCGCCTCTCCAGTCGCGATGGCGTAGAACTCATCCGCCAGGCCAAAGCGGAAGGCCTGCCGGTCACCTGCGACATCTCGATCAACCACGCACATTTGTGCGACCGGGATATCGGCTACTTCGACGCCAATGCCAACCTGATGCCGCCGCTGCGCGACCAGCGCGACCGCGATGCCCTGCGTGCGGCCCTAGCTGACGGCGCCATTGACGCCCTGTGCTCCGATCACACCCCGGTGGATGAAGATGCGAAACAAGTCCCCTTCGCCGAAGCGGAAACCGGCGCGACCGGATTGGAACTCTTGCTGCCACTCACCCTGAAATGGGCCACCGAACAAAAAGTGCCGCTGCTCGACGCCCTCGCCAAAATCACCAGCGAACCGGCGCGCATCTTAGGCTTGAACAACGGCCACTTAGGCTTAGGCCAAACCGCCGATGTGTGTATCTTCGATCCTGCCGCCCCCTGGCGCGTCGAAGCCCGCGCGCTGAAAAGCCAAGGCAAGAACACACCATTCTTGGGTTATGAAATGCTAGGCAAAGTGCGCTACACTTTGATGGCGGGGCATGGGGTGTATGAAGGCTAAGGTAGGGCGTAATAACCGAAGGGCATTACGCCAAACTGACACACAGGCAATGCCTTGCATCCAATGGAGCGGTATCTATGACGACTACTGACAAAGCAATTGCAGCCGCGAACCGGCGTGGTGTGGAGAATAAAGCGGCATTCCCGGTCGCGGTTTCGGTTCGTTACGACCGGCGCGTATCGCGCGTCGTCATCACCCTGGCTACCGGCCTTGAGCTCGCTTTCTCGCCGAAGCACGCACAGGGGCTGGAACACGCGCATCCCGCCGATCTCGCGGATGCTGAAATTAGCCCTTCTGGCTTGGGCATCCATTTTCCGCGCCTCGATGCAGACATCTACATCCCGGCCTTACTCGAAGGGTTCCTCGGATCTAAGCGCTGGATCGCCGCGCAGATCGGAAAGATCGGCGGCGCAACCAAGAGCGAAGCCAAGACGGCCGCAGCTCGCGAGAACGGCAAGCTCGGCGGCCGACCGAAAAAGAAAAAAGAATTGGCTGCTGCTTAATGCTGTCGCTTTCACCCTGCCCATCTTCGACAAAATTGGCAAATTGCGGGTGGTGCCACGGAATAGCACAACAACCAAAGCCTGCGTGACGCCTGCGGATACCCCGTGGGCATCAGCCCTTATTCAGCTTCACTTGTCATTTCATTGCTCTCGCGAGCAGGGTTATCGCTTTTAATGATGAAGGAGTTCATTAACGTACCGAGATTCCGCTGCATTTCTTTCCAGTTAGGGAGATTCGCAGGCGTGTGGTGAAATGTATACGTGTAACCATTGTGGTAGAACGTATGCATGCAGTAACCACGCTGGCTGTCAGGGCACCTTATCAAGGTTGTGATTTGTCCATCCGCTGATTGGAAGAAGTATTGAAAATGTTCATTTGGAGTGCGTGAGGACAAACCACCATGCCACCCCACCCTATCTCTATTAAGCCCGAACGCACTGCCTGCCTCTTGCACATTGTTTGAGCTATCAGTTTTTTGCAGCCATGTGTGGAGCCTGTCCGAACGACGAAATTCGACCTCAATGTGATGATTGATATCCTCCATAGACACCGGTTGCCCATATGCTGGCAGCTTGCCCAAAGCAGAAAAAGACGGAGCGGCTGCAAAAAATGTCATGCCCGGATCACCTCCGCCGCGCACAACCGGTCGATATGAATATGGAACAGAGAATTTCCTTCCAGCAACCCGGAAATCAAAATGAGAGGGCTCTATGCCTGGTGTCATCTTTAAATTTTCAGCAAAGTGCAGACGCGGCGTACAAACCAATGGCGGAGCACTGCGCGTGCCGTCAATGAAGGTTTTCTTACCGAATGACCAGTAAAGCACCTTCGGGTTATCACCACTACCTTCAACCAAAAACGCCTGGTAATCCAATTCCCAGGAGTTATCAGGTGCAGAAAAAGCCAAGTCTGAGTGCAGGCTGGCCTCCTTATAATTACCATTCCCCCAGACCTGGATGCAATATGGCTTATCCCCGGCAATCGCTTCTGCTCGGCGTTTGACTGCCTCAGGACTTTCTTTTGACCGTACGCCCATCGGGCACCCAACGACGCCTAGTCCGCAAACGAACACCAATGCTACAAGCAACAAACGCCGCATCTGAAACCCCTTCATTCAATACCCCCCATACCCCGCCACCCAGATTGATTCTCGGTGCTAGGCCTTTTCATTGCTCTCAACAGGCTTAGCATGGACATGGCCAGATATATACCTACTGCTAAAAAAACCAGATACGCATTTAGTGAATCACACTGCAGGCTATCTATCTATGCTGATCGAAATGTAGAGCGCATTCGGCACGCTTCGATCGCAAATACATCATTCCCGCACTAGTCACGATCAAAATTTCTAGCATAAACGTCCAATGCAACACGAAACTCATAACCCACCAAGACTGCCCCGCATGAACGTGCGCTAAGCGAAAATATTCCATCGATAGTGGGTAGAGCCAGCGAATTCCCCCGGCGGTTGAATCCAACACCATATGCCCGAACGCGGACAGACCGAAGACGATACCAAGCCACGCCCACCTTCGGCTTCGCCGCCAAAACAGCGCAATCCAAACCAGAAGAGCGATTACCCAAAACACAGGTAGGTGTGTCCAATAGCTGTGATGGCCATACTGTCGATGGTCGATGAGATAGAAATACAGCAAGTCGATGTCCGGGAATATCGCGCCGATCATGCCTGCCACGACCAATTTGCTCTTGGCTTGCTGATTCAAGTGGCGCAGTTGATTCATTGCCACCATCCCTTTCGATAACAAATAACCCGCAGGCAAATGCGCGATAAACATGGCGGCTCCCTAATGACTTTTAACCACCGGCACCCACGCTTCCGCCCCGAGCATCCAGGTCTCATCCTCATCACGCTTCTTGGCAAAATAGCGTGGTATCGTAAACCGATAAATCAAATAGCCTAGCAACATGAATTTCTCCTCAAAAATGCGCCCAGGCCCCATTGCCTGGGCGGTCAATCGCTATTGATTAAGAGGACTAGCCGCAGGAACACAGGAGAAAGCTACGGTCCGGTTGATTGATGGATGAGCCAGGTTCATTGTGTTGTGTATCGGTTAATTACTGCGGATTACTGCGGCCAGACCAAAAACAAAGGATATGAAATATACGAATGGAAAAGCGCAAGCGACCAAGATATGACGGATCGGGTAGCGAATCCCCCACAGAAACAGAGCAGACACGGCCCAAGGAAACAGCACCAGAAGAACTGACATGGTCAGAATTTCATAGAGCTGCAAATCGGGCGGCAATCGAGAAAAACCCAAGATCGTGAGCTCGGCCACGGAAACTGTCGCGATAACTTGAAGCCAACTCCTAACGGATACACGTGGCGACGTCGCCAGGGCAAGGGCGAAGAGAAGTGGCGCGCCGGCGGAGAAGAGAAAAAGAATTTCAAGAGCGTATGCCATTTATGGGTTACCTCGCGTTTACGCGCTTCTGTTCAAACACTTGCTTCCTCTACATTCATCATCACGCCAGGCAGCGCGGCCCAAGTGGTGCGAATGCGCTTACCGCCTTCACTCGTCGTCACAGCTGCTTCATCGGCCGATGCTGGCTTTGGGGTCGACAGCAAAATCACCGCCGAACTCAGCAGCATGGCGGCAACCATGCCGGTGGCCAGGCTCGCCAACATGAAGCGTAAAAAATCGGTGTAAACGGTGCGGGTGAAAACGGTGGCGGGTTTTGCGTTCATGGCGGCGCTCCTTGGGTGTGGATGACGCTGCTCATTTAAGCCCCCAAATCGGGCGTGAGCAGGGGGCAATCCAGGCATGCCGGGGATGAATTGTGGCGGAATCGTGGCAGCGGATTCGGCCCGCTTCACACGCGTACGAGATCGGGTATAGTCGCCGCCATGGGAAGAACGATTGCGATTGTGGAAGACGAACCCGCGATTCGGGCCAACTATGCCGACGCGCTGCGCCGCCAGGGCTATGAGGTCGCCGCCTATGCCAACCGGCGCGAGGCGATGGCCGGCATGCAAACACGGCTGCCGGATCTGGCGATCATCGACATCGGCTTGGAAGATGAGATCGACGGCGGCTTTACCTTGTGCCGCGATTTGCGCGCCAAGTCGGAAAAATTGGCGATCATTTTTCTGACGGCACGCGATAGCGATTTCGACACCGTGGCCGGCTTGCGCATGGGGGCCGACGATTATCTGACCAAGGATGTGAGTCTGCCGCATTTGCTGGCGCGCATCAGCGCGCTATTCCGGCGCATGGATGCCGTGGCGTCGCACGCCGATGCGGACGAAATTCTGACGCGCGGCAAATTGACGTTGGATTTAAAGCGCATGGAGGCGACCTGGAATGGCGATGCCGTGCCGCTCACGCTCACCGAATTTTGGATGGTGCATGCGCTGGCGAAATTTCCCGGCCACTTGAAAGACCGCGACCACCTGATGAGCGAAGCCAAGCTCACGGTGGACGATGCCACGATCACCTCTCACATCAAGCGCATCCGCAAAAAATTTGCCTCGCTGGATAGTACTTTCGATGCGATCGAAACCTTGTATGGCATGGGCTATCGGTGGAAGGAATGATCAAGCCCCGCTTCAGCATCCGCGCCAAACTACTGCTCGTCTCGCTCACCCTGCTCGCCGTACCCTGGGTCGGCCTCTCCTTTGTGAAAGAAGTAGAACGCGCGCTGCGCCAAGGCCATGAGCAATCCGTCGCGGCGACGGCGCAGGCGGTGGCCACGGCCTTACATGACCGGCCGCGCTTATTTGAGCCGCAACCGGGCCACGAATCGCCCTGGCACGAGCCGGGGGACTTGTATCTGTTTGCCTTGCCTGCGGCCATGGAGGTGGATGGCGCTGCATCCGATTGGCCGGCCACCTTGGCCGCGCGCACTTACACGCTAGCCCCTACTTCTGATTCCACGCCGGCTAGCAATGCCGCTTTCAAGCTTCGCCTCGGTCAGCATGGCGCGTATGTGTATGCGCTGATCGAAGTAACCGATGCGCAAGTGCATTACCGCGCAGCACAAAATATGTTGCTCGAGACAGCCGACCATATCGAATTCGCGCTCACCACGCCCGAGGGTGAATTCAAGCGTTTTGCCGTGAGCCCCATGCGGCCCGGCACTGGCGTGGCGCATGCGGTGCAGTTTCAAGACGGCAAGCTTGCACTGGCACAACCCGAGCCACGCATCACAACGGTGTGGCGCGAAACGCCCATTGGCTACAACGTGGAGTTGTCCTTGCCGCAATCGCTGCTGGGAGAAAAGCTGGCTTTCGCCAGCGCGGATGTAAGCGCGCCAGAGTCGGGGATCAGTACCTGGGTCACCACCTCGACTGTGGCGCAGCGCGAAGGCATGGGGCGCTTGATCGTGCCCTCGCCGGAGATTCAGCAAGTGGTGCAGGGCTTGGGGCGCGCGACGAGTCGGATACGGGTGGTGGATAAAAGCCAGCGCGTGATCGCGGAGATGGGCAGCTTGAAGCAGGCGCAGCAAGCCTTGGCGCCAACAGAGCAGTCGCTGCTGGAACGCATCAAAGCGCACACGCTGCGGCCGATCTATGCGCGCCTGCTGCAACAACCGACCGATGCATTTACGGATGACAGCGCGAAAGCGCTTCGGCTTGAGACCCGAGAAATCGAGAGCGCGCTGCGCGGCGTGGCGCAAACCGGACGGCGTGCCACAGCGGATGGGCAAGCGGTGATTGTCTCCAGTGCGCATCCGATTTGGGTGCAGGATCAAATCATCGGCGTTGCCGTGTCGGAGGAAACCACCAATAGCGTGCTCACCCTGCGCAATCAGGTGCTGGAAAAACTTTTCACCAGCGTGTTGGCGGTGTTCTTGATTGTCGCGCTGGGCATGCTGCTATTTGCTTCGCGCTTGTCTTATCGCATCCGCAAACTGAGCAATGAAGCTGAAGCGGCGATCGACGCCAAGGGGCGCGTGGTGGGCGGATTAAAGCAAAGCGCACACGCCACGGATGAGATCGGCGATTTGTCACGCGGCTTTTCCAGCGTGTTGGCGCGGCTCGGGCAGTACAACCACTATCTGGAGAATATGGCTTCGCGCCTGTCGCACGAGCTGCGCACACCGATCGCGGTAGTGCGTTCTTCGCTCGACAACCTGGCGCAACAGTCGGTACCGGACGAGGCGCGCGTCTATATGGAACGCGCGCAGGATGGCATCCGCCGTCTGAACACGCTGCTCACCCGCATGACCGAGGCGCGGCAACTGGAGCAGGCGCTGCAAAGTGCGGAGCGCGAATCATTTGATCTGATCCCGGTGGTCGCGGGTTGCGTGGAAGGCTATCGCGGCGCTTATCCCGGCGTGGATTTCAATTTGCGCATTCCGTCGCAGCCGATTTTTTTGTCCGGTGGCCCCGACTTAATCGCGCAGATGTTGGACAAGCTGATTTCGAATGCGGTGGATTTTCACTCCGGGGGAACCTCGATCGATTTAGCACTCGCGCGCGACAAGCAACAGGCGGTGCTCACGCTCTCGAACGAAGGCCCACCTCTGCCGGCGGAGATGGAGGGGCAACTATTCCAATCCATGGTCTCGGTGCGGCCGCGCCAGACAGACGACGAGCCGCATTTGGGATTCGGCCTCTACATCGTGCGTCTGATCGCCGAGTATCACGGCGGCAGCGTGCGCGCTGAGAACCGCAAGGATGGCGCGGGGGTCGTGGTGACGGTAACGTTGCCTACGAACTAATACTTAACCACGGGGGACACGGGGAAATCATGTTTTTTGTCTTCCCCATGCTCCCCGTGTGCCCCGTGGTAAACAGGCTTTTAACCATAAAGTCAGCCCGTTATCCGCCGTTAATCTAGCCACAAGCCATGATTACGCGCCCACTCAAAGATGTCGCCGCTTGGGTCGAGTATTTCGACCATGCGGATATTCCGGTGCTCACCCGCACCCAGAGGGAGCTCGTCCATTTCAAAGACAACGAAGATAATCTGAATGGGCGCGAATTAGCGGATGCGATCATGCACGATCCGCTGATGACGCTGAAGGTGCTGCGCTATCTGCACACCCACCACAGCAAGCGTCAGTCGATGGAAATTACTACCATTGCACACGCGTTGATGATGCTCGGCACCACGCCCTTCTTCCGCCATTTCGCGCGGCTACCCACCGTCGAGTCCACGCTGAAGAATCACCCGGACGCGTTGCTCGGGGTGATGCGCAGCATGAGCCGCGCGCGCCATGCCGCCTTGTATGCGCAGGATTGGGCGATGTTGCGCCATGACATGGAATCGGATGAAGTCGTCATTGCCGCGCTGTTGCGCGATCTGGCCGAAATATTGATGTGGTGTTTTGCGCCGGAGCCCATGCTTAAAATCCGCGCCTTGATGCAGGCCAATTCACGATTGCGCAGCGCCGATGTACAAAAACATGTGCTTGGATTTCGCGGCCAGGAGCTGCAACTCGCCCTGGCCGAACGCTGGCATTTGCCGAAACTGTTGCAATTACTGATGAACGAAGAACAGGCTAACCAAGCACGCTCGAAAAACGTGTCGCTTGCCTGCCGTCTGGCGCGCCATTCCGCAAGCAATTGGTTCGATGCTGCGCTACCGGATGACTACACAGAGATTGGCCAACTTTTAAATCTGCGCGAAGCAGAGGTCCATGAGCGCATTCAACGCATCACCCTGCAAGCGGCTAAGAGTTGGACCTGGTATGGCGTTGCGCCCGCAGCGGCGTGGCTGCCTTTGTTGCCCGCTTGCAAATGAACCCAGGTATTAATCAGGGATTATCTTAGTCTTTTGTCATTTTCATGTAATATTGCTGCTCCACACTTTTATTCACTTTATTTGGAGGCACCATACACATGAATCGTTTCGCATCTACCACTCTTATCACACTACTGGGTCTCGCCTTTTCTGCCGCCACCTTCGCTGCCAAGCCAGAAGAAGCCATTAAATATCGCCAGGGTGTGATGGCTGCGCAAGGCTGGAATATGAACGCGATGGGCGCAATGGTAAAAGGCGAAAAGCCTTACGATAAAGCCGAATTCGCGAAACGCGCCGTGAACCTCGCCGCACTGAACAAAATGGCTTTAGAAGGTTTCACGATCGAGGGTTCCGATAAAGGCGAGACCAAAGCCAAGCCGGAAATCTGGACTTCGATGGACAAATTTAAAGGTGGCGTCGATAAGCTTAACGCGGAATCGGCAAAACTAGCGCAAGCCGCACAAGGTGACGACCTGAACGCCATCAAGGCGCAGTTCGGTGAAGTCGGCAAAGTGTGCAAAGGTTGCCACGACAACTTCCGCAATAAATAATCTTTCGCATTCAACAATAAAAAACCGCGCTTTCGGGCGCGGTTTTTTATTTAGCCAAGCGCAAACGCTACAACATGGACACTACCCCATAAACCAGCCCCGCTACGACCATCGCTAATACGAGGGCCCTCCACCCGCTCGATTGTCTGGGTTCGGGCACGTTCTCATTCACCTCTTTCTCACCCGTCAGCATGGGCTTCACCAGATTCTCACCATGCTTCACGCGATACAAAACAATAGCAACAATATGCAAGGCCACCAAGGTCAGCAGCACATTAAATGTGCCTTCATGCACCCTGCTAATTGAATCGCTGGTGGCCTTGCTCACCAAATGATAGAGCGGGCCCTCGTTCGCAATGTCGTCGTTGGAAAATAAGCCTGTTAGCGTTTGCACAGCCAGTGCAAACAATAGTGCAGCCACACTCCAGCCGCCCAGCGGGTTATGCCCAAGCGCGGCACGGTAGTCGGGTTTGAACCAGGCGCGCGCGTAGGCCAGCACCGCACCGGGACCCCGTATGAAATGCGTAAAACGCGCCGTCTCGCTGCCCACCCAGCCCCATAAGACACGAAACAGCACCAAGCCCAAAACCGAATAACCAGACCATAAGTGGTATTGCATCGCATTGCCGCCAATTTCGGCGCTGATCCAGCTGATGAAGAATAGCGCTGCCACCGACCAATGGAATATACGAATAGGCCAATCCCAGACACGGATTATTTTTGTGCCTAGGCTGGTTTGGGTATCCATCGTTAAACTTTCACATCCAGTTCAATCATTACCGGCGCGTGATCCGAAGGCCGCTCTGCTTTGCGCGCTTCTTTGTCAATACGCGCCGCCTTGCAAGCGGGTGCCAGCGGTGCGGAAACCAGGATATGGTCGATGCGCAATCCCATATTGCGGCGAAAGGCGTTCATGCGGTAATCCCACCATGAGAACGACTTCTCCGCTTGCTCGAATAAGCGGAAGCTGTCTTGTAAGCCGAGTTTAATTAACGCTTGAAATGCCGCGCGTTCCGGCTCAGAGCACAGCACTTGGCCGGCCCAGGCTTGCGGGTCATGCACATCGCGATCTTCCGGCGCGATGTTGTAATCGCCCAGCAGCGCGAGTTGGGGGTGGGCTTTCAACTCAGTTTCCAGCCAAGCCGTCAGCGCCTTGAGCCAAGCGAGCTTGTATTGATATTTATCCGAATCGACGCTTTGGCCATTGGGGATATAGACATTCACGATGCGTACGCTGCCCACAGTGGCGGCCAGAACGCGTTTCTGTTCGTCCGCCAATCCGGGAATACCTAGCTGCACATTCTGCTGCGGCGCACGGCTCAAGATTGCAACACCGTTGTAGGTTTTTTGCCCGGAGAAGCTAGCCTGATAGCCGGCAGCGTTCAATTCCGCAAGCGGGAAATTTTTATCTTCTTGCTTGGTCTCTTGCAGGCACAACACGTCGGGCTGATTCTGCGTCAGCCATTCCAATACCTGTGGCAAACGCACCTTGAGCGAGTTGACGTTCCAAGTCGCGATCATCATTGCATTGATACTTTCTTTTGGGGATATTAGCGATTCGCGCCAGCACGGTGCGGCTGACGCGAAGTGAAGACGATGAACCTAAACCGGTTCAGTAGCTTTTGCGTTCGCCGCCATTTTCAGGCTTCGGGCTGGCTGGCGCGTTGGCGGCGGGCGCTGTTTCAGCTTTGCCTGGCTCGGTCGGCTTCGGCTGCTGCCCCGGAGCAAAAGGATTGCTCTTGGGATAGCCGGCTTGATCAAGCGCGGCAGCCCACGCCGATTCGTCAAAGCCCTTTAGCTGCGTGCTGCTGCCGACCTGCAAAAAGGGAATAAAATTTTCCTTAGTTATCTTTTTGAACAACTCTGCGTCGGCCGGGTTCTTACTGGGCAAACGCTCGCTATACGGAATGCCGCGCTTGGCCAAATACGTTTTGGCCTGGTTGCATGCCTCACCGCAATCACCCGTATAGAGCGTCACGGGGAAATTGTTGGCGGCTTGCTGCGTCGCATAGGGCAGGTTCCCGCCTTGAATCAGGTTGCCACCGAATTTTTTCTCTTCCACTTTCTTGGCTTCATTGGGCGGTGGCGGTTGGTCGGTGTAATGCACTTTGCCGGCTTTATCCACCCAGCGATACATTTCTGCTTGCGCAGTCGCGCCAAGCAAAAAAGCAAACCCTAGCAAGGTAACAATGAGCGTTTTCATCTTAAATCCTTAAACCGTTTAGCTTCTTTCGATAGTAAGCCTGCAAGCCACCCATGCCAAGCAAAATGCCCAGCACCAATCCACCGAGGCCAACGCCAATCAACATCCAGACTGAAGCAGCATATCCCGGATTGCGGCTTTGCTTGAGCTCGGCTTGGGCTTGGGCTATTTCCGTTTTTAGCGCTTCGAGCGAGGGGGCCGGCAGCGGCGGCGTGGGTGGCGTAACGTTAATCTTCACAAAGCGCAACGGGAGCCACCCCACATCGCCTTCACGGGTTTTAACCTGGACATAGGCTTGTTCCTGGCGTAGCACCTCGATTTCAACACCGGGCTCCAAAGCTCTGACCACGCGGTAGGTATCGGTCTTGCCACTGCGCAGATTGACGCGCGCGCCCTCCACCACGGTGGCGGTGTCAGCCAACCCCGGCAAGGCCCATATCAGCAATGCAATAAGCGAAAAAACCCTCATTAGCTCAGCTCGTTACGTGAATTTCTTCATGTAATATCACACACGCTGGGTCAAATCAAGGGCTTTATGCCTCCACCATACCCGAATGGCGCAGCAGGGCATCGATGGTCGGCTCGCGCCCGCGAAACGCGACGAACGATTCCAAGGCCGGACGACTACCACCCTGCCCCAGAATCTCGCTCCAAAAACGATGCCCCACCTCGGCGCTCAACACACCATTTTCTTCGAACAGACTGTAGGCATCGGCCGACAGCACCTCGGCCCACTTGTAGCTGTAATAACCTGCGGCATAGCCGCCAGCGAAGATGTGGGAGAAGTTGTTGGGAAAGCGATTGAAAGCCGGTGGCCGGATCACCGCCACCTGCTCGCGCACCTCTTCCAGTAATTGCAATACGCTACGCTCTCCCTGAGGATCGAAGTCATCATGTAGCCGCATATCGAAGAGCGCGAACTCGATTTGGCGCATGGTGAATAAGCCGCTTTGGAAATTTTTCGCCAGCAGCATTTTGTCGTACAGCGCGCGCGGTAACGACTCACCCGTCTCCACATGGCGCGTCATGTGGCACACCACATCCCATTCCCAGCAAAAATTTTCCATGAACTGCGAGGGCAGCTCGACCGCGTCCCACTCCACGCCGTTGATGCCGGATACGCCCAGGTCTTCAATCTTGGTGAGCAAGTGATGCAAGCCGTGGCCGAATTCGTGGAACAAGGTGATCACTTCGTCATGCGTAAACAAGGCCGGACGGCCGCCGACCGGAGCAGAAAAATTGCAGGTGAGATAAGCCACCGGCGTTTGAATTTTCTCCGCTTTGCGTCGACGCGTGATCGCATCGTCCATCCAAGCCCCGCCACGCTTGTTCTTGCGCGCATACAGGTCGAGATAAAACTGCCCGACCAGCTGTCCGGTGTGATCAGTGATGGAGAAGAAACGCACATCCGCATGCCAAGTGGGCGCGTGGGTTGCGTGAATTTTCAGCCCGTAGATCGTCTCCACCAGCTTGAACATGCCGGGCAGCACCGTGCTCTCGGGGAAATATTGCTTCACCTCTTCATCGGAGAAACCATAACGTGCCTCGCGCAATTTCTCCGAGTAATAGCCGATGTCCCAGGCCTCTAACTCAGACATACCAAATTTTTCCGCCGCGAAGGCGCGCACTTCAGCCAGGTCTTTTTGCGCGAAGGGTTTAGCGCGCTGCCCCAAGGAATTTAAGAAATCCATTACCTCAGCCGGGGTCGCCGCCATTTTGGTGGCGAGCGACACCTCGGCATAGCTCTTATAGCCGATCAGATGCGCCGCTTCCCGACGCAGCGCGAGAATCTGCCCAATCAAGGGCGTGTTGTCCCATTCGGCTTTGCCGAATTCGGAGGCGCGCGTCACATACGCGTGGTACAACGCCTCGCGCAGGGCGCGATGCTCGGCGTATTGCATCACCGGCATATAAGATGGCGCGTGTAGCGTGAATTTCCAGCCCGGCTTGCCATCGGCGGTGGCCGCTTCTTGCGCCGCTTGCAACACGTCGGCGGGAAGACCGGCGACTTCGACTGCGTGCTCGACATACTTTGCATAAGCGTTGGTAGTATCGAGCAAGTTTTCCTCGAAGCGAGCGGAGAGCGTGGCGAGTTCTTCCTGAATCGCCTTAAAACGTTCTTTTTGATTCTCCGGCAACTCTGCGCCACCGAGCCGGAAATCGCGCAGCTCGTTTTCGATGATTTTTTTCTGCGCCGCGTTCAGTTGCGCGAATTCGGAGGAGGCTTTGATCGCTTTGAATTTATCAAACAGCTTAAGATTCTGCGACAGCTCGGCATAGTACTCGGTGATCTTCGACAGATTGGCGTTATAGACCTCGCGCAACTCGGGGCTATTCACCACCGAGTTCATGTGCGACACCTGCGACCAAGCGCGCGATAGATGCTCGTTCGAATCTTCCAAGGGCAACACGAAGCTTTTCCAAGTCGGCGTGCTCGCATCAGCGGTCAGGGTCGACACCAGCGCACGATTACTTGCCAGCAATTGCTCAATCGCCGGATTGACGTGCTCCGGTTTAATCTCGGCAAAGCGCGGCAGGCCGGAAAAATCCAATAAAGGGTTCATGGTTATCTTTCGAGGAAATCAATGCGCCATTATACTAGCCGCAAAGACTCGCTACTCGAAACCATGAACATCATCCCCCACCACAACATCCACCCGCAAATTCACGCCAGCGTTTACGTCCACCCCAGCGCGCAAATCATCGGTGAAGTGAGCCTAGGTGCGAATGTCTCGGTGTGGTGCAACGCGGTGATTCGCGGCGACGTGAATCACATCACCATCGGCGCCGGCAGCAATATCCAAGACCTCTCCATGCTGCACGTCTCGCACAAGAGCGCATGGGACCCAAACGGCGCGCCGCTCATCATCGGTGAGCGCGTCACCGTCGGCCACAGCGTGATCCTGCACGGCTGCACCATCGGCGACGAATGCTTGATTGGCATGGGCTCGATCATTATGGATAAAGCCGTGCTCGAACCGCGCGTGTTACTCGGCGCGGGTTCGCTGGTGCCGGAAGGCAAGACGCTGCAAACCGGCTACTTGTATCTCGGCCGCCCCGCCAAGCAATTGCGGCGGCTGACCGAGGAGGAACTGGCTTACTTCAATTATTCCTCAACGCATTACATCGAGTTGGCACACAGCCACAAGTAGTTTGCGCCTAAAACCGTAGGTAGCTACGGTCTCTCCCCCTCAATCTTCCCCATATTCATGCCGTTATAGCATTTATCGCAGGGCCGCGATGGTCGCGCGTTGCAGATCATTTCAGATACGGATTATGGATATTAATTTCGAAGAAAAACGGGTTCTCATCATCGACGATGTCCCAGGTATGCGCTCGTCGATGCGCACCATTCTCAGCACCTTCGGTGTGGTGTATTCGGAAATGGCGGGCACGGCTAACGATGCGATTCGACGTCTCCAGACCAAACCTTACGACATTATTATTTGCGACTATTTTTTGGGCGATGGCTCGGATGGCCAACAACTCTTAGAGCAGCTTCGCCACAACAATTTAATTACCTTATCCACTATCTTCATCATGGTCACGGCCGAGCGCGTGTACGAAAAAGTGGTGTCGGCCGTGGAGTTGGCGCCCGACGATTATCTGGTCAAGCCATTCACTGCCGATGTGCTGAAAACCCGCTTGGAGCGCGTCATGCTGAAAAAAATGGCATTCGCGCCTATCCATCGTTTGATCGAAGGTGGCAAGCTGGCCGAAGCCACGCAAGCGTGTACCGAGCTCTCCAAGCTAAACAACAAATACACCATCGACGTGCTGCGCCTGCTGGCTGAGTTACATGTCTCGCAAGGCAACTTCGAGGAGGCGCAAAAAATCTACCAACAGGTGGTCAACCTGCGCGCGGTACCTTGGGCGCGCATGGGACTGGCGACCATGTTCCATTGCCGGGGCAAGCACAGCGAGGCAGAAGAATTATTGGAAGAAGTCATTGAAGAAGCACCTGAGTACATGGCGGCGTACGATTTGCTGTCCAAGGTATGCGAAGCGCAGACCAAAACCGAGCGCGCACAGGAAGTGCTAACACGCGCCGTGGCCGCGTCGCCTTACACCATGCACCGGCAAAAGGAGATGGGGCACCTAGCCATGCGCAACGGCGACATGGCGGCTGCCGAACAAGCTTTTTCAAATGTAGTGGAACGAGGTAAAACTTCCTTTTTTCGAGTGTCGGATGATTTTGCCAATCTCTCGCGCGTGCAAATGGGACTTGGCAAATTAAATGAGGCGCTGAGCACACTGCGCGATGCACGCACATCATTCAACAACTCACCCGAAGTAACTTTCGCCGCCTCGGTGATGGAAAGCCTGGTTCATACACAAGCTGGCAACGAGAAGGCATCGGCTGCAGCACTAGACACCGCTATGCATGCCAAACAAGCAGGTAACCTCAAGGCCAGCGAGAGTCTCACCCTTGATCTCGCCAAGGCTTGCTTTGCCCATGGCAAGGATGAAGAAGCCAAGGGATTGATCGAAGTCCTAGTCCGCAACAATCACGACAGCCTGGCATTGATCGAGAAAGCGAAAAAGGTATTTGAAGATGCAGGCAAAGGCGCGGAAGGAATCGCGCTGGTGGACAACAACGTAAAGACCATTATTCAACTCAACAACCAAGGCGTGCTCAAAGCACAACAGGGCGATTTAGCGGGCTCGGTCCAACTGCTCACCGAAGCCGCAGAGAAAATGCCGGAGAATCTACAAATCGTGCTCAACGCGGCGCAAGCCCTGTTGGTCCATATCGATAAACTGGGTTGGAATGACGACTATATGATGTCTGCCCAGCGCTATCTCGACGTGGCGCGCGCCAAAAATGCGACCCACCCCAAACTGCTCTCAATCAGCAAGCTGGCGCAGGACATGGCGAAGAAATATGGGGTCGCGGCTTGAAAACCGTGCCGCTTGATTTAAACACGCTCGCCGCCGCCAGCATTCATGAGGTAAAGAATCTGCTCGGCCAATTGACGCTTTCACTCGATAGCATCGCAGAAATAGGCTGCCCGGGTGCAGAAGAGCAGATTTCCGGTGCGCGCTTTGCTTGTCGCCGCATCGTAGATCGTCTCTGTGAAATGCTCACGCTGTACAAACTGGAAGGTGGCCACCTCGCACCGAACATTGATGCACACTCGCCGGTCGATTTTTTAGAAGATCTGATGCTTGAGGCACGAACCCTGACGGCGGGCCGCTTCACGATTGATGTGCAACCAGACAACGCCCCGCCGTTTTGGTTTTTTGACCGCGAATTGGCGCAGAGTGCGCTCATGAATGCGCTGCACAATGCCCTAGGCTTTGCCCGTACGCGCATTACGCTGAGCGCAGCACAGGATGGGGATTATTTAGTATTGCGCGTAAGCGACGATGGGCCGGGTTTCCCGCAAGCCTTGCTCAATGACAACTTTGACGCGCCGCGCGCCTCACAGCAAGGCACCGGCCTCGGTTTGTATTTCGCCAACAGCGTGGCGAAGGTACACCAAAACAAAGGACAGGTCGGCCAAGTCGTGCTTGCAAATAATGACGGCGCGGTTTTTAGCTTGTATCTACCTTAAACCCGCTTCATAGCTCGAACGTAGCCGCCTGCATCGGCACTTCCACCGTCCAACCTAGTTGCCGATGAATCAATTCGCCGAACCCCTGCGCGGTTTCTTGCTCGCCGTGAACGATAAAGGTTTTGCGCGGCGGCTTCTTGAAATGCTTAAGCCAATCCATGAGCGCGCGCTGATCGGCATGGGCGGATAAGCCGCCGATCGTATAAATATCTGCACGCACCGGGATCGTTTCGCCGAAAATTCGCACCGCATCAGCACCATCCACCAACTTACGTCCCGTCGTGCCAAACGCCTGGAAACCAACGATGAGCACGCTGCACTCCGCACGCGGTAAGTTGTTTTTCAAGTGATGCTTGATACGTCCAGCATCACACATGCCGGAGGCGGATATGATGATCGCCCCCTGACGGATATTATTCAGCGCCATCGAATCTTCCACGCTCTCAGTAAACCGGATGTGCGGCGGGCCACCATCGTTGCGCCCCCAGGCCAATAGCGATTGTGATTCGGGGTCGAGGATCGCCCGATGCTTCAGGGTCAGCTCTGTCGCTCGTGTTGCCATCGGCGAATCAACCACAATTGCCGTGGTCTTAGGGATACGGCCTTGGCGAATCAGATCGGTCAACAAATACAAAATTTCTTGCGTGCGGCCAACGGCAAAAGCAGGAATGATTACATTGCCCTGCTTGCGCTCGAAGGTGTCATTCACCGCATGCACCAACTCCTCGATCGTTGCCGCCATATCTTTGTGCGCACGGTTGCCATAGGTTGATTCCACCAGCAGGTAATCCGCTGATTCAATCATGGTTGGGTCATTCATGATCGGGCGCGTCGGCATGCCAAGATCACCGGAGAACACCCATTTCTGCGTCGCACCTTCATGCGCGACCCACACCTCCAAGATCGCCGACCCCAGGATATGCCCGGCATCGCGGAAGCTCACCCGGATCTGCGGATGAGGATTAACCGGGGTATCGTACTCAACGGCCTTGAGATGTTTCAAGCAGGTTTGCGCCTGAATCACGGTATACAGCGGCGCTAGCTCGGCGCGCTTTCGGCTATGCTTTTTGTGCCGGGCGTAGTTGACCCACTCGGCTTCTTTTTCCTGAATATGCGCCGAGTCCAGCAGCATCACTTGCAACAAATCCGCCGTAGCGGGCGTGCAATAAATGGGGCCGCGAAAGCCCAAGGTCGTCAGCCTTGGCAGCAAACCAGAGTGATCGATATGCGCGTGGGTGAGCAGCACAAAATCGATTCCCTCGGGATCAAACTGCGGAAAGCGCCGGTTCTTTTCATCCGCTTCGCGCCCGCCCTGGAACATGCCGCAATCCACCAGAAACCGAACACCCTCGGTTTCTACCAAAAAACAGGAACCGGTGACTTCATGCGCCGCGCCGAAAAAAGTAATTTTCATATTGAAAGCTTACCTCATGTTGCCGTTCCGTACCGGTCTTATCCGGGCAATAAAAAAAGGCCAGCATCGCCGGCCTTTTTTCTGCGCAAACTCTTCGGTCAGAACGGAATATCGTCCTCGAAATCCGAGAAGTCGCCGCCTTTTTTGGCCGCCGGTTTATCCTGGCCACCGCTACTTGCAGGCTTGCTGCGTGGCGCATCGCTATCTTGCACTTCATAGCTATTGCTGCCGCCGCTCTTGCCGCCCAGCATGACCATTTCGTTGGCGATGACCTCGGTGGTGTATTTCTCTACGCCGGCTTTGTCGGTCCACTTGCGCGTTTCCAGGCGGCCTTCGACATAGATCATGCCGCCCTTTTTCAGATATTCGCCGACGATTTCGGCCAGCTTGCGATAGAAGGTGACGCGATGCCACTCGGTTTTTTCCTGCTTCTCGCCGTTTTTGTCTTTCCAGGTTTCGCTGGTCGCCAAGGTGATATTCGCCACCGCCTCGCCATTCGTCATGTAACGGACTTCCGGGTCTTTGCCCAGACGGCCCACCAGAATCACTTTATTGACTGACGCCATTGTCTTGCTCCCCCTCGATGAGTTTGGTCACGCCGGCTTCGTCCCAGCCGCGTAGATCCACTTTAAGAATTGCGATGCCTTCATTGCCTACTACTAACGCTTCGGATACGCCGACAAGCTTGGCGAGTTGTTTCGATAATTCGGTGGCGCGCGTCGTTTCCATTTCGCGCACATGGAACAGCTTCGTGCGTACCGCGGGCGGGGGCTCCATGCTGAAGGCGAAAACCAACCACAAACCGATCAGCACGCTGCAGAAGATGAACACCGCCGATGCGCCGTGATACTGCGACAGATAACCGCCCACTGCGCCGCCGAGAAACATCCCAAAAGACTGGCTCGTATTATACACGCCCATGGCAGTTCCCTTGGCCGAGGCCGGGGCAATCTTGGAGATGATGGAGGGCAGGCTCGCTTCCAACACATTGAAGGCGACGAAGTAGCAAAAGAGCGCAGCGACGATGCCCCAAAACTGGCCGATGAACTGCGCCAATAACAACTGCGCGATAAACATCAAGGCCACCGATGCGATGAAGATTTCCTTGAGCTTGATTTTTTTCTCGGCATAAATGATGGCGGGCAGCATCAGCACCAACGATCCTGCCATGATCGGCAGATAGATCATCCAGTGTTGGTTTTGATCGATGCCAGCGTTCTTCAGCAGGGCGAAGGGGACAACGACAAACAGCGCCATTTGTGCGGCGTGCAAGGCGAAGATCCCGAAATTAAGCCGCAGCAATTCGGTGTTGCGCAGTACATCCTTGAGCTTGGCGGGCGTCGCCTCGGTATCGCTGTGAAAGTGACTGGCGCGCGGATCTGGGATCACAAAGCGCACCCACGCGATGGCCACAATGGCGAGCGCGCCGGTCAAAGCGAACATGCCCGGCACGCCGATCCAATGATTGAGCGGCGAGGAGATTACCAGCGACACCGCGAAGGTCAAGCCGATGGTGGTGCCGATCAGGGCCATGGCCTTGGTGCGGTGCTCCTCGCGCGTCAGGTCGGCGAGCAGCGCCATCACGGCCGCCGAAATCGCGCCCGCACCTTGTACCGCACGCCCGAAAATGATGGTGTTTATATCCTGCGCATAGGCCGCGATAAAACTGCCCACCACCAGCAAGAGCAACCCTACATAGATCATGCGCTTGCGGCCATAGCGGTCGGAAGCCATGCCGAACGGCAATTGAAACAGGGCTTGGGTCAGCCCATAGATCCCCAACGCCAAGCCCGCCTGAAAATGCGTGGCGCCCAGCGTTTGCTCAGCATAAATCGCGAATACCGGCAGGATCAGAAACATGCCCAGCATGCGCAGGCCGTAAATGCTGGCTAGGCTAAGACTCGCCTTCAGCTCGAAAGGCGACATGCGTTCAATGTTTTTCATGGATGAAACAGGTTGGGAAAGCGCGGAAAATTGCGTATATTAGCAGGTTCCCCGCCGTAGTCGCAGCGGCGTTTCGCGTTTCGCGTGGCTCACAAATCGACTTAATACTCAGTAACTTAAAGACGCTATGGATTCTTCCCGGGATTTTATTCGCGTGCGCGGTGCGCGCACCCACAACCTAAAGAACATCAGTCTCGACATCCCCCGCAATCAATTGGTGGTGATCACCGGCTTGTCCGGCTCGGGTAAATCTTCGCTCGCCTTTGACACCTTGTATGCCGAAGGCCAGCGCCGCTATGTCGAATCGCTTTCGGCTTATGCACGGCAATTCCTGCAAATGATGGAAAAGCCAGACGTGGATTTGATCGAAGGCCTGTCGCCCGCCATTTCCATTGAGCAAAAGGCGACCTCGCACAACCCGCGTTCCACCGTGGGCACGGTGACGGAAATCCACGATTACCTGCGTTTGATGTTCGCCCGTGTCGGCGACCCGTATTGCCCGGAGCATGGTATCGGGCTCTCATCGCAGACCGTGTCGCAAATGGTGGACCACGTGCTGGCGCTGGGGGATGACACCAAGCTGATGATCTTGGCACCCATCGTAGCCGGACGAAAAGGCGAGCAGCATGAATTGTTCGACGAGTTACGCGCGCAGGGTTTTGTGCGGGTACGCATCGACGGCAAGACGTACGAGATGGACAAGCTGCCCAAGCTCGACAAGAACAAGAAACACACCGTCGAAGTCGTCGTCGACCGGCTCAAAGTGCGCGCCGATGTAAAACAGCGCTTGGCAGAATCATTCGAAACCGCGCTGCGCCATGCCGATGGCCGCGCGCTGGCGGTAGAGATGGATAGCGAGAAGGAGCATTTGTTCTCCGCCCGTTTCGCGTGTCCCGTGTGCAATTACTCCCTTTCGGAATTGGAGCCGCGTTTATTCTCATTCAACAACCCGATGGGCGCTTGCCCGAAGTGCGATGGCTTGGGCGTCATCAGCTTTTTCGATCCGAAGCGGGTGGTGGCGTTTCCGCATTTGTCGCTCGGCGCGGGGGCAATCAAGGGCTGGGATCGGCGCAACCAGTTCTATTTCATCATGCTGCAAAGTCTGGCCGCGCATTACGATTTTGATCTCGATCTGCCGTTCGAGGAGCTGCCGCAGGCTATTCAGGACATCCTGCTCTATGGCAGCGGCAAGGATGAGCTCGATTTTAAATATCTAGGCGAGCGCGGCGGAATGCAAACGAAGAAGCATGCATTCGAAGGCATCGCACACAATTTTGAGCGGCGCTACCGCGAGACCGATTCTGTAGCTGTGCGCGAAGAGTTGGCGAAATACCTCAACAGCAAATCCTGCCCAGAATGCGAAGGCACGCGCCTGCGCATCGAGGCGCGCCATGTCAAAGTCGGCGATAAATCGATTTATGAAATCAGCCGCATGCCCTTAAAGCTTGCGCTGCCCTTCTTCGAGGCGCTGCATCTGGTCGGCTCCAAGCAAGCCATCGCGGAAAAAATCGTGAAAGAAATCGCCTCGCGCCTGCGCTTTCTCACCAATGTCGGCCTGGATTATTTATCGCTCGACCGCTCGGCGGAGACGCTCTCCGGCGGCGAAGCGCAACGCATTCGCTTGGCGTCGCAAATCGGCTCCGGTCTCACCGGCGTGATGTATGTGCTGGACGAGCCTTCGATCGGCTTGCATCAGCGCGACAACAGCCGGCTGCTCGACACGCTCAAGCATCTGCGCGATTTGGGCAATAGCGTGATCGTGGTCGAACACGATGAAGAAGCCATCGGCATCGCCGATCATGTGATCGATATCGGCCCCGGCGCCGGCGTGCATGGCGGCCAAATTATGGCCGAAGGCACCCCGCAAGATATCAAACAAAATCCCGCTTCGCTCACCGGCCAATATTTGTCGGGTGTGAAACGAATTGAGATCCCACAAAAACGCGTGCAGCCCGATCCCGAGCGCTGGCTCACGCTCACGGGTGCAGTCGGCAACAATCTTAAAAACGTTACGCTCAAGCTGCCGGTAGGTTTGCTGGTGTGCGTCACCGGCGTCTCCGGCTCGGGTAAATCCACGCTCATCAACGACACGCTGTACCCGGCGATCGCACAACATTTGTACGGCTCATCCACCGCGCCCGCGGCGCATGAGGAAATCGAAGGCCTGGAATTTTTCGACAAGGTGATCGACGTCGATCAGAGTCCGATCGGGCGCACGCCACGCTCCAACCCCGCGACCTATACCGGCATGTTCACACCGATTCGCGAGTTGTATGCCGGCGTGCCGGAATCGCGCGAGCGTGGCTATGGTCCTGGTCGATTTTCTTTCAACGTCAAAGGCGGGCGCTGCGAAGCGTGCCAAGGCGACGGCATGTTGCGCGTGGAGATGCACTTCCTGCCCGACATCTACGTGCCATGTGACGTTTGCCACAGCAAGCGCTACAACCGCGAGACGCTGGAAATCCGCTACAAAGGTATGACCATCCACGAAGTACTGGGCATGACCGTGGAGCAGGCATTCGAATTCTTCAAAGCCGTGCCGACGGTGGCGAAAAAACTCAGCACTCTACTCGACGTCGGCCTGGGCTACATCACGCTGGGCCAATCCGCCACCACGCTCTCCGGTGGCGAAGCGCAGCGCGTGAAACTCGCGCTCGAACTCTCCAAGCGCGACACCGGACGCACGCTCTACATTCTGGATGAACCCACCACCGGCCTGCATTTCCAAGACATTCAGCTCTTGCTCACCGTAATCCATCGTCTGCGCGATCATGGCAATACGGTGGTCGTGATCGAGCACAACTTGGATGTGATTAAAACTGCGGATTGGATTATCGACTTAGGTCCCGAAGGGGGCGATGGCGGCGGGCAGATCATCGCGCAAGGCACACCGGAACAAATCGCGCAGAGCAAAGCCGGTTATACCGGGCACTATCTCAAGCAGACGCTCACCCCCCGTTGACAGACACCCCTGTCGTGAGTAGCTTTAGCTGATTCAAGCCATTCCAGGTCAAGCATCGCATGGATCTCACCCGCGCCCGTGACAAAACCGCTACGCCTTCCGGTCCCTTGCGCCTGAAGGACGTACTCGCAGATCTATTGGCCGATGGACATATCCCCAAGGACGCGGGGAATGATTTGCTCGCCGCTCAACGCAGCGAGCGCGCCGACCAGCACCCGCTGGCGCTGATCCACGCGCAGAAATGGCGTAGCCTCGTGCCGCCGCACGCGGTGATCAATATGGAATTCCTCATCGAGTGGCTGGCGGGCAAGGCCGGGCTTGCCGCTTATCACATCGATCCGCTGAAGATCGATGTGGCTGCGGTAACGGAAGTAATGTCGCAAGCGTATGCCTCGCGCTACCGTATTCTGCCGGTGGAAGTGAACGCAAATGAAGTGGTGGTGGCCACCGCCGAACCGTATGTGCGCGATTGGGAAGAGAGCGTGCAGCAAGTGGCGCGGCGGCCGATCCGGCGCGTGATCGCGAGCCCGCTCGATCTGAATCGCTACATCGCCGAGTTTTACAGCCTGGCGCAGTCGGTGAAGCAAGCGGTGCGCGCGCAAGAGGGCGCGGCGCAAAGCGGCATCACCAATTTCGAACAATTGGTCGCGCTCGGGCGCATGGGTCAACTCGATGCGAACGACCAGAGCGTGGTGCGCATTGTGGATTGGCTGCTGCAATATGCGTTCGAGCAGCGCGCGAGCGACATTCATATCGAGCCGCGGCGTGAGTTTGCCAATGTGCGCTTTCGCATCGATGGCGTGCTGCACCCGGTGTATCAAATCCCCAGTGCGGTGTACAACGCGATTACCAGCCGCATCAAACTGCTGGGCCGCATGGACATGGTGGAAAAGCGCCGACCGCAAGATGGCCGCGTCAAAACCGTTACTCCGGCGGGCGATGAGATCGAGTTACGCCTGTCCACCATGCCCACCGCCTTCGGCGAAAAGTTGGTGATGCGAATTTTCGATCCGGAAGTGCTGGTGCGAAATTTCACCGAGCTGGGTTTCAGCGACGACGAAGCCAAGCGTTGGGAAGGCATGGTGTCGCACCCCAATGGAATCATTCTGGTCACCGGCCCCACCGGCTCGGGTAAAACCACCACGCTCTATACTTCGCTCAAACAACTGGCCGAACCGGAGGTGAATGTCTGCACAGTGGAAGACCCGATCGAAATGGTGGTGCCGAATTTCAATCAGATGCAAGTACTGCCCGGTATCGGCCTGGATTTCGCCAGTGGTATCCGCACCTTGATGCGGCAGGATCCGGACATCATCATGGTGGGCGAGATTCGCGATTTGGAAACGGCTGAAATGGCGATTCAAGCCGCGCTCACCGGGCACTTAGTACTCTCCACCCTGCACACGAACGACGCCCCCTCGGCCATTACACGCCTGATGGATCTGGGCGTGCCGCCCTATCTGATTCAATCCACCGTGCTCGGCGTACTGGCGCAGCGCCTGGTGCGCACGCTGTGCCCGCATTGCAAACAAGCCACCACTATTGACGACGACACTTGGACCGAGCTGGTGCGTCCATGGAAAGCACCCAAGCCCGCCACGGTGTACGGGCCTGTCGGTTGCTTGGAATGCCGCATGACGGGCTATCGTGGTCGCAGCGGTATCTATGAGATTCTGACCATGACACCTGCCGTCACCCGGCTCATCACCGCCCAGTGCGACCTGTCAAAGCTGCGCGAGACGGCATTTCGGGAGGGTATGAAAGCCCTGCGTGTATCCGGTGCGGCAAAAGTCGCGGCCGGGATCACTACGCCCGAGGAGATTTTAAAAGTCACCCCGCCGCCGTTTGAGGCTTAATGAATAAACTCCTCTACTTCGCCGCCTTGGTGGACAAGCTTGGTCTAGCGAGCGAGGAAATCGATCTACCAAGCAACGTAACTGATGTGCGTGGATTGGTAGCGCTGCTCAAACAACGCGGGGGCGCCTGGGAAGAAGTATTCGGCAATGATGCGCTGCGCATAACAGTCAATAAGCAATTTTCCGAACTCGCTACGCCACTCAAAAGCGGGGATGAGGTGGCGTTTATTTCGGCATGGTTATAACGCTTCCAACCTGCAAGCCAAATGATCTGGCTGCGCTTCCTACATCGAGGCCGAATGCGCTAATCGCGTTGTTCAACGTTCAGGCCTTCAGTCACGGTTCTCGCCGGCTCGGCCTCAACTTACTTTGCCATCTGCTGACGTCTGTGCACATCCCAACACCTCCTGGCGTCGGTAGCACGTGGCACGCATGCAGATCTCCCCGAGTATTGCGCACCCACCTTCACGCTTGTGACTGTCGGACAAAAGAAAAAAGCCGGCGCTAGGCCGGCTTTTAAGGGAAGCACGATGTTATCGGTTAATTATTCTGTTTCGACGGCTTCGGTCGCCTCGGGGCGATCAACTAGCTCGACAAAAGCCATGGGCGCATTGTCGCCCTGACGGAAGCCGCACTTGAGAATGCGCAGATAGCCACCATTACGATTTTGATAGCGTGGGCCCAACTCATCGAACAATTTGACCACGATGTCGCGGTCACGCAGGCGATTGAAAGCCAAGCGGCGATTGGCAACCGAGGGCTTTTTGCCCAAGGTAATCAAAGGCTCGGCCACGCGGCGCAATTCCTTGGCTTTGGGCAGAGTGGTTTTGATCGCTTCGTGACGCAGTAGGGAGTTAGCCATATTGCGCAACATGGCCAAGCGATGGCTGCTGGTGCGATTTAATTTACGAAGTCCGTGACCGTGACGCATGATGCTATCCTTTTTTCTTCAACTCGCTTATTTATTGTGGTGCTCGAGCCCAGCCGGCGGCCAATTTTCGAGACGCATCCCCAAGGTAAGACTCTTGGAAGCGAGTACATCTTTAATTTCGTTCAGCGATTTACGCCCGAGATTGGGTGTTTTGAGCAATTCATTCTCGGTGCGTTGAATCAGATCGCCGATGTAGTAAATATTTTCAGCTTTGAGGCAGTTGGCTGAACGTACGGTTAATTCCAGATCGTCCACTGGGCGCAGCAGGATCGGATCGATCATGGGTGCGCGCGGCGCCTCGGTCAGGGCGGGCGTGCCTTTCAGATCGGCGAACACCCCAAGCTGGTCCATCAGGATGCGCGCAGCGTAACGCACTGCTTCCTCAGGATCGACCACGCCGTTGGTTTCGATGTCCATCACCAACTTGTCAAGATCGGTGCGTTGTTCTACACGTGCGCTTTCGACGGCATAGCTGACGCGACGCACTGGGCTGAATGACGCATCCATCATGATGGTGCCGATGGCGTGTTCCTGTTCTTCCACGCGACGAGAGGCGACGGGCTGGTAGCCACGACCTTGCTCAATCTTGATTTCCATACTGAGCGCGCCGTTGCCGGTCATGTGCGCAATGACATGTTCCGGATTCAGAATCTCAACATCGTGGCTCACTTCGATATCGCCCGCCGTAACCATGCCTTTGCCTTGTTTAGACAAGCGCAAGGTGGTTTCGGAACGATTGTTCAACTTGAGCGAAATACCTTTCAAGTTGAGCAGGATGTCTACGACGTCTTCTTGCACGCCTTCGATCACAGAATATTCGTGCAATACGCCGTCGATCTTGACTTGCGTAATGGCGTAGCCGGGCATGGACGAGAGCAGGATGCGGCGCAGTGCATTGCCCAGGGTATGACCGTAACCGCGCTCGAACGGCTCCATTACAACACGGGCGCGCAAGGGAGATACTTGCTCCACGTCAACGACACGTGGCTTCAGAAATTCGGTAGCGCTGCTTTGCATGGATGGGTCCCCGTTCTAGTGCTGGTGATTACTTGGAGTACAACTCGACCACGAGATGCTCATTGATAGTGGCTGGCAACTCACTGCGGATCGGCTTCGCTTTAAACGTGCCTTTCAGCGCCGTGATGTCAACTTCGACCCATTCAGGGAAGCCGCGCCCTTCGGCGGCTACGGCAGCACCCTTGACGCGCAATTGCGCTTTTGCTGGGCCCGCTACTTCCACCACGTCACCTGGGCGAACTTGATAGGAAGGAATATTCACACGACGGCCATTGACCAAGATTCCGTTGTGACGTACCAATTGCCGCGATTCAGAGCGCGAGGCACCAAAACCCATGCGGTAAGTCACCGTGTCAAGACGGCATTCCAATAATTGCAGCAGGCTTTCGCCGGTCACGCCTTTGGCGCGGTCAGCAGCTTTGTAGTAGCCGCGGAATTGACGCTCAAGTATGCCGTAGATGCGGCGTACTTTTTGTTTCTCGCGCAATTGATGACCATAATCGGAGAGGCGCATGCCGCTCTT
This sequence comes from Pseudomonadota bacterium, assembly GCA_038042985.1. Lineage (GTDB taxonomy): Bacteria > Pseudomonadota > Gammaproteobacteria > Burkholderiales > Thiobacteraceae > RBG-16-58-11. The sequence goes on from JBBTCZ010000031.1 coordinate 95,775, forward strand.
CTGGCCGTGCTGGCCAGGTGCGTATTCACGGCGCTCAATCGAGCATTTGTCAGTAAAGCACTTCTCGCCTTTCAGGAAGAGTTTTTCACCTTCCCGGCGGCATAGACGGCATTTGGCATCGGTATAGCGGGCCACGATGTCTCTCCTAAATTAGATGCGGCGCTTTTTGGACGGACGGCAGCCGTTATGCGGCACCGGCGTCACATCAGCGATCTGGGTAATCTTGAAGCCGGCGGCATTCAAGCCACGCACAGCGGACTCACGGCCGGGGCCGGGACCTTTGATGCGCACTTCAAGGTTCTTAACGCCACATTCCTGCGCGATCTTGCCGGCATTTTCCGCCGCCACCTGAGCCGCGAACGGGGTGCTTTTGCGTGAGCCTTTGAAGCCGGCGCCGCCCGCAGTCGCCCATGAGAGCGCATTGCCTTGACGATCGGTAATGGTCACGATGGTGTTGTTGAAGGAAGCGTGGATGTGGGCAATGCCCTCGGCCACGTTTTTCTTAACCTTCTTGCGTACCCGGGTGGTTGGGGTTTTAGTTGCCATGTTTCTCTATTTCCTTAAAGCTTGCACGTAACTTCTGGACTTACTTGCGGATTGCTTTGCGCGGACCTTTACGGGTACGCGCATTGGTACGGGTACGTTGACCGCGCGCCGGCAGCCCCTTGCGATGACGTTGACCACGGTAACAACCGAGGTCCATCAGACGCTTAATGTTCATCGTCACTTCGCGGCGCAGATCGCCTTCCACGGTGAACTTCGCTACTGATTCACGCAGCTTTTCCATTTCGCTGTCCGTCAGATCCTTCATCTTGGTGGCGGTTTTCACGCCAGCAGATTCGCAAATCAGTTGTGAGCGAGTGCGACCAATGCCGTAAATCGCGGTCAACGCGATTACTGCATGTTGGTGGTTGGGGATATTTACCCCAGCGATACGGGCCATGCCATTACTCCTAGCTAGCTAAGTTTTCGCAAATCGAAAACCAAAAATTTTAACATTCAATCCGTTAACGATCAACAGCTTAAGTGCTTACCCTTGACGCTGCTTGTGACGCGGTTCTGCGCAGATCACACGCACCACGCCCTTGCGGCGGACGATTTTGCACTTACGGCAGATTTTTTTAACCGATGCTTGCACTCGCATAATCACTCTCCTCAACTCTCGTCGCTGACGACCCGCCAGCTACGACAAGTCATTAAATCACTTTGCCCGGTAGGTAATCCGAGCACGCGTTAAATCGTAGGGCGTCATTTCGACCGTGACTTTATCCCCTGGCAGGATGCGTATATAATGCATGCGCATCTTTCCAGAGATGTAACCTAAAACCACGTGCCCATTTTCCAACTTGACCCGAAACGTAGCGTTGGGGAGCGTTTCCAAAATCTCCCCCTGCATTTCGATCGTGTCTTCTTTTGCCATCTTGCGCTAACCAATACCGCGCGCAGCTACCGCGCGAAACCACCCTTGAAATTCGCTTTCTTGAGCAAGCTCTCGTACTGGTGAGTCATCAGGTACGCTTGCACCTGGGTCATGAAATCCATGGTAACCACCACGATAATCAGCAAGCTGGTGCCGCCAAAGTAGAATGGCACATTAAATTTCAAAATCAAAAACTCAGGCAACAAGCACACCAGCGTGATATACAGCGCGCCCACTAGCGTTAAGCGCAACATGATCTTCTCGATGTAGCGCGCAGTTTGCTCGCCAGGCCGGATACCGGGGACGAACGCACCGCTTTTTTTCAAGTTGTCCGCCGTTTCCTTCGGGTTGTATACCAACGCCGTATAGAAGAAACAGAAGAAAATAATCGCTGCGGTGTACAGCATTACATACAAGGGCTGCCCCATGGACAGCGCGCCAGAGACATCTTTCAACCAAGACATGCCTTCGTGCGATCCAAACCATCCAGCCAACGTTGCTGGAAACAAAATGATACTCGACGCAAAAATCGGCGGGATGACTCCTGCCATGTTCAGCTTCAGCGGCAAATGGCTGGTTTGCCCACCAAATATTTTGTTGCCCACTTGGCGCTTGGCATAATTCACCAAAATCTTGCGTTGACCGCGTTCAACAAATACCACCAGGTAGGTCACTAACACCACGCCGACGATAATCGTCAGCACCACCGGGATCGATATCGCCCCGGTGCCCACCAACTGAAACGTGTTGACGATCGCCTGGGGCAAGCCCGACACAATGCCGGCAAAAATGATCAGCGAAATACCGTTACCGAGCCCACGCTCAGTAATTTGTTCGCCCAGCCACATCAAAAACATCGTACCCGTGGTCAGCGTGATCACGGTGGTCAACCGGAATGCGATGCCCGCCTCCAACACTAAACCTTGTTGCGACTCCAGCGCGATCGCGATACCCAGCGACTGGAAAGTAGCCAACACGACCGTGCCATAGCGCGTGTATTGGGTAATCTTGCGGCGCCCAGACTCACCCTCTTTCTTTAGCGCCTCGAACGAAGGCACTACCACCGTCATCAACTGCATGATGATGGACGCTGAGATATACGGCATGATCCCCAACGTCAGCACAGACAGCCGGCCTAAGGCACCGCCTGAGAACATGTTGAACATGTCCAAAATACCGCCGCCTTTACTACCCCCAAACAACTGCGCCAACTGCGATGGCTCAATTCCCGGCACCGGGATATGCGTGCCAATGCGATAAACAATCAGCGCAAGCAGCAAAAAGATCAGGCGTTTTTTTAAATCGCCTAGTTTCGCGCCAGCACCCAGAATGTTGTTTAAAGCCACACGGATCCTAATATCACTTACTGCGCGTTCACTGATTCAGCGATCTTGCCGCCGGCCGCTTCGATCGCGGCGCGCGCACCTTTGGTCACGCCCAAACCCTGCACCGTAATAGCTTTCGTAATGCCGCCAGACAGTACAATTTTGGCGTGCAAGGCGCGCGATGGCACCAAGCCCGCTTGTTTGAGGGTGAGCAAGTCGATTTTGTCTGCGTTTAATTTTTCCAACGCATACAGCATGACCTCTGCAGTATCGTTCCGCGTAAGCGACACGAAACCACGCTTAGGCAAGCGACGTTGCAACGGCATCTGACCGCCCTCGAAGCCCACTTTATGAAAACCGCCTGAACGGGATTTCTGTCCTTTATGCCCACGCCCTGCCGTCTTACCTAGACCGCTGCCCATGCCGCGACCGACGCGACGTTTAGGCTTTTTGGCGCCGGGAGCCGGCTGTATAGTATTGAGTTCCATGTTTTATCCCTCGCACTTCACGAGATACGATACTTTGTTGATCATGCCGCGCACTGAAGGGGTGTCCACTAGCTCGACAGTGTGATGCAAGCGACGCAAACCCAGGCCGCGCACACAGGCGCGATGCGATTGGATCGTGCCGATGATGCTTTTCACTAAGGTCACTTTGACTTTTTTCTCAGCGGCCATGGCTTACTCCGTAATCTCTTCGACCGATTTACCACGTTTCGCGGCAATCTCGGACGGGGTGGACATCGCTTGCAGGCCATTAATCGTAGCGCGCACTACGTTGTAGGGATTGGTCGAACCGATGCACTTGGCCAGCACGTTATGCACGCCCATCACATCGAATACCGCACGCATTGCACCGCCAGCAATAATGCCGGTACCTTCGGAGGCCGGCTGCATGATCACCGTAGAGGCGCCATGATGGCCGATCACCGCATGCTGCAGCGTGCCATTCTTGAGTGAAACCTTAACCAGGTTGCGGCGCGCTTCTTCCATCGCTTTTTGCACCGCGACCGGCACTTCCTTGGACTTACCTTTGCCCATGCCGATACCACCATCGCCGTCGCCGACTACGGTTAGTGCCGCGAAGCCCATGATGCGACCGCCCTTCACCACTTTGGTGACGCGATTCACGGAAATCATTTTTTCGCGTAGACCGTCGCCGCGCTCTTCTGTTGCTTGGGGTTTAGCCATTTTCAACCTCTATTAAAACTTGAGACCGCCTTCACGCGCGGCCTCCGCCAGCGCTTTGACGCGCCCATGATATTTAAAACCTGAACGGTCGAACGCTACGGTTTCGATACCCGCTGCTTTCGCCTTTTCGGCAATCTGCTTGCCGATTGCGGTAGCGGCGGCCGTGGTGCCGCCATTGGTCAACGCCGCGCGCACCGCTTTATCCAGCGTTGACGCCGATGCCAGCACCTTGCTGCCGCTCGCATCAATAATCTGGGCATAAATGTGTAGATTGGTGCGATGCACCAATAAACGCACCGCTTTCAGTTCAGCGATCTTGGCACGGGTTTTACGTGCACGGCGCTGACGACCCTGTTTCTGATTCATGAATGCCCCTAATCAATTACTTTGCTAATTACTTCTTCTTGGTTTCTTTGAGGATCACCACTTCATTGGCGTAACGCACACCCTTGCCTTTATAAGGCTCGGGCGGACGATAGGCGCGAATCTCAGCGGCGACCTGACCCACTTGCTGCTTGTCGGCCCCTTTGACAATGATCTCAGTCTGGGTCGGTGTTTCAACTTTGACACCCGCAGGCATCGTGTGATCAACCGGATGCGAAAAACCGAGCGCAAGATTGAGCACATCGCCCTTGGCTGCCGCGCGGTAACCCACGCCCACCAGGGTAAGTTTTTTCTCAAAGCCTTTACTGACACCACGCACCATATTGGCGAGTAGCGCGCGCATGGTGCCGGACATGGCTTGCGCAGCAAGGCTTCCACCCACTTTTTCGATTTTCAACTCATTGCCATCTTGAATAATTTTGACATTGATGTTTTGTTTTTGCTTCAAGGAGCCCAAAGGACCCTTGACGACAATTTCGCCAGCAGCCAAGCTGACTTCCACCCCTGCGGGGATGGCGACCGGATTTTTAGCTACGCGTGACATATCGTTTATCCCTTACGCCACGATGCACAAAACTTCACCACCCACCCCAGCCGCACGCGCCTTTTTATCGGTCATAACGCCTTTAGAGGTAGAAACGATGGCAACACCCAGGCCATTCAGCACCTTAGGAATATCGCTGGAGCCTTTGTAGACGCGCAAACCGGGACGGGACACACGCTCAATACGTTCGATCACCGGACGGCCGGCGTAGTATTTGAGGCTGACATCCAATGCCGGCTTGACGCCGTTTTCGCGCACCGCAAAATTATCGATGTAACCCTCATCCTTCAGCACAGCGGCAATCGCTACCTTAAGCTTGGATGAAGGCATAGATACGCTCACTTTGTCCGCCGCTTGCGCGTTGCGGATGCGGGTCAACATATCGGAAATGGGATCACTCATACTCATTGTTCTACCCCTTACCAGCTAGCTTTCGTGATGCCTGGAATTTCTCCACGCATCGCGTATTCGCGCACTTTGCTACGCGCCAGACCAAACTTACGGAAATAGCCGCGCGGACGACCGGTTAATTCGCAACGATTGCGCAAGCGCGTCGGGCTCGCATCACGCGGCAGTGCTTGCAACTTCTGGCGCGCTTCATAACGCTCCTCGTCGGAAGCTTTGCTGTTATTGATGGCGGCCATGAGTGCTGCGCGTTTGACGGCGAATTTCTTGACCGTTTGACGGCGTTTTTGCTCGCGATTAATGAGTGCTAACTTAGCCATAGCAACCTCAGTTTTTGAAAGGGAAACTGAAGGCCGCAAGTAGCGCGCGGCCTTCTTTGTCGGTTTTTGCGGTCGTGGTAATAGTGATGTTCATCCCACGTATCGCATCAATTTTGTCGTACTCAATCTCGGGGAAAATGATTTGCTCTTTTACCCCCATGTTGTAATTACCGCGACCGTCGAACGCACGCCCGGAGATACCGCGAAAATCGCGAATCCGCGGAATGGCTATTGTCACCAAACGATCGAGGAAGTCGTACATGCGCTGCTTACGCAAGGTCACCATACAACCCACCGGATAGTCTTCGCGAATCTTATAGACCGCGATTGCTTTGCGCGCCTTGGTGACGACCACCTTTTGGCCAGCGATCTTCTGCATGTCGCTAACGGCATGCTCCATCACTTTTTTGTCGCCCACCGCTTCGCCCACGCCCATATTGATGACGATTTTATCGATGCGCGGCACTTCCATAATGGACTTGTACCCAAACTCTTCCATGAGCTGGGGCACGACATTTTCTTTATAAAATTCTTGTAAACGAGCCACGGTGATTCCTTACGCGTCCACTACTTCGCCGTTGGATTTGAAAAAGCGCACTTTACGACCATCTGCCAGCACCTTAATGCCTACGCGATCCGCCTTCTGCGTTGCCGCATTGAACAGCGCGACATTAGACACTTGGATCGGCATTTCCTTGTCGATGATGCCGCCCGGCGCCCCTTGAACGGGGTTTGGCTTGGCGTGCTTTTTCACCTTATTGATGCCCTCAACCAGCACTTTTGCGTCATCAACGATGCGCAACACAGTGCCGCGACGGCCCTTATCTTTTCCGGTCAGGACAACGATGTCGTCCCCTTTTTTGATCTTGCGCATGGTTACTCCTTACAGCACTTCCGGCGCGAGCGAAACAATCTTCATGAAGCGCTCATTGCGCAACTCGCGGGTAACTGGGCCAAAGATACGCGTGCCGATTGGCTCCAACTTAGCATTCAGGAGCACGGCAGCATTACTATCGAATTTAACAAGAGAGCCATCGGGGCGGCGCACGCCTTTGGCGGTGCGTACCACCACGGCGTTATAGACTTCACCCTTTTTGACACGACCGCGAGGTGCGGCGTCTTTGATGCTGACTTTAATGACATCGCCGATGCCGGCGTAGCGGCGTCTGGACCCGCCCAGCACTTTGATACACATCACGGTGCGGGCACCGGTGTTATCAGCGACTTCCAGTATGGACTGCATTTGAATCATTTTTACTCTCCAACTTAATCCGTTTAATGCTGCGCCTAAAAAATACAGGCAACGAACGTAACGGTCAGTTTTGGTTTAGCGCGCTACGCCCTTACCGCAAGCGCGCCAGGGAAAACGCGAGATTTTACTGCAACTTTGCTACTTCTGCAAGGCTTAAAATACAAATCCCTAAACTGCGCGGCTCTTTTCCACCAAGCGCGCAACGCGCCAAGCTTTGGTTTTGGCCAGCGGACGGGTTTCTTCTATTTCCACCAGGTCGCCCGGGTGAAACTCGTTATTTTCATCGTGCGCGTGGTATTTTTGCGAGCGGCGCAGGATTTTGCCATACAACGCGTGCGTTACTTTACGCTCCACCAGTACGGTAACGGTCTTGTCCATTTTGTCGCTTACCACGCGCCCGGTTAGGGTGCGTTTCACTTTAGCGGCTGCGTCAGTCATGCTTTACTCTCTTTTTCGGTCAGCAGAGTGCGCACGCGCGCGATGTCGCGACGCACTTTCTTTTTCTGGTCAGTCTTAGTGGATTGCTGGGTGGCAAGCTGCATGCGCAGGCCGAACTGGGCCTTGAGCAATGCATTCAACTCTTGCTTCATCTCATCCACGGATTTGCTGCGCAATTCGTTGGCTTTCATGTCAGTCCCCTACCTTAACCGATTTGACGCGTGACGAATGCCGTCGAGATCGGCAATTTGGCCGCAGCCAGGCGGAACGCCTCGCGCGCCAGCACTTCATCTACGCCGTCCATTTCATACAACATCTTTCCCGGCTGAATCTCGGCGACCCAATACTCAGGATTGCCCTTACCATTACCCATCCGCACTTCGGCAGGCTTGGTCGAGATCGGCTTGTCCGGGAAAATCCGAATCCAAATCCGTCCACCGCGTTTAATGTGGCGGGTCATGGCGCGACGCGCCGCTTCGATCTGACGCGCTGTCAGACGGCCACGGCCAATGGCCTTCAGACCAAAGTCGCCAAAGCTGACTTTATTGCCGCGCGTGGCGACACCCGTGTTACGGCCTTTTTGCTGTTTGCGGTATTTAGTTCTAGCTGGCTGCAGCATTTCTCACTCCTGCCTTGCGTGGTTTTTTCTCGGGCTCGACCGGGGCAGCGACTTCCAATTTTCCGATGCTCACGCCTTTAAAGACCCACACTTTAATTCCGATGATGCCATAAGTCGTTTTCGCTTCGCTGGTGCCGTAATCGATGTCTGCGCGCAAGGTATGGAGCGGCACACGGCCTTCGCGATACCACTCGGTACGGGCAATTTCTGCGCCGTTCAGCCGACCCGCACTCATGATTTTGATGCCTTGTGCGCCAAGGCGCATGGCGTTTTGCATCGCACGCTTCATGGCGCGGCGGAACATCACGCGCTTTTCCAATTGCTGCGCAATATTGTCCGCGATTAGCTTGGCGTCGATTTCAGGCTTACGCACTTCTTCGATATTGACATGCACCGGCACCCCCATCATTTTTTGCAGGGTGGCGCGCAAGGATTCAATGTCTTCGCCCTTTTTGCCAATCACAATACCGGGCCGCGCGCTGTACACCGTGATCTTGGCATTTTTGGCCGGGCGTTCTATGACGATGCGCGACACCATGGCGTGCGCCAATTTTTTCTTCAGAAATTCGCGCACCTTGATGTCTTCATTCAACATCACCGGGAATTTACGGCTATTGGCGTACCACTTTGATGACCAGTTTTTGAGTACGCTGAGTCTAAAGCCGGTTGGATTGATCTTTTGTCCCATGCTATTCCTTTTGCCTAGTCGCCGACGATGATGGTGATGTGGCAGGTGGGTTTGTGAATATGCACGCCACGGCCTTTAGCAGCCGCGCGGAAGCGTTTCATCACCGTCCCTTGATCCACGTAAATGGTGGCGACTTTCAATTCGTCGATGTCCGCACCTTCATTATGCTCAGCATTCGCAATCGCCGATTCCAGCACGCCCTTGATAATGCTTGCGCCTTTTTTCGGGCTGAAGGCGAGAATATTCAAAGCTTGCTCGACTTTTTTGCCGCGCACTTGATCAGCCACGAGTCGGCCCTTTTGGGCGGATAGCCGCACGCCACGCAATACAGCGGAAACTCTCATAACCATCTCCTATTTCCTCACAGCTTTCTTGTCCGCTGAGTGCCCTTTAAAGGTACGCGTCAACGCGAACTCGCCGAGTTTATGGCCAACCATATTTTCAGTGACAAACACCGGAATATGTTGCTTGCCGTTATGCACGGCAATCGTCAGACCGATAAAGTCCGGCAGAATCGTGGAACGGCGTGACCAGGTTTTGATCGGACGCTTGTCGCGAGTCGCAACAGCGGATTCCACCTTTTTCGCCAGGTGGCCATCAATGAACGGGCCTTTTTTAACGGAACGAGCCATATTAGAACCTCAATTATTTCTGGAAACGGCGGCGCACGATCATGCCGCTGGTACGCTTGTTACTACGGGTACGATAACCTTTGGTTTTCAAACCCCACGGACTCACCGGATGACGACCGGCGGCAGTTCTGCCTTCACCACCACCATGCGGGTGATCCACCGGGTTCATCACGACGCCGCGCACCGTCGGCCGCACGCCGCGCCAACGCATGGCACCGGCTTTACCGATGGAACGCAGGTTGTGTTCTGAATTGCCTACTTCGCCCAGGGTCGCCTTGCAATCCACGTGCACTTTGCGAATTTCGCCGGAACGTAAACGCAATTGTGCGTAGCTGCCTTCGCGCGCCAACAACTGCACCGAGGTGCCCGCCGAACGGGCGATTTGTGCGCCCTTGCCCGGCATCATTTCGATGCAATGAATGGTGCTACCCACGGGGATGTTGCGCAGCGGTAGCGTGTTGCCCGGTTTAATCGGGGCTTCCGCACCGCTCACCAGTTCGCTGCCCGCCACCACGCCTTTGGGCGCAATGATGTAACGGCGCTCGCCATCGGCATAGAGCAACAACGCAATGTGCGCGCTGCGGTTCGGGTCGTATTCGATCCGCTCCACTTTTGCGACGATACCGTCTTTGTTGCGCTTGAAATCGACCATGCGATATTGCTGCTTGTGGCCGCCACCCTGATGCCGCGTCGTAATGTGGCCGTTGTGATTGCGGCCCGCTTTCTTCGATTGCGACTCGGTAAGGCTGTCGATTGGACGGCCTTTGTACAGATTCGGGTGATAGACCTTCACAACGGCACGGCGGCCGGGGGAAGTCGGTTTAACTTTGACCAATGGCATGATTTATTCTCCTAGGCCCCGATTACGCTTCCGCGCCGACGAAGTTGATCTCCGTACCCGGCTCGAAGCACACATAGGCTTTTTTCCAGTCGCGGCGACGACCCATAAAACGGCCGTGACGCTTGGCTTTGCCCTTAACGTTGGTAACTTGCACGCCAACCACTTTTTTGCCGAACATGAGTTCAGCGGCCGCTTTTATTTCGGGTTTGGTGGCGTCCGCCAATACACGGAACGGCACTTGGTTATTCAGATCGCCTACCATGGTGCTCTTCTCGGAGATCACCGGCGCCAAAATGATTAGCATCAGACGTTCAGCGTTCATGCCAGTAGCTCCTCGAATTTCTTCACCGCACTCTTGGTCAGCAACACATTCGGATAGCGCACAAGGCTATACGGATCGGCGTGTTGCGCTTCCATCACCAATACATTGGCGAGATTGCGCGAAGACAAATACAGGTTCTCGTCCACATTGTCGGTGACGATCAAAACTTGCTCGTAGCCCATGCCCTTAAGTTTCTGCGCCAGCGCTTTAGTCTTCGGACCTTCCACTTTCAAATCCTCGATCACCACCAGACGACCTTGGCGCGCCAACTCAGACAAAATCGCCTGCATGCTGGCGCGGTACATCTTGCGGTTGACCTTCTGGCTGAAGTTTTCATCCGGGCTATTCGGAAATGCTTTTCCGCCGCCACGCCAAATCGGGCTGGAGGACATACCGGCGCGGGCGCGGCCTGTGCCTTTTTGCCGCCACGGCTTATGCGTGGTGTGCGACACTTCGCCGCGATCTAGCTGTGCGCGCGTACCGCTGCGAGCATTCGCCAGAAAGGATGTGACTACTTGGTGCACCAGCGCTTCGTTGTACTCACGCCCGAACGTGGTGTCGGAAGCTTGTACACTCGACACTTGCGCGCCTTGCTCGTTAATCAGTTTGAGTTCCATTACGCACCTGCCTTTACGCTAGGACGCACGACCACATTGCCGCCTTTGGAGCCAGGCACCGCGCCTTTGATCATCAGCAGTTGGCGTTCAGCATCAATCCGCACGATTTCTAGTAGCTGCGTGGTGCGCGTGACCGCACCCAAATGACCCGCCATTTTCTTACCCGGAAACACCCGACCCGGATCCTGCGCCATACCGATCGAACCGGCAGAATTATGCGACAAGGAGTTACCGTGACTGGCGCGGTTCGAGCTGAAGTGGTGGCGTTTGATCGCGCCAGAGAAACCCTTACCTTGGGTCACGCCGGACACATCCACTTTTTGCCCTACTTGAAAAATATCCACACCGATGTGCTTGCCCAAGCTATAGCTTGAGATATCCGCATCGGCGAGATTGAATTCGCGCACCACACTGCCTGCTTCCACCGCTGCTTTAGCGAAGTGGCCAGTTTGTGGCTTCGTGACGCGACTCGCGCGGCGCACACCATACGTAACCTGCAGCGCGGCATAGCCATCGGTCTGCTGGGTCTTGATCTGGGTCACGCGGTTGTTGGACACGTCCACCACCGTCACCGGCACGGCTACGCCGTCTTCGGTGAAGAAGCGAGTCATGCCAATCTTACGACCGACAAGTCCAAGGCTCATTTTATTTTCCTCATTCAGGCCGGTTACAATTGACCGGCACCTAACATTACAACTTGATTTCGACGTCCACACCTGCGGGCAAATCGAGCTTCATCAACGCATCCACTGTCTTGTCTGTGGGGTCGATAATATCCATCAAACGCAGATGGGTACGCATCTCGAATTGATCGCGCGAGGCCTTGTTCACATGCGGCGAGCGCAGAATGTCAAACCGCTCAATACGTGTTGGTAAAGGCACGGGGCCTTTGACAACCGCACCGGTACGCTTTGCAGTTTCCACGATCTCCAACGCTGACTGATCAATAAGACGATAGTCAAACGCTTTGAGTCGAATACGGATTTTTTGGCTTTGCATCAATTTTCCTTTATGGGGCGTTCGCGAACACCCCTACCGTCTTACTCAATAATCTTCGCTACCACACCCGCGCCGACGGTCCGGCCGCCTTCGCGAATCG
>JBBTCZ010000032.1:0-2687 GCA_038042985.1 Pseudomonadota bacterium
GCTGCGTTCGCATCCTTGAGCTCTCTCCTTCAGCTCTGGCGTCGCTCGCCGCCCGATACGACGCTGCCCGGCGTCATCATATCGTTGGCCAGCCTCTCCTTTATGTTCTGGCTTTGGAGAGCGAAGCTCGATGCCGGCAGGGCGTTGAAAAGCTCAACGGTCCTTGGCGACGCGGCATGCTCTCTGGTGTGCATCAAGCTCTCCGTGGTCCTTCTCGTCGGCAGCCTGGTCTATATGATAGCGCCGGGCCTATGGTGGGCGGACGCGGTCGCGGCGCTCGCGCTCTCCGCTCTCATCGCCCGCGAGGGATTCGAGATGGCTCGCGGAGAGGGCTGTTGCTGCCATGAGGTTCCCCGCTCATGAACATTGTCTCCCGTGGCATCCCGAAAGGGGTCTGGGTCCTCGGCTTTGTGAGCCTGTTCATGGACGTCTCCTCCGAACTGATCCATAGCCTGCTGCCGGTGTTCATAACTGGTCGAGTAGAGCGCTGAATAGACAGCGGTAGGGTGGCCTAGCTGTTTCCGTCCCTTTCGGTTGACGGTGCCTCAATATCCAGCCCATGGTCTGACTCTTCGCACCCCCTCACAGAACCGGACGTACGGTTTTCCCATATCCGGCTCTTCGTCAGCGCTCACAAAGCCGCCGGAGCGTAATAGAGGTTGTGAACGATCCTTGGTTTCGGCAAGGGGTGGAGTTCCAGGTAATGTGAGAACGCCTCCCAGGTGTAGCTCGACTTTTGGCTTCGCCGATTGACCCACTTATATACGAGCCTACGGCTCCAGTAGTCGTAACGGCTGACGCTCCTGGAGTTTCCACTGACCCCGTAGTATCGATAGTGCCCTTCCAGCTTGGCCTTGAGCGTCTGCCACCACTGTTTAAGCGGCGCCGCGTTTCGGACCGCCTTGAGCCATAGGTTCATGGCTTTCAGCTTGGCCCGAAGTTTCTTGCCGCTGGTTTTGCGTCCCACCATGAACCTTCCCTTGAGGGTTTCACTGCAGTAGTGCGTGAATCCAAGAAAATCGAACGTCGCCGGCTTGCCGCCCTGCTTCTCTGCGTTGGCTTTTGCAAACCGTCCGAATTCGATGATCCGGGTCTTCTCCGCAGCCACCTCCAGCCCGAACTTGGCCAGCCTCGCCTTGATTTCGCCTAGGATTTGCACCGCGTCGCTTCGGTACTGCGTACAGATGACAAAGTCATCGCAGTATCGGATTAGCTCCGCGTGTCCTCTCAGCGTCTTCTTGAGTTTCTTCTCAAACCAAAGGTCCAAGACGTAATGCAAGTAGACATTGGACAGATACGGGCTGAGGATGGAACCCTGAGGGGTCCCTTCCTCTGTCTCCTGTCTCTTGCCTTCATCGAGAGCCCCGGCCTTGAGATTACGCCACACAAGACTCAGGAAGTTCGGGTCGCTGACCCTCTGCCTCAGACATTCCATCAGCCATTTATGGTCCACGTGGTCAAAGAAGCCTTTGATGTCCGCTTCGACCACGAAGCTGACGGGATTGGCCATGATGCCGCGGTCCAGCGCCTTTAGGGCTTGGTGACAGCCTCGTCCGGGCCGATACCCATAGGATACGTCCAGGAAGTCGCCCTCGAAGATCGCCTGAAGGATTCGAGTCATTCCCATCTGCACGACTTTGTCTTCCACGGCGGGAATCCCCAAGGGCCTCAGCTTCCCGTCAGACCCTTTTGGAATGTAGACTCTGCGGACAGGTTGCGGCCAATACCGCTTGGCCTTCATCCTTTCCACCAAGCTCTTCAGGTTTTCTTTCAGGCTCCTCCCGTACTCCTCTACGCCCACTCCGTCCACACCAGAAGCCTTGTCCTTCTTCAGCTCCTGGTAGCATTGCGACAGGAAATCCTCATCGAGCAGGTGCGCTAACGACGTGAACCTGCTCCGAGGCTCCTGCCGCGCTCGCCTCGCTATAAGCTCCAGTTTCGTTACCGGCGCTTCTCCGTTTCTGTGCACGGTCACCGTTTCCCCTTCGCTTTACGCACTGACGCCAGTCCCTTCGAGCGCCCTTGCGGGCTCAGCGGGCATTGCCCCACCTTTGCCTCTACTATGGACTGGTCCGACTCCCGCCAGCCAGGGGTTTCCTACCCTCTTCGGGTTGTTGGCCCCTTTCCAAGTTCTAAGCTTGGAAGGCTTACGGGGATCCCAGGTCCCTGCAGTCTCGCTTTTGTTCCCATGCCGTGGTCTCCGACTCCGATGGAGTGACGCCCCTCTCGCCTTACCGATGGGCATCATGTTGCCTTCCCTCGTTCCTAAACAGGTCGGCCTCCATGATCTCTTGTTTTACGGAGCTCAGTCCCTTCACTTGCGTTACGGCCTGGTCACTCCTTCCCCCACGCTTCATCATGCTCGTTGCCTCACATGACGCAGGGTTCAGTATCGGGGTGGTGGCTGCCCGTTCCCCGTTCCGGATTTTCACCGGCACGATCCTACAAGTTTCGCCTGGCACACTAGGAAATTCAAAACCCGTTTCCCCCTTACAAATCGGTCCTGCCTCTGTTCGAAGTTAACATACCCCCGGCCAAGGGCGTGCCGCGAGGGGGCTTCCTTTTTCTCGCCGCCTGAACAGGTCCAGTCCGAGGTTCAGCGTCCCGGGCGCGGACTTCGGGTTGGCGCCTGCCGCGGAAGCCACGGACGCGTCACTGCCGCTCGTTCGCCTTCCGCTCTCCGCAGC
>JBBTCZ010000033.1:0-4350 GCA_038042985.1 Pseudomonadota bacterium
TTCGGCGCGTGATTTTAGAAGCCGCGCCGGGCTTGGTGCTGCCGTTTTAATTAACCACAGCGCGCGCCACAGCCATCTAGCCTCGCGCTGCACTAGTGCTGGCCCTTGATTAAACCCTGGTTTGCGCCTCATGCGCCTGTTCGCGCGGCGCGACCTTGGCCAGTTCTGACATCTCCTCGGCCAAGAGGTCCAGCACGTCATCGGCCGCCATAATGCCTTCCAGTCCGCCTTCATTGTTGACGACGGGTATGCGGCGTATGCCCTTAGAGCGCATCAGCCGAATCGTCTCGAACACGCCTTCATTTTTTTGCACAGTGATGAGCTGCGGACTCATGATGTCGCCCACCTTGAAATCGTTGTAGTCCAAAGACTTCGCAATGATCTCGATCACGATATCGCGGTCGGTAATGATGCCGACCGGCACCCGTTTACCCTCTAACACGTCCACCACCACTAAATCGCCGACGTGATATTGGCGCATGAGTTGCGCTGCTTCTGGAATGCTCGTTTGTCTCGTGGCAAACACGACTGAACGATTACAAAATTCACCGATTGGCATGATGTTTCCTTTCAAGTAGTGAGAAATAATCTTGTGGCCTACGAGCTTAATCCCCCAGCGCCGTTAGCGAGTTTGCTACTCGTAGCGCACAAGCCCCTCTGCCAAGGTATCGGCGCCAAAATGCTCGATCAACGCGTCTATCTCCGACAGCAGCATATCGTCCTCGTCCTCGTCCAACACACCCTCGCCCACCAGACGAGCACCCAAGCCATCTATAAGGGCTTCTCTTACCTGGGCAAGCGTAGGCGGGTTTTCGCGGTTCTCGTCGTTCACCACCGCCTCAATCACGCGCGAGAGCTGTTCGCTGGCATTGGCCGGCACAAAATCGAGAGCAAAAGCGGAATCGCCATATTCCTCAATCAGCCCATCCAGTTCATCGAGCATCGACACGTCGACATCGAAGTGATGCATATGCTCCGCCTCTTTGAAATCGGCAGGCAAGAGATCGGCGAGAAAGTGGCGTACGTTTGAGAGCGTGATGGGCTGCTCGATATCCGGGTCATTGATTCTGCTATCGAGTAGTGCCGCCAATCTTGGGCTGACGCGGCTGGCAACATCGATTGAATTACGGATCATGGTTTCACCTCTAAGTATCTGGCGCCCCACAGGGCGAGTTCAGGATTTGCAGACTTCCTGTTTCTTTATAGCAGATGGGCTAAAGACATGGGCCAAAGGCGATGCACTACGATGTAGGGGCTTGTTTGGCTGCGCAATTTATGGGGCCGGTACAACAGATACGGCGCATACCGCCACTTCAATTTTTTTGCTGCTAGTATTTGAAAAGGCCCATCGTCGCGAGCGTGTCAAATGCTGAAACATTCCGGTTTTATTTTCTTGCTGTGCTTTGTGTCCGCACCTGCCCGCGCGAACACCGATGCGCTGGCTTACGAAGAACAAACGCTGACGCTGGACGGCGAGCGCCGAACGGCGCGCGTGCCCAAGGGCTACCGCTTGGAGTTACTCAGCCGGCTTGATGCGCCGCGCCTGCTCACCTTTGCCGCGAATGGCGATTTGTTTATCGGCTCCCAATCCGGCAAGGTGTATCGCTTGCCCCCGCCCTATACTCAAGCTGAAATACTGGTGCAGTTGAACCGGTATCCGCACAGCGTTGCCTTGCGCCGCAACGAAATCTTGATCGCCCAGACGGATGGACTATATCGGGCGCCCTACCAGCCCGGGCAAGCGAAGCTGGCAGCGGATGCGGTGACGCTGCTCGCGGCTTTGCCCGGCGGCGGCGGGCATAATAGCCGCACGGTGCGGGTGGGGCCCGATGGGCGGGTGTATGTGAGCTTAGGCATTCGCGGCAATTGCAGCGACGACTATCTGGGTGAGAAATATGCGTTTGAAGACCAACGCGGCGGTGTGCTGGTATTGCGCGAAGCGGCTGGCCGAGCGAACTGGGAGACGTTTGCCTCAGGCCTACGCAACCCAGTCGGCTTCGACTGGCAGCCGCAGACCGGAGTGATGTTCGCCAGCAACAACGGGCCGGATCATCAAGGTTTCGATCACCCGCCAGAATATTTTAGCCGGCTCACGCCAGGTTCGTTTCACGGCATGCCTTGGTTTCAATTCGATGGCAAACAAATACGGCGCGACGAGTGTATTTCGCGCACGCCGCCGCGTCCCATACAAGAAGCGATTGCACCGGTAGCCACTTTCCCTGCGCGCAACGCGCCGATGGGCGTGGCGTTTGTGCCGGCGGGGGCGATGGATGCACGGCTAGCGCTGGATGCCATCGTCGCCCTGCGCGGCTCATGGGGTACGCCGCCCGGCGGTGGTGCATCCAGCCGCCGCCCACCGAAGCTGGTGGCGGTGCGTTTCCAAGATACCAAAGCGATGCGCGTGGATGACTTGATCACCGGCTTTCAATTGCCCAATAGTGAGCGCTGGGCGCGACCGGTGGGCGTGGCCATCGGGCCGGACGGCGCGCTGTATTTCACCAGCGATAGCGATACCAATGGGTTGTTTCGCTTGCGGCGCACGCACTGAGCAACATCCTAGGGCCGATCTGGCGGCGCGCCTTCGTCACACTTCTTGCAAGCGAGTGCCTGCCCTAGCTTCTGCGCGCGCCCTTCAGGTGTCACGACCCAAGGGCGGCTGGCCCACGGCGGCGTGTGCCGCACATGCTGGTTGTGCCCACACGCCAATTCAGCAACCCAATCGTTGCATTCGTCGAGGTGAAAGCCGGTGATACATTGGTCCATAGTATTATTGGGGAATCGGGTCGAAGTTGTGGTGCTTATGCAGCGCGTAAGCAGCCGCCTTTGCGCATTGTCACCATTATAGAAGGAAGCAAATATGAGCGAAGATCAAAATCTTAACAAAGGCAGCCAACCCAACATCTGGGTACGCGGCTTATACATGCTGCTGATGGGCTTGGCGTTTCAGGTGACGGGAACATTGATATTCGTCGTCACCATCATTCAATTCGTGATGCACTTAATCAATGAAGCGCCCAATGCTCGCTTACTTGCATTTGGCCGCAGCCTGGGGCGCTATTTACAACAGATTGCGAATTTTCTGACCTTTGTGTCGGAAGAAGTGCCATTTCCATTTAACGATTGGCATACTGGCGACTGAATCACCTTGTAGCTTCAAACGCAAATCTGCCCGAAATCGTTGGCCAAGGATTGCCCACTCAATCGCTTCATTAGTTGTTAAATTTAAATTGCGTATCGGCTCGCTGTGAGAAAGTTTTGAAATGAGATTGCAGTTGCCGACTAAAAACAAACGCATTCTAGTGGCGCTGGCGGTTTCATTGGCATTTCACCTGACGCTGTTTTTTTTCAAATTTTCCACGCCGCATGAAGTGCTTGAGTCTAACCCGAGTCGCGTGCCGTCTCAGCTCGATGTCAGATTGTCACCGCCGGATCGTGCTGCCCCACCTCCCCCGTTGCCGCCACAAGCTTCAGCGACACAACCCGCTGCAAAAGCACGGCGCCAACCAACCCAGATGCAACCCGCGCCGATGGTGGCCGAAGCGGAAAAAACCTGGACCACGGTCGAGAAGGACGAGATGAATCGCTTTCTCAACGAACTCGGTACACAGTCCAAACCACCCTCAGGCACGGAGCTGGCGCGTCGTGCGCTGGCCATGGCAAAGACCTTGGGGAGGCAGGACGAAAAAAACGATGAGATGGCCGAAATCACGCAACGTTTGCGCGCCGCCAATATCGAGCCCTTAAGCCTTGAACTTTATTTCGAAGCCTTATTTCGCAAATTGAATCGCAGCGCAACCATGGTTCAGCGCAACGCGTACAAAGCCGGGTCACAAGTCGCAGAGGTGCGGGTGACGCTGAACCCCAATGGATCGGTGAAAAGCTTCACCATACTGCACAGCGCCGATCAGCAAGCCGAGATCGCCTATATCAAATCGGTAGTGGAACGCGCTGCGCCCTTCCCCGTATTTCCTGCTGATATCCGCAGCGCAACCGATAAACTCATCTTACAAATCTGTATCCAGCCCTCGCGTTTTGGCGAAGGAACTGGCGCGCAGTTTACGCGCATGTCGCGTGGGCAGTCGTGCCGGGGGGATGGGTAAACTGGGAAATGAAGTTGAACCGCGAAGGGCATTTTTGATTGGAGTCGGATATGCCAACAGTGCTACGAATCTAGACCCTTCGTTTTAAGCCTTAAAAGCCTTAATAAGCCTTAAATCGCAATAACACAATAACCCAAGCCTGACCCGCTTTATGGGGTGGGGGTTTTTATTCTTCAACAGCTAAGCAATAACACAATGAATCGCCCCCGATTTCCTAGACACTCGTCAGCCTCTCTTCGTACTGCTTCTC
>JBBTCZ010000034.1:0-76699 GCA_038042985.1 Pseudomonadota bacterium
TCGTCGCGCAGGATGTATTGGTATTGCTCGGCGGCGCCGGTCATTTTGTTTTGACGGCCAAGCGCCAAGATTTGCACGAAGCCGACGTAGAAAAACAGGCCTTCCATAATGCAGGCGAAGACGATCAGGCTGCGCAGCAGCTTTTGGTCATTCTCAGGCGTGCCGGTTTTGAATTCCGGGTTGGTGAGGATGTCGATGAAGGGCATGAGGAATTGGTCTTTGTTCCGAATGCTCTCTACCTCGTTATAGGCGTTGAAGATTTCGCCTTCGTCCAGGCCCAGGCTCTCCACGATGTATTGGTAGGCGTGGGTGTGGATCGCTTCTTCGAACGCTTGGCGCAGCAGGTATTGGCGGCACTCAGGCGCGGTGATGTGGCGATAGGTGCCGAGCACGATGTTGTTGGCGGCGAGGCTGTCGGCGGTGACGAAGAAGCCGAGGTTGCGCTTGACGACCAGGCGCTCGTCATCGGTGAGACCGTTCGGGTCTTTCCAGGTGGCGATGTCGCGGCTCATGTTCACTTCTTGCGGCATCCAGTGATTGGCACAGCCGTTGAGGTATTTTTCCCAGGCCCATTTGTATTTGAAAGGCACTAGTTGGTTGACGTCGGCGCTGCCGTTGATGATGCGTTTATCTTCGACGCGCACGCGGCGGGTTTTTGCTTCTTCCGCCGTGGGGTGCAGGTCGAGTTGGGCCGTGGCGGCTGCGCTTAGCATGGCTTCGGTTGGGGTGGGGGTATGGTGCGCGGGCTGAATTGCGGGCGACAGATTCTCTTCAAAGTTCAGCATGGTCAAATCTCCTAACAAATTACAACTATTATGGGTGGACGGAAATACACGTCCTTTATTTCTCTTCCATCCCGCCTCTTTTTACAATCTTGGAGGTGGTTATTTTTTTGTTACTCCCTCCCCTTACTAAGGGGAGGGTTGGGGTGGGGATGGGTTGAGCGCGTTGCTCTTCGCCTACTACCCCCATCCTAGCCTTCCCCCTAAAAGGGGGAAGGAACTAGTGCGTGTGCTCGAATTACTGACACGACTCGCACTCATCAAACCCAGGGTCACCGGGGCGCATGGTGCATGCTTTGCCGAGGAACTCGGGCTCGGGTAGGTTGACGGAGCCGGACATCATCGGCGCGCCAGCAGCGACTGCACCGCCGCCCATATTGCTCGCGGCCATATTGTTCGCGCTTTGGGCCGACATGCCGCCGCCATGCGCGGACACGGCGTTTAGCTCGCCGCCTTTGCCGGTGGATTTCTCTGCACTGGTCGCACCTAATGTGCGCAGGTAGTAGGTGGTTTTGAGGCCGCGTATCCAAGCGAGCTTGTAGGTGTCGTCGAGCTTTTTGCCCGAGGCGCCGGCCATGTAGATGTTGAGCGATTGCGCTTGGTCGATCCACTTTTGGCGGCGCGCGGCGGCTTCGACCAGCCATTGCGCATCAACCTCGAACGCAGTGGCGTAGAGGCTGCGCAACTCGGCCGGCACGCGGTCGATCTTGGCGAGTGAGCCGTCGAAGTATTTGAGATCGCCCACCATGACTTCGTCCCACATGCCGAGTTTTTTCAGATCGTCCACCAGGTATTTGTTGGCGACGGTGAATTCGCCCGACAGGTTCGATTTCACGTAGATGTTTTGATACGTGGGCTCGATCGAGGCTGATACGCCGACGATGTTGGCGATGGTAGCGGTGGGCGCGATGGCGATGCAGTTGGAGTTGCGCATGCCGACTTGTTTGATGCGGTTGCGCAGGCCGTCCCAATCCAGGGTCACGCTTTCGTTGTATTCCAGATAGCCGCCGCGCTCTTCCGCCAAGAGCTTGAGCGAATCGAAGGGGAGGATGCCGCGATCCCACAACGAGCCGTTAAAGCTGTTGTAGCGGCCGCGCTCTTCGGCCAGATCGGTCGAGGCCCAGTAAGCGTAGTAGGTCACCGCTTCCATCGAGCGGTCGGCGAACTCGACCGCTTGCTCGGTGGCGTAGGGAATGCGCAGCTCGTACAGGCAATCTTGGAAGCCCATGATGCCCATGCCCACCGGGCGGTGTTTTAAGTTGGAGTTGCGCGCCTTGTTCACCGAGTAGTAGTTGATGTCGATCACGTTATCCAGCATGCGCATGGCGGTGCGCACGGTGGTCTTGAGTTTGTCGTGGTCGAGCTGGCCGTCTTTTAGATGGTTCACCAGATTGACCGAGCCCAGGTTGCACACGGCGATTTCGTCTGCATTGGTGTTGAGCGTGATCTCGGTGCAGAGGTTGGAGCTGTGCACCACGCCCATGTGCTGCTGCGGGCTGCGGATATTGCACGGGTCTTTGAAGGTGATCCAGGGGTGACCGGTCTCAAACAACATGGAGAGCATCTTGCGCCACTGCGCCAGGGCGGAGACTTTCTTGAATAGCTTGATCTCGCCACGCGCGGCTTTTTCTTCGTAGGCGACATAGGCACGCTCGAAGGCTTTACCGAATTTGTCGTGCAGGTCGGGCGCTTCAGAGGGAGAGAACAAGGTCCACTCGCCGTTTTCCATCACGCGCTTCATGAAGAGATCGGGAATCCAGTTCGCGGTGTTCATGTCGTGGGTGCGGCGGCGGTCGTCGCCGGTGTTCTTGCGCAGCTCCAGAAACTCTTCAATATCCATGTGCCAGGTTTCGAGGAAGGCGCATACCGCGCCCTTGCGCTTGCCGCCTTGGTTTACGGCCACGGCGGTGTCGTTCACTACTTTCAGGAACGGGATCACGCCTTGCGATTTGCCGTTGGTGCCTTTGATGTGGCTGCCCATGGCGCGCACCGGGGTCCAGTCGTTGCCCAGACCACCGGCGAATTTTTGCAGCATGGCGTTTTCTTTGATCGCCTGGTAGATGCCGTCGAGATCGTCGGACACGGTGGTGAGGTAGCAGCTGGAGAGTTGATTGTGGCGCGTACCCGCATTGAACAGCGTGGGGGTCGAGCTCATGAAATCGAAACGCGAGAGCACGTTGTAGAACTCGATAGCGCGCGCTTCGCGGTGGATTTCATTAATCGCCAAGCCCATCGCCACGCGCATGAAAAAGGCTTGTGGTAGCTCGATGCGTTGCTCGTCAATATGCAGGAAATAACGGTCATACAGGGTTTGCAGACCTAGGTAGCCAAATTGCAGGTCGCGCGAGGCATCGAGCGCTTTGCCCAGCAAATCGATATCAAATTGCGCCAGACGCGGATCGAGCCGCTCGGCTTCGATGCCTTGTTTAATAAAACGCGGGAAATACTCGGCGTAGCGCGTAGCCATTTCGCCTTGCGCTACTTCTTCGCCCAGCACTTCGAGGCGGATGTTATTGAGTAGCAGGCGCGCGGTGACTTGCGAATAGGCCGGCTCTTTTTCGATCAAGGCGCGTGCGGCCAGAATGGAGCACTTGCGCACTTCTTCCATCGGCACACCGTCGTATAGGTCGCGCAGCGTGGCTTCCAGAATCGTTTGGGCGGAAACAGCATCGCCCAGGTCGGCGCACGCGTCACTGATCAGGCCTTGCAGCTGGGCCATATCGAGCGGATGGGTGACGCCATTTTCCAGCACTTGGAGTGTGTGCTCACCCGTGCCCTGCGCCTGCTTTTGCGCGGCACGCTCCTGTGTGCGACGCTCGCGGTACAGCACGTAAGAGCGGGCCACGTCGTGTTCGCCGGAACGCATCAGCGCCAGCTCGACTTGGTCTTGAATCTCTTCAATATGGAAGGTGCCGCCATGCGGCTGGCGCCGGATCAGCGCGTTGACCACCGATGCGGTCATGCCATCCACCACCTCGCGGATGCGGGCCGAAGCTGCCGCCTGACCGCCATTTACCGCGATGAAGGCTTTGGTCATCGCGATCGAAATCTTGGAAGGCTCGAACACCACCACGCTGCCATTGCGGCGGATGACTTTATGTTCGAGGTACTGGGTCTGGTTGGCGGTGGGCGTGGTGCTAGAGAACGACTGCACCTGGGTGGTGGATTCGGTGGTGCTGGTGGCAATATGCATCGAGTGTATCTCCCCTATTATCGATTTATTCAGCAAAATTACGGGGTTAAAGCCAAACCCAAAAACCACAAGATGTTGTGTTTGTCAGGCAGGTTGGGAACTAATTCTAGTAACTTGCTTGAGGTCATGCAACAAATATTTCACATCTTTTTATGGGGGGATAAAACGCATCTAAACAAGGGGCTTGGGGTGGCCAATTCGGGCCTCGGCATCCGGATTACAGGCCGAGATGATAAGATGAAAAAATAATGCACTGAATATAAGAATGTCCTAAATGAAACATACCGCCACCCTCCTCATTAGCTGCCCCGACCAAAAGGGCCTGGTGGCCGGCATTGCCGACTTTCTTTTAAAACACGACGCCAACATCCTGCACGCCGACCAGCATCAGGATGCCGAGTTGAAGCTGTTTTTGATGCGGGTGGAATGGGATCTGGCGGGTTTCGATTTGGATCTGGAGGGATTCGAAGCGGCCTTTAAGCCGATTGCCGCGAAGTTTCAAATGAATTGGCGGCTGGCGCTATCCAGCTACCGGCCCAAGATGGCGGTATTCGTGTCGAAGTACGACCACTGCCTGGCTGATTTGCTCTATCGCCACCAAGCGAATGAGCTGCATTGCGATATTCCCTTGATCGTTAGCAACCACGCCGACACGAATTGGCTGGCTGACGCTTATCGCGTGCCGTTCCAGCATGTGGCGGTGGCCAAGGATGCCAAACACGAAGCTGAGCGTGACCAACTGGCGCTGCTGCGCCACCACCATATCGATTTCATCGTGCTGGCGCGCTATATGCAGGTGCTGTCACCAGAATTTATTCACCACTACCCCAACCGTATCATCAATATCCACCATTCCTTCCTGCCCGCCTTTCACGGCGCACGGCCCTACCATCGGGCATTCGAGCGCGGGGTCAAACTCATCGGCGCCAGCAGCCACTATGTGACCGATTCGCTGGACGATGGCCCAATCATCGAGCAAGACGTGGCGCGCATCTCGCATCGCGACCAAATTGAAGACCTGATGCAAAAAGGCGCAGATCTAGAAAAGATCGTGCTGTCACGCGCGGTGCGCTGGCATATTGAAAATCGGGTGCTGGTGTATGCGAATAAGACGGTGGTGTTTGATTGACCCCCATCCCGGCCTTTCACCCTGAGAGGGGGAAGGAGAAAAGCGGTGCCGCGCTCAGCGACCAAACAATCACACCTGCTTTCCCCACGAAAATGCCTTAACTCGCTCGAATGGCAAGTGATCCCCTTCGTCCGTGCCATAGTGCGCTACCCGGATGATTCGTTGTTCATCCACCAGAAAATTCGCCGGCATGGTCGTCAGTTTGCCGCCGAAACTGGTCGGCCAATACCCTTTGACAAATAGTGCATTCAGCACAGACGGCATGTGAATTGCAGCCCCTTTGATCGTGCCGGTCAGGGAACGCTCGATGCCGTATTCACGGTAATAGACATTGTGCTCATCGGCCAATATGGGAAACGGCGAGTGGTGGCGCTGCGCATGGCGCCGCAGGTTTGCCGGTGACGAATCGAACAGGGCGACGATGGTGAAGTTGTCACCGAACTCGTCGAAGCGACTGACCAACTCATGAATGCGAAGATTGCAGAAGGGGCAGGCGGCGAAACGGAAGAAGGAAAGCATGAAGCGCTTGCCCGCTATGCGATCGAGCCCGAAATCCATACCGTCCACGGCAGGCAGACGGATGGCGCCGATTGTTTCGCCAACGCTGCGTCGCATGATCCTGCTCCCTGCTCAGTTTGCCTGTGCCAGACGCGGCCACGGATAGCCTTGCGCGCCGAGATCGGCCAGGTGCTCGCGCACGGCTGTGCGCCAATCTTTCTGTGCAACGTATCCTAACTTGCGTTGCGCATAGTCGTTCGGACAGACCCAATCCTCGCTCAGGTGCACGATGGAGCGGGTAAGAAAGGGCGAGGAGCCGGGCAGAATTGGATGGAGTTTTTCCATCAACCAGCCAAAAGCATAACCTGCCGGATACGGTACGCTGTACAACGGTTTGGGGAAGCCGGTTTCCGCGGCGATGAAGTCGATCACTTGGCGCATGGTGGGAAATTCCGAACCGCAGATATTGAAGGATTCGTAGTCATCCAGTCCCTCTGCGACGGCGGCGAGCGCGAAGCCCTTACCCAGATCCGTGTCCGCCACCAGCGGCATGCGCTTGCGTCCGCCGGCAAGCCAGGGAACCAGGTAGGTGCGCAGACGTGGCACCAACGCCGGCAACAATCCCAACCGGTTACCTTTTCCGATGAAATTCCCCAAGCGCAGGGTAACCATCTGCGTGCCGCGCTGACTGTTGGCGCGCATGTGCTGGTCGAGATCGATCAGCCGGTCGAGGTGGGGCCAGAAGCCCGTGTAGCGCGTGGGCGAGTGATCGTCGTGCGCCAAGCCGTCGTGATGCACTTCACCGATCACGACGGTACTCGCCTGGATGAAGCGCTTGACCCCTTGACGGATGGATTGCTCGATCAGGTCGATGTTGGGTTCGAAAAAATGCGTGCGCTCCAGCCTGGCGTGGCCCCACATGGCCGCCCGCGACGCGGCATGGCAAATCACGTCGACGCCTTGCACTACGTCGCGCCGGTATGCCCGGTTCAATAGATCACCGATTCGCACTTCGCCTTTGAAGACCACGGGCAGTTTCGCGCGCGAACGGCAAGCGGCGACCACCTCCACGTTGGGATGCGACATCAACGCCTTGAGCACATTGCCACCGAGGAATCCGCTGGCGCCGGTGACGAGGACACGTTGAGTGTTTGTGCTAGGCATGATCATCCCTTTCGTTTTAAAGCTTAGACGCCTGCATGGGAGTAAAGCGCAAGTCCAGCCAGAACCCAGAGCGCGACGAGTACTACATTACTGACGGCAAACGCCAGCATGCGATGCAGCACTTTGTTGTAGGTGAGGTGGATGGCGCTGTGAACCATGCGCAACACTACGTAGGCCCAGGCGAGATAAATTGCGTTCGCGGACGACGTCGCGCTGACGAACAGGATGAGGCACACGACGTAGAAAAGAACCGGCGCCTCAAGCAAGTTCATGTAGTTGCGGTTGGGGATACTCACGGCAGGAGGAACCGCGCTCGACTCCCCGAGCTTAAAATCGGCTGCGGTGACTTCGCCACGCGCTGCTGCACGGAAGCGCGTGACGGGCACGAGGAGCAACACCAAGGCGGTCCATACAGCCAGTCCAAACATGGGGTAGAGGATTGTCGGATTACTCATATCGCCTCAGACGAACAGCGAAACATCTGATTTTTGTGCGATCGGCAAAAACGACGCCGCGCCGATCCAGTCCGCCACTTCAGGAATGAAATCCGCTGGTGTGTAGCCGAAGACGTCCACGGTCATTTGGCAGGCGACTAGTTTTACACCGCCCTCTATGCAGGCCTCGCGCAGCTCTTCGATGCTGGCAACACCTTTGCTGCTCATGGTTTTCTTCATCATGCTGGTGGCGAACTGTTCGAAGCCCGGCAGGTTGCCCGCGACGAGGTTGGGAATCTTCCAGTTGATCGCTCGGAAGGATTCGGGTCCAACCGGCATCTTCATGGGCATGGCGGGGTTGCCCAGCGGTGAAATCTCCAGCGTGAGATGCTTCTTCAGCAGTTCCAGTCCATAGAAGGTAAAGAAAATCGAGACATCCCAACCGAGCGCCGAGGCGGTCGAAGCAAGGATGAAAGGCGGATAGGCCATATCCAGCGTGCCTTTGGTGGCGATGATAGCGAGCGAGGGCGTGTGTGCCGCCTCTCGTTCGGCAAGCTTCTGCTCCAGGCGTTGGTCGAACCAGTGGTTGAAGGCTTCCTGATCGAACGGGCCGGCGAGGGATTTTTCGGGCATGTTCATGGCGCATCCTTTCAAGTTAGACAGTCGTCTTACTATAGTCAGATGATTGTATGACTGTCAAGGTGACTGACACCGTTATAATGGCTACATGGCAAAAAAACCGCTTCTGGCTCCGGGGCAGGGAGAAACCGTCCGGCGTGAAATCGTCGAGGCGGCGAACCGCTTGTTCTATCACCGCGGCTACAACCAGACCTCATTTACCGATATCGCCGAAGCGGCGGGCATTCCGCGAGGTAATTTCTATTACTACTTCAAGACCAAGGACGACATTCTGGGCGCAGTGATCGATGCCCGGATAGAAAACATCCAGACGATGCTCGTGGAGTGGGACGCAGTCGATCCGGATCCGCGTCAGCGCTTAAAGCGTTTCGCCCAAATGATCCGGGGTTCGGAAAAAGACCTGCTGCGCTATGGCTGCCCTATGGGCTCGTTGAATATCGAGTTGGGCAAGGCGCAACCGGCGCTGAAAGCACGCGCCAAGAAGATGTTCGATTTATTCATCGATTGGCTCACCCGGCAACTCGCCGCGCTGGGGCAAGCGGACGCCGCAAGGCTCGCGCTGCAAGTCATGGGGCGTGTGCAGGGAGTGGCGGTCATGACGCAGGTCTACGGCGATCGCGAGTTCCTGCGTGCGCAACTCGCGGAATTCGATGCATGGATCGAGTCGCTGCCCGCACAACGGCCTGCTAAATAGTGGCGGAAGGAAGTGGGAGTCGAACCCACCTGAGCACGACTGACGTGCTCAACCGGATTTGAAGTCCGGCCGTCCCACCGGGGAGCGAATCCCTTCCATTCGGTGGCGCTATTTAAAACTAAATCATTCTACTGTGTGGCTGGCGAATGTCGTCGTACCCGGGCGCAGCCGATGGGCATCGCCGATGCGCTGCGTATAGCCCATGCGGTCAAAGCATTCCAATATCTGTATCGCCAATTTGCGGCCGGTGCCGATGCGGTCGCGAAATTCCGCCGCCGAGGCGGCACCCTGCGCTTCCGCCAACTCACGCACGATGCCGGCCAATACCTCCACCGCTTCCCGCGTGAAGTAGTGATCATGGGCGACCAGATAGGTTTGTCCGGTGCGGCTGACGCGCTTCATCAGCATGCGTGCCTTGTCATCTTCCAGCAACAGCGAGCGCGCAATGTCGCGCACGCGGGGTGGCTGGAATGGATTTTCGCTTAGCATGGGCCGCACCTTGAGCCATAGTTTTTCCTCGTTGGCAGAGAGCCGCACCTTATGCTCGGGCAGGTGCAGCCAGGGGCCGCTTTGCGCGATGTGCTTGTCGCTTAGTAACTCGTCCAGCAACGCCGCGAACACCGGGCGCTCCACCGTGGGCAGCGCCATGCGGCGCAGTCGCTCGCGGTCAGGGCCGAGGGTATCGCTTTCCTGCTCGTGCATCGCAGCCAGGCGCGCGAGGATGGTTTGCTTCAAGGCATCCCAGCGCTGTGTGGAGCAGGCCCAGTGGCCCACGCTGCGCATGGGCAGGCTCGATTGCAAGGCGGCGGTTTCGTCTGGGCGCAGATTCCAGTTGCGCGCGAAGCGTTCCAGATCGACGCCTTGCGTGCTGTGTTGCAGCGCGGCGGCCAGCGCGGTGCCGGCATCCGCCGTTTCCAGCGAATGCAGCACTGCGATGCGCTCCGCTTTGCGCCGATTGCGCGCGGGCGGAAAAATATCCAGCACTACGCCGCCACCCAAGGTATGGGTGGCCGATTGATCGCGCACAATGAAGCGGTCGCCATGCACTGCGCATACCGGTTTGTCGGTGACGATCTGCACCAGCATGTCGGCGCCGGGTTGCATGGTCTCGCCTTCCAGCAGCGCGACGCGCGCGACCACGTCCGAGGCACCGAGATGGAAATGCACCGGCGACCAATGCTTGAGAGCCTTCGCTTCCGACGGCAGCAGGCGCAGGCGTGCATCCAGGCGCTGGATCGGCTGATGTAGCTCCGCGCCGAGCACCCAGTCGCCGCGATGCACGTCCTGCTTTTCCAGTTGTGCGCCGGCGATATTGAGCGCGCAGCGTTGGCCGATGTGGCCGCTATCGGCGGAGCGATTCTGCGCGTGGATGCCGCGCACGCGCACTTCCAAGCCGGATGGCGAGAGGATGAGTTTGTCGTTGGTGTGGACTACACCCGAGAACACCGTGCCGGTAACCACAGTACCGGTTCCGGGCAACGTGAACACCCGATCCACAGCGAGACGAAAATGGCCGCGCGCTTCACGCGGCGGCGTGTCGGTCGCGCTCTGCTCCAGATGCGCACGCAGCGCCGGGATACCCTCGCCGCTGAGCGACGATAGCGGAAAGACCGGGCAGTCCTGCAACTGCGTGCCGGCAAGCAGGGCTGCGATTTCCTGTCGCGCTTCGTCCACGCGCTCCGCGCTCACGCAGTCGATCTTGGTGAGCGCCACTGCACCCTGATTCAGGCCCAACAGATCGAGAATGGCCAGATGCTCTCGTGTCTGCGGCATGGGGCCATCGTCGGCAGCAATCACCAGCAACACAAAGTCGATGCCGGTAGCACCAGCGAGCATGTTGTGCACCAGCTTTTCATGGCCGGGTACGTCAATGAAGCCGAGCATGTCGCCGTTGGGCAGCGGCGTGTACGCGTAGCCGAGATCGATGGTGATGCCGCGCGCTTTTTCTTCTTTCAGGCGATCGGCGTCGACGCCAGTGAGCGCTTTTACCAGCGCAGTCTTGCCGTGGTCGATGTGGCCGGCGGTGCCGATGATCATGTTGCGTTCACCGCAATCTTAACTGCGCCAACTGCGCGACAAACCCGTTCACATCTTTGTCCTCCAGACAGCGCACATCCAGACGAAACGCACCCTCCGCCACACGGCCGATCACCGGCACAGGCAACTCGCGCAAGGCCTGTTCGATCTTTTTCAGCGCGCTGCCTTCGCCCTTGCCCTTCACACGCGGCGTGATTGCGACACAACAACTCGGCAGGCGATCGATGGGCAGAGAGCCGCTGCCGATCTGGCTGTGTGTGGGCGCGATGGAAACATCGGCGGTGTGGCTGAATGCCTGCTGCAACGCGGGCAGGATGGCCTGCGCGGTAGCTTCAATGTCGGCCAGCGGCCGTGTGAGCAGACGCAGCGTGGGTAAGCGTTGGGCAAGGCGCTCCGGATCGCGATACAGGCGCAGCACGGCTTCCAGCGTGGCGTAAATAATCTTGTCCACGCGCAGGGCACGCTTGAGCGGATTCTTTTTTATTTTTGCGATGAGGTCGCGGCGCCCGACGATGATGCCGGCCTGCGGGCCGCCTAATAATTTGTCGCCGCTGAAGGTGACGAGATCCGCGCCGGCAGCCAGCGATTGCTGCGGCGTGGGTTCTTTTGGCAGGCCCCATGCGCTGAGATCCACCAGCGTGCCGCTGCCGAGATCGACCATGAAGGGCAAGTCGTGCGCGTGGGCGAGTGTGGCCAACTCGCTTTCTTCAGCAGCGGCGGTGAAGCCTTGGATCGCGTAATTGCTGGTGTGCACCTTGAGCAGCAGCGCGGTCTTGTCGGAAATCGCGCTGTCGAAATCGCGCAAATGGGTGCGATTGGTGGTGCCGACTTCGACCAGCTTGCAGCCGGCGCGCGCCATGATGTCCGGCACGCGAAACGCGCCGCCGATTTCCACCAACTCGCCGCGCGACACAATGACTTCGCGGCGCAGGCCCAGCGTGTTGAGTGCAAGAAATACCGCCGCGGCATTGTTGTTGACCACGGTGGCGGCTTCGGCGCCGGTGAGTTCCTTGAGCAGTGGTTCCACCAGGCTGTCGCGATCGCCGCGCGAGCCGCCGCCCAGGTCGTATTCCAGATTGCAGGGCTGTCGCATCACTGCGACCGCGAGGGCGATGGCTTCTTCCGGCAGGGGCGCGCGACCCAGGTTGGTGTGCAGCACCGTGCCGGTGAGATTGAACACCGGGCGCAATAGCGGTCGCGCCGCGTCTTCCAGCGCGCTTTGCACTCGCGCCGCCAAACGCAGCTCGCTCACCGCATCAGCGACCAATGCACCAGCGCGCGCGAGTTCGCGCAGTTGATCGAGCACGCAACGCACGGCAGCGAGGGTCGGCGCGCGCCCATATTCGGCGGCGAGTGCTTGAACAGCGAGCAAATTGAGTACGCGATCGACGGCGGGAATGGCCGTGAGGGAAGTGGATTGCTGCATGGGGATTTCACCAAACGTCACGCGTCATGGTGCCTTGTGATGGAATAATTGCAGTATAGGCTACGGAGAAATCAAAAACAGGTTCGGTCCACTGCGTTGGATGCCGGTTTCGTCCATGAGGATATCCAGGGCGAGAGACGCGAGGTCGTCGGCCGTGGGGTCCAGGTGCGGGTCTTTATCCAGATAAAGGATTTTCAGGTAGGAGCCGCATTCCTCGCAGGCTTCAGCTTTGACCGCGCCCTTGTCGCCTTCGATGGCGTAATAGGCGATGCCTTTGGTTGATTCGCAGTTGCTGCATTTGGTGCGCACCATATGCCATTCCGTGCCGCACAAGGAGCAATGCAGATAACGCAATCCATGCTCGGAACCGATGCGCACGATGCTGGCCACCGGGGCGGAGGCGCACACCGGGCACAGATTAGGCATGTCGGTGCGGGCGAAGGCAGCGTTGCCCAGCGTGATGGTCATGTGCGCCCAATAGACTTGTAGGGCAGCGACGATGAAGGGCGCAGCGGCGAGATCGAGCTCGGCATGACCATCCAATACCGCGTCCGCGAGTTTTTCCAGTTCGTCGTTCGTCATGTTGCCGATACGGGCGATGGTTTCCTGTGCCGGGGTCGGCGCGTCAGTAGCCACGGCGGCGGCGATTTTATGCACCGCGTCACGCCAGGCGACGTTGCGTTTCCAGCTACGTGCGGCCAACGGCGGCATGCCATGTTCGCGCGACTGAATAAGTTGATTTGCATCCGGCAGCGGGACGGACGGAAAGGATTGCAAGGCGGCATGTTGTGCGTCGGCGATGCGCGCCATGAAGGCGAGGAATTCGCCCATTTTGTGCTCCCGAACCAATTGGCGGAAGCGCTCGGCGCGGTCTTTGAAAAAGCTGTCTCGCGCCGGCACGCGCAGAAAGGGGATTTCGCCAGCCGGGGCTTCAAGCTGCCCCGGCTGGATGATGGTTGCTGTCACTAACGGTTTCCTTTGCTGACTTCTTTGTACCAGGCAGGGTGATGATGCTTAGCCCAGGCGGCGGTAACGGTGCCGCGCGTCATGCCGCGCACCGTGCCCTTGACCCAGTAGGCCGAATAGATGTGCACGATGGTGACGAGGATGACGACGAATCCGGCTATCGCATGCAGCAGCGACGCTAGGCGTACCACAGCGACAGGAAAAATGGGCGTGAACCATGGCTGCCACATCACCACACCAGACACCAACAGCAGCGCGATAGTAATGACCAATATCCAGAACAAATATTTCTGACCAATATTGTATTTTCCGATCTCGGGCAATTGCGTCGCCTTGTTGCGCAGGATGTCCCCAAAGTGCTTTTGCCATTCCCGATCCGCTGCGGTGATTTTGTTCTGCTTCCATAGCTGAGTGGCAAAGATGAAGAAGGAAACCACCATCACCACGCCGATAAAGGGATGCAAGATGCGCGACCAAGTGCCGCCACCGAGCAGATTGCTCAGAAAGAAAAAAGCCGGGTGGAACAGGGCCAGACCGGACGCCGCCAGCAGCATGAAACTGATGGCGGTGACCCAGTGATTGGCGCGCTCGCTCACTTTATAGCGCGTGACAACTTGCTCGCTCATGATGTGTGCTCCTCGTCTTCGACTTCGTTCGGCCCGCTGGTCACGTAGTGGAAGAAGCCCGCGAACACGGCGAGACCCAGCGCGAAACTCGCCAGCGGCTTGGTGACGCCCTTCCACAGCGAGACCATGGCGCTGATGCTGGGATCTTTAGGCAGGTTTGCGTACAAGCCCGGCTGATCGGCGTGTTGCAGCACATACATGACGTGCGTGCCGCCGACGCCCGATGGGTCGTACAGCCCAGCGTTCTTGTAGCCGCGCTCTTTCAGGTCGGTGATGCGCCCCTCGGCGTGGTGGATCATATCCTCCTTGGAGCCGAACACGATGGCGCCAGTCGGGCAAGTCTTCACACAGGCCGGTTCCATGCCCACTCCCACGCGGTCGGAGCAGAGCGTGCACTTGTACGCCTTGCCGTCCTTCTTCGAAATGCGCGGAACGTTGAACGGGCAGCCGGTGATGCAGTAGCCGCAGCCGATGCAATTTTCCTCGTGGAAGTCGACGATGCCGTTCGTGTACTGCACGATGGCGCCGGGCGCGGGGCAGGCCTTGAGGCAGCCGGGGTCGGCGCAGTGCATGCAGCCGTCCTTACGGATCAGCCATTCCAACTTACCCGCTTGTACTTCCACTTCCGAGAAGCGCATGACGGTCCAAGATTGGTCGGTAAGATCGCGCGGGTTGTCGTAGGTGCCGGCATTCGTGCCCACTTCGTCGCGCAGATCGTTCCACTCCATGCACGCCACTTGGCAGGCCTTGCAGCCGATGCATTTGGAGATGTCGATCAGCTTCGCCACTTTGATCACCTCGCCGCGCACGGCGGGAGAAGGGCTGGTGGTGGCGGACCGGGCTTTAATATCGAGTGATTGCAGTGCCATGGTCCCTCCTTATGCCTTCTCGATGTTCACTTGGAACGATTTGAATTCCGGCGTCTGGGTATTCGCATCGCCCACGAACGGCGTCAGGGTGTTGGTGATGTAGCCGTTCTTGGCCAAGCCCATGAAGCCCCAGTGGATCGGCACGCCCACGGTATGCACCTTCTTGCCGCCGACATCGAGGGTGCGCACGCGCTTGGTGACCACCGCCACCGCGACGATGAAACCGCGGTTGGATTTCACCCGCACCTTGTCGCCGGACTTGATGCCCTTCTCCTTCGCCAGTTCCTCACCCAGTTCCACGAACTGCTCCGGTTGGATGATGGCGCTGCTCTTCACATGCTTGGTCCAGAAGTGGAAGTGCTCGGTGAGGCGGTAGGTAGTGCACACATAGGGGAACTTGTCTGGTTTGCCGAACGTTTCCCAGTCACCCTTGAACACCCGCGCGGCAGGGTTAGCCCGCGCCTTGTCATTGTTGGGATGCAGCGGGTTGTTCAGCAACGGCGACTCCATCGGCTCGTAGTGCTCGGGGAAGGGGCCTTCCGCCATTTTGTCGCCGGCGAAGAAGCGCGCCACGCCTTCAGGTTGCATGATGAAGGGGCTCATACCTTCTTCCGGCGCGGAGTCCACCTTGAAATCCGGAATGTCGGAGCCGGTCCATTTGCCCACGCCGGCATCCCAGCCGATTACCTTGCGCTTGGGATCGTAGGGCTTGCCGCTTGGGTCGCAGGAAGCGCGGTTGTACAGAATGCGGCGATTGGCGGGCCAGGCGAAGGCCCAGTTCAGCGTTTGCCCGATGCCGAATGGATCGGAGTTGTCGCGGCGCGCCATCAGATTGCCCTTCTCGCTCCAACTACCGGCGAAAATCCAGCAGCCGCAGGCGGTGGAGCCATCATCGCGCAATTCACCGAAGCCGTTGATCTGCTCGCCGGCTTTTACCAATACCTTGGTCGCATCCTTGGGATCGGTAACTTCTTTCAATGCTTTGCCGGAGAATTCTTTCGCCAGCTCTTCCGGGGACGGCGAATACGGTTGACGATGCTTCCAGGTGAGATTGAGAATGGGGTCGGGGAAAGCGCCGCCATCCTTCTGGTACATCCCCTTCAGCTTGAGGAAAATGCCGGCCATGATTTCTTGATCGCCCTTGGCATCGCCCGGCGGCTCGGCGGCTTTCCAGTGCCATTGCAACACACGGCTGGAGCTGACCAGAGAGCCGTCTTCTTCCGCGAAGCAGGTGGAAGGCAGACGGAATACTTCGGTTTGAATCTTGCTCGGATCCACATCGTTGTACTCGCCGTGGTTCTGCCAGAACTCAGAAGTTTCCGTAGCCAGCGGGTCGATAGTCACCAGGTATTTCAGCTTGGCCAAGGAGCCGGAAACCTTGACCTTGCACGGCGCGGAGGCCAGCGGGTTGAAGCCTTGGCAGAGGTAGCCGTTGACCTTGCCTTGGTTCATGTTCTCGAACACTTGCAGTAGGTCATAGCCCTTGTCGAGCTTGGGCAGCCAGTCGTAGGCCCAGTTGTTTTCCGCCGTCGCCGCATCGCCGTACCAGGCCTTCATGGTGCTGACGAAGAATTTGCCGTAGTTCTGCCAGTAGCTCATCTGGCCGGGTCGCAAGGGCTTGAAAGCGCGCTTCTCGATATAGGCTTTGTAGTCCTGTTCCGCATCACTGGGCAAAGTCATATAGCCCGGCAGCAAATTGGACAGCAGACCCAGATCGGTCAGCCCCTGGATGTTGGAGTGGCCACGCAACGCATTCATGCCACCGCCCGCCATGCCGATATTGCCCAAGAGCAATTGCACCATGGCGCCGGTGCGGATCATCTGCGAACCCTGCGAGTGTTGCGTCCAGCCCAGGGCATACATGATGGTCATGGTTTTGTTGCCGGCGGAAGTCTCCGCGATCATCTCGCACACCTTGAGGAAGTCGCCCTTGGGCGTGCCGCAGATGTTCGACACCATTTCCGGGGTGTAGCGCGCGTAGTGTGCTTTCATCATCTGATACACGCAGCGCGGATTTCCCAGCGTCGGGTCGGTGACGACAAAGCCGTCCTTGCCGATCTGGTAGCCCCAGGTGGATTTGTCGTACTTGCGTTTCTCTAGATCGTAGCCGGTATAGATACCGTCCTCGAAACCGAACTCGTCCTTCACCAGGAAGCTGAAGTCGGTGTAGTTCTTGACGTACTCGTGATGGATCTTATCGTTGCTGAGCAGGTAGTTGATCACGCCACCGAGGAAAGCGATGTCGGAGCCGGCACGAATCGGCGCATAGAAATCCGCAACCGCGGCAGAGCGCGTGAAGCGTGGGTCGACCACGATCAGCTTCGCTTTGCGATGCGCCTTGGCTTCAGTCACCCATTTGAAACCACAAGGGTGTGCCTCGGCGGCATTGCCGCCCATGATGAGAGCCAGGTCGGTATTTTTGATATCGACCCAATGATTGGTCATGGCACCGCGGCCAAACGTCGGGGCAAGACTTGCCACCGTCGGACCGTGTCAGACGCGCGCTTGATTATCGAATGCGAGCATCCCCAGGCTACGCGCGATTTTCTGCGTCAGGTAGCCGGTTTCATTACTGGAGGCGGAGGCGGCCAACATGCCGGTGCTAACCCAACGGTTCACCGTCTCGCCCTTGTCGTTCTTCGCGATGAAATTCTTGTCGCGGTCGTCCTTCATCAACTTGGCGATGCGGGTGAAGGCTTCGTCCCAGGATATGCGCTTCCATTCCTTGCTGCCGGGGGCGCGATACTCCGGGGATTTCAGCCGGTTCGGGCTGTGCACGAAATCGAGTAGACCTGCGCCTTTTGGACACAAGGTGCCGCGATTCACCGGATGATCCGGATCGCCCTCGATGTGCATGACCTCGGCGTGGGCGTTTTTGGATTTATCGCCCAAGCTGTAGATCAAAATGCCGCAGCCGACTGAGCAATAGGGACAGGTGTTGCGGGTTTCGGTGGTGCGGGCGAGTTTGAAGGTGCGGACTTCGGCCAGGGCGTCGGTGGGAGAGAATCCCAACACCGCCAAGCTCGAACTGCTTACCCCCGCCGCACAGACTTTGAAGAACTGGCGTCTGCTGACTTGCATGTTACCTCCACGCAATGGTTGAAAATCGTCTAACCGATGGCTCGGCTTCCTACTTATTCTCATAGACAAAAAAGACTTGTCGGCAAGCGTACTCGGTTAAATATAGACAGCATTCGGTGTATTGCAAGGTGCGGCGGGCTATACCGCAATGTGAAATTAGAGCCAGAGCTTAGGCCAGTCCGAAGTGGGCAAGACGCCGGTCAGGCGCAGGATCGCTGGTAGCGCGCCCAATCGAAATAGGGCCCCGGATCGGTTTTTCTGCCCGGCGCGATATCGGCATGGCCTTTTATATCTTCGATCGGGTAGGCGGATTTAAGCACAGCGGTGAGATGTGCAAGCTGCTCATATTGCGCATCGGTGAAGGATGTCGTGTCCGACCCTTCCAATTCAATCCCGATCGAAAAATCGTTACAGCGTTCGCGCCCACACCAGTTGGATGCGCCCGCATGCCAGGCGCGCTGGGTGCAGGGGACGAATTGAATCAGCTCACCATCGCGGCGGATGAAGAAGTGGCTGGAGACTTTAAAATCTTTGATGATTTCGTAGTAGGGATGTTCGCTCGGGTCGAGCTGGTTGGTGAAGAGCTCGATCACGCCCGGCCCGCCAAATTGATCCGGCGGCAGGCTGATGTTGTGGATGACGATCAGGTTGACCGCGCAGCCATCCGGCCGCGCGTCGAAATTGGGCGAGGGGATGTGGCGCGCGCCTTGCAGCAGGCCTTTTTCGTCAATATGCATGGTGCTACCAGTATAATGCGCGCATTACCCAGTGAGATAGAACCCAGGAGATAGATTAATGGTTATCGTGCAATTGATTTTAATGCTGTTCGTCATTCTGATCGCGGCGGAGGTGTTCACCAATGCCTTGGAGCATCTGGGTGAGCGGCTGAAGATTTCGGAAGGCGTGACGGGCTCATTGTTCGCGGCGGTGGGTACGGCGTTGCCGGAAACGATGGTGCCGCTACTGGCGATTTTCGCTGGCACGGCGAATGCACATCTGAACGAGGAGATTGGTGTCGGCGCGATTCTCGGTGCGCCGTTGATGCTCTCCACCTTGTCGCTGTTTCTGATGGCGCTGTCGGTGACGAAGAAACGCGGCTTGCAAGGCCATTTCAATCCGGAGCGCACCGGCTTCACGCGCGATCTCAATTTTTTCCTGGGTGCATTTTCGCTCTCCGCCGTGGCGCTATTCGTGCCGCACACGGAACCGATCTATCGTGGCGCACTCGCCACCGGCATGGTGCTGATTTATTTTGTCTACATCATGCTCACCCTGCGTGCCTCCACCGATTTGGTGAAGGATGGTCATGCCACCGAGGCGCATCAAAAAATGTTGCTGGCGCGTCTTGGCCTGCCGCAAAACATGGCGCTGATTTTGATTCAGCTCACGCTGGGTCTAGTGCTGCTGGTGGCCGGCGCCAAGGGCTTTATCCATGGCATCGAGGAAGTCTCCACGCTGTTTGGCATCTCGGCGCTGTTGTTGTCCTTGATGATCATTCCCATCGCGACGGAGCTGCCTGAGAAGGTAAATAGCATTTTATGGATCCGACGTCACAAAGACACGCTGGCCTTCGGCAATATCACCGGCGCGATGGTGTTCCAGGGCACGCTGCTACCCGCTATCGGCATTATGTTGACGCCGTGGACGCCGCAGCGCGAGGTGCTCGCCGGCATTGCCATCACTCTGATCGCGAGCTTTTGGCTGCGCGTGATGCTCGCCCGCGGCCAATTGCGGGTGTGGCATTTGGGGATCAACGGCTTGTTGTATGTCACTTATCTGGTCATTGCGTTGGCCTAAATACACTCCGTGCCGCGCGTTCCTCAAGCCGCGCGGCACTGATTTGTCATTGATTTATATAATTTTATTGATCATCTCCCGCCTACCAGCTAGGCAAGCTTAGCCACACACCGTCCTAAAGAACGCCCCTAGACATCCGTTATTGCTCATTACTCGAACAATAACGTCCTTTCCAGGAGTGTTCCCATGAGCAAAAACCCCAAACCCGCGCAACTTGAGCTCGACAAGCCGTCGCTGGATGCGCCGTCGATCAAGCGCTCGATCTCCAACCGCCTGGTGTATTCCATCGGCAAAGACCCGATGACCGCGACCGACCGCGATTGGTTCTACAGCGCGGCGGCGGTGGTGCGCGAGCGCCTGATTGAACGCTGGATGGAAACCATGCGCAGTTACTATCGCGAGGACACCAAGCGCGTGTATTACCTCTCCATGGAATTTTTGATGGGCCGCACGCTGATGAATAGCATGCTCAACATCGGCTGCGATGAGGGCTTTCGCAAAGCGATGAACGACATGGGGCTGGAGCTGGAAAATATTCGCGATATGGAAAACGACGCGGCGCTGGGCAATGGCGGCCTGGGCCGGCTGGCGGCGTGCTTCCTGGATTCGATGGCGACCTTGGGCATCCCCGGCTACGGCTACGGCATCCGCTACGAATATGGCATGTTCAATCAGCGCATTGAAAACGGGCAGCAAGTGGAGCATCCGGATAACTGGCTGCGTTATGGCAATCCCTGGGAATTCCCCCGGCCGGAGGTGTTGTATCAAGTGAAATTTCATGGCCGGGTGGTGAACTATGCCGATGAAAAAGGCCAAGCGCGCTTTCACTGGGTGGATTCCGACGATGTGATGGCGATGGCGCATGACTATCCCATCCCCGGCTACGACACCGACACCGTGAACAATATGCGGCTGTGGGCGGCGAAATCGACGCGCGATTTTGATCTCGGTTATTTCAACGAGGGCAATTACATTCGCGCGGTGGAAGATAAGAACGAATCGGAGAACCTGTCCAAGGTGCTGTACCCCGACGACACCACCGAGATGGGGCGCGAGTTGCGCTTAAAGCAGCAGTATTTCTTCGTGTGCGCCTCCTTGCAGGACATTCTCTACCGCTTTGGCAAATACCACGGCGACTTCGACGAGCTGCCGAATAAGGTGGCGATTCAACTGAACGACACCCACCCCTCGATTGCGATTCCCGAGCTAATGCGCGTGTTGGTCGATTTGAACGGCGTGGAGTGGGAGCATGCGTGGGATATCACCAAGCGCACCTTTGCCTATACCAATCACACCCTGATGCCGGAAGCGCTGGAAACGTGGCCGGTACCGCTATTCGAGCGCGTGCTGCCGCGCCATTTGCAGATTATTTATGAGATCAATCATCGCTTCTTGAAAGAAGTGATGCATTGCTATCCGGGCGATCAGGCGATGTGGCGGCGCATGTCGATTATCGACGACACCGGTAGCAAGCGCGTGCGCATGGCGCATCTGGCGATCGTCGGCAGCCACAAAGTGAACGGCGTAGCGGCGATCCATACGCAGCTCATGAAAGAAACGATTTTTGCCGATTTCCACCGTCTATGGCCGGATCAAATCGTCAACATGACCAACGGCATCACGCCGCGGCGCTGGTTGAATCAAGCCAACCCGGGCTTATCCAAGCTCATCACCTCGCGCATCGGCAAGACCTGGCCCAAGGATTTGGACCAGCTCAAGCGCTTGAACGTCTTAGCGGACGACCCGGATTTCCGTGCCGAATTTGCCAAGGTCAAACGCGCGAACAAAGTGCGCCTGGCGAAGATGATCCAGGAGCGCTTGAAAATCGAGGTCAATCCGGATGCGCTGTTCGATGTGCAGATCAAACGCATCCACGAATACAAGCGGCAGTTACTCAATGTGCTGCATGTGATCACGCTGTATAACCGCATCCGCAATGGTGCCGACAGCGTGCCGCGCGTGGTGATCTTCGCCGGCAAATCGGCGCCCGGCTACCAGATGGCGAAACGCGTGATCCGGCTTATCAACGATGTGGCGGATATCGTGAACAACGACCCCATGGTGGGCGAGCGTCTCAAGGTGGTGTTCATTCCGAATTACGACGTGTCCACGGCGGAAGATATCGTACCGGCTGCCGATTTGTCGGAGCAAATTTCTACCGCCGGCACCGAAGCCTCGGGCACCGGCAACATGAAAATGTCGCTCAACGGTGCGCTGACCATTGGCACCATGGATGGCGCAAATGTGGAGATCCACGACGAAGTCGGTGCGGAAAATATCTTCATCTTCGGCATGAATACGGACGAAGTGGCGCAGTTAAACACCAGCGGCTACAACCCGTGGACCTATTACGACAGCAATCCTGAGTTGAAGCAGGCGCTGGATATGCTCAATAGCGGCTATTTCTCGCCCGAAGATCACGACCGGTTCAAGCCGATCTTTAACGCGCTGACTTATCACGGCGATCACTATATGCTGCTCGCCGATTACGCCTCATACATCGACTGCCAACAACAGGTGGAGAATTTGTATCGAGATAAAGATGCATGGATGCGCAAGGCGATTTTGAATGTGGCGAATATGGGGAAATTCTCTTCCGACCGCACTATCCGCGAGTATTCAGAGCATATTTGGAATGCGAAAACGGTGGTGAGTAAGCGGGGGAAGGATCGGTAAATTCAGGCGTCGGGCGTCAGGGGACAGGCGTCGGAAAAACCAGTGCGCGCGCTTATCACTGACGCCTGAAGCCTGACGCCCGACGCCTGCCCTACTCAATTCCCAACCGCTCCAACCGGTAGCGCAGCGCGCGAAAGGTAATGCCGAGCAGCTTTGCCGCTGCGGTTTTATTGTGCCGGGTTTTATCCAGCGCTTCCAGAATGGCTTCTTTTTCCAAGCGATCCAGATAGTCCTGCAACGGCCATTTGGCGCCCGGTTCATACGCCACTGCGCCCTCCCCAGCTACCGATGCGTTGAGGTAGAGATCATCCGGGCCGATGGTTTCGCCGCTGCATAGGGCCAGCGCGCGCTCCAGAATATTTTCCAACTCGCGCACATTGCCGGGGAAAGAATAGGTCTGCAAGGCGGCGATGGCTGGCTGCGTAAGGTGCGGCACGGGGGTGCCCGAAAGCTTTGCCAGGCGTTCGAGGATGGCTTGCGCGATGAGCGGAATATCTTCGTGCATCTCGCGCAGTGGCGGCATTTTGAGCTCAATCACATTTAACCGATAGTACAAATCCTGGCGGAATTTTCCGCTCTCCACCAAGCTCGACAAGCTTTGGTGGGTCGCGCTGATGATGCGCACATCGATGGGATCCTCTTGCGTGGCGCCCACCTTGCGCACTTTCTTTTCCTGAATCGTGCGCAATAGTTTCACCTGCATCGACAGCGGCAGGTCGGCGACTTCATCCAAAAATAGCGTGCCGCCATTCGCGGCTTGGAAGAAACCATCCCGGTCGGCGTCGGCGCCGGTGAAAGCGCCCTTCTTGTAGCCGAAGAATTCACTCTCCATTAAATTTTCGGGAATCGCGCCGCAGTTCACGGCGATGAAAGGCTGCGCCTGGCGCGCGCTCTTTTCATGGATCAGGCGCGCCGCCAACTCCTTGCCGCACCCCGATTCGCCGGTGACATACACCGGTGCCTGGCTGCGTGCGAGTTTCTCGATCATGTCGCGCGCTAACTGAATCGCCGGCGAATCGCCGAGCAGGATGTGCTGCGCCGTTTCCTGCCGGGTAGCCTCGGTCACATTCAGCG
This sequence comes from Pseudomonadota bacterium, assembly GCA_038042985.1. Taxonomy (GTDB): domain Bacteria; phylum Pseudomonadota; class Gammaproteobacteria; order Burkholderiales; family Thiobacteraceae; genus RBG-16-58-11. The sequence continues at coordinate 23,086 of JBBTCZ010000034.1, forward strand.
CCGATTTGACCAGCGCGCGCAGTTGGTCGAGCGAGACCGGCTTAGCGATATAGTCGAATGCGCCGGCCTTGAGCGCCGCCACCGCATTGTCGGTGCTGCCATAGGCGGTGATCACCGCGACCGGCAACTCCGGATAATGTTGGCCAATGTGCTGTACTAATTCGAGCCCGGTGCCGTCCGGCAGCCGCATATCGGTCAGGCACAAATCGTAGTGATTGGTTTTGAGCAATTCGACTGCGGCGGCGACTTTCATCGCGCGTTTGGATTCGAGCCCCATGCGCAGCAGGGTGAGCTCGAGTAATTCCAAGATATCGGCCTCGTCATCGACGATCAAAACGGTGGGGGCGCTTTGGCCCGCCGTGCGCGCTGGTGGTTTCAACTCGTGGCTCCTTTGCCGCTGAGACGGAACTGTCCGCCGGCGGTAGTTTCAATGTAATCCAGCGTTGCACCGTTGGCTTCCGCGAGCTGCCGCGCAATATACAGCCCCAGCCCGGTGCCGGTACTCTCAGTGGTGAAAAATGGCTCGAACAACTGCGCTTGAATGGCGCTGGGCACGCCGGGGCCGTCGTCGATCACATCCAATTGTATTACATTCTCCGCATCCGCCCGGCTGGCTACCAGACGAATACTGCCGGGTTGTTGTTGACCATGGCGCCAGGCGTTGCGACATAGATTCCACAGTATTTGATGCAAGTGGAGACGATCAAAGTTGAAGTTCAGCGTGGGATCTGATTCGATGACGATCGACTCCGGCGCAATGTGCTCGATCTGGCTAAATTCCTGGCGGAAGGTGTTGAGAAATTGCGCCAGCGGAATGGTCTCGGGCTGACCACGATCCTTGCGGTTGAGCTGGAGAATATCTTGCACCATACGGTCAAGACGGAAGGTGTTGTCGCGAATAATTTCGAGCAGACGCTTTTGCGTCACATCGAAGCCTTCCTCTTCTTGCAGCAACTGCGTGGCATGACCAATGGAGCTCAAGGGATTGCGAATTTCATGCGCGATATTGGCCGTCAGCCGCCCCAGTGCGGCCAGTTTGAGTTGCTGCGTTTGCGCTTGCAGGCGGCTTAAATCTTCCAGAAAGACCACCGCGCCCAAGGCACGTTTGTCACCGATCGGGATGATGCGCGCGCGAAACGAACGGTTGCCACCCGGCGTGCGCAGCGGTAACACACTGATATCACCTGATTCGCGCCACGCCGCGATATGCTGGGCCAAGACGTGGGAATAGTCATCCATCGCCACTTCACCGCGGCGCCCCCTCAGCGGGCCGAGCAAGCGCTCAGCCTGAGTATTTAGTTGACGTACGCGGTTATCACCATCCACCACGATCACGCCATCTTGCATATCTTGAATCACCAGTCGATTGACTGCATCCAGATTGGCCAGATCGACGCGCTGGCGCTGCGCGATGGCCTCGCTCGCGGTCAGCCGCTTGGCCAATACATACGCCAGGCCGGCGATGGCGAAATAGGCAATCGACAACAAGCCCGCTTGCAGATAGCCACCAGCATCAGTTTGCGTGTAGGACAAGTACGTTTGCTGCAGCAACACGGCGATGGTGGCGATCGCGGCGTGAAACATGGCCAGCCGCCCGCGCGAGATCAGGCTCGACGCGGCCAGCGTCACCAGAATCAATAGCCCTAAGCCACTGGCGATACCGCCGCTGCTGTACATCAAGACCGTGATGAGCAGAATATCCGCGATGACTTGCACGGAGAGCTGGAGGTCGAAGCGCGGCCAGCGTGTTTGAATCGAGACGATAACGCCCGCGCAGAACAAGAGATAAAGCACGCTGGCGAGCACATACACATTGGGGGCCAGCGCGCCGAACGGGTTGCGCCCGCCCAAAAATAAATGCGCCAGCAGCAAAATGCCGGCCGCGATCATGCGATAGAGATTGAAGTAATGCAGCGAACGCCAATAGGTATTGGCGAGGTGAGCAGGATACTGCGACAGCCGTTCCGGCTCGCCCACTTGGTGCGCGCTTAGCGCCGCGCCGGGCTTATCGCTGCTTAAGTTGACGGTGCTCATCGCCGCAGAAATATTCTCCACGACTGAAAATGGCCTCGGTTTGCGGCACGTTTACGCCGCAGTGGGCGCAGCGCACCATATTTTCGGCAATGGGCGGCTTGGCGCTGGGCGCCGGCCCTTGCAGATTCCGGAAGTATTTTTTCAGGAGAAGATAAATGATGAAGCCACCGATCACGATGGCTAAAAACCTGCCCATGCCTAACTCCGCACGTAAAAACGAAAAGGCATCATATCATTGGACCACTAGGATTTATGAACAAGAAACGATGGTCGGGGTGAGAGGATTCGAACCTCCGACTCCTGCGTCCCGAACGCAGTACTCTACCAGGCTGAGCTACACCCCGATTCCAGCTTAACGCGCTACTACTTAATGATTGCGCGTCACCGAGAAAGCCGCTAATTCTAACAGCGTTTGCTTGTAATTTGAATCCGGCAGGTGCTGGATCGCGGCACAAGCGATATCCACTTCACGCCGCGCTTGGTCCGCGGCATATTGCAGTGCGCCGGTAGCGTGGATGGTTTCCAACACCTGCGTGAAATCGTCCAGGCCGCCTTGCTCGACGGCGCTGCGGATCAGCGCGGCTTGCGCCGGCGTACCGTGCTGCATGGCGTAGAGCAGCGGCAGCGTGGGCTTGCCCTCGGCCAGGTCATCGCCCAGATTTTTGCCGGTGTCTTCATGGTTACCGGAATAATCCAGCACGTCGTCGATCAATTGGAACGCGGTGCCGAGATGCATGCCGTAATTGGCCATGGCGGCCTCATCTGCGTCGGACGCCTCACCCAAAATAGCGCCGAGCCGGGTCGCAGCTTCGAACAGCTTGGCGGTTTTAAAACGTATCACTTGGAGATAACGCGCCTCGTCGATATCCGGATCATTGCAATTGAGCAGTTGCAGCACCTCGCCCTCGGCGATGGTGTTGGTGGCGTCGGCCAGCACTTGCATGACACGCATCTGGTTCACGCCCACCATCATCTGAAACGCGCGCGAATACAAAAAATCACCGACCAGTACGCTGGCGGCGTTGCCGAATAGGGCATTGGCGGTTTGCCGCCCGCGCCGCAAATTGGATTCATCCACCACGTCGTCATGCAGCAGCGTGGCGGTGTGGATGAATTCCACCACCGCCGCCAACTCATAATGATGCTCGCCGCGATAGTCGAAGGCCCCGGCCGAGAGCAGCACCAGCGCTGGGCGCAGGCGCTTGCCGCCGCTGCCGATGATGTATTCCGACACTTGGCGGATCAACACCACCTCGGAGTGCAAGCGCGCCCGAATCACCCTATCCACGCGCTGCATATCCGCTTCAATCACCCCGCGAATTTGTTCCAGTTCCACGAATATTGCCCTTAAATTAAGAGCGGTAATGGTAGGTAGCCCAGACAGTCCGGTCAAGGCAAACCGTCCACCCTGAAGCGGGACTTAAACTACTCATCTGTTACCAAGCTCCGCGCAGCGTTGAAAGCGTTGGCAAAAGCCCGATAAAATTGCTAAGCTTCATCAACTTAGGCGTCCCCCCCATACATGCGCCGATTTTTCATCCTCAGCTGTTTTCTCTTTCTCCTGTCTGCCGGCACACAGGATCTGGCCGCGTCACCCCCGTCCGCCGAGCCTGATCCGCTCACCCTTACCCCAATACCGATCCTCACCATCGCTCAAAAAAAGAATATTCGCGTCGTGTACGACATCATGGGTGACGTCTGGGATGCCGGCATCGGCATGGTTTGGAGCACGGAAGACTTGATGCCGGGTGTGTGCGTGGTGCATGGCGACCACGCCCGCCTCATTGATTTACCACAACAGCGCTACACCTACATTCGCTTTTAAGCTGAGGAGGGAATCACCATGGAACTGCAAGGTACTTTACAAATGACTGCCGGCGGAATCACACTCGACAACTACATGCTGCTACTACTCGCGGTGATGGTCATCGCCGGCATGCTGGGTGGCCTGGCGAATTACTTCATGAGCGACAAGGGCGGCGGCTCTGCGCCCAAGGAAATGATCAAATACGCCTTGCTGGGCATTGTCGCCGCGCTCACCGTGCCGCTGTTTCTGAATATGATTTCGAGTGATCTACTCGCGGGGGCTAAATCACGGCCGATTGATCTGTTCGTGTTCGCCGGGTTCTGTTTACTGTTCGTGCTATTCTCGCGCCGTTTTGTAGAAAGCGCGGCAGAGAAGTTGATGCAGCAACTCAGACAAAGCGCCGCTAAGATAGATTAGGCCGCGCATTCATCAAGAGGAGGGAATATGGGAAACGCTACCAATACCGCGCTGTTCGATGGCTATATGTTGATGATCCTCGGCATCATGATGGCCATGGGTCTGCTCGCAGGCATTGCCAACTTTTTCTTGAGCGACCCCGAGGGAAAAACTTCTGCACGCGAACTAGTTAAATTCATCGTGCTAGGCATTGTCGCCGCGCTCACCGTGCCCTTGTTCCTCAATATGACATCGAGCAACCTGCTCGAATTCGGGCGCACTCGACCGAATGCCCTATTCGTTTTCGCCGGTTTTTGCCTGATTTATGTGCTGCTGTCGCGGCGCATCTTCGAGCGCATTGCGCATAAGTTGCTGCAATTGGGACAGAAGCAGCCCGAGGGCCCAGCGCTCAGCACGCCGCGCTCCCCCGAAGATTTTTTCCGCGCCGGCCTCTCCGGCGCCGACCTGGAAATCATGCGCGCGGTATCGCAGGGTGGGTCGGTGTATGAAAATCTCTCCGGGCTGGCGAGCGAGATCATTCCTTCCAAGGAATTCGTGAACGACCGGCTGGTGTTGTTGCGACAATTAGGTCTGTTGGAATTGCGCGCCAACGAAAAGAATATTTTGCACATGTGCTTGTCCTCGGCTGGTTCGCAATTGTTATCCGAAGTCAGCAACGGCGGCCACGCTTAGCCCAATCTCTACCGGAAGACCATGGAAACCTTAAAAAACGATTTGGAACAACAGCTCCACGCCGCGCAACTGGGCGAGTCGAAGAGCGAAGATTTCATGAAGCAATTGCTAGCATCGCAAGTGTTCATGCCGGTCAAAGACGATGGCGCGGTCAGCGGTATTCAGCGCTCGACCCATGCCCAACCGCTAGTGGTGCAAGATGGAGATGGTGTGAGCGCGCTGGTGCTGTTCACCAGCCCGGAGCGCGCCAAACCTTTTCTTGAACACTACCCGGATTTCAAAGGCGGGCTGCTGACCGAATTCACCTGGGTGTTGGAGAAAATGGATGCGGGCTTCGGCATCATGATCAACCCCGGCGACGAGTTGGGCATCGATATGGAACCGGAGTTAGTACAGCAACTGGCCGAGAGCGCGGCGCTGCCGAACTAGGCACACGCACTCACATGCCGGGCAGCATGCCCTTCATGCCGCGCATCATCTTGCCCATACCGCCCTTCGAGAAAGTTTTCATCATTTTCTGCATTTGCTCGAATTGAGTGAGCAGGCGATTGATTTCCTGCACCGGCACACCGGCGCCAGCGGCGATGCGGCGCTTGCGTGAGGCTTTGAGCAAGGCAGGATTGCGCCGCTCGGCCGGGGTCATGGAATTGATAATGCCTTCCACCCGGTGCAGCGCTTTGTCGTCGACTTGCTTGCCTTGCGCGGCCTGCGCCAGATTGCCGGGCAGCTTGTCCATGAGCGCGGATAAGCCGCCCATTTTTTGCATTTGCTGCAATTGCGCCTTGAAGTCTTCCAGATCGAAGCCTTTACCCGACTTGAGCTTCTTGGTCAGGCGCGCGGTTTCTTCGTGATCGACTTGGCGTTGCGTGTCCTCGATCAAACTCAGTACATCGCCCATGCCGAGGATGCGCTGCGCCATGCGGTCAGGGTAGAACGGTTCCAGCCCGGTGGGCTTTTCCGATACACCGGCGAATTTGATTGGCTTGCCGGTAATTTGCCGCACCGACAAGGCCGCGCCGCCGCGCGCATCGCCGTCGAGCTTAGTCAACACTATGCCGGTCAAGGGCAGCGCGTCGTTAAATGCCTTCGCGGTGTTGACCGCATCCTGGCCTTGCATCGCATCCACCACGAACAAGGTTTCAATCGGGTTTAGCAGCGCATGCAGGGCTTTGATTTCCGCCATCATCGCTGCATCGATCGCTAAGCGGCCGGCGGTGTCGACGATCAGCACATCGTAATAGCGAGTCTTGGCGTGCGTAACTGCGGCTTGCGCGATAGCGAGTGGTTGATCGCTCGCGGCGTCGAAACAATCCACTTCCATCGCCGCGCCCAGTTGGCGCAGTTGCTCGATTGCGGCGGGGCGGTACACGTCGCAGCTGACGAGCAGGACTTTCTTTTTTTGCTCTTTCAGCAGCCGCGCCAGCTTGCCGCAGGTCGTGGTTTTGCCCGCACCCTGTAGACCGGCCATGAGAATAATGGCTGGCGGTGTGGTGGCGAGATTGAGCCCCTCTTGCGTCGTGCCCATCAGGGCGGCGAGCTCTTCGTACACTACTTGAACCAGCGCTTGGCCGGGGGTCAAGCTGCCGATCACGTCGCGCCCGAGTGCGCGCGCTTTGACATGCGCGATGAAGTCGCGCACCACCGGCAGCGCCACATCGGCCTCGAGCAGCGCCATGCGTACATCACGCAAGGCGTCTTGAATATTTTCTTCGGTCAGCCGCGCTTGACCGCGCAGTTGCTTGATGACGCTGCCTAAGCGCCCGCTTAGATTGTCGAACATAGTTGTTTCTTTGCTGCGTTATAATGGGTTTTCATTAACTCGCCATTTTACTCTATCCATGCCCGGCCCCCTGCCCTATTCCATCACCGCCTTGCTCTATGCCGCCTTGGCTTTTGCGTTCTGGCGCGCGAATTGGGCGGGGGGAAATACCGCATCCGGTACCGGTTGGCAAACTTGGGCGCGCGTGGCTATTCTGATCCCGCTCGGGCTGCATGCCTGGCTGCTGGTCACCGGCAATTGGGGCGCGCACGAAATCTCGATTGGGGTGGGACAGGCGCTATCCGCCATTGCCTGGCTCGCGCTGACGATCTATGCCTTGAGCAGCCTGCGCCAACCGGTGGACGCCTTGACGGCGGTAATCCTGCCCGTCGCCGCCTTGGCGGTGTTGTTGCCGCTGATCCTGCCGGAACGACCGGTGCAACTCACTACAACCCCCCTGTTGCTGGCGCACCTGGCCATGGCGTTTCTCGCTTATGCCTTGTTTACCATTGCCGCGCTGCACGCGGGCGTCATGTCCTTATTGGAAAAGCGTTTACACGCGCATGCCGTCCATTCCGCCGTTGCCAAATTCCCGCCACTGCTAACGCTGGAAAAACTGTTGTTTACCATTATCGGCATCGGCTTCGTGCTGCTCACGCTCGCCTTAGTCAGCGGCATCCTTTTTTCCGAGCAAGTGTTCGGCAAACCCTTTTCGTTTGCCTATTTCACGCAGCATAAGACCGTATTTGCGCTTTTATCCTGGCTGATCTATGCCGGTTTGCTGCTGGGACGTCAAATCTACGGCTGGCGCGGACGCACCGCCATTGCCTGGTCGCTCACGGGCTTTGCCATGCTGGTGCTGGCCTATCTGGGCAGCAAAGTGGCGCTGCAACTTTTGGGGCGATAGGAGCTAGCTTGGACGACATCCCCTTAAGCGCCTTGCTCAGTGCGCTAGTCGTTTTACTCATTCTGTCCGCTTTTTTTTCGATCTCAGAAATCAGCATGATGTCGCTCAACCGTTACCGGCTGCGGCATCTCGTGCAGCACGGCCATCGGGGTGCTGCGCGTGCTGCGGCCTTATTGGCGCAAACCGATAAGCTGCTCGGCGTGATTCTGCTCGGCAATAATTTGGTCAACGCCATGGCTGCGGCTTTAGTCACGGTCATAGCAGTACGCTTCTACGGCAATAGCGAATTCGCGGTCACCGTCGCCACGCTGGCGGTTACCTTTCTGATTCTGGTGTTCAGCGAGATCAGCCCCAAGGTGATGGGAGCGGCTTATCCCGAGCAGGTCGCCTTTCCCGCCAGCTATGTGCTGAAGCCGCTGATTCGCCTGTTTTATCCGATCATCTGGTTCGTCAATTTGTTCGTGCAAGGCTTGCTGCGGCTGCTGCGCTTGCGGCCGAGCGAAGCACTGGAGCACAAGATCAGCATGCCGGAGCTGCGCACGCTGGTAATGGAAGCCAGTGGCTTCATCCCGAAAAAACACCAGAGCGTGCTGCTCAATTTGTTTGAGCTCGAATCCATCACGGTGGACGATGTGATGACGCCGCGCAGCCAGATCGAGGCGATCGACATCGAAGCGGATTTGGAAACGATTTGGCGCCAACTCACCACCAGCCACCACACACAGTTGCCGGTTTATCAAGGCGAACTGAATAACATTATCGGCATCGTGCATACACGCAAGGTGCTGCACCAGGCACAAGGCGAGTCAATTACGCTGGAAGCCCTCAAGCAAATCCTGCGCGAGCCGTATTTCATACCTGTGGGCACGCCGCTGCTGACCCAACTCCAGAATTTCCAGGAGAACCAGCGCAAATTCGGCATCGTGGTGGATGAGTACGGTGAGTTGCAGGGCTTAGTGAAAGTGGAAGATATTCTGGAGGAAATTGTGGGCGAGTTCACCACGCGCTCGCCGCTGCATTCAGCCAATTTCCGCGCGCAAGAGGATGGCAGTTGGTTGATCGACGGCAGCAGTTCGCTGCGAGAATTGAACCGCAAGCTCGGCACGAAGTTTCCGCTTGATGGACCTAAGACATTGAATGGACTGGTTTTAGAGTACTTCGAGGATATCCCGGAAGCCGGTACCAGCTTCCGCATTGCTGACCACACACTGGAAGTGGTGCAAACTCAAGATAGAGTGGTGAAGGTGGTTCGACTCTACCCCCCCGCGCCGGCAGCGGAGATTACCAACGCGTAAGCCAAGATTGCCTTTACAAACAGGGTTGTCAACGGCATTATTGACCTAATTTCTTAAGGATAAGAAACACCTAGCCCATGGTTGCTGCTACATCGACGACGAGTCTCTCCGCGCTTGCCCGCACCCTGGTGCAGCATGGCAAGCTGCTTGAACAAGAAGCGGAAGCAATTCAAAGCCAAGCTAATGTATCCGGCGTGGGTTTTGTCTCGCAACTCATTCTCACGCGCAAAATGAATGCGTTGGATGTGGCGGAATTCACGTCGCACACTTTCGGCTTCCCCTTGCTCGACCTGAATGCGGTCGATATCGAGCATATCCCGCATGACTTGCTGCCGGGCAAGTTGATGCAAGAACGGCGTGTGCTGGGCTTGTATAAGCGCGGCACGCGTCTTTTCGTCGCCATGTCCGATCCCACCAATGCCCAAGCGTTGGATGAGATCAAGTTTCAAACCAGCATGGTGGTCGACCCCGTTGTGGTGGAAGACGACAAGCTCGGCAAGCTGGTGGAGCGGGCTGGCGAAACGGCGACCGATAAGCTGGATGAGTTAGTCGGCGAAGATGTCGACATGGACTTGCTCGAGAGCGAAGCCGAACAGAAGCAGGATGAGGGGGGTGCAGCCGCCGATATCGATGATGCGCCGGTCGTAAAATATTTGCAGAAAGTGTTGCTCGACGCGATCAACTCCAACGTCTCCGATATTCACTTCGAACCATTCGAAAAGTTCTACCGCATCCGCTACCGCATGGACGGGGTGTTGTACGAAGTAGCCAAGCCGCCCCTCGCCATCAAAGACAAAATCGCCTCACGCATCAAAGTCATCTCCAAAATGGATATTGCGGAAAAACGCGTACCACAGGATGGCCGGATGAAACTGGTGATATCAAAAAGCCGTGCTATCGACTTCCGCGTCAGCAGTCTGCCCACGTTGTGGGGCGAGAAAATCGTGATGCGGATTTTGGATCCGACCAGCGCGCAATTGGGAATTGAAGCCCTGGGTTACGAGCCGGCGCAAAAAGAAGCACTGATGCATGCTGTTCAACGCCCCTATGGCATGGTCTTGGTTACTGGCCCGACCGGTAGCGGTAAAACCGTATCGCTGTATACCTGCCTGAATATATTGAATGTACCCGGCACCAACATCTCCACTGCGGAAGACCCGGCGGAGATCAACTTACCCGGCGTAAACCAAGTCAACGTCAACGAGAAGGCCGGGCTGACTTTTGCCGCCGCACTGCGCGCCTTCCTGCGTCAAGATCCGGATGTGATCATGGTGGGCGAGATTCGCGACCTAGAAACAGCCGATATCTCGATCAAAGCCGCGCAGACCGGTCACATGGTGCTCTCCACCCTGCATACCAATGATGCGCCAACCACCCTTACGCGCTTAATGAATATGGGCGTCGCACCGTTCAATATCGCTTCGTCGGTGATTCTGATCACCGCTCAACGTTTGGCCCGGCGCTTGTGCGGCAGTTGCAAAAAGCCGATCGATATTCCGCGAGAAGCACTATTGCGCGCAGGGTTCACCGAAGATGATTTGGACGGCAGCTGGCAGCCCTATGGCCATATTGGCTGCGAAATGTGCAAAGGCACCGGCTACAAGGGACGGGTGGGTATTTATCAAGTGATGCCGATTACCGATGCGATCAGCCGCATCATCATGAAGAATGGCACCGCAGTCGATATCGCTGACCAAGCCAAACTTGAGGGCGTCAAAGATTTGCGCCAATCCGGTTTATTGAAAGTGAAAGCAGGGCTGACCTCGCTGGAAGAAGTCGAAGCCGTGACCAACGAATAAGGGGTACCACCATGGCCGTTGCAGCCGCTAGAAAATCCGTCAAAGCCGTCAAGGAATTCAACTACGCCTGGGAAGGTGTAGATAAAAAAGGGAAAAAAACAAAAGGCGATATGCGCGCCAGCGGCGAAGCCCTGGTCAGCGCCACGTTGCGCCGCCAAGGCATCAGTGTCACCAAAGTTAAAAAACGGTCCACCTTCGGCCGTGGCAAAAAAATCACCGAAAAAGACATTGCCCTCTTCACGCGTCAATTCGCCACCATGCTCAAATCCGGCGTGCCGCTGCTGCAATCGTTCGAAATCGTTGCCAAAGGGCATTCCAATCCCGCTGTATCACAATTACTCATCGATATTAAAAACGATGTCGCCTCCGGTAGCAGCTTGGCGCAAGCCTTTGGCAAGCGGCCCCTTTACTTCGATACGTTGTTCTGCAACCTGGTCAACGCCGGCGAGCAGGCGGGTATTTTGGATGGCGTGCTGGAACGGCTCGCTACCTATAAAGAAAAAATCATCGCCATCAAGAGCAAGATCAAATCCGCGCTGTTCTACCCGGCCGCGATCATGGTGGTGGCCTTCATCATTACCGCCGTCATCATGATTTTCGTGATCCCGACTTTCAAGGACTTGTTCAAGAGTTTCGGCGCCGATTTGCCCGCACCGACTCAGGTGGTCATCGCGATGTCCGACTTTTTCGTCACTTATTGGTGGGCGATCTTCGGCATTGTGTTCGGCGGCACCTGGTTCTTCTTCTACAGTTGGAAGCGCTCGAAAAAAATGCAGGACGTCATCGACCGACTCTCCCTTAAGGTGCCAGTTTTCGGCGAATTATTGGAAAAGAGCGCCATCGCACGCTGGTCACGCACCTTATCCACCATGTTCGCCGCCGGGGTGCCATTGGTCGAAGCCTTGGAATCTGTTGCCGGCTCCGCAGGTAACCAAGTGTACTTCCATGCCACTAAACGCATTCAAGGCGAAGTCTCGACCGGCACCAATCTGACCGCCGCCATGCAGAACACCAATTTATTTCCCAATATGGTGATCCAGATGGTGCAAATCGGTGAGGAATCGGGGCAACTCGATTCCATGCTGAGCAAAGTCGCTGATTACTACGACCGCGAGGTGGACGACATTGTGGAACGCTTATCCGCCCTGCTTGAGCCGATTATCATGGTGGTGCTGGGCGTGCTGATCGGCGGCCTCGTCGTTTCGATGTATCTGCCGATTTTCAAAATGGGCCAAGCGGTCTAAGCGGGCGCACACACATGATTTCAGAAACCCTGGCACTCGCCCGAGAGGTGCCGGCGTTGTTTGTCGGCTTTGTTATCTTGCTCGGCCTCATCATCGGCAGCTTTCTAAATGTCGTGATCCATCGTCTGCCCAAAATGATGGCGTGCGAGTGGCGCTTATTTTGCGCAGAGCTCGACGAGAAACCCGCACCGAACGCCGAGCCATTTAATCTCTTCACCCCGCATTCGCGGTGCCCGGTTTGCGGCCATGCGGTTCGTGCGATCGAGAACATTCCCCTCTTAAGCTATGCCTTCTTGCGCGGTAAATGCCACCATTGCGCCGCACCGATCTCCCCGCGCTATCCGATCGTGGAGGCGCTCACCGGGATACTTTCCGGCTATGTGGCTTGGCGTTTTGGGGTAAGTTTTGTCACGTTAAGCGCGCTGCTGTTTTGTTGGGCGCTGATCGCACTGACCTTCATCGATGCGGATACGCAATTATTGCCCGACCAAATCACGCAGCCCTTGATCTGGCTTGGTTTGCTCGCGAATCTGGGCGGCTTATTCACTGATATTCAATCCTCTGTCATAGGCGCGGTCGCGGGTTATTTTTCGCTTTGGACAGTGTATTGGCTGTTCAAACTGGTAACCGGCAAAGAAGGTATGGGCTATGGTGACTTCAAGCTGCTCGCCGCGATTGGTGCTTGGCTTGGCTGGCAGTTGTTGCCGGTGGTGATCTTGCTCTCCTCCCTGGTGGGTGCGATTATCGGGGTGAGTCTCATCCTGTTTGCGCGCCACGAGCGTAGCCAGCCGATTCCGTTCGGCCCCTACCTCGCTGGGGGCGGCATCATCGCCTTGCTGTGGGGGCAGAATTTAACCCAGGCTTATTTGAACTGGTTGCATTAGCAGCGATGTGATGACAGCCTTTTGCATCGGCCTCACCGGCGGCATCGGCTGCGGAAAATCTACGGTTGCCCAGCTCTTCGCCGAATGGGGCGCGGCCATCATCGACACCGACGCCGTTTCTCATGTACTCACGCAGCCGGGCGCGGTAGGCTTTAAAGCAATCATTGATCGGTTCGGCCCCAGTTTTCTGCAGCCCGACGGCACGCTCGATCGCGGCCAGCTGCGCACGCTGATCTTCTCTGATACAGCCGCGAAGCAAACATTAGAATCGATCTTGCACCCACTGATTTATGCTGAAGTGCTTGCCGCGATCCATGCCTGCCAAGCGCCCTATGCCGTGATCGTGGTTCCCCTGCTGTTCGAGACCGGAAATTATCTACCGCTGATTCAACGCAGTCTGGTGGTGGATTGTGCCGAGGCAAGCCAAATCACGCGCACTACGACACGCAGTAAGTTGGCAGAGACCACAGTGCGCGCCATCATGGCCCAGCAACTCGTACGCAAGGCACGGCTTGCTCGCGCCGACGACATCATCCGCAACGAAAATGGCTTGGATACCCTCCGTGCCCAGGTTGCAGCACTGCATGCCCAATATTTATCCTTGGCCAGCAAAGCGTCACCTAAGTCCTAGATTTAGCATTAAATTCTGCGCTAAGTCGTTTGTATTTTTAGGGATTCTGGTCCAGAATAGTCCAATTTTGGCGGGGCGGAGAGCCGGTGATCACTTACGAATATCCTCTGAATGAGCGCGTTCGCACCTTGATGCGCATGGAGAATTTATTCGCCAAGTTTTCGCATTTCGCTGAGCTAAACGAAGCGCTGGATCATCATGCCGCTCTGCTCTCGCTGTTTGAAATTCTCGAAGTCGCGCGCGGCGATCTAAAGTCAGACCTAATCCAAGAGTTGGAACGCCAAAAACATAGCCTCGAACCCCTGCGCAACAACCCGAGCGTTAAATCCGAAGCGCTCGAAGAGGTGTTGCGTAATATCACCCGCACCGTCACCCAACTGCAAGGCCTGACGGGCAAGATCGGCCAGCATCTGCGTGATAATGAATGGGTCATGAGCATCAAACAGCGCGCGTGCATCCCCGGTGGCGTATGCGAATTCGATGTGCCGTCTTATCACTATTGGCTTAGCCTCGGTCCAGAAATCCAGCGCAATAACTTACGCGAATGGATGGCGCCATTCGACCCACTCAATAGCGCGATCGAAATTATCCTGAAGATTTTGCGCGATAGCGGGCAGCCGACGCTTCAGGTGGCGCCCAAAGGCGCTTATCAGCAAATGGTCTCCGGCCGCGTCGCGCAAATGCTGCGCGTGGGATTGGATGAAAATCTGCCGTGCTTTCCCGAAATCAGCGCCAACAAATACGCCATCAATATCCGCTTTACCGCCCTGGGTGGCGCAGCACGCCCCAAGGTGTGCGATACCCAGGTAGAATTCGATTTAACCCTTTGCTGTTTGTAGTCTAATGAAACTGCGTCTCGTCAACTGTCCGCACTGCGGCCAACCCAGCCCCTACGATTCCAGCAATCCGTTTCGGCCATTTTGTTGCGAACGCTGTCGCCTAATCGACCTCGGCCAATGGGCCAGCGAATCCTATCGCGTCCCCTTGAACGAAGGGCCGGGGCCGGATGATGTCCCCTCCGAACCTGACCAGTAAAATTTTTCCTGGAGATTTTTGTTTATGCAAAAACTTGTCTTGCTCTGCCTTTCATTGATGGTGATGCCGATCGGCCACGCCGCCGGTATCGCCAAGGTGACTGATGCTTGGGTGCGGCTGCCGCCGCCTGGCGCCCAAATCGCCGCTGCCTACTTCACTATCGAAAGCAAACAAACGCTCAGCTTAAGCAGCGTTACTTCGCCAGCCGCCGAAGTGGTCGAGATTCACACCATGTCGATGCGCAACGGCATGATGGAAATGCGCCAACTCCCTGCACTGGCACTCGAAGCCGGCAAGCCGGTGAAGCTCGAACCGGGCGGTCTGCATCTCATGCTGATCAACCCGAAACAAGCGCTGAAGGAAGGCGACAAAGTGCCGTTGGTGCTGAACTTCAAGCAAGGCAAGCGCATGATCGGCGCGGTCGATGTACAAGCGACGGTGAAAGCGCCCGCGCATTAGTCTTTCAAAAACTTTTACCCCGTCTGAAACGCCAGCGCGCGTCGCGCGCCATCTACCTCGATCACCATCAGCCAATCACGGCGGCCGGTTACACACACCGGCAGGGTAAGGGTCGCACGCCATTCGCCGTTGGCTTGTCGGATGAGCCGATAGCGATTCAAGCCCATCTCCATGCCTTGCATGTGCCATTCGACATGCACTTCCTGTGCGGTGGGCGCAACGACCGTTAAAGCAAATGGTTTAAGCGGCGTGGGCATGCTATCCGTTTTTGCGAACAGCTTACCTGGTTCAAGCGTGCAGCCCTGAGTGAGCGCGGCACACGCTACTACAGGCGCCTCCTGTTGCGCGCACCCGGCAACAGCGATCACAGCGAACAGCAGCAGCGAGCGCATCTCACCACGCGCCGCGCAGCATCGCGATGCCATGCGCGCCATTTCGCCACGCCGTCTCCAACTCCTCCGGCCGCATGCCGCCGATGGCGTAAATTGGTAGCGGATAGTCCTGAGCAAGCGTACGCACCCGCTCCCAACCCAAGGTTTGCTCGCCAGGATGCGACGCAGTCGGCAGCACCGCGCCGAGCACGACATAGTCGAGTTGGAGTTGGGCCGCGTGATCCATCTCTTGTCGCGTGTGGCAGGACGCGCCGCACCACGCGACATCGGGACGGCGCTCAGTGCGCATGAGCTGCTGCGCGCTCAAATGCATGCCGTCGACGCCAGTTTGCGCGACCAACGCCGCAGCGCCATTCAGCAAGACACGCGCGCCGTGTGCGTGGGCGACTTCTGCTACACGCCGAGCCAGGGTGATCAATTCCTTGTCAGACATTTGCTTCTCGCGCAATTGAATCAAGCGCAAACCACGCTGCAATGCCGCCTCCAATTTAGCCAAAAAAGGTTCGACGCCCAGCTCGGCCGCTTGGCTCACGCCCATCACCGGCGGCAAAGAGAGGCCGCGCAAAATGGGGCCGTTGGCGGGCAGTACTGGCTCAACACTCACCGACTCCGCGCGCTCCCAAGAAAACACCTGCCCTTCATGCGGGTGCGGTTCGCCTTGCCAGGCCGTGACGCGGTAAAAGTGCAATTTGACCTTCGCATGGGGATAGGTGAATACCTGCGTCACCCAGGGATACGCGCTAATCACATCTATTCCCAACTCCTCCTTCACCTCGCGCGCCAGTGCATCGGCCACGCGCTCATTCGGCTCGACCTTACCGCCGGGAAATTCCCAATAGCCGGCATAAGGCTTGCCTGCGGGGCGACGCGCCAGCAAAAACGAACCGTCGGGGCGCGTGATGATGGCAACTGCGACATCGGTGATTTTGGTTTCGGTGCTAACCGACATCAGGCGCGTTTACCGCGCTGCGGGATGGCGTGGCTACCCACCCAATCACGCGCGAATTGCCAAGCCACGCGGCCACTGCGCGAGCCGCGCAATAGCGCCCATTGCAGTGCGGCGTGTTGGCGTTGTTCCGCATCGCGCAGCGTCCCGCCGAGTTGCGCCACCCAGTAATCGGCGATGGCGAGATAGGCATCTTGATCGAAAGGATAGAACGACAACCAAACGCCAAAGCGCTCGGAGAGCGAAACCTTTTCCTCCACCGCTTCGTCCGGATGCACTTCGTGCCCCACATGGCGCGTACTGAGATTTTCTTCCATATATTCCGGCATCAGATGCCGACGATTGGAGGTGGCGTACACCAACAAATTATCCGAGGTGGAGGCAATCGAACCGTCGAGAATCGCCTTCAAGGCCTGATAGCCCGGCTCATCCGCGCCGAAAGACAGATCGTCGCAAAACAGGATAAAGCGCTCGGGCCGGCCATAAATCAGATCCACGATATCGGGCAAATCGCCCAGATCGCGTTTTTCCACTTCAATCAGACGCAGGCCTTTGGAAGCAAATTGACTCAGCACCGCTTTGACCAAGGAGGATTTGCCCGTGCCGCGCGCGCCGGAGAGCAGCACATTGTTCGCGGGCTGGCACGCGACAAATTGGCGCGTGTTGCGCTCGATGATTTGCTTTTGCTCGTCCACGCCGCGCAAATCGGCCAAGCGGATACGGTGCGGATGCGGCACCGGTTTCAGAAAGCCACGACCGTTTTGATTGCGCCAGCGATAGGCGATGGCAGCTTTCCAATCCGGCGCAGCAGCAGGCGCGGGCAACAGCGTTTCCAGGCGATCGATCAGCCCCGCCACCCGCGCCAGCAAATCAGCTTCGGTATTCCGCATTGATCTTCACATAGTCGTAGGAAAAATCGCAGGTCCACACGGTCGCCACTGCTTCGCCGCGATGCAGCAGCACGCGCACCAAAATCTCCGCTTGCTGCATCACCCGCTGGCCGTCTTGTTCGCGATAGGCGCTGGCGCGGCCGCCCTTTTCCGCCACCAAGACATCGCCGAGATACAACTGAATCTTGGAGACATCGAGATCAGGGATGCCCGCATAGCCGATCGCGGCCAGGATACGGCCCAAATTCGGGTCTGAGGCGAAAAATGCGGTTTTGACTAGCGGCGAATGTGCGATCGCATACGCGACCGTGCGGCACTCGGCAGCGGATTTGCCGCCTTCCACCTGAATCGTCATGAATTTGGTCGCGCCTTCGCCGTCGCGCACGATGGCTTGCGCCAAGCTCGCCGCCACATCGGTCACCGCGTCGC
Source organism: Pseudomonadota bacterium (assembly GCA_038042985.1). Lineage (GTDB taxonomy): Bacteria > Pseudomonadota > Gammaproteobacteria > Burkholderiales > Thiobacteraceae > RBG-16-58-11. Next base: position 40,686 of record JBBTCZ010000034.1, read on the forward strand.
GCAGCGTCAGGTAATCGTCGCCGCTGGCGCTGGAAACGCACGCCCCGCCAATCCCGGTGGCGATCAATACACACGCATCGTTGGTGGAGGTGTCGCCGTCCACGGTGATGCAATTGAAAGAGTGCGCCACGGCGTGATGCAGCATCGCTTGCAGCGCCTCTTGCGTCACGGCGGCATCGGTGGCGATATAGCCGAGCATGGTCGCCATGTTCGGGTGAATCATGCCCGAGCCTTTGGCAATGCCGGTGATGGTGGCGGTTTGTCCATTCACCGTCACTTGCCGAGAAAAAGCTTTAGGTACGATATCCGTGGTCATGATCGCTTGCGCCGCATCGTACCAGTCAGCTTGGCCCAAGTTATTCACACAACTCGGCAGGCCAGCCAAAATTTTCTCTACCGGTAGCGGCTCCATGATCACGCCGGTAGAAAACGGCAAAACTTGCTCCGATTTGCACCCGAGCAGCGCCGATAACTCACGGCACACCGACCCGGCGCGGGTCAGGCCCTCCTCGCCGGTGCCGGCATTGGCGTTGCCGGTATTGATCACCAGCGCGCGGATCGGCCGCCCGGATTCGAGATGTGCTCGCGCCACGATCACCGGCGCGGCGCAAAAGCGATTTTGGGTGAAAACGGCGGTCACTTCCGCCCCTGCGTCGAGCGCAATCACCAGCAAATCCTTGCGCCCCGGCTTCTTGATATTGGCTTCGGTGATCCCCAGAGATATCCCTTTGATCGGTAGTAAATTATCGCGCGCGGTGGGTGTGAAATTAACGGGCATGGACTTGTTCTAACAGTTTGAATGAAAACCCTATTGTACCCGATCGCCAACCCCGTTCTGCGCACCTTGTATTTGCCATTTGAAATATGAAACAATGGTAAGAATTAACAAATTGAAGGATCGAGAATGATCGACCGCGATGGGTATCGACCCAATGTCGGCATCATCTTGTGCAACGCAAAAAACGAGGTTTTCTGGGGCAAACGGATACGCGAACATTCCTGGCAATTCCCGCAGGGTGGCATTGATAAGGGGGAATCCCCTGAACAGGCCATGTACCGGGAGTTGCATGAAGAGGTGGGCTTACAGTCCCATCATGTGCATATCCTGGGCCGCACTAAAAACTGGTTGCGTTACGAGGTGCCGACGCATTGGATCAAGCGTGAGTGGCGCAGCAGCTATAAGGGCCAGAAACAAATCTGGTTCTTGCTGCGCTTGGTGGGTCGTGACTGCGATGTGAGCTTGCGCGCAAGCGGACATCCGGAATTCGACGCTTGGCGTTGGAGCGAGTACTGGGTGCCGCTGGAGTCGGTGATCGAATTCAAGCGCGATGTCTATCGCTTGGCGCTGAACGAATTGGTTACCTACCTCGACCGCGATCAGCGTACTCGTTTGCGCTCCGCAGAAAACACATAGGCCACCCTCGTGAACAGCCCTAGCGCGCCCCGCGATAGCCTGATCACGCTCACCCATGTCATCTATGGGCTGCATGCGTTCAGCGCGGTAACCGGCTTACTCAGCTCAGCTTTTATCGTGACGGCGTTTCTCACCGGCTGGCCGTCGATCATCGCGGTGATTCTGAATTACCTCAAGCGCGACGAGGCTTACGGCTCTTATCTGCAATCCCACTTCCGCTGGCAAATCCGCACCTTCTGGTTCGCATTGCTATGGCTGATCGCAATGATTTTGCTGAGCTTGACGATCGTCGGCATCCCCGCCGCCTGGATCATCGGCGTAGTGACCGGAATTTGGGTGCTGTATCGCATCGTGCGCGGCTGGTTGCGCTTGGCGGACGCGCAGCCGATGCCCTTGTAAATTCTGAGCACACCTGTCCCCAGTAGTGAGTGGTTGCCAATTTAGCCGCATGTTCTAATATTAAGTGGATAGGCTTTAAGCCCAATCTGTTGAAAGGAACCGCTATGCTGAGTGATTACACACCCTTGCAATTGCATGCTCTCGCACCCGGGGCAGATTTGTCCCAACCTGATTTACAACAAACCTGCCACCTAAAAACGAATCACCCGGCGGTAGATGTCATGACCGATTTAAGAACCACGACCGCTGTCACCATCACGCCCGACACGCGCATTGAGGTGGCTGAAGAGCGCATGCGGCGGCGCGGCGTACGGATGCTCTTCGTGCTAGATAGCGAGGGAGCATTGGTGGGATTGGTTACCGCCAGCGACCTGCTAGGTGAGAAACCGCTGCAATTCATTGAACGCCAAGGCGGTATACATCGCGAGATTGCAGTGGCCGACATCATGACACCGCGCGAAAGGTTGGAGGTGCTGAAACTATCTGACGTGCTCGCTGCGCGCATCGGTAACATTGTCTCCACCCTGCAACGTTGCGGCCGGCAGCATGCGCTAGTGGTGGATACGGTGGATGGCCGAGAAATGGTGCGCGGACTATTTTCCGCCTCGCGCATCGCGCGCCAGCTCGGTATGGAAATCATTACCACGCCGATCGCACAGACTTTCGCCGAAATCGAGCAAGCGTTTTTGCATTTTGGAAGACTAGCCTAAGCAGAAGGCGCAGGGGGAACCTAGCGAGAATCCGCTAGTTCCTTTTGATTCCTAATCCACGCTTAGCCTTTTATTCAACACCCTCTTGACGCCCAACCCGCCCATCCCTATACTTTGTTCACAGATTAGATTAAGTCTAACTGTTTTAAATTGTTTACCACCCCCATCAACTTTACAAGGAGACCGTGATGGAACTCAAAGGCTCGAAAACCTTCGACAACCTGAAAGCAGCATTCGCTGGCGAATCACAAGCCAATCGCCGTTATCTGTACTTTGCAGCAAAAGCAGACGTGGAAGGCTATAACGATGTTGCTGCCGTGTTCCGCTCCACTGCGGAAGGCGAAACTGGCCATGCGCACGGCCATCTGGAATACATGGAAGCCGTGGGCGACCCCGCCACCGGCCTGCCGATCGGCCCCACGGGCGCCAATCTGAAAGCCGCGATTGCCGGTGAAACCCACGAGTACACAGATATGTACCCAGGCATGGCGAAATCCGCGCGCGACGAGGGTTTCGACGAAATCGCCGATTGGTTCGAAACGCTGGCCAAAGCGGAACGCTCGCACGCCAACCGCTTCCAGAAAGCATTTGACACCCTAGGCAGTTAATCGCTCTAAGTGATCCCCACTTCCGCTCCGCTTGGAGCGGAAGTATTTAACCCACCCAACACGAAAGGCAAGGCAATGACTGCGCGTGAAGGAAGTCTCGAAGCGCCCAAGCGGCATGCATTGGATTGGAAAAACCCGAGCTTCTGGAATGAAACCGCGCTCAATCAAGAGTTACATCGGGTATTCGATGCTTGCCATGGCTGCCGCCGTTGCGTAAGTCTGTGCACGTCGTTTCCCACCCTGTTCGATCTGGTGGACAACTCCCCCACGCTGGAAGTGGATGGGGTGAAAACCGAAGATTATTGGCAAGTCGTCGATCAATGTTATCTGTGCGACTTGTGCTTTATGACCAAATGCCCGTATGTGCCGCCGCATGAGTGGGCGATCGATTTCCCGCACCTGATGCTGCGTGCGAAAGCGGTCAAGTACAAAAAAGGCGAAACCAAATTCCGTGACAAGCTGCTCTCCAGCACCGACCTGATGGGCAAGCTGGCGACGATCCCGGTGGTGGTGCAAACCGTGAATGCGCTGAACAAAACTCCGGCCGCGCGCGCTGTGATGGACAGCGTGCTGGGCGTGCACAAAGACCGCGTCTTACCCGAATACGCCAGCGCGACATTTCGCCCCAACGCCGAACCCAAGGACAGCTTCCCAGTCAAAACCGGCCAGCGCACGCCAGGCAAAGTGGCGATTTATTCCACCTGTTATGTGAATTACAACGAGCCCGGTATCGGCCACGACCTATTGAAAATCCTCGCGCACAATGAGATTCCCGCGCGACTGGTAGAGAAAGAAGCCTGCTGCGGCATGCCCAAATTAGAATTGGGCGATCTCGATGCAGTGGAGAAACTCAAAGACATCAACATCCCACAACTCGCCAAAATGGCGCGCGAAGGCTATGCGATTCTCAGCGCCGTGCCGTCCTGCACGCTGATGTATAAACAGGAATTGCCCTTGATGTTCCCGAACGATGCAGATGTAGCCTTGGTAGCAGAAGCGATGTGGGATCCGTTCGAGTACATGATCGCGCGCAAGGTCGATGGTCTCTTAAAGACCGACTTTCCGCAAAAACTGGGAAAGGTTTCTTATCACATCGCTTGTCATTTGCGCGTGCAGAACATGGGACAAAAAACCCGCGAGATGTTGCAATTGGTGCCAGATACGCAAGTCAACACGGTGGAGCGCTGCTCCGGCCACGACGGCACCTGGGGCGTGAAATCCGAGTTCTTCGCCAACTCGATGAAAATCGGCAAGCCCGTATTCAAAGCCATGGCCAATAACGAACCGGATTACATCAGCTCCGATTGCGCTATCGCCGGCCGCCACATCATGCAAGGCATGGGCGCAGGCACCACAGCGCAGAAGGAACACCCGATCACTCTAATTCGCATCGCTTACGGACTCTAAGAGGAGAACTCTCATGGCTAATGAAGGCTATCACGAACCCATTGAAAACCTCTCCGCCGCGACCATGGACATGCACCGCGCCATTGTCTCCTTGATGGAAGAACTGGAAGCGGTGGACTGGTACAACCAGCGCGTGGACGCATGCAGCGATGCCGAACTGAAGCGCATCCTCGCCCACAACCGCGACGAAGAAAAAGAGCATGCCGCCATGGTGTTGGAGTGGATTCGGCGCCACGATCCGGCCTTCTCCCACGAGCTCAAAGACAATCTGTTTAAAGAAGGTCCGATCGACGGACAACATAAGGAATGATGATCATGCAAGCATCCATGCCGACACAAGGAACTGCCATGCCGAAACTCACTCACGATAATTTGATGACGCTTGAAGCCTACGCCAAGGCACGCCCCACCCTACGCGCCCAAGTCATCGCGCACAAAAAAGTCCGCACCGTTTGCTTGGGCGATCACATTACCCTCATCTTCGAAGATGAGTTGACCATGCGCTACCAGGTTCAAGAAATGCTGCGCGCCGAGCGCATTTTCGAAGAAGCCGGCATTCAAGATGAACTCGACACCTACAACCCGCTGATCCCCGATGGCAGCAACTGGAAAGCCACCTTGATGATCGAGTACACGGATGAGGACGAGCGCCGCGTGATGCTGGCACGTTTGAAAGGGATCGAGGACAAAAGTTGGGTGCGCGCGTTGGGGCAGGCCAAGGTGTACGCCATCGCCGACGAAGACTTGGCGCGCGAAAATGAGGAAAAAACTTCTGCCGTGCACTTCCTGCGCTTCGAACTCGACCCCGCCAGTATCGCCGCGATCAAAGCCGGCGCCACCATCAGCATCGGCGTCGATCACTCGGAGTACACCTCAGAAATCGCTGCGCTACCGGAGCCGGTGCGCGCCTCGCTGGCGCAAGATTTAGCTTAAATTTGTAGCAATCGTTTCCTATACTGAGCTAACACGCGCCAGCACAAAGGCGTGCATCAGAGGAGGAATACGATGTTACAAAGCCAAATTCTCAAGCTGGTCGAAAACCGCCTGCGCCGGCATCAGTTGCCGGTGGCGGTTGAATTGTGGAATGGCCAAGCCCTGCGCCTCTCCGAGCAGCCGAATGTCACGCTCAAGATCAATAACGCCAAGGCCTTGATGAACCTCGCCGTGCCCAGCTTGGGCAAACTCGCCAAGAGCTATGTCGAACAGGGGATCGACCTAGCGGGTCGGATGCGCGATATCATTTCTTTCGGTGAGCACCTGTGCGAGAGCGAAGTCGTCGTCGATAAAAAAAGCCGCGCACTATCCTGGTGGAAACATTCCAAACCCACCGACCGCAAAAATATCAGCCACCACTACGATGTCTCCAACGCGTTTTATGCGCTGTGGCTGGATCAACGCCGCGTGTATTCCTGCGCCTACTTCATGCAAGCCGACGACACGCTGGAGCGCGCGCAAGAACAGAAGCTTGACCACATTTGCCGCAAGCTCGACCTCAAGCCGGAGGAAAGCCTGCTCGATATTGGCTGTGGCTGGGGCGGACTGATTCTTTGGGCGGCCGAGCATTACCAAGTGCGCGCCACCGGTATTACGCTCAGCCAAAACCAGCACGACTATGTGCAGGAACAAATTCAGGCGCGTGGTTTACAGGATCGCGTGCAAGTCCATCTCATGGATTACCGTGACGTGCCAGAAGATGCAACATTCGATAAAATCGCTTCAGTCGGCATGTTCGAACACGTCGGCCAGCACAACCTGCCAAAATACTTCGCGAAAATTTATCGTCTCTTAAAGCCGGGCGGCTTGATCATGAATCACGGCATTACCTCCAGCGGCCTCGACACCGAGGGCCTCGGCAGCGGCATCAGCGACTTCATTGAACAATATGTATTCCCCGGCGGCGAGTTAGTGCACGTGTCGCAAGTGATCGAATCACTCTCCACGCACGGCCTCGAATGCTGGGATGCGGAATGCCTGCGCCCGCACTATGCGCGCACGCTCTGGCACTGGGTGGACCGGCTGGAAGCAAATGCGGTGGAAGCGAAGGCCTTAGTCGGCGAAGAAAAATACCGCATCTGGCAAATTTATATGGCCGGCTCGGCGCACGCCTTCGATCGGGGGTGGATGTCGTTGTTTCAAATACTTGCCGGCAAACCACTGGAAAATGGCACGCTGCCATATCCGCTGACGCGGGCGCATGTGTATCGCGCTTCCTGAAGCATCGCCATTTATAAAGCAAAAATGCGGCTTGGGCGGTTTTTTTACACCACGCAAGCCGCACTTTTTTGGGGTTTTATGCTTTACGGCAACTTGGCCGGTTGCGTAAACACATAATCATTCCCCTTCACCGGCGTATGGCAAGCGAAGCAGCCTTGCACGAATCCGGCATTCTCTCCAAACGGCTTTTGTTCTTCGCCCAGCCAGCGCGCAAATCCCCAGCCGCCGGTCGCTTCGTATTTCTTGGCCTCTTTGATCATGAATTCCGCATGCACGAATTTGCCGGGCACCGTCGCCGTTGGCCAATTGGCATCCGTCTCTGCTTTCCAAACCAGTTTGCCGAGAATGGCGCCATCGGGCCAAGGTTTGGTCTGCCCTTTGCGCGCGGCTTCCATGGCGATATCGTTGCCGACGATGGCGCGCATGGTGTTGTTGTCCGTGCGGTGTGCAACTGAAATGACACGCCAGTCCTTATAGCCTTCAGGCAGCGTAATACCGTTAGGCGCCGGGGCCACGGCTGGTTTTGCCGCCCAGGCGGATGAAACAAACACCGTGACAAACAACGCCACCCCAGCCATCTTCAATAAATTAGTTTTCACAGCCACTCCTCCAACAAAAAAGGGTTTAATCGCGATAAAAATCAGGTTGGTGCTTAACAAGCGCAAAGGCTATTCCGAGCCTATAGCCAACGCTTGCCTGAGTAGTAATGGGGCGGCAGACTTTCACCCCTATCATCCTCAACCATGTTGAGTCGCGATAGGGGTGGTTTCCTTACAGCATTTATGGCAAACCATTTACGACAAAATCCACATGACGGCTTTTGGCGATCACGTTATACCCCATGAGCTTGAGGTCTTTAGCATTGAATTTCCCATCCCCGTTAAGGTCCAGCACCACATCCGGCGCCGTACCCTCTACCACTGTGACAAAGAGACGCGAGGGCGTCATCTGGCCTTCAACACCAAACACATTTTTAGCGCCGATGATCCAGGTACCCCAAATTTCCGTATTCGTCGGCGTGCGATTGGTCACGGAAATAATATTGAACAAGTTCGACACATTCTGGCCAGGGCCGGCATTAGTGGCACTGGCAGCCGTAGAGGACAACAAGACAACCAAGCCGGGGAAATGGTCTTTGTTAGCGCCTAAACTGAAGGTGCCGGGAAATGGCCCCGCGTTCTGCAACGGGCCTGGGCCGGTGAGCTCCGACGAAGCGCCGGTTGAAGCGAGATCACCCTCGAATTCCACCGCCAAATCCACCAAGAATCCTCTGGATGACACACCTGCGACATCACCTGCACCGGGCGCAAAAATAGTTATATTCGCCGACCGATCATCGTGCCGATCATTGTCCGCCACGGCTACGCCGACCGTCAGTGCAAGCGCGCTGGCACATACAAGCTTATTCAGAATTGACATGTCTTCCTCCAATAATAAAAGGGGTTTTAAGCGAGATTGATCGGGCAGCTTGGTGCAGGCATGGGATATCTACTTCGCGCCCATTAGCAGCCCTTGCATGGGTAAACAGTTTCTGGCGGAAATTATTCCAGGCGCTGGAAAATATTTTCCGTGGGCCGGCCCTGGCAGGAGAAAGAAGGAAGGGCGTGGGTAGTAGGTGCGCGGGGCGCACCCCATGCCGGCAAGAATGCCAGCGCTACAACACCCCGAGGCTATGCACGGATATCCGGTGTGATCTGCATCTGCAATCGCGTCATTTCATCTTTCAACCACAACTTGCGTTTCTTTAGACGGCGGATTTGCAGTTCATTCGGCTCGGCATCAGCGGTGAGGCGGGCGATGGCGTCATCGAGATCGCGGTGCTCGATGCCCAGTTCGATAATGTGGTGTTTTATTCTCTCGATTTCTTCCGGAAGCATGCGACAACCCCTTTAACCCTATAGCACCCAATTATATTCGCACCCCGGAGGGTAGGCTACGCGCTGTTCATTCGTGTTCATTCGTGGTTTCAAGCATCAATCCTGCGCGCACCACGCGCGCCACATGTATTTAAACACCCGATCCAACTGCTTGGCGCGGCGGCGGTGATCGCACAACGGCGACTTGGCGACCTGGTTGCGCAAGTCGGCGCGCATGGCGGTGAGGCGCGGCAAGTCGGCGGCGAGGCGCGCGGCGATTTGCACATAGTCGCCCGGCAGTTGCGCCACCAGGCTCGACAGTCCGACACGGCGCAGCATGGAGGCGCCCCAGCGCGCGACCATGGAATGGCCGGCCAGGGTGACCACGGGGATGCCCATCCATAGGGCTTCAAACGTGGTGGTGGAGCCGTTGAAGGGAAACGGGTCGAGTGCGATATCGATGTCACGATAGGCCGCCAAGTGTTCGACAAAACTAAGTTGCTCGGTGAGGAGCCGCACGCGTTCAGCAGGAATGCCGTAATGCGCGAACATGTCCATGTAATGCGCATGCACGAAGGGTTCGTTGAACATTTCTTTGTATTTCAACACCAGGCGTGACTCCGGCACCGCTTTCAGCACTTCGGACCAGATGAATACGCTCTGCGGGTTGAGCTTGGCCACATTATTGAAGCAGCCGAAGGTAATGTAACCGCGCCCCAAGGCGGGGGGCGGCAGGGTCGGCGGCGCGTCGTTCAATGGTAAGTGCAAATAAAACGTCGGCAAACGCACCAGTTTTTCCGTGAACCATTCTTGGGTATCGGGCGGATTCATCGTAATGTCAGTGATGAGGTAGTCCATATCGGCCAGATAGCTCGATGCCGGGTCATGGAAACTCACTTGCACGGGTGCTGCGCGGTAGGCGGCGACCAGCGGCTTATTGTTGTCGAAACGCGCGGCGAGTATCACCAAAATATCCACTTCATCGCGCCGAATTTGGTCAGCGATTTGTTCGTCGTTCATGCCGAGCACTGACTGATAGCGATCCGCGATTTCCTTAAAGCGGCCGGTGAGCGCATCCGCTTGGTGCACCGCGCCGTAGAGATACAACTCAAACTGGCTGCGGTCATGCCCTTCCAGCACCGGCCAGATGTTGCGTCCGACCGGATGCAGGCGAAAATCGGAAGAGATATAAGCAATACGGATTTTTTTGTGTGTATCTTTGCGCTGCGCGAAACGTTGTTTGGCGCTGGGCGCGCCGAACGAAATCGGCGCACGTGGCGGCAATGGCTGCTCTTGATAGACGTAAAGTTCAAATAGCAGTTTGCAACGCTTCGCCTCTTCATGCCCCGGATTCATGTCGAGCAATAGCCCGAGGTAGCGCATCGCTTCCGGGGCATCGCCCACCGACCACAGCAGCTTGGCCATATTGAGATAAGGCGATTCATAGCTGGGCTTCAGGCTCATCGCGCGTTGAAAAGCCAAAAACGCATCCTGTATCCGACCGAGCTGCAACAAGTTGGCGCCCAGATTGTTGTAACCTTCGGCGAAATTCGGATTTTTTTTCACCGCTTGCCGCGCGAGCTCGACCGCTTCTTCGGTGTGTTGCAGATCGCCCATCACTGCGGCCTTGTTGCTTAGCGCTTCGGGATAATCGGGTTGCAGCGCCAGCACTTGATCGTAGTAGGGCACCGACTCCGCATGCTGCCCCGATTCCGCCAGGGCGTTGGCCTTATTGAACAGCGCCAGCAAAAAACCGGGCTTAAGCTCAAGCGCGCGGTCGAGGCACACCAGCGCCGCATCGAAACGATGGCCTTGACGCAGGATGTTGGCGTGATTGACTAGCGCCTCGGCATAGTCCGGTTTGAGTTCAAGCGCTTTTTCAATCAGCGGTCGGGCTTCTTCGATCCGCCCGAGTTGAAACAGCGTGGAGCCAAGGTTGTTGTAGCCCTCGGCCAATTGGGGGGCGCGCGCCAATACTTGCCGATAGTAAGGCAGCGCGCGCTCGTAGTCGCCGATGAGGTGGCAACTATTGCCGGCATTCAGCGGCGCGAAAGGGTTGTGCGGATCGAGTTTGATGGCACGCTCGTATTCCGCCAGCGCTGCTTCATGCTTGCCGCTATCGGCCAGCGCCAAACCTAACTCGTGATGCGCCTCGGCATTTTGCGGCTGGAGCTTGATGGCTTTTTTCAACGCCTGAATCGATTCATCCAGACGCTTGGCTTGGCGATAAGCTTGACCGAGATGAATATGAAAATTGATATCGCGATTATTTTTCTTGAGTGCTTGATTGATCAGATCGATCGCGTCTTGGTGCTGGCCGCGCTGGTGCGCGATCAAACCGAGCAAATGCAGCGCATCGGGGTGCTGCGGTTCGCGCTGCAACACTTCACGGTAGTACTGCTCGGCTTGCGCCAGCTCTCCCGCGCGATGGTGCTCAACCGCCCGCGCCAACGTCTGTTGCGTCATTTCGCCACCGCTGCGCACCAATCACTGAGCTTGGACAATATTTCCAATGTGGCGCGATTCGCGGCCTCTGCGCCGCCGTGCGCTGCCTCGGCAGTCGCGCTTACCTGTGCTTCAAATGTGCGCGTGGCGATTACCGCACCGCTGCTGGCATCAACCAGTTGCGCGCGCAAAGCCAAGCGCACCCGGCTCGGCTGCTGCGTGAAGTCTTGCACCAAACTCACCAACTCGGTATCCAAGCGTAGGTTTGCGCGCACCGAAGCGGGCGACTGCACCACCGCGCCGAATGCCCCGCTGGACTCCAACGCTTGTGCGATCAAGGGCGTGAGCATGCGCGCCGGCGTTTCCACCCAGCGATGGTAGGCGTAGTACTCGATGCGATTCGCCTCGCGCACATAGGCCATGCGCGGTGTATCGAAGCCGGGATGCGCACGCGTCGGCGTGACGAGCAAAGTGGCCGACGATTTTGCACTGGCCGTTTTCGTCGGTAGCGCCGCACTTAAGAGATAGGTAGCCGTATCCGATTGCTTGCCTTGCGGACCAACGCACGCCGCTAGCAGCACCAGGCCGATCAAACTAATTCCTTTTACCCATATCCGCATCACACACCCTCACTTCGGTTTTACCTGACGCCTGAATCCTGACGCCCGATGCCTGCTCTTTACTCCCCCGGCCCCGGACGCGGCTGGCCGCGGCCGAAAATAAGCATCTGCGGTTGTTGTTCGATTTCAGCGCCCACCCGTTTCATGGTCACCGCCAGTTCACGCATCTCCGCCGCCAAGGCATTCAACTCCGGCAAGGTTTGCCCGGAAATATCGCGCAGCGGCTGGCGCGTATCGTCCAATGTCGCGCGCACACTGCGGCTAGTAGCGGAAATATCGGTGACCATAGTTTCCATCATGCCGGCAGTTTGGCTCAGCCGCTTGGCGAGCTTATTGACCTCCTCCGCCGCCAGCGTGCTGGATTCGAAGGTATGTCCCGCATTTTTCAGCACCGCTTCGATGGCCGGCTTCTGTGCAGCAAGCATTTGGGTCAAACTTTCCATATTGGCGATCATGCGCTTAATCGATTTACGCATCTCTTCATCGGTAAGCGCATTGATGTTTTCGCTGGTTTCGGTCAGGTTGCTCATCAAACCGCTGACGGCGGTATCGAGCTGCTTGAGAAACGAGTGCTGGGTGGGGATGACCGGATATTCCTGATTTTTACTTTTGGTCAGCGGCTTGGCCTGAGCACTGCCGCCGGAAAGTTCAAGCGCAGCGATCCCGGTCAGCCCCTGTGTTTTTAGCTTAGCGATGGTGTCTTGCTTGATCGGGGTATCACGGTTGATTTTCATGAGCACCTGCACACGGCCGCTTTGATCGGGCGCCAGGGCGATCTCGACCACGCGTCCCACTTCTACCCCGCGATAGCGTACCGGCGCATTGCGGTTGAGGCCCGCAACCGATTCGTCAAAATAGGCGTGATATCTTTGCTGATCGTGCTGAAACTGGCCACCGGCAGACAACCAAAAGGCAACGCCGAGCAGCGCCCCGCCCAACAGCAGCACGAACACACCCACAATGGTGTAATTAACCTTGGTTTCCATGCAACACCCCTACGGCCCGCCCGCGCGGGCCGTGAAAATACTCCCGCACCAAGGGGTGCGGCGATTCCGCCAACGCCGGCATTGTGCCCAGCCCGACCACGCGCTTGTCACCCAAGATCGCGACGCGGTCGGTGACACGCCACAACAGATCCAAATCATGCGTCACGATAATGATGGTGAGTTTGAGCGATTCTTTCAAGCTCAATACTAATTCATCCAAGCCGCTCGCCGCCAAGGGATCGAGCCCGGCCGAGGGCTCGTCGAGAAACAGCAGCTCCGGATCAAGCGCGATGGCGCGCGCCAGCGCCGCCCGTTTCTTCAGCCCACCGGATAGCTCGCGCGGGTATTTATTAGCAGCGTCGGCGGGCAGCCCGGCCAGCGCGATCTTGATATGCGCCAGCTCCACGATGTCATCCGGCGTGAGATCGGTGTGCTCGCGCAAGGGCAGCGCCACATTCTCGGCTACGGTCAGGCCGGAAAACAAGGCGCCACCTTGGAACATCATGGCCCAACGCCGGCGCAGACGGGCCGCCTCTGTAGCGCCAAGGTGCACGATATCGCACCCCAGCACGCGGATATGGCCGGCATAAAGCGGCATCAGCATCACGATCTCGCGCAACAGCGTGGATTTACCGCAACCGCTGGCGCCGGCGATGGCGAATACTTCACCGCGCTCTATCGTCAGGCTAATATCCTCATGCACCACGGTGTCGCCGAAACGCGTGACGAGGTGCTCGATTTCGATTACCGGTTCGCGCTTCATCTCATGCCCAGTTTCGTGGCACTCGCCACGACGGAAAAAATCGCGTCTGCGATGATGATCAGAAAAATAGACTGCACCACGGATATAGTAGTTTGCCGCCCCACGCTATCCGCACTGCCGCGCGCCTGAAAGCCGGAATAACACCCCACCAGCGCGATAATCATGGCGAACACCGGCGCCTTGCCCACCCCGAATAAGAAGGTGGAGACTTTAATCGCATCGTCGAAGCGATCCAGGAAGGTGTAGGGATCCACATCGAGCTGCGTGCTCGCCACCAGCATGCCGCCCAACACGCCGGTGAAATCGGCAAATACCGTGAGCAAAGGCAAAGCGATCATCAGCGCGATGAGTTTCGGCAACACCAATAATTCCAGCGGCGACACGCCCATGGTGCGCAGCGCATCGATTTCCTCGGTTACTTTCATGGTGCCGATTTGTGCGGCATAAGCCGAGCCGGAGCGCCCGGCGACGATGATCGCCACCATCATCGGCGCCAGCTCACGCAGCGTGGCATGCCCCACCAGATCCGCGATGAAAATATTTGCCCCATAGCGTGCAAGCTGCACCGCACCTTGATAGGCGATCACCATGCCGATCAGAAATGAGAGCAGCCCGACAATGGGCAGGGCATCGAAACCGGCTTGCTGAATATTGGAGAGGATATGGCGAAATCGCAGATGCCTGGGCGACTTCAACGCACGCAGCAAAGCCACGGTGTTTTCGCCAACGAAATGCAACATGCCGCGCGTTTGATCGAACCAGTGCCAAGCGTGGTAGCCCAGTACCACCAGTGGGCCTGGTGCATGCACTTTAAGCGGTGCTATCTTTTGCGGCGCACGCGATTCCACCAAGCGTTGCAGCGCCGCGTATTCTGCGCGCATGCCGTCAACCCTGACGGTTTGGCCATGCTGAGCGCGCTCCGCCTCGATGTGGTGCAGCACCCAGACACCAGCGGTATCGAGCCGCGTCACTTGGGAAAAATCAATGACCAACTCGCCGCCCACGGCCCAGGAAAGTTTGTCTAGGCGCGCGCGCAAGCCGGCGATGCCATGCACCGACCAGTCACCGCCGCAGACCAGGCGGTGACCGGCCTCAAGCAAGGCCACGGAGGCAGCTGGGATAGCCATAAGAGATTCAGGCATAGTGCTGGGAATATAGCAGGAATCAGGCGTCGGGTTCGGTGAGCAGGGTACGAGGAATCGAATTTTCGAAATGTACGCTTAAGAGTAGAGCCCTATTTCACTAGCGCCCGAAGCCTGACGCCCGACGCCTGTCTATGTGCGGCGCATCGAGGCCAGCAGCGAAGCCGGTAGATCGGATAAGCGATATTTACCGGTCTGCACCGCGCGGGCGAGTTTCTCCAAGGTCTGCTCATTGAGCAGCGCCACGACCTTTTTCTTGATCGGCAGCCACTTTGTGTGCATAGGACAGGCGGTGGCATCGGAACAGACTTTCAAACCGAGCACACAATCCTGCGTAAAACTGGGCCCTTCGGTCAACAGCAAAATCTGCATTAAGACGGTCTTCTCTGCCCCCTCGCGCAAACAGAAACCGCCCAGCCGCCCCCGATAGGAATACAGCAAATTGCCCTTGCACAAACTCTGCATGATCTTCGCCAGATAGGCCGGCGGCACATTGAGATAACTCGCGATCTCGCGGTTCAGCACCGGCTCCCCAGGCGGGCGAGTCGCGATGAAAATCAGCGCCTGAATGGCGTATTGGCTGGTACGGGATAAAATCATGATTGCGTAAAATACCTCATTCGGAGAATTTTATCCGAAATCCATATTTTTCACAGCAAAGGGGGACAGATGGAACGCAAAAAAGTCAGCTCCAGCAAAATCCGCTCGATCGGCTACGACGAACGCGCGCAAACCCTGGAAGTGGAATTCAACAACGGCAGCGTGATGCAGTATTCCCGCGTATCAGCCGATTTGCATCGGCGAATGATGAACGCGGGCTCGGTTGCGAGTTTTTTCGAGGATCATATTCAGGAGACGTTCAGCGAAAAGCGGATGCGGTAATTGCATGGTTTCCAAAAATCACGGCTCAGCCAAAAAGCGTTGATGCACCGCTGGTGTTGACGTTGGGGCCCCTGCTGTGCCGCCGAGTAGCGCAGACGGGCCGGGGAATTCGGCGAGGACCTGTCTGAGCGCGTGGCCGCGCAGCGGATCGCGCGAGTTCCGCAGCCGCCCGGCATGGCGAGCAACGCAGGGAACTCCCGTAGGGAGCGGTGCAGGGGGTGCCCTTCTTTTTGGTTAGCTTTTTCTTGGGCAAGCAAGAAAAAGTAACTGCCCCGCCGGGGCAGTCCGGCCCTAAATGCACTTGTACAACACTTCCACCGACAATATTTTCGTCAGTTCGTGCTACATAACTAGACCCCGACTTGTGCTACTTAACTAGACCCTGACCTGGTGTGGTTCACGTTTTATTCTCGCTCCGTCATCAGAGAAGCCAGGCGAATAGCAAGATCAAACTACCAACAACAATCTGCCCTATAAGAAGCAGTGCAATCTTCACCCACTGTGTATGCACCTTATGGTCAGGAAACAGATATTCATAAATTACATTATATGCAGTTACGAAAGACAACAGCCCGATGACAAACAGAATTGGGTTGCTGGCATTAGTTACCTTCAAAAAAGCCAGGGTGCCAGCCACATACACAGGTATTCCAAGCAACTCTTTTACCCAAATATCCGACTTCGTCCAAGGTTGCTTACTATGCTCCTTCGTTGGTTCGACCTTACTCGGTTCCGTCATAGCTGTTTCTTATCAAAAAACTTGTAAGCCCGCTCCAC
Organism: Pseudomonadota bacterium; assembly: GCA_038042985.1. Lineage (GTDB taxonomy): Bacteria > Pseudomonadota > Gammaproteobacteria > Burkholderiales > Thiobacteraceae > RBG-16-58-11. The sequence goes on from JBBTCZ010000034.1 coordinate 56,909, forward strand.
CAACGCCGGCTCACGATTAATTCACTCATCGCTACTCTCTAACCCAACCAACAACCTACCCCAACCACCCCACCACCTCCCCCAACGGTATCTTAAAATAATGATCCACCAACAACGCCGCAAACAGCAAACTCAAATAAAGAATCGAATAAGCAAACGTCCGCTTAGCAATCGCATCCGTGTAATGCTTCCAAATCAGATAAGCGTAGTACAAGAAGACGCCATCCAAAGCCACGGCTGATACGAAATACACCAACCCGCCCATGCCCGTCGCCACCGGCAGCAAGGTCGCGGCTGTAAGGATCACCGTATAGAGCATCACATGCAATTGGGTAAATTGCTCGCCGTGGGTCACGGGCAACATCGGCATGCCGGCCTTGGCGTATTCGTTCTTACGATACAAGGCCAGCGCCCAAAAGTGCGGCGGGGTCCAGGTAAAGATAATCAAGAATAGCAGCAGCGCATCCGCGCTCACGTCGCCGGTCACGGCAGCCCAGCCCAGCACCGGCGGCATGGCGCCGGAGGCGCCGCCGATGACGATATTTTGCGGGGTGCGCGGCTTCAAGATCACGGTGTAAATCACCGCGTAGCCGACGAAGGTGCCGAGCGTAAGCCACATGGTGAGCGGGTTGACCCAGGTGTTGAGCAGCATCAAGCCGATACCGCCGACGATGCCTGCGAACAGCAGGGTTTGCGGTGAAGTGACTTCGCCGCGCGGCAGAGGGCGGGCGCGGGTGCGCGCCATGAGCGCGTCGAGTTTTTGCTCAATCAGGCAATTCACCGCGGCCGCCGCACCAGCCACCAGCGCGATGCCAATGGTGGCGGCCAATAATATCCTGAGCGGCACCATGCCCGGCGTGGCCAAGAACATGCCGATCACCGCGGTGAACACGATCAGCGATACGACGCGTGGCTTGGTTAGCTGCAAGAACTGCTGGCAGCGAACGAGCCATTGATTGTGCACAAGCGTATCCATAATTGAATTCCTAAATTTAGCGCTAAGCGTTAATTCCGCTGCAGCGCTTTGGTCAGTCTAAAGTTTAACATTACCAGCGTGAGCAGCAGCAGCGCCGCCACGCCGTTGTGCGCGACGGCTACCGCTAGCGGCAGGCTGAACAGCACATTGGAAATACCCAGACCGATCTGCAGCAACAACACGAGCCAGATCACGGCGCCGAGTTTGGCGAGCGCGGGAATGCGCAGCATCTTAAATATCAGCACGCTGAGGAGCAGAAAAGTAATCAGCGCCCCCACCCGATGCGTCCAGTGGATCGCGGTGAGCGAGTTCAGCGATAGCAGCTCGCCTTGCGCGGTTTTGCCTAACTCGCGCGTGAAGTGGAAGGCATGATTGAAATCCATCGCCGGGATCCAAGCGCCCTTGCAGGTAGGAAAATCAGCGCAGGCCAGCGCGGCGTAATTGGAGCTGACCCAGCCGCCTAAAGCGATCTGCAAAAACACGACCACCAGCCCCGCCAGCGCCCAATTTTTCATGCGCACCGCGTCTTGGGTGCGCATCTCGGGAATATCGCGGCTTTGGCGCTGGCCCAACCACACCAGCAGCGCCAGCGTAGTCACGCCGCCAAGCAAATGCAGGGTGACGATCACCGGCTTAAGCAGCAAGGTCACCGTCCACATGCCGAGCAGCCCCTGCAATATCACCAGCACGATGAGGAAAGTGGGCAGCCCCAAGCCTTGCATCAATTCGCCCCGCTTTATCCAGGCCATGATGCCGATGATGACGATGAGCAAACCCAGTGTGCTGGCGAAATAGCGATGCACCATTTCTTTCCAGGCCTTGTGCGCCGATACCGGGCCGCCGGGCTGCGCCGTTTCTGCTTGCGCGATTGGCTCGGCGGCATGTGCGGGTGAGAGCTTGCCGTAGCAACCGGGCCAATCGGGACAGCCGAGGCCCGCATCGGACAGCCGAACATAAGCGCCCAACACGATGACCCCGAACGCCAGCCAAGCAGCAACGATAATCAGCTTTTTAAACATGGCTTATCCAATTTGAGAGTATTTGAGCAGGCGCTCAAGATCTTTATGCATGCGCTTCATATCTGGGTTCCCCGGCCAGCGCAGCATCAGATTCCCCAAGGGGTCGATTAAGTAAATATGCTGTTTCACATTTGCCTGCCCCGGGGTCTGTGCAGTAAGTTGAGCAATCAGCGCACCCGAAGCGTCTTTCAGCAACAGCATGCTGTCGATCTTTTGCTTCAATACCGGGCTAGGCACTGCATCGTCCGTCACCAACCACAAGCGCAGCACGCGATCTTGTTCCTTGCCCTGCATCAATCGCACTTGGCGCATGGCATACAATTTTTGCTCGCACGCGGCGGCGCACCCCCCTGCGTCCACCTGCACCATCAGCCATTTGCCGCGCAATTCTTTCAATGTGATCTGCCCGCCCTCAAGCTTGGCAAAGCGTAATGTCTCCGGCAAGGGCTCAGGCTGGATCAGTTCGCCATAATTTCCCACGGCGCCTTGCGGTTGCCACACGAAATACGCCAGATAAGAGGCAATCAGCGGGACCGCGAATACCGCCATCACCAAGAGCAATCTTCTTTTATTTTTGCTTGCGTCGTTTTGCATACATCACCCCATAAATCACGATTGTCGCGACGGCCAGTGCGAACCATTGAAAGGCGTAGCCCACATGTTTCTCGATCCCGACATCAGGTCGGTTCCAATGCCGCATCAAGCCATCTCCATTGTCATTCAACTGCGTGATCACCACCGGCTGCACCGGGTAGCGTAATAAATCGGCCATGCGCTGCATATTCAGGTTTTGCCACACCTTGCCCTCGACGGTTTGCGTCGAGAGTTCCAAATATTTATTGCTCGGCGGCACGGCTATGCCCTCGATCACTATCTTGCCTAGGGGGGTGCGTATCTCCGGCAACAGCGTGCGATCTACACCCCGCGCCACCCAACCGCGATCGACGAGCACATACCGTTCAGCGTTATCCATCTTTAACGGCGTTACCACGTGATATCCCGGCTTGCCATTCAGCACCCGATTATCCAGCAATATCTCATGCGCTGGATCGAATTGCCCTGCCACGCTTACCCGCCGAAAGCGAAACGCTTCGGCATCCACCAATGATCCCGGCAAAGCGACGGGCGCGGATTTTTCCTGCGCGTCATAGCGCGCTTGCAAGTCGCGTTTAAATTGCGCGCGATTCGTCTGCCAAATCCCGGCTGATGTGGCGAGCGCGACCACGACGAGTGCCGCGACGGTGGGCAGCCAAAAGGGACGCTTGCGCTCAGTCATCGCGTCCATGGCGAGCAGTCCAGCTTTCCGCTACACTGCGCCGATTCCCGCTGCCGATTTCCTCGTCTGGAGCCATCATGTCATACACGCTATCTCGCATCATCATCATCATTTTTCTGCTGCTCATCGTCGGCAGTCTGGTTTCCGCACTCTACTATCTGGTTAAAGATAAAGGCGGCTCAGACCGCACCGTGAAAGCGCTCACGGTTCGCGTCTCGCTCTCCGTCACCCTATTCTTGCTGCTGATGGCAGGCTTCTATTTCGGGATCATTCCCGCACGGCATTGAGGTACACCTAGCTATCGATTGTAAGGGCAACGACCCTATGCATTCGTACTTACCTCCCCCCTAAAAACAAAAATGGCGTCGCGATACTACCGCGACGCCAAAAACCCCTTTTTATTTTTAGTTATTAGGAGCGTTCTCCTCCACCGCTTGTCGGGTGCTTAGAGCCAGTACACGAACACAAACAGGCCGAGCCAGACCACATCCACGAAGTGCCAATACCAGGACACGGCTTCGAATCCGAAGTGCGAATCGGGCTTGAAGTGGCCCTTCAGACAGCGCACCAAAATCACCGCCAGCATGATGGTGCCGATGGTTACGTGAAGACCGTGAAAACCCGTCAGCATGAAAAAGGTCGCACCATAAGCGCCGGAAGCCAGGGTCAGCCCGAGTTTGGTATAGGCCTCGTGATATTCGGTTGCTTGCAGATAGAGGAACACCACGCCCAAGACCACGGTCAGGGCCAGCCACAAATTAAGCTGGCCGCGATTGCCTTTCTTCAGCCCCCAGTGCGCGACAGTCAGCGTGACGCCGGAAGTCAACAGGATCAAGGTATTGATCGCGGGCACGCCCCAAGCCGCCATGGGCGACAGTTGGCCCGGTGCGGCCTCGCTCATCGGCGCGATGATGGTCTGTCCCAAGGGGCCGGTGCTGGGCCAAGCCGCTTTGAAGCCTTCCCACAACACTGCGTTGGTGTCGCCCTCGCCCAACCAGGGCACCGACAACACGCGCATGTAGAACAAGGCGCCGAAGAAGGCGGCGAAGAACATCACTTCGGAGAAAATGAACCAGCTCATGCCCCAGCGGAAGGAGCGGTCTACTTGCTGATCGTACTTGCCCGACTCGGACTCGGCGATGACAGTGCCAAACCAGCCGAACATCATGTAAAACAGCACCAGCAAACCGGCCAAGATAACCCAGCCGCCCGATGCGATGTGGTTTGACCACATCACCAAACCGCTGGTCAACAGCGCCACCGCGGCCGAACCGACGATGGGCCAGCCCGATGGTTCCGGAAGATAGTAGCTCCCTGCTTGATGATCACTCATTTCTGCTCCTCCTTAAGAGTCGAATCGTTAATTTCAATTTAAACTTGCTTGCTTCAAAATTTTATTTGGCGGCAAGGTGGGTGACCAGATACACCACCCCCAGCAACACCCCAACAAATAGTGCCGCGCCGATCAAGCCGGCCGCGATCACTTGGCCGAGCGTGAGCTTTACTGCATCCGAATCGTAATCAGTGCGCTTGCGCACGCCGAAAAAGCTCCAAAACACGGCGCGCGCCGCTTGCAGAAAACTGGTTTTGCGCGGCGCTTGTTCCATATCAGCTATGAAGCGTTACCCACTTTAACTTGCTCGTAAAACGTGTACGACAAGGTAATCGTGTGCACGTCTTTTGGTAAATCGTTTTGCACCACAAACTGCACCGGCATAATTTTTTCTTCGCCCGGCTTGAGTGTCTGCTGGGTAAAGCAGAAGCACTCTATCTTCTTGAAAAAACCGCCCGCGCGCGCCGGTCCGTAACTGGGGATGGCTTGCCCCACCATCGTGCGATTGGTCGTATTCACTACCCGGTACATCACTTGCTTTAATTCACCTGGGTGTACGCGTAAGTGAGCGGTCATCGGCTCGAACTTCCAAGGTAAATCTTTGCCCACGTTCGCGTCGAACTCGATGCTGACCCAGCGTGCCGGGTCCATCTGCGTATTCGATACCGCAATCTTGTCCTTCGAGATCCCGGTTACTTCACAAATCTTCTTGTAAAACGGCACCAACAAGAAACCAAAACCAAACATCAAGACTGTGACGATGATTAACTTCTTGAGTACGGTCGAATTCTGCTGTTGTGCGTCGGCCATTCTTACCACTTCTTGTTGAACGTCCAGAGAAAAAGCCCAGCCGCGATCGCAAACAGAATCGCCGCAGTGAGGTATTTGTTTCTTTCCTTGGGTTGCTTTTCCACTCAGCGCTCCAAAAATAGGAGCGGTCAATTGACCGCTCCTAAACCGATTATTTCACTATCGGTGGTATCACGAACGAATGGTAGGGCGGCGGAGAGGGCAAATGCGTCCACTCCAGCGATTCTGCGCCTTCCCAAGTGTGGTCGGCCGCTTTCGCGCCGCTCTTGATGCACTTGAGCACCACCACCAACAGGATCAGCTGGCTTAAGCCGAAGCCGAATGCACCGATGGTCGCCAAGGCGTTGAAGTCGGCGAATTGCAGCGCATAGTCCGGGATGCGGCGCGGCATGCCGGCCAGCCCCAGGAAGTGCATCGGGAAGAACAGGATGTTGAAAAAGATGGTCGACAGCCAGAAATGCAGCTTGCCCAGCTTCTCGTCGTACATGCGGCCGGTCCACTTCGGCAACCAGAAATACACGCCGGCGAAGATGGCGTACAGCGAGCCCGACACCAGCACATAGTGGAAGTGCGCCACCACATAGTAGGTGTCCTGCAATTGAATATCGACAGGCGTAATCGCCAACACCAGACCGGTGAAGCCGCCGATGGTAAACAGGCACACGAAACCGATCGCGAACAGCATCGGGGTTTCGAAGGTCATCGAACCGCGCCACATGGTGGCCACCCAGTTGAACACCTTCACACCGGTCGGCACGGCGATCAACATGGTCGCGTACATAAAGAACAGTTGCGCCGAGGTTGGCATGCCGGTGGTGAACATATGGTGCGCCCACACGATGAACGACAGAATCGCGATCGAGCCCGTCGCATACACCATGGAGGCGTAGCCAAATAAGGGTTTCCTCGCGAACGCCGGAATGACCTGCGACACGATGCCGAACGCCGGCAGAATCATGATGTACACCTCGGGATGCCCGAAGAACCAGAAAATGTGCTGGAACATCACCGGGTCGCCGCCGCCGGCCGCGTTGAAGAAATTCGTGCCGAAATGGCGATCAGTCAGCAACATCGTTACCGTGCCCGCCAACACCGGCATCACCGCGATTAAGAGATACGCCGTAATCAGCCAGGTCCACACGAACAGCGGCATTTTCATCATCGTCATGCCGGGCGCGCGCATATTGAGGATGGTGGTGACGATATTGATCGCGCCCATGATGGAGGATATCCCCAGAATGTGTACCGCGAAGATGGTCATGTCGTTGGAGATGCCGCCTTGCAGGAACAAGGGCGGATACATGGTCCAACCGCCCGCGGAAGCGCCACCCGGCACGAAGAACGACGAAACCAGCATGATCGCAGCCACCGGCAGCAGCCAGAAGCTCCAGTTGTTCATGCGCGGAAACGCCATATCGGGCGCGCCGATCATCATCGGCACCTGCCAGTTGGCGAAGCCGACCATGGCCGGCATGATCGCGCCGAACACCATGATCAGGCCGTGCAGCGTAGTAAGCTGGTTAAAAAACTCCGGCGTAACCACTTGCATGCCCGGCTGAAACAGCTCAGCGCGAATCAATAGCGCCAAACAGCCGCCGGCGAGCAGCATGATGAATGCGAACCACAGGTACAGCGTACCGATGTCCTTATGGTTGGTGGTAGTGATCCAGCGCATCAGACCGGTCGGGTGACCGTGTCCGTGATCTTGTGCGTGTGTGGCTTCCATTGTCGGCCTCCTTAATTATTTACGTAATGCTTTGATGTCGGCGGGCTGGACCAGATCGCCGGTCTTATTGCCCAGGGCATTGCGCTCGTAGCTGACGACCGCTGCCAAATCCACATCGTTAAGTTGTTTCCCAAACGCGGCCATCGCAGTGCCCGGCTTGCCATTCATCACGATTGCAATGTGCGCAGCCTTGTCGCCCGTCGCGATTTTCGAACCGGTGATCGCGGGGAAAGCGGGCGGGAGCCCTGCGCCATTCGCTTGGTGGCAGGCGGCGCAGTTGGCGGCGTACACTTTCTCGCCTTGCGCTTTCAACTCACCCGCACTGTAGGTCTTGTTCGGGTCCAGGGTTACGGCAGCGGTTTTGGCTTTCTGATCGGCAACCCACTTGGCGTAGTCGTCCGCAGACTTTACTTCCACCACGATCGGCATGAAGCCATGATCCTTACCGCACAATTCGGCGCACTGGCCGCGGAAGGTGCCAGGTGTTTTCGCTATAAACCAAGCGTCTTTGATATAACCCGGGATTGCATCTTGTTTAATCCCGAAGGCTGGTACCCACCAGGCGTGAATCACATCATTTGCAGTCAGCAGCAGACGGACTTTCTTGCCGACTGGAACCACCATCGCGTTATCTACTTCCAGCAGATAATTCTCGCCCTTTTTGGCGCTGCCTTCGATTTGATCACGTGGCGTAGAGAGCATTGAAAGGAACTTTATGCCCTCGGTGCGATAGTCGTATTCCCACTTCCACTGATAGCCGGTGACTTTGATGGTGATATCCGGATTGCTGGCATCGCGCATATTGAGCACGGCCTTGGTGGATGGAATCGCCATGGCAGTCAGAATGATGAAAGGAATAATCGTCCATATGACTTCGACGGTGGTGTTTTCGTGGAAATGCGCAGCTTTGTGTCCAGCCGATTTGCGGTGCTTCCAGATCGAATAGAACATCGCGCCAAACACCACGACGAAGATGCCCACGCACACCCACATGATCAGGATGTGCAGATCAAAAATCTCCTGCGCTACTTCACTTTGTGGCGTGGGAAGATTGTATTTCGACTCCTCCGCCCACGCGGCCATGGACATCAGGGTCGCGAGCGCCCCCATTCCCAATCCCCTCAACTTACTTAGCATTGGCTACCCCTTTAGCTGGTTGAACCCATTTACTTAAAAATAAAACCGAATTCTTTGTCGCGCTTTCTAAACGTGGCCACCCTGTTCAGCCGAATGATCAACCAGTGTCCGAACCGCGCGAAAACTATTAACGACGCCTTGAAGCTCTTTGAATCAATATAAAGCAATAAAACCCAGACAAAGATGTTCCGAAAAGCGGGGGGACAACGAGCAATTGGGGCGGACAATCATTGAAAATCTGCCAGCGATTCTGCTTTGCTGCCTTCATCCTGCGGGTGCGGCCTTTTTTATGAGGCTTCGTCGTTTATTAGGTGCGACAAAATAGCACAGGGGTCCCCGCCGGGCAAGCAATAAGTGCCAATAAACCCTTTAGATTCCTGCATTTAAAGTTATTATATCGCTACATTATTATTTTCTGATTTACAGAAATTCACATGGAAAATCAGATAAACCACTTATCAATCATGGTTTTTTCTGTTGTTGTCATGGGGGGCAAAACGCATAACAAGGGAGCGGAAATGCGTTCCTTCAAGCTCGCTAAATTGTCCTCAAATGCACGCATCGTTGGATCGATTTGATTCGCCACCCAAGCTTCCAGTTTAATGCCGCGCCGCGCCATCGCTTCCACCGTCAGTAAGGCATGATTTAAGCAACCGAGACGCATACCCACCACCAAGATCACCGGCAAGTTCAAGCGCACTACGATATCCGCAGCGGTCTGTGTTGCATTGAGCGGTACGAGCAAGCCGCCCACGCCTTCCACGATCACTTCGTCGGATTGAACTGCAATTTCGCGATACGCGGATTCGATTCGCGCCAGGTCGATTTCTATCCCGGCTTGTTGTGCCGCAATATGCGGCGCGATCGGCAACTCGAATGCATAGGGATTCATCAACGCGAGCGGCAAAGCAACATTTGATACAGCGCGCAGTTGCGCGACATCGTCATTGAGCCAGCCTTCAGGCGTTTGCACGCATCCGGCGGATACCGGTTTCATCGCGGCGACCCGCTTGCCCGCCGCGATGCAGCGCTCAATCAAGGCTTTTGCCACCAGCGTTTTACCCACGCCGGTGTCGGTGCCGGCGATAAACAAACCGCTCATCGCAGCCCCGCTTGTCGGGCTTGAATTTTAAATTCGATCACTTGTTGGCCATCCACCAGTTTTGGTTTTTTTTCGTTCATCCAGGCGTGGCCATATACCACCTCGTAGGTGGCCGGCAGCCGGCCATCTTTGCGCAGCAATTCGTAACGTTGCAGCATCGCCTGCCATTTGCGCTTGCCCATCAAACCGAGTCCGCGCCCGCTGGTGACGTTATGCGCGCCGATCGCTTTCAACTCACGCAGCAAGCTCGTTACATCCGGGTAGGTCAGGGTCATCATCTCCATATCCATGACCGGCGCACTGAAACCGGCGTACAGCAATTGGTCGCCGATGTCGTGCATATCGACGAAGCGGTTTACATGCGTGTGTCCGTCAATACCACTGAAGGCTTGCCTTAACTCGCGCAAAGTATCCGGCCCAAACGTGCTGAACATCAGCAGGCCACCTGGGGCTAGTACGCGCTGAAATTCACTAAAGGTCGCCTGCAAATCGTCGCACCACTGCAAGGCGAGATTCGACCACAACAGATTCACGCTGGAAGCTTTCAGCGGCAAGCGGCTGATATCGCCCCCCACATACTGCGGCAGGTTTCCGGTGAGATAAGACAAGCTGCGCTTCCACCACGGATCACGATCACGCGCGACTTGCAGCATGGTCTGCGCAATATCCAGCCCCAACACGCGCGCCTTGGGGTAACGACTCGCCAACGCGCGCGCGCCCACACCGGTTCCCGCGCCCGCATCCAACACCCAATGCGGATCCAGCTTCACCCAATCCAGCCGCTCCAACATGCGCTGATTTACTTCGCGTTGCAGCACGGCCGCTTGATCATATGAGTGCGCCGCATGCTCGAAGGCGAGTCGCATTAAGCGCTTGTCGATTTGCACCGGCAGATCTTCAGCCATGGAGAAATCTCGTCATCGCATCGAGCGTGGCTTGGGGATGCGACAAGAACGGCGCATGCGCCGCACCGCGCACCATTTCGAGTTGCGCATGAGGCAAAGCTTGAGCCAGCCACTGCCCCGCTGCTGGGGGCGTCAGCGTATCGTGGCTGCCGTGAATCACCAGTGTCGCTTGTTGGATCGGGCCTAACACCTCACGCAAATCCAGCTCGGACAAAATCGCCAAGCCCGCGCGCAAGGTTTCAATACTTGGCTTGCCGCGCGTAAACAACTGCTCGCGCAGCGCGGCAATGGTTGCCCGCGCTTCATCGCCACTTCTGGCCTGCAAGGATAAAAATCGTTTCAAAGTGCCCTCGTAATCAAGTTCCAGGCTGGTGGCAAATTCCGCCATCACCGGGTCTGATAGGCCATGTGCCCAGTCTTCACGCTGACGGAAGCTGGGTGTCGCGCCGATCAAAATCAGCTTATCGATCTGTTGCGGTTCTACACGCGCCCATTGCAGCGCGACTTGCCCCCCCAATGACCAGCCGACGACATGCGTGCGTTCGGGCAAGGCCCGCGCCACGCTTTGCGCTAGTGTTTCGAGCGTATACGGCTCGCACGCCGGACTTCTTCCATAGCCGGGCAAATCCACCACATGCACGCGAAACCGCTCTGATAAGGACTCGCGTATGCCCTCCCAAATCCCGCCGTGCATGCCCCAGCCGTGCAGGAGTGCGAGATCGGGGCCGTGACCGAAGATTTCGATGTGTAGCGAATTCATAAAACTCTGTGGCTAAGCGTTTTTTTCGAGTTCATTCAAAGCCTCGCACAGCCGCCGCACATCATCCTTGCTATGCGCCGCCGAGAGCGAGATGCGCAATCGCGCTTCGCCTTTAGGCACAGTCGGCGGGCGAATCGCCGGCACCAGGATGCCGCGCTCACGCAAGGCCTCGCTCACCGCCATCACCTCGCGATTGCCGCCGATGATCAACGGCTGGATCGGCGTTTCGGAAGGCAGCAAGCGCCAACTCGGGGTGTGCAAGCGCTGCTTCAGATAGGCCGCGAGTTCACGCAGATGCTGGCGGCGCCAGGCATCGGTGCGCATCAAGTGCAGGCTGGTGATCAAGGCGCTAGCCAATAAGGGCGGGAAAGCCGTGGTGTAAATATAAGTGCGCGCGCGCTGCATCACGGTTTGAATCAGCGCCTCGCTCCCGGCCACGAAAGCGCCGAACACGCCCGCGGCCTTGCCCAGCGTCGCCATGTAAATGATGCGCGGGGACGCGATGCCAAAATATTCCAGCACGCCGCGCCCGTGTTCTCCCAACACGCCGAAACCGTGCGCATCGTCGAGCATCAGGCTCGCATCGTAGCGCTCGCACAGCGCGAGCAATTCGGGCACTGGGGCGATGTCGCCATCCATGCTGAATACCGCATCGGTCACCACCAGCTTGCGCCGCTGTTTGGCCGACGCCAGCATTACCTCCAATTGCTTGAGATCGAAATGCGAATAGCGCTGGAAACGCGCCCGCGACAAAAGCGCCGCATCGTTGAGCGATGCATGGTTGAGCTTATCCGCCAGCACCAGATCGTTGCGCCCTAGGAGCGCGGACACGATGCCGAGATTGGCCATGTAACCGGTGGAAAACGTGAGCGCCGCTTCCTGTTGCACGAACGCGGCGAGTTCCCGTTCCAACTGCTGATGCGCCGCACTGTGGCCGACCATCAAATGTGAAGCACCCGCACCGACGCCGTACTGCGCCGCACCGCGGCACGCGCTATCGATCAGCGCAGGGTGGCTGGCGAGACCAAGATAATCGTTGCTGCCGAAGGCGAGATAATCCTGCCCGTCGATTTGGATATGCGCGCCCTGCGCGCTCTCCAGAATGCGGCGCGAGCGCAGGAGACCCTGCGCCTCCAATTCGCGCAGCTCAGCATCAAGATCGGGAAATGGCATGAATGGAGGGGCGAGGCATGCCTTGCCCTCAGGCCAGCGGCCGCATACCCAGCTTTTCAATCAGCGCACGGTCACGCGCCGCCTCCGGGTTGCCGGTGGTGAGCAGCTTCTCGCCGTAGAAAATCGAATTCGCGCCGGCGAGGAAGCACAGCGTTTGGATCGCCTCCCCCATCTCCTGCCGTCCGGCGGAGAGACGCACAAAACTCTTCGGCATCGTGATACGTGCCACCGCAATGGTGCGCACGAATTCGAGTGGATCCAGCGCCTCGGCGCCATACAGCGGCGTGCCTTCGACATGCACCAGCAGATTGATCGGCACTGACTCCGGCTGCGGATCGAGATTCGCCAACTGCGCGATCAAACCGGCGCGGCTGGTGCGCGATTCGCCCATGCCGACGATGCCGCCGCAGCACACATTGAGCCCGGCGTGGCGCACGCGCTCCAAGGTGTCGAGCCGGTCTTGGTAATCGCGGGTGGTGATGATGTCGCCGTAAAATTCGGGGCTGGTGTCGAGATTGTGGTTGTAGTAATCGAGACCGGCGGATTTTAGTTTTTCCGCTTGGCCCTCACGCAACATGCCGAGCGTGACACAGGTTTCCATGCCGAGTGCTTTAACCGCTTTCACCATCTCCATCACCGGCAGCAGATCGCGCTCTTTCGGGCTGCGCCAAGCAGCGCCCATGCAAAAGCGCGTGGCGCCGGTGGCCTTGGCCGCCTGCGCCGCGGCGACGACTTCCGCCACTTGCAGCATGGCTTCGTCTTCCACGGCGGCATGATGGCGCACAGATTGCGGACAGTAGCCGCAATCCTCCGGGCAGCCGCCGGTCTTGATCGACAGCAGCGTGGACAGCTGCACTACGTTCGGATCGAAATGGCTGCGATGCACCGTCTGCGCGCGGTACATCAAGTCACTAAACGGCAGCGCAAACAATGCCTCAATTTGCGCAACACTCCACGCCGCGACCGCGGCTTTTTCCAATACGGCGTCACTCATTGACCGGTACCTCGAGCACAATATCGCGCCACGTTTCACGCCGCGCTTTGAAAATTTCCCAGATCGCCGCCGGAATCAATCCAACCGCGATCAGGGCCCAAATGACCAACACCCCCTTCAACCCACCGATCCAACTCAAAATGGGTTGGCCGGCAATCACCATCGCACCCACCACGCCGTAAAATCGATAACCAGCCCGGCGCGTATAGTGCGCGACCCGTTCGTCCGGATGGTGCGCGTTCGCCGCATACACGAACATCGAGGCGCCAATCCAAATCATGAGCAAGGGAATCGGTATGATCACAGCGACGATAGTGGCAAGATTGAATACCTGCGCCGCGAAACGGCAGCGGTCGGCTTCAAGCACTTTTTTGATTTTCACGGCGCTTTATGCTTTACAGTAATATTGGATAAACTCATTGAATAATCTATGAATTTTGGATTCAAGTCAATTCTCCGGCCTGCCCCGTTGAACAGTCGCCTAATATTTGGGCGATCCTTGTTCGGGCAAGATTGCCTGTTATGTGCAACCCCCAGCGGCGCGCAAATGCTCTGTCCTGCGTGCCATGCCAGCCTGCCGCATATCACTCACGCTTGCCCGCGCTGTGCTGCGCCGAGTGCTAAGCAAGTATGCGGCGAATGCTTGAAGCATCCGCCGGCATTCGATCGCACCCGCGCCGCATTGGAATACGCATTCCCCACAGACAAGCTGATCCAGGCCCTAAAGTATGGCGGCCAACTCGCACTAGCCAAATTGCTCGGAGAAATGTTGGCCAAGGCGGTTGCCGACCAAGCCCATCCCGGAATCATCTTGCCGATGCCCCTGCACCCGGCGCGACTCAAAATGCGCGGCTTCAATCAAGCGCTGGAGATCGCCAAAATCGTCAGTAAACGACTCGATATCCCATTTACTCCCGGCCTTGCCCAGCGCGTGGTGGACACCACGCCGCAAGCCTCGTTGCCTATCGATACACGGCACAAGAACGTGAAAGGCGCGTTTGCCTGTAACCAGAATTTGCGCGGCCAACATATCGCCGTGGTGGACGACGTCATGACCAGCGGCGCGACCCTGAATGAATTGGCGAAAATCTTGAAGCGCGCCGGTGCAGCGCAAGTGGATGTGTGGGTCGTGGCGCGCGCCGTCACGCACCACTAAATCGGCCGGAAAAGATGAACCCGAAAAAGATCGAGCAGGCCGTCACCCTGATTTGTGATCAAGGTTGTGTCCGTATCCGCGCGCTGATCCAGCACCTCGAAACTGGTGCGGCAATTCAAGAAACGATTGAACTGAATGAAACAGAACGCCAGGCCGTGTTGGCGGAATTGAAAAGCATCATGACGATCTATGACCTGCGCAAGTAAGCCGCGCGGATCACCACTAAATAATCCTGCTTGAACTGTCCCATTAAATTATCTATAAAACATAAAAGGGATTTTGATATTCTCTACATCGCTTACCCGAATTAATATAACAAAATGGCTGAAAACACCGAAAAACATGCCTTTTGGACCTCGCTCCCGGGTGTTCTAACCGGTGCCGCAGCTATCATTACCGCGCTCACCGGCTTAGTGATAGCAATGCTCTATAACGGCGACAAACCCACGAAAGACACGTCCGAAAAAACCCAATCTTCACGCGCGGCAACTTCAATCACCTCTGCACCTTCGTCACCGGTTGCGTCTGCAGTCAAGCAGCCCGGCATCACTCCGCCTCCCAACGATTGGCCCTTGATTGCGGAGGAAACTTTCACCATGCCGAGTACAGCTTGGTTTCAAGGCAAATTGAGCGATGAAGGGTTTAAGCGTTCTGAAGTCAGCATCACCAGCGGTAAATATCGTTGGGATATTGAGTTGCACAAAGCGTGGGAGCGCGTCGTGGAGAGCCCGCATGGGCCTGCGGTCAATTTCTATTTAGCTACCGATGTGCGATTTGTCGCATTTCGACCCGACCAGGAGTTCAGCGCCAGCCTGCTTTTTGGGCGCGCCAGTAACAGGGACTATACTTTTCGCATTTCCTCCAACAAATATTTCAGCCTCATGAAATTTGATGGCACTGCCAATACCACAATCATTTCCTGGACCCCGATCAACATCCAACCTCAGGAATCAACTCGACTGGCCGTCGCAGTCGATGATAAACACATTAAGCTTTACATCAATGGCAAGCTGGTCGGCACCTATCAAGACCCCGCTTTTTCTGGCGGCAAGGTGGGGATGGGCGTGTCCGGTTACATTGCCGGCTCATCTGGTGTGGTTGATTTTGACAACTTTGAGTATCGTCAAAAGCCATAATTCACTGCGCTATTTCGGCACCGAGACCTGAACCATGCGCGCTTCGATCGTTGCCGCTTGCCGCGCGAGGTAGGGTGAATTCGGCCGCTTCTCGAAATAACGCGGGCGCGGCACCATGGCCGCCAAACGTGCCGCTTGATAGGCGGAAAGACCTGCCGCGCTGCTGCGGTAATAATGCCGCGCGGCGGCTTCGGCGCCGTATACGCCTTCGCCCCATTCGATCACGTTCATATAGATTTCCAAGATGCGGCGCTTAGGCATCATTTGTTCCAACATCAGCGTGATGATGGCTTCCTGGCCTTTGCGCACATAGGAACGTTCGCCGGAAAGAAATAAATTCTTCGCCAATTGCTGGCTGATGGTGGAGCCGCCGGCGACCACTTTGCCCTTCTTCTCATTTTTCTTGAGCGCCTTCTCGATGCCCTCGATATCGAATCCTTCGTGCGCCAAAAATTTTGCATCTTCGGCCGCGATCAGTGCGCGCTTGAGATTGATCGAGATTTTTTCGTAGGGCACCCAGCGGTGTTTCAGCGCCGCATCCTCGCCCATTTTTTCTTGCAACAACACCAAGCGCCGCTCCATGAATGCGGTCGCGCCCGGATTGTGATCGACGTACCACCAAACATGCGCGAAGATCCATAGCTCATAGGCGAGCACCAAGATAATCACCAGCGCAATACTGCGCCACAACCATCGCCAAAGCGTTTTCAACATAAGGATTTTAACTGCGCAAAAGCGCGATGACTGATTGGGTCTCAGGCCGCACGCCACGCCAAACATAAAATGATTCCGCCGCTTGCTCCACCAGCATGCCCAGGCCATCCGCCAGATGCGTAGCATGATTGGCCTCGGCGAACGCCAAGAACATCGTGATCCCTTTGCCGTACATCATGTCGTAGGCCAGCGCACCGGGCGCGATGATACGCGGCGGCAAGGGCGGCAATTCGTCGTTGAGGCTGCTCGAAGTGGCATTGATGACCAGATCGAAGCGCGCGCCGGCCAAGCCCAGGTAGTCGCTCGACTGCACCTTGCCGTAGGCCGCGAATTGCTGTGCGAGCGCTTCGGCTTTGTGCGGCGTGCGATTGGCGAGGGTCAGCGAATTCGGCTTGCACGACAGCAAGGGCAGCAGCACCCCGCGCGCCGCACCGCCTGCGCCCATCAGCAACACATCTTTACTTTGGATATCGAAACCGAGATTTTGTGTGATGTCACGCACCAGCCCCGCACCATCGGTGTTATCGCCCAAGACTTGCTCGCCGTTGAAACGCAGGGTGTTCACCGCCTGCGCCAAGCGCGCACGCTCAGTGAGTTCTGTCGCGTATCGATAAGCCTCTTGCTTGAACGGCACCGTTACATTCGCGCCTCGGCCGCCAGCCGCGCGAAACGCATCCACCGCCGCCGCGAATTCGTCGGTCGGGGCAAGCAGTGCTTCATAGCGGATATCTTCACCAGTCTGGCGTGCAAATGCAGCGTGAATCAGCGGCGACTTGCTGTGGGAGACAGGGTTGCCGAAAACGGCGTAGTGGTCGGGCATCAGGTGTCGGGCGTCAGGCGTCAGGCGTCGAGGTGCGTATTTTAACTCAACACCCATCACCTTATCCGATGCCTAGCTTTGCATCCAAGGCAAGCCCGCCTTTTTCCAGCCATTGATATTGCGCTGCTGGCTGACTTTGTCGCGGTCGCCCTCGAAGCCTTCGATCACGTTGTAGCACTCGTTGTATCCGGCTTGGGTAGCGGCTTCGGCGGCTTTGTGCGAGCGGCCGCCGCTGCGGCAGATAAACATCACCAGCGCCTCGGGGTCGACCATTTGCTTGAACTGTTGCATAAAGTAGGGGTTGGCATGCCAGCCGGGATAGGTCTGCCATTCCACTTGCACCGCACCGGGGATAATGCCGGCCAAATCCCATTCGGCGCGGGCACGCACGTCCACCAATTTGGCTTGCGGGGCCAACAACAAGATTGCGTGCGCTTCCTGCGGGGTTAACGCGCCGAGATAAGGCAGATGGGCCTGCTGGGCCCGGTCTTGGGCCTGGGTCAAAATTTTGCTGATCGTAGGCATTGTTCAATCTCTTGATGTGCGGCTGCTACAATCGAGTATAGCCATTTTTCTGCAATCGAGCCCATCTTGCACGCCCACCATTCCCCTCCACAACGCCACAGCGACCGTTACCACGAAACGCAGAAATCCACCTGGGTCAGCGTCTGGATCAATTTCTTCCTTACCGTCCTGCAAATCGTGGTCGGGTATTTCGGCCGTTCGCAAGCCTTGATGGCGGATGGTTTGCATTCGCTCTCCGATTTGCTCTCCGATTTTCTGGTGCTGTATGCGAACCGCGAGAGCAATCGCTCGGCGGATGCCGCGCATCCCTACGGCCATGCGCGGATTGAAACCGCGGCCACGTTCATTCTGGGCGTGGTGCTGGCGGGTTTAGGTTTGGCCTTGTTGTGGGGCGCGGGCGCCAAACTGCAAGACCCGTCCGCGATCCAGTCGGTGCATGTGGCCACCCTCTATATTGCTCTCATTACGCTGGTGTCGAAGGAGCTGTTGTATCGCTATCTGATGGCGGTGGCGAAAAAATTGCGCTCGCAACTGCTGGCGGCGAACGCTTGGCATTCGCGCTCCGACGCGGCTTCCTCCCTGGTGGTGGTGGCGGGCATCGGCGGCAATTTGCTCGGGTATCGCTTTCTCGATCTGATCGCGGCGGTATTGGTGGCCTTCATGATCGTGCATATGGGCTGGAAGATGGCCTTCCAAGCGCTCTCGGATTTGATTGACACCGCGCTCGACGAAGCATCCGTGGCCAACATTCGCGCTACCATATCGAGCACACCCGGGGTGCTGGGATTGCACGAGCTGCGCACGCGCAAAATGGGCGATCAAGCCTTGGTCGACGCGCACATTCTGGTTGATCCGCGTATCAGCGTATCCGAAGGCCACCATATCGCGGAACGTGCGCGCAAACGGGTGCTGGAGACGCATGAAGTATTAGATGTGATGGTGCATATCGATCCGGAGGACGACGCGACGGCTACGCCTTCGGCGCATTTGCCCGGACGCGATGAGTTGATTGCGCATCTCAACGCTGCCCTACCCGACGGGTTGCCCACGCCGGAGCGGGTCGTGTTGCATTATCTCGACGGCAAGGTGGAGGCAGAGTTATTCATGCCGGAAGCGTTCTGCGCCCAACCGGCGCAAATGGCTCGGTTGCGCGAGGAATTAAACCAATTCGTGCGCGACGACCCGCTGTTTCGTTCGGTGCGCCTGGAAAAGACGGCGCACTAAAATGGTGCGCTTAACTTAAAAGCTGCCCCATTTTAGGGCGCTATCTACCACTGCCACGACAAAACGGCTTGTGGCATAATGCTTTTTTTCGTTTTTCACGTGGCACGTTTTCTGCTATTTACCTGCCCGAGACACCCTATTTCACGCAGTTTTATTAATCACCTACGCTTCATCTGAGGAGAAATCACATGGCGGTCGCCGACGTAATGAAAATGGTTAAAGACAATGAAGTACGCTTCATTGACTTTCGCTTCACCGATACTCGTGGCAAGGAGCAACACGTAACCGTGCCTGTCAGCGCGTTCGACGAGGACAAGTTTGAAAGCGGCCACGCGTTCGATGGTTCTTCCATCGCCGGCTGGAAAGGCATTCAAGCCTCCGACATGCTCCTAATGCCGGATCCCGATACCGCCAACATGGATCCGTTCATGGAAGAATCCACCATGATCCTGACGTGCGACGTGATTGAGCCGTCCGACATGAAGGGTTATGACCGCGATCCCCGTTCCATCGGCAAGCGCGCCGAAGCCTACCTGAAGTCCACCGGCATCGGCGACACCGTGTATTTTGGCCCGGAACCCGAATTCTTCATTTTTGATTCCATTACCTGGCATAGCGACATGTCCGGCTGCTCCGTGAAGATTGAAGCACAAGAAGCCGCATGGAGTTCCAGCGAAAAATACGAAGGCGGCAACATCGGTCACCGCCCCGGCGTCAAAGGCGGCTACTTCCCGGTTCCCCCGGTTGACAGCCTGCAGGACGTGCGTTCCGCCATGTGTCTGGCGCTGGAAGAAATGGGCGTGCCGGTTGAAGTGCACCACCACGAAGTGGCCACCGCCGGCCAGTGCGAAATCGGCACCAAATTCAGCACCCTGACGCAGCGCGCCGATTGGACCCAGATTCTGAAATACGTGGTGCAAAACGTGGCGCATTCCTACGGCAAAACCGCCACCTTCATGCCCAAGCCCATCGTCGGCGACAACGGCTCCGGCATGCACGTGCACC
>JBBTCZ010000035.1:0-14956 GCA_038042985.1 Pseudomonadota bacterium
ACATCATGCTGGTATCGGTGACCGAACGCACCCGCGAAATCGGCATCCGCATGGCCGTCGGCGCCAGGCGGCGCGACATCCTGCTGCAATTTTTACTCGAAGCGCTGATGATTTGCCTGGTCGGCGGCACCATCGGCATTGGCATCGGCGTCGGCGCCGCCTGGCTCACCAGCGACATGAGTGGTATGACGGTAGAGATCACCTTCGGCGCGATTGGGATGTCGTTCCTGTTTTCTTTCGCGGTGGGGGTGTTTTTTGGCTACTACCCGGCGCGAAGGGCGGCGAGTTTGAGGCCGGTGGAGGCGTTGCGGTATGAGTGAAGGCGGATTTACGCCGCAAGCTCCAACCTTGGTTGCAAACCCGCGCGGCTAGCCAGCGTAATCAACATATCCAGGCTGAATTTTTCCCACTTGCCGCGCACGAGATCAGACACGCGTGACTGAGCGATACCAAGCACCTTGGCGGCTTCGGCCTGCGTCCACTTCTTTTCGTCGATAGTCAGACGCAATTTTGCCATGAGATCGGCGCGCATGGCGAGCAGTGCTGCTTCCTCGGGCGGAAAGCCTAAATCGAGAAACACATTACCGCTTGATTCGGTAATACGATTATCGTCCTTAAGTGTGTCAATCTTTTTCATGGTTCGCCTCCAATCAGTTTGTAACGGCGGGCGGCTAGTTCAATATCTTCCTGCCGGGTCTTCTGCGTCTTTTTCTGAAAAGCATGCAACACATAAACAACCTCTGCGAATTTCGCCACATAAATCACGCGCCACTCGCCAAGAATATGCACGCGAATTTCATACGCCCCCGCACCCACGCCGGGCATCGGCTTGAAGTCGGAAGGCCTCGCGCCGATCTGTATTTGCCACAACTCAAATCCCGCCGCGCGCTTGGCATCCAACGGGAAATCGGCCAAATCGTTTTCGCTTGTGCCGATAAATTTAAGCTTTTTCATGAGCGTTTATTATATAAGTACTTTGATTAATTGAAAAGCGAAAAACTGGAGACTGGGCACACCATGCCAGACTCTGCAAGAAGATTGCCGGGGTATGGGAATTAACAAAATTACCAAGCCATCAATATTCGCCGTGGGGGTGTTTTTTGGTTACTACCCGGCGCGAAGGGCGGCGAGTTTAAGGCCGGTGAAGGCTTTGCGGTATGAGTGAAGGCGGGTAATAGTATTTTTCACGCGAACGCCAAAAAAACCGCCAAGGCGCGATTCACTGCGAGCATGGCGTTGTCGTCGAGCCGTCCAAATGTTTCCCCTATCTTCTCGCGGGGCACGGTCTGCGCTTTATCAACCATCACTTGCGAAGGCTTGCTCAGTCCGTTTTTATCGCTCGGTTTTACAGTGATGCGGAATAGAGGGGTATCTCGAAGCTCGCCAGTCACAGGCAAGATCGTGACAGATGGATGCTCGTCGAATAGGTCGGACTGGATAACCAGTGCCGGACGCGGTTTACCATAATCACCTTGCAAGGCAATCGTCACCAGATCGCCGCGCCTCATTTCCAACCATCCGTGTCAGCCGCAGCCTCTAACCACGTCAAAGTTTCCCCTTCGTGTGCATCGCCATGCAAGGCGCGTGATTGACGGTGGCACTCCTCGGCAAACCCGGCTCGGCGGGTATCAGGAACCCAAATTTGTACCGGTCGCAAGCCGGCAGCCCGCAATGCCATGCGGTGCTTCTGAACTCTGTCTGACGCGCTTGTTTTCATGATCATCCCCATAAATAGCGGTTACATGTAACATTATAGAACGTTAATTGTTACATGCAACGGGAAAAACGATTCCAAACGAGTGTCAACCTTGCACATTTTAGATATTCGCACGTATAATACGTGTTACTTGACGTGCTAATGAAGGCTTACCCTAATGAAGCAAAACATCACTCTCGCGCTTGATCAGAAGATTCTGAAAGCAGCCCGTGCTTTTGCTGCTCAGCGTGGCACCAGCATCAGCGCCATGCTCGCTGACGAATTGCGCATGAAGGTAGAGCAACAGATGCACTACGAACAATCGAAACAGATTGCGTTTACCTTGCTCGATCAAGCCTTCCCCCTCGGCGGCCAAGGCACTATGAATCGTGAGTCACTGCATGACCGAACTGCGCTTCGTTGATACCAACATTCTCCTGTATGCGCATGATCGTGACGCTGGCAGCAAACATGACCGCGCCAAACAGCTACTGATAAATCTCTGGAATGAGGGAAACGGTTGTCTGAGCACGCAGGTCTTGCAAGAATTCTTCGTTAACGTAACAAAAAAAATACCGCAGCCCTTATCGACATCCATTGCGCGCGAAATAATGCGCACCTACCTGCCATGGCTTCGTGTCGCGACCGATGGCGAGATGGCCATACGCGCCTCCGAAATAGCTGATGCATGGCAAACCTCATTCTGGGATGGAATGATCATTGCCGCCGCCGAGCGATCAGGCGCTGCTGAATTGTTGAGCGAAGACTTGCAAAGCGGCCAGCGCATCGCAGGGATACTTATCACGAATCCACTCGCCAATATTCAAGCAAAGTAATCTGGGCGCCATCGGCATCATGAACATCATGCTGGTATCGGTGACCGAACGCACCCGTGAAATCGGCATCCGCATGGCAGTCGGGGCGAGGCGGCGCGACATCCTGCTGCAATTTTTACTCGAAGCCCTGATGATTTGCCTGGTCGGCGGCACTATAGGTATCTTACTCGGCGTCGGCGCCGCCTGGCTCACCAGCGACATGAGCGGCATGACGGTAGAGATCACCTTCGGCGCGATTGGGATGTCGTTCCTGTTTTCTTTCGCGAGGGGTGTTTTTTTTGGGTACTACCCTGCGCGTCGGCGGCGAGCTTGAGGCCGGTGGAGGCGTTGCGGTATGAGTGAGGGGGCCGTTGCTGATTAATCAACCTGGGGTCAGCGCACCGATAAAAAGTCTGTCAACTTGGAAATAATTGATTATATATGTTCTTTAATTGCGTTCAGCAAGATGCGCCAGTCCATTTTTTGGGCATTCGAACTTTAGAATTAAACTGTGGTGCCAGATTAGTCTGCTCTATTTCCTCTATACTTATCTCAGTAAGGGATACACCCTTAGGGGTAGGTCAAACTGCCGTTTAACGTCACTTGATAGCCTTTGGCGGCGCATATCTTATGGCGCGCTATTCAGCCAATCCATTGAAATTCCAGACACTTACCCTCTCCCTAGCCCCAGTGCCGCAAGCGTGGTTAGGTATAGCTTTTCGCTACTTAAAATGGAATAGGGAAAGCGGTATTACCTCAATTTTTAGCGCCTTGTAGGCTAGGCACACCAACCTCACTGACGCTCGCTGCCGTTTCTGGCACAAGGTTTGCTTTTACTAGGCTTAGGCACAACCGTGTCTGCGTTACAACACATATCGTGAAGCGCGGCATTTAAACTGAATCAACTTTTAAGGAGCAACATGATGAAACGCACACAACAGGGTTTTACCCTAATCGAATTGATGATCGTGGTGGCGATTATCGGTATTTTGGCGGCGATCGCGCTTCCGGCGTACCAAGACTACACCATCCGAGCACGGGTTACTGAGGGCTTGAGCCTAGCAAATTCAGCAAAGCTGGCAGTATCCGAGACAACCATCACCAATAATGCCTTGCCTGCCAATCAGGCGGCCACTGGCTATACCAGCCCTGCTGTCACACCTAATGTTACGAGTATTACAGTCACCGCTGCTACTGGTGCAATTGTTATTACATACACGGCAGCGGCTGGTGGCGGCACCATGATTATGACGCCGACCTTGACGGCCAACGGGGATGTTACCTGGAACTGTACAGGCGGTACTCTGCTTGCTAAATATCGCCCTGCAAGCTGCCGTCCGTAATCGGGTCAATGAAGACAACTTGGTTGATCTTCTTGGGCTAACCTAGCAACAAAAGAGACCGCCTAGGCGGTCTCTTTTTTTTGAAGCGAACAATGAATAACTCGTTAGTGAGCCAGAAACATACAGAGCGCGTTCATTTGCTCTTTTTTAAAGGAGAATCAAAATGGGTAAGGTGCAGCGAGGTTTTACCCTGATCGAACTGATGATCGTGGTGGCGGTTATCGGGATCTTGGCGGCAATTGCAATGCCCGCTTACCTGGAGTACTCAATCCGAGCACGGGTTACTGAGGGCTTGAGCCTAGCAAACTCAGCAAAGCAGGCAGTATCCGAGACAACCATCACCAATAATGCCTTGCCTGCCAATCAGGCGGCCACTGGCTATACCAGCCCTGCTGCCACACCTAATGTGGCGAGTATTACAATCGGCGCTGGCCCGATTACTATTACATACCAGGCAGTGGCTGGTGGTGGCACCATGATTATGGCGCCGACCTTGACGGCCAACGGGGATGTTACCTGGGACTGTACAGGCGGTACTCTGCTGGCTAAATATCGTCCAGCAAACTGCCGTCCGTAAGCGGGTCAATGTGGGCATAACAGGGTCAGACGAAACAGGCTTTGGTTATTGCGTTATTTTGGGCTTGATGTCATTTCTGCAGGAATGAACTGAGTAAACGCTCTATATCTACAGCCAACTCAGGGAGGTCTTGGTGGATGGTTTTCCAGACGATTTCCAAATCCACTTTGAAATAACCATGCGCGAGGGCATTGCGCATTTCATAGGCGAATCCCCAAGGAACTTCAGGGTGCTTTTCTGCGAAGTCGGTGTGGTATTTTATAACGTTGTTGCAAGCTTCACCAATTATCTCGAAATTACGGATCGCGGCATCTTGAGTTTTCTCATCGACGAGAAAGTCGAGTTAGGATAGGTCCTCCACATACCGGTCAATGCGCTGTATTGCTTCAAGGATGTGGCGCAGACATTCCTGCACGCGGGATGAATCGGCTTTGATCATACCGGGACTGCTTCAGTCAGCACCTGGTCTCGAAAACTATCCGGCAGCGCATTGGGTGTGAGCACATCCACGGGAATGCCGAGCAATTTACGTAGCTAGTACTGAATTGCCCCAATATCCATCAGCGTTGTTTCGGACGTGGGCTCAACGAGTATATCGAGATCGCTGTCTTCGGTATCCTCGCCGCGCATAACGGAACCGAACACGCGAGTGTTGCGCACGCGATGGCGTAAGGCGATTTTACGAACAGCGACGCGATTCAATTGCAGAACTTGGGAAGGTTTCATAGTCGCTTAGTCTGCCACAAACAGGGCGGGGAACAATGGTGGTAAATAGTGGTAAATAAATGGGGTTATTGTTTGCCGATAAGGGCTGACGCTTTTTCCCGTATCTGAGCTAGTTCGCTGGGAGATACTTTTCCTTTGTGGCTAGCCTTACGCGCAACCCAGTCGAGGTTTTTTATTTGATCGGACAGAACGACACCGGGACGGGCGCCAGCAATCGAAACCTCGAATGGGTAGCCCTTAACCTGCGTGGTCATCGGGTAGCACAACATCAGACCGGTTTTGCCGTTGTAGGTCGAGGGGCTGACTACTACCGCCGGACGGTGTCCGGCTTGCTCATGTCCGGCCTGCGGGTCGAAATGCAACCAAACGATGTCGCCAGCCTCAGGTACGTAGCGACGAACCATTACAAAAGCTCATTGCCGAC
Organism: Pseudomonadota bacterium; assembly: GCA_038042985.1. Taxonomy (GTDB): domain Bacteria; phylum Pseudomonadota; class Gammaproteobacteria; order Burkholderiales; family Thiobacteraceae; genus RBG-16-58-11. Next base: position 5,582 of record JBBTCZ010000035.1, read on the forward strand.
AGGTGCACCGAAATCAACTTCGGCGTGCAGGTTTTCCGGCGTTATGCCGGCAAGCAGATGGGCCAGGTCGTATTCCTTTGCGCGAATCGGTTCGATGACGATGCGGCCGTCTTCTTCACGAATATCAACCGGATCATCCAAGCCCAAACGGGCGGCTTCCATGATTCCAGTAGGGATGCGAACGGACGCACTGTTGCCCCACTTCTTCACAATTACGCGCATGACAATCTCCTTTGTTGATCGTATGTTGATACGGTACTGGCGAAGCTGGAATGTGTCAACATTGTTGCTACTGATAAGGGGCAGGATAAGGCTTTGGCTATTGTGCTATCCTACCAAGGATAATAATATAACTTATTGATTTAAAATTACTTATTTTAAGATACATTTGGGCGATTTGCGGCCTTGGCCAAATTACCCTGCTAACCAGATTATCTTGTGCCAAGAATGGCTTTGGTTAAGGCTTGGCAATCGGAATCTGATGGTATATATTTGATATATATTAATTTCCTGGGGAGATGCTCATGCAAACCGCCAAACTGTTCTTCAATGGCCGCAGTCAGGCTGTACGCCTGCCAAAGGCTTTTCGCTTCGAGGGTGTGAAAGAGGTATCAATCGAGCGCGATGGGGATGCCGTGATACTACGCCCGCCCAAACGCCCGTCGATAGAGCGGCTGATTGCCGCGTTGGATCAGTTCGAGCCATTTCCTGAGCGCGAGCAACCTGAGACAACTGACAAGCGCGAGCCTTGGTAAAAATGCGTTACATGCTCGACACCAATATTTGTATCTACGCGATTAAAAATCAACCCGCACAAGTCCTCACGCAGCTGCGCGCGCATGAAGCAGAGGGGATTGGCATATCCAGCATCAGTGTGGCTGAGTTGTATTTTGGCGTTAGCAAAAGCGGCTCAGCCCGCAATCTGGCTGCTTTGCAGCAATTTTTGGAGCCGCTGGAAATCGCCGACTTTGATCTAAACGCTGCGCAGGTTTATGGCACGCTGCGTTACACGCTTGAGCGGTTGGGCACGCCCATTGGCCCGCTGGATACCCAAATTGCAGCACATGCGCTAGCACTAGAGGCGACGTTGGTGACGAACAATGTTCGGGAGTTTGCCCGGGTGTCGGGTTTGAATTTGATAAATTGGGCGGAGTAGCCGAGTCCTATCTCGCCAAAAACTCCATCCGCACCCCCGCCAATTCAATCACATCATCCGGATTTAGCGGGCACGGCCGTTCGTTGAAGGTGGCACCGTTGACGATGGGGTGTGCTCGGCTTAGTTCAATTCATGTCCAGGGGGATTGGCGGTGAGCCAAGCGCGATCTTCTTCTATCGACTGTTTAGCACGTTGCCGCTCATCTGTTTCCATGATGGTTTCGCGCAAGCGGTATTCGATGGTTGGTAACGACAGAATGTTTGCTTCCAGCCCTGCGCGAATCCACTCGCGGTCGCGCGATTCGCTCCGCACATATTTGGAGATCGCGGCGTCATTGGGTTCTAGAAACCACGCAGATACGCCGGAATCGAATTCAACTTTGATTAGCCGCTGCTCCCAGCCTTCCGGCAAGGTAGGCAGCATGGGTGAAACAGCGTCTGCATAATACCCGTAGATGCGCTCAAATTCGCTCCCCAAACCCAGCACTGTGGCGATTTCGGATGCCCTGCCAGGATCGTTTTTTGGATACAGGTCAATGTCGATGGAGCCGGTCATGGAAACGGGCGGGTTTGCAACTGCCCCAAGTACGGAGAGGCTCCCGATAATCACGAAGTCAGGGTGGTTTGTTATCCGCTTTGCTTCAACCAGTAGGCGGTCAATGTCCTTACGATTCATTACCTGGATCCACTTACCAGGAACCCGAATGGCGAATTTTGGCGCAGGGATACGCCTTCGGCGTCATCTCGCAAGATTGCTGCTCGCATGGCTGCCGCAGGCAGATTCAGAATGCCTCGCCATGCCTGTACGTAGCGAGGGTTGCACAGGTGGCCTCTCTCCCACTTCGCGACTTGTTCCAAGGCTTGCTCGCGGACATGTTTAGCTTCAGCCGGGTCAAGCAGGGCAATTACAGCTTTCTGATGAAGTGCAACTAGGCTTTCATCGACAAGATATTTCGCGGCACGTGCTTGGCGTCTTTGCTCTAGAACCTCTGCTTCACTCATTGCTGCTCCTTGATGCCACGCAACATACACCGCTCGAAACGTGTCGATTCATTGGCCATAAGTGGAAAGCTGCGCGATTTAATTGGATGGCTTGGGATGGCTTCATAGTTCCTTAGTCTGCCACAAGTAGGGCGGGGATCACTACCCTGGGTGAGTAACTATTTCGCCAAAAACTCCATCCGCACCCCCGCCAACTCAATCACATCATCCGGATTCAGCGGGCAGGGCCGTTCGTTGAGGGTGGCGCCGTTGACAATGGGAAACTTGTCGCCTTGCACATGGTTGAGGAAGAAGCCGTTCGGGCGGCGGGTAATCATGGCTACCTGTACGTTCTTTTTGCCGAGAGAGGTGATCGGTTTGGTGAGGGGAATTTCAGCGCCGCTTTGCTTTCCGTTAAGCACTTTCAGCGCATAGTGGAGCGGGTGTGGAGGCGTTTCTGTGGCGACATGTACTGCTTGCGCCACCAGCGGCTCTGGCGCGTGATGGGTTTTTATTTCCGGCGAGAAGGTGGTGGGGAAAGGGTCGAGATGGGTGGGCGCATCGATCAGCAATGCGCCTTCCGCAGCGGGCGGCGTATCGTCTAGCTTTAAGTTCATGCCGGCGAAGGGGCTGCGGATCAGCATGGTTTTTTCAAAATCGGGTTGTGCGGCGAGGGTCTTGCCCGCGAAGAAGCGTAAGTGATACTTGCCGATCTCGATTACGTCGCCATCCTTGAGTAGTTGTTTCTCGACCGATGCGCCGTTGAGCAGCGTGCCGTTGGTGCTGCCGCCGTCTTCAAATATCAGATCGTTGCCGATTTGCACAATCGCGGCGTGCTCGCCGGACACGGCGAGGTTGTCGATCGGCACATCGTTGTAGGGCCGGCGGCCGATGGTAAAGCGCGGCTTGGTGATCTCGAATTCACGGATCATTTCGCCGTCGAGGCTTAGTACGAGAGAAGCCATCTTGCGTCTCCTAATAATCAGCCGAAGGTTCGGCTCCATAACGATTGCAACAATCCACCCTGCACGGGGAACGGTTTGCATACCTTCACCAGTGCCACCGAAATATTATCGCGTCCGCCTTGCTCATTTGCCAGCTTGACCATCTCGTGCGCGGCAAGCGGCAGATTGCCGCCCATTAATTCCATTGCCGCTTGGATATCCGAAAGCGTCACCATGTCGGTGAGGCCGTCTGAGCACAGCAAGTACATATCATTCGGCACGGCGTCGTATACATTTACATCCAATGGTACTTCTGGGTCCACGCCAAGTGCGCGCGTGACTAGGTTTTTATTGCTCGACCAGTTGGCCTCTTCTTGCGAGAGCATGCCGCTGTCGATTTGCTCTTGCACTAGCGAGTGGTCGCGCGTCAATTGCGTGAGTTGGCCGCTGCGCAGCCGATACAGGCGCGAATCGCCGATATGCGCCGCCAGCAGGCGATTATCGTGGAACACGGCCAGCACCAGCGTCGTGCCCATGCCTGCACATTGTGGCCGGGTGCGCGCGGTGTCATACACGGCGGCGTTGACGGTGGCGACCAGTTCGCGCACCAGCATTTCCAGTGCGTTTGGTTCAGGTGCTAACTCCGGCAACCGCGCTTTCAAACCTTGCATCAACAAAGTGACAGTCATGCCGCTGGCGATTTCGCCTGCGTTGTACCCGCCCATGCCGTCGGCCAAAATCGCCAAGCCGTGAACCGCATCGACTGCGACAAAATCTTCGTTCTGACTGCGCGCCTGCCCCGTGTCGGTGATCGAAGTCATTTCCAATTCGGGGCGCAAGCTCATGTTCGGGCTTTCAGCGCGGCATCTTTGTGAAGATTAGTGTCGCCAGTCACACCGAAGCTTTCCAAGAAAATCGTTTCCAACTAACGAGCTCCCGCCGATTGTTAAAGTATTTATACCAGCGTATCAGCTACTCTTGTATGAAATAAGCATTTTTCCCGACAAACGGCAGTATCCACAAATGCTGTGGATAAAGCTGTGGACAATGTGTTTAGACACGAGCTAAGTCATAGCAATGGCAACGCATTTTTGCTTTAGGTCAATTTTTATACGTATTTATTACATAATTAAAACAATTGGTTATGAATTTTTGACGTGAAAAGGGTATTGAATGCGTTTATGCCTTCGGCCAAAGCCTATTCTGTGGGTTGTTTTGCGAATTACGGTCGTTAAGAGCCTTTAAAAATAGGGTAGTCCTGGGGTGACATCCGGCATGCCTTATCCCGTCTGGTGTTTGGGGAAGTCAAGTTTAAATTGCGTTCTGTTGGCGCCTGTTACGCGAAGAAAAAAATAGGATTTGCTACCATCGCGCTTCATGAGCCAATCCGAATTAACTGAAAAACTGCGTATCGATAAATGGCTGTGGGCTGCGCGTTTTTTTAAGACGCGCAGCCTGGCCGCCCAAGCGGTGGAGGGCGGCAAGGTCAAGCTCAACGGCCAGCGCGTGAAGCCGGCGAAAGAACTGCATGTGGGGGATGCGTTAGTCATCCACATCGGAGACTATGCGTGGCAAGTCACTGTGCGCGAGTTGAGCGCACGGCGCGGCCCGGCGGAAGTGGCGCGCAAGCTTTACGAAGAAACCGAGGAAAGCCAAATGCTACGTCAGGTCCAAGCCGCAACACGGCGGGTGGAGCATGAGCCCGCCGCCGAGATACATGGCCGCCCGACCAAGCGAGACAGGCGCATGCTGAAGAAATTTACTGGGGAAGTATAAGAGATGGCGAGAACCAGTCTGGCCCATCGCCATCTATTCCCTTAAGCGGTTTCGCCACCCTTCTTGCGATTCCACCACTTTTTGCCCAAAACACCGCCACCCACTGCAACGGCTGCGATGATGATCTTGGCGAATTTGGCGAGGAAGATGCCGATAACAGCGAGTAGCCCGAGTTTCTTAGCCGCTACGCCAGCGACCAAAGCGGCGAGGCCATATTCTGCGACTTTATCCGTGCCGGCATTGAAATCCGCATAGCGTTTGCCGCTGTCGAAAGCCATCGCGGCGAGCATGTTTTTGGCCACCGGTTTAAGGGCTTCAACCTCTTTCATGCCGGTGACGAGATTCATGCTGACATAACCTTCACGTCCCAATACCAGGGTGTTGTAGTTGATGCCGTTGTCGGCGCCGCTGGCTTGGCCTTTGTCGTGCGAGGCGAGCGACCATACCAGGCGTTGGCTGGCGGCGTCGTAGAGCGGTTTCTCTACCCAACCGACGATTTCCATTTCCGGGATACCGCGCGTTTTCCGCTCTTGATTCGCCTCCTCGGTGCCTTCGCGCAAGCTGGCGAGCAACTCGTCCGCATTCCAAGTTTTCGCGTCGTCGTCCTTGATATAGCCGGCGGCGGTGTAGCTCACCACCATGAACCAATTAGCGTTTTGCCCGTCGGTCGAGATGATCAGGCCTTGCGTTTCATCTGAAGTGCGATTGCCCATGGCTTCCAACAGTCGGCGCGATTCCTTGGCGGGAATGAAGCCGACGTTTACCGGCAGCTTTAACGTAGCTTGTCCGGCCACGGCAACATCGGCGGGACCTTTCTGCATGGCGGTGTTGGCGGCTTGCATCGCCGCGTCCATTTCAGCTTTGGGATCGGCGGCGAAGGCTTGGCTGAGTGAAAGTATTGCACCGGCGCAGAGTGCGGCGATGAAGCGTATGGATGGCATGAGTCTCCCCTTGTTGAGTGAATTATGGTTATGTCGCTGGCTTACTTATGCCAATGTAGCGTATCGCTCCGTGCATTGCCAAGGGCAAAAAAAAGGCGGGTTGCCCCGCCTCTTTCATGTCGTGTAACGCTTTTATGCTAAGCGAAGGCGACATCCCGATTGGCGTCATGCATCAGCGATTCGTGCAGATGCGTGTTGAGGCTGTTGAGCTCGTCGAGCTGGCGCAGGATATGGCCTTCCATGTGTTCCAGTTCGGTAATGCGGTCCTCTAAGGTGTCGGTCGCTTTATGGATACGCTTGATGCTCTCCAGGCGGCGGCGTAGTTGAAGCTGATGCTCACGCACTTGGGTTTCCATCGGCGCCATGATGGCTTTCAACCAGTTGTCCACGTCGCGGTTGGCGATTTCGTACACTTGCACCACGCGTGTGGCTACGGTTTCGAAGAATTTCTTGGTGAGTCCGGAACGCTCGCTGGCATACACCATGAGTGTGTTGAAGTGATCGTTGTAGGCTTTCTCCAGCTTGGCGAGCTCCTTCTGATATTTCAGGGTGGAGAAGGGGGTGGTGGTGGCCGGCTTTAAGCCATGCTCCTCGCTGAATTTTTTGTACATGGCTTCCATCATCAGCTTGATCTCATCCACCTGCCCTGCGGCTTTGCCGATATTGCCGGATACGTCCTTGAAGAAAGTATTCATCGCTTCGCGGATACCCCGGGTAAAGCGGCTTTTTTCCATCTGGCCGCGGATGTCACGTACTTCCGCTTTCAACGATTCCATACCGAGGTAGCTGTAAAGCTTGTTGGTTTGGGTAGAGAATACCGAACGCAGCGCTTGGTAGCGTTGCAGGCCTTTCTCGAAGTTTTCTTTGTCGTGCTTCACCTTGTTCATCATGTGCTCGATGACGTCTTGGTTTTTGCCGCGCAAGCCTTTCAATTCGTCGAGCTGCTCGCGTATGCTGGAGCGGCGGCCGCGCAGGATGTTGCTGGTGGCGCCAAACATTTCCGCCAGCTCGCTTTCGGTATTTTCGCGCACAATTTCTTGCTTGGAGGGAATCAGCTCATCGGACAGCGCCCGCTCCAATTCCAGCAAACGGCTTTTATCCAACAGCGCGTCGTCTTGCTGTACTTTTGCGAGCAGGCCTTTTTGCGCCGAAACGGGGTAAATCTGCGAAGGATCAAGCGCGAGCAGTTGCGCCGTCGTGCTCACCTGATTGTCGAGCTCGGTTTGAATCGCGTCCCAGGTTTTGAGTTCATCCCACATGCCGTCGATTTTGTTCAACACCACGATGCGGCCTTTTTGCCGGCCTTGGGTATTGCCGATGTGGTTGCGCCAGACTTCAATGTCGCTCTTGGTCACGCCGGTATCGGCGGCGAGGATGAAGAGAATCGCATGCGCGTTCGGCAGCAGGTTGAGCGTCAACTCCGGCTCAGTGCCGATCGCGTTCAAGCCCGGCGTATCGAGAATCACCAGGCCTTTTTCCAGCAGCGGGTGTGGGAAGTTGATAATCGCGTGGCGCCAGGCTGGAATATCCACCGTGCCATCATCGTGCACGGTCAAGATGTTGTCCTGATCGTTGGCGTGATACAAGCCGTAGCGTTCAGCTTCCGCCACCGGCACGCGCTTGGTTTCCGACACCTGCAACAGGGCGTTGGTCATCGCGTCGCCGGAATTTATATCGAGCGGAGAAATAACCCATTCGTCGGTGTAGCGCTTGTATTCGGTGGTGCTGGTGTCGGTGCCGCGGGTCTCGATCGGCAGCAGCATGATGCACGGGTCACGACCTGCTTCGTATAAGAGTTCGGTTGGGCACATGGTGGTGCGGCCCGCGCTCGACGGCAGCAGGCGCTGTTTGTAACCCGCGAAGAAGATCGCGTTGATCAGTTCCGATTTGCCGCGCGAAAATTCGGCGACGAAGGCGACATTGAGCTTGTCGTCGTGCAAGCGGTCGAGAATGTGTTGAATGCGCAGATCGGTTTGCGCGTCGTTGAGTTCTTGCTCGTGCAGCCAGTGGCGCAGGCCGCTCACAGTGTCGAGCAATTGTCCGCGCCAGGCGCTATACGCTTCGAAGTGTGCGACCAGGTTGTCTTGAATCATGATCTCTCCGCTTAGGATTGGGTGCCGGACGGGCCCAGCGCTTGCCAAGTAATCTAGCACAATAATTAGTAAAAACAATAGCGTTACAGCAAAATCTTAAAGCGCATATTGCGCAGCAGGACAAGGTGCTACTTGATCCAGTTTATGCCGAATTCATAGAAATGCCGGTTATCGCTGACAAGCGGCGCAGTAGAAGGTCGAGCGCTGTGCTTGGCGAATTAGCTTGATGGGCAGCCCGCAGCGGGGGCATGGCGCATCGGTGCGGTCATACACCGCATATTCCTGTTGGAAATAACCCGGTTCCCCATCGGTTTTTACAAAATCGCGCAGGCTTGAACCCCCGGCACGGATGGCACGCGCTAAGGTGTCATTCACCGCCACCACCAAACGTTGCAGTCGCGCCAGGCTCAAGCGTTTGGCCTGGGTTTTGGGGTTAATACCGGCATAGAACAGCGCTTCATTGGCGTAGATATTGCCCACGCCGACCACCAGATGGCTGTCCATCAATACCAATTTGATCGCAGCAGAACGGCCGTGCATGGCTTGATAAAGTTTGTCGGCGCTGAAGTCTTCGGTCAACGGCTCCATGCCCAAGACCGCAAGCAGCTTGTGCTGCATCACGTCCTCGCCCGCCCACAGCACCGCCCCGAAACGGCGCGGGTCGCGCAAGCGCATGGCGTGCCCGCTACGCAACACCAGATCGAAGTGATCATGCTTATCGGGTGGCGTCGCGGCCGGTACCACGCGCAGGCTGCCCGACATGCCCAAATGCACGATCAGCCAACCGGCTTCGGTATCGAACAACAAGTATTTTCCACGACGCAGAATCTGCCGAATGCGCTTGCCCGGCAGCAAGCTCGTCAATTGCTGCGGCACGGGCCAGCGCAGCATGGGATGGCGAATCACAACCGCCTGGATCAGTTGGCCTTCCAGGTGGGGCGCCAAGCCACGGCGCGTGGTTTCTACTTCGGGGAGTTCAGGCATTGGGTGCCCTTTGCTACGGTTTCTGTTTGACGAGATCACGCAAGCGCCGCGCTGCATCCAGTGTGAAGTGATATGCGAGTTTTTCATCCTCGCGCAGCACGACCCATTCCTGTTCCTGCTGCGCGGCTTGCAGCTTCAGCGTCTTGCCCGAGGCGAAGCGCAGGGTGATGTGCTCCGTGGCTTTGAAGGCGTGCGGCTGGCTGACGGCGAGAGCTTGTGCATGCCGCCATTCGTCGGCGAATTTATTGGCGTCGTCTTGGCTGGGCGCAGCGTCCACTGGTTCTTTGTGCCACTTGCCGTCAGTGCGGGTGAGCTTGAATGTCGCGAACTCAAAGGCGACCGGATTCTCGCCCGCGTCGAGCAGTTGTTTGGCCGCATAGTCCGTTGGCTGCTTGGCGACATCGACGAAGTACACCGGTGAGATCAAATACACCGCACCTTGGGTCAGCACATACAGTTGGTTGCTGAGCGGATGCACGCCGCCGAAGCTGAATTCCTGCG
>JBBTCZ010000035.1:15056-43530 GCA_038042985.1 Pseudomonadota bacterium
AGCACATACAGTTGGTTGCTGAGCGGATGCACGCCGCCGAAGCTGAATTCCTGCGACCCAATTTTGACGCTAGCGAGCGGATGATCAAGCTCGAAACGCGCTAAATCTTGCGCTGCGAAGCGTTGTCCGCTCTCTGCGGAAAGCAGCCCCAGCAGGCTATCCATTCGCACCGCATCGGCACGCGCGGCGAAAGGTGCAGTGACAAACCAGTTGCCCGCGCGTTTGGTCAGCACCACATGCGGCCGCTGTGCCGGGGCGATGGTGATTTCATTGATACTGGCAGGGGCGAGAGTGGAGAGTTTGTGTTTCGAAGAGTCGATCGGCTCGGGTTTAAAAAAAACCAACCATGCCAAAGCCGCTACCGCAAGCGCGAGCGCCAGGTTGACCCAGAGCCGGGAACTCATGGCCTGCGGCGGCGCCACCAAACCAGGCCACCCGCGACTAGGAAGACAATCGGCAGTGCGATCAAGAAGCCGATCACGATGAATAGCGTGGCGTTCTGCGAGAGTTCCACTTGTGCGTCACGCGTGGTGCGCGGCTGAATCGCGATCAGGTTTTCATCGCCTGCCAGCCAGTTGATGAGGTTGATGCCGAGATCGAGATTGCCGGCATTGCCGAGGTATTGGTTGGCGAGGAAGTGGCCGTTGCCGATCACCGCTACGCGTTGTTCGCGGCTTTCCACACTGCGCTCCAGCGCGACGGCGATGGTGATCGGGCCGGCTTTGTCTTTTCCTTTGTCGAAGGCAACGCTGTTATCCACCTTGCCGGTTTCGAGCCAGCCGCGCGCCGCGACTTGAATCAGTGGCGTGGCGCGCCAGCCGCGCTCACCTTCCAACGCGACGACTTCACGCGCGAAGGGAAACACGGTGATGACGTTGAAATTTGCCAATAGCGGGTGCCGACCGTAGGCCGCGCCGATGGCGGAGGTAGCCGCCACTTTCATTTCCTGCGCTTGCGGATCGATCACGGTGCCGGGCGTGAGCGCGATGCCGAATTGTTCCACCAAGGGCTGTAAGCCATGCAGCGGCTCTTGATCCGCCAGCCATAATAAATTGCCGCCGCGCTGCACATATTGTTTTAGCTTATCCACTTCCGCCGGCAGCAAGTCCACGCGCGGGCCGGCGATCACCAGCACCGAAGCGTTGTGCGGCACTTCCTGCGCCAGTGACAGATTCAAGGGCGCGCTCTTAAAACCGCGGCTCGCGAGTTGTACGCCGAAATCACCCAAATCGTGATTGGCCTGGCCATCGAGCTTGCGTTCGCCGTGGCCGTCGAGATACAGCACCAGCCGTTCTTTGTCGCGTGCCAAGCGCATCAGCAGATTGGTGAAGGCGGATTCGTTGTAACTGGCTAAATGCTCGCTGCGCTTGCCGACTTGCACGATCATCTCGCCTTCGCGCTGAACCCCGGCTTGGCGCGCCAGCATCGGCTGCTCACTGGGGTCGATGAAGCTGAGTTTGATGTTGGGTTTGCTGCGCTGGTAGGGCGTGAGGAAATCGGTGGCTGCTTTGCCGGTTTCGCCATTTGCTGCGGCATACACGGTGACGGAGATCGGCTGTTTCAGTTTACCGAGCAACTCGATGCTGCCCGCACTCAGACTGTTGCGGGCGTTGAAAGTGACATCCCAACTCTTGTGATAAATGCGTGACGCCGCGCCGAGCAATCCGGCGAGCAGTAACAGCAACAGCACGAATACCCAATGATGAAACTGAAGCTGAAATTTAACTTTGCGGTTGAGTTCCATGGTTAACCTTGCAAGCGTTTCGCATCCAACTGACGCATGGTTAAAATCAGGAACGTCGCTGCGAATAATAGTAGGTAAGCCACATCCGCCGTGCCGATCAGGCCGCGATTGAAGCCTTCAAAATGTTTCATCAAAGACACATACACCAGCGGATGGTTGGGGTCTTGGGTCATGCCGTTCAAAATCCACAGCAGCAGCAGCGCGCCGAAGCTGGCAAAGGCGGCGATCACTGCGTGCTGGGTGAGGCTGGAGATGAACAGCCCCAGCGCTGCGAACGCGCTGAGCAAGAGCAGCAGGCCCAGGCTATTCGCGCCAATCAGGCCCCAATCAATGGGCCCGCCCAGGGCGAGCGAAGCGGACATCAACAGCACCAAACCGAGTGCCAAGGCGAGAAACAGCATCAGCCCCGCGAATTTGCCGAGCACGATTTCCAGGTTGGAGATAGGGGCGGAGAGCAGCAGCGTCAGCGTTTGATTACGGCGCTCTTCGCTGAACAGGCGCATGGTCAAGAGCGGAACCGCCATCAAAAGCAAAATCGCAGCAAAGCCGAATACGGCGGAAGACACGATCTCGGTGATGCCGGGCGGATTGGCGAGTTGTTGGATGCGCGGCAGGTTTTCCATATAGCCGCTCAATTGGTACAGAAACACCCAGGCCAGAATCACTTGCATGATCGCCAGAATAATCCAGGCTAAGGGCGAGGCGAACAGCGAGCGGAATTCCTTCCAGGCGATGACGCCGATCATGCCGCCACCTCTTGCCGGGTTAATTGCGCGAACACGTCTTCCAAGCTCGTGTGCTCGGGGGAAAGCTGGGTCAGCCCCCAATTATTTTCCGCCGCCGAGCGGGTGATCGCTTCCGCCGGGTGGACGTCTTGATGGCAAAGCACTCTGATTAAATTATTTTCCATGGCTTGGGCATCTTTCACGCCGGTGATGGCTTTAAGCGCTTCGAGCGTGGGCGGGCGCATAAAGCCCACCACCAGGTTCTCCGTTTGGCGCGAGCGGCGCAGGCCGTCGATGCTGTCCGCGAACACGATTTTGCCGCGATGCATAATCTGCACCCGGTCGCAGATTGCTTCCACTTCCGGCAGGATGTGGGTGGAAAGAATCACGCTGTGGCTGCCGCCCAACTCGCGAATCAAGGCGCGAATCTCGCGGATTTGATTCGGGTCCAGGCCCACGGTCGGTTCGTCCAAAATCACCACGTCCGGTTGATGCAAAATCGCTTGGGCGATGCCGACGCGCTGTTGATAGCCTTTAGAAAGATGCGCAATCAGGCGCCGCCCCATATCATCCAGGCCGCAGCGCGCCTTGGTTTGCTTTACTGCTTGTGACAATTCGCCGCGCGGCACGCGGTGCAAGCGGCCACAGAAAGTCAGAAATTCATCCACCGTCAACTCGCGATACAAGGGCGGGGTTTCCGGCAGATAGCCGATTTTGGCCTTGGCTAGCCGGGGTTTTTCCAGTAAATCGATGCCGCAGATGCTTACGCTGCCGGAACTGGGCGCCAGATTCCCGGTCAGCATCTGCATGGTGGTGGTTTTGCCGGCGCCGTTGGGGCCGAGCAGGCCCAGCACTTCGCCGCGTTTCAATTCTAAATCGAGGTCGGCCACGGCGAGGGCATTGCCATAGCGGCGGGTCAAGCGGTGCGTGGAGAGGGTAATGTCGGCTGATTCGGTCATTCGATTTTTTTGGCGCGGAAGGTGCGCTAGACAACGCGAATATACCTGATTATGCTGACTCGATGTAGTCGCTTGCGGGCGGCGTTAATTGACCGGGTTATGTTCATGTCTCATGCAATGCAGTACAAAGTTTTAGCGGCGCTGTGCGCGACGAGTTTGCTCGGCGCTTGCGCCGGGGTGCCGGAAACTAAACAGCCGGCCCCGGACCCGCGCCCAACGATCGCGCGCGAAACCAAGCGTCCTGAGCCGCCGAAGCAAGCGCTGACCGATCAAGTGCTGTATGAGATTTTGCTGGCGGAGATCGCCATGCAACGCGGCGATGCGCAGCTGGCCGTGCGCGCCTACCTCGATTTGATGCAGCAGACTCAGGATTACCGTATCGCCGAACGCGCCACCCAACTCGCCCTCAATGCCCGCTTGGCGGATGAGTCGCTGCTCGCTGCGGAGCGCTGGCTGGTATTGGAGCCGGAGTCGATCGGTGCGCGCCAGACCCTGGCCGGCGTGCTGGTGACCCAGGGCAAGCTCAAGGAGGCGCGGCCGCATTTGGAAAAAATCCTCGCGGCCGAGGAAGCCAATCTCGGCTACGGCTTCTTGCACCTCAACAATCTGCTGGCGCGGCATTCGAATAAGGTCGCCACATTAAATTTGGTGCAGGATTTGGCGCGCGATTACCCGCAATTGCCCGAGGCGCATTTCGCCGTGGCGCGCGCCGCTTGGAGCGCGGGTGAAAAGGATCTGGCGGTCAAGGCCAGTACTGATGGGCTTGCGCTGCGGCCGAATTGGGAGGGCGCTGCGCTGTTCAAAGCGCAGGTGCTGCACAGCATTTCCACTGCTACCGCGATCGAGTATTACACAGCGTATTTGCGCGAATTTCCCCAGTCGCGCGAAATGCGCCTGTCCTATGCGCGTCTCTTGGTGCAGGAAAAGCAATTCGGACCAGCGCGCGAGGAATTCAAACGCCTGGCGGCCGATTTTCCCAATAACCCGGAAGTGCCGCTGGCAATTGGCTTGATTTCCATGCAGCTGCGCGAGTACGACGCGGCAGAGACTTACCTGGGCCAAGCCTTGGCAGCGGGGGTGAAGGACGACGACGCGGTGCGTTTCTATCTCGGCCAACTGAGTGAGGAGCGCAAGCGCTGGGACGATGCCAAGCGCTGGTATGAAGCGGTGACTGGTAGCCAGGCCTTTGCGGCCAAAGTGCGCATCGCTGGCGTGATGGCGCGGCAAGGCGATTTGCCCGAAGCGCGCAAATACCTGCAACAGATTGCTGTCACCACCAACCAACAGCGCGCGCAAGTGGCTGCGGCCGAATCCAGCTTGCTGCGCGACGCGAAGCTGCTCAAAGAGGCGTTTGATGTCTTGAATAAAGCCTTGGAGAAATTGCCCAACCACCCCGAATTGCTTTACGACCACGCGATGGCGGCAGAGAAAATTGATCGGATTGATGTGATGGAATCCAGCCTGAAGAAGCTGATTCAAGTGAAACCCGATCATGCGCATGCCTACAACGCGCTCGGCTACACCCTGGCCGATCGCACCACGCGCTATGAGGAAGCCAAGCAGCTTCTGGAGCAAGCAGTGAAGTTAGCCCCAGACGATCCTTTTATTTTGGATAGCATGGGCTGGCTGCAATACCGGATGAAAGACTATACGCAAGCCATCAACACCCTGCGCCAAGCGCTCAGCGTGCGCGCCGACCCGGAAATCGCCGCGCATTTGGGCGAGGTGCTGTGGGCCGCCGGCCAAAAAGACGAAGCGCAAAAAGTGTGGGACAGCGCGCTCAAAGACAACCCCGGCCATGAAGCGTTGACCGGCACCGTGCATAAATTCAAAACTAAGTAATGAGCCGTTTCCTGTGCGCTGCCTTGGCCTTGCTCGCCGGCTGCGCCACATTGGAGCCAGCGTCCGTCGTTCCTCCTTTGGCGCAACCCTTGCTCACCTCGTTCCAAATCGCCGGGCGCATATCGGTGCGGCATGGTGCTGAAGGCTTTTCCGGCAATCTCAGTTGGCGGCATGCAAATGAAGAAGACGAATTCGTGATCTTGACTCCGCTCGGCCAAGGCGTGGCGCGCATTATCAAAAATGCGACGGGCGTGAGCTTGGAGACGCCGGATCAAGCGATCGTACGGGCACAGGATGCGGAATCGCTCACCCAATCTACCCTGGGTTTCGTCTTGCCGCTGTCGGGTTTGCCGCATTGGGTGCAGGCTCAGCCGATTGGGCCGGCGGCGCAACTGCGCCACAACCCGGAAGGCACGCTGGATCAACTCAGCGAGCAAGGCTGGCAGATCGACTATCTCGCCTATCGCTCCGTGGGCGCGCTGCAATTGCCCGGCAAAGTGTTTATGGAAAACGCAGAAGTGAAGCTGCGCTTGATCGTCGATGAATGGCAGGTGCCCGCGCCATGAACCCCCAAGCCTTTCCCGCCCCAGCCAAGTTGAATCTGTTTCTGCATGTCACAGGACAGCGCAGTGATGGTTATCACCTGCTGCAAACCGTATTCCGCTTCATCGATTACGGCGACACGGTAAGCGTATCGTCGCGCGCGGACGGCCAAATCGTTTTAACCCACCCCCTGCCGGGCGTGCCGCCGGAAAAAGACCTGTGCTACCGCGCCGCACACCTGTTGCAAACCGCTAGCGGCACGAGCCAAGGGGTTGATATTGCACTCGAAAAGCGCTTACCCCTGGGCGGCGGCTTGGGCGGCGGCAGCTCCGACGCGGCAACAACCTTGCTGGCCCTGAATCAACTCTGGGGAACAGGCCTGTCGCGTTCGGCCTTGATGGAATTAGGCTTGCAGCTAGGCGCTGATGTACCGGTATTCGTGTTGGGAGAGAATGCCTGGGCCGAGGGGGTGGGTGAAAAGCTGGTGCCGATCGCCTTGCCGCCCGCCTGGTACGTGGTGCTGGTGCCGCCGCTAAGTGTCCAAACCGCCGAGGTTTTCGCCGCGCCTGAATTGACACGAAACACGCTTCCCGTCACAATGTCGGCCTTTTCAGGCGGGCAGTTAGCCGGGCAGTTTCATAATGATTTGGAGCCGGTGGTGAGCGCGCGATACCCCGCTGTCGCGCAACACCTAAAATGGCTGAAACAGTATGGCGATGCTCTAATGACCGGCTCTGGCGCGTGTGTGTTTGCCGCGTTTAATACGGAGCGCGAAGCGCGCGACGTCCTGGCGGGGAAACCAGTAGAAATTGAGGGTTTTGTGGCACGGGGGCTCGATCGGCATCCCTTGCACGATTTGTAGTAGCGATATTGGGGAGTCGCCAAGTGGTAAGGCACCGGATTTTGATTCCGGCATTCGTAGGTTCGATCCCTACCTCCCCAGCCAGACATAGAGACTAAAGCGTGTAACCCTTACACGCTTTTTTGTTTTTGCGGAAAGAGGCTGACGTGGCTCACAGCGGCATGATGATCTTCACCGGCAACGCCAACCCCAAGTTGGCCGAGGACGTTGCACGTAAGCTCAACCTGCCGTTGGGCAAGGCCAAAGTCGCACGCTTTAGCGACGGCGAAGTGATGGTGGAGATAATGGAGAACGTGCGCGGCCGCGACGTGTTCGTGCTCCAATCCACCTGCACGCCGACCAACGATAATTTGATGGAAGTGATGGTGATGGTGGATGCGTTGAAGCGCGCTTCCGCCGGACGCATCACCGCTGCGATCCCTTATTTGGGTTATGCGCGCCAAGACCGCCGGCCGCGTTCGGCGCGGGTGGCGATCACCGCCAAGGTGGTGGCGAATATGCTGACCACCGCTGGGGTAGATCGCGTGCTGACCATGGACTTGCACTCGGATCAGATCCAGGGGTTTTTTGATATTCCGGTGGACAATGTGTATGCCTCGCCGATTTTGCTGGGCGATGTGTGGAAACAGAATTATCAAAACTTAATCGTCGTGTCGCCCGATGTGGGCGGCGTGGTGCGGGCGCGGGCCTTGGCCAAGCGTATGGAAGCGGAGCTGGCCATTATCGATAAACGCCGCCCCAAGCCCAATGTGGCGAAGGTGATGAACATTATCGGTGAAGTGGATGGCCGCACCTGCGTGCTGATGGACGATATGGTGGATACCGCCAACACCCTGTGCGAAGCGGCGCAAGCCTTGAAAGATAATGGCGCAGCGCGCGTGGTCGCGTACTGTACCCATCCGGTATTA
Organism: Pseudomonadota bacterium; assembly: GCA_038042985.1. GTDB lineage: Bacteria > Pseudomonadota > Gammaproteobacteria > Burkholderiales > Thiobacteraceae > RBG-16-58-11. The sequence continues at coordinate 22,640 of JBBTCZ010000035.1, forward strand.
TCCGGCCCGGCCATTGAACGCATCAGCAACTCGCACTTGGATGAGTTGGTGGTGACGGACACCATTCCGCTGCGCGATGAGGCAAAACTTTGCGGCCGCATTCGTCAGTTGTCGGTCGCCGAGTTGCTGGCCGAAACCATGCAGCGCATCAGTAACGAGGATTCGGTGTCCTCGCTGTTTACCGAATAGTTTTTCGTGTCGGGGTGCTGCCCCGGCATTTACCCGAGCTTGCCTGGTCGCGGACAAGCTCATTATTAGGAGTGTCACCATGTCATTTGAAGTGAATGCCAATACGCGCAATTTGCAGGGAACGGGTGCGAGCCGCCGTCTGCGTCTTGCGGGCAAAGTACCGGCCATCGTGTATGGCGCGGACAAGCCCGCCGCGAACATCGAACTCGATCACAACAGCATCGTGCAACAACTGCGCAAGGAAGCGTTTCATGCTTCGATCCTTTCGCTGAATCTGGATGGCGCCAAGGAACAAGTGCTGTTGCGCGATGTGCAATTCCATCCGTGGAAGAAATTAATTCTGCACATCGACTTTCAGCGCGTGAATCCGAACCAAAAGATTCACATGAAAGTGCCGCTGCATTTTAAAAATGCCGAATTGTCCCCTGGCGTGAAGCTGGGTGGCGGCAACGTGACGCACATCTTGAACGAAGTCGAAGTGTCGTGCTTGCCGAAAGACTTGCCCGAGTTCATCGAGGTCGATTTGTCCGAAATGACCGCAGGCCATTCGATGCACCTGTCCGAGGTGACCCTGCCAAAGGGCGTAGAGTTCGTGAGCCTGACCCACGGCACCGACCAAGCCATCGCGGCGTGCGTCATACCGCGCGGCGTGGCCGAGGAAGAAGCGACTGCAACTGCGGCGGCCCCTGCCGCTGCTGCCGCTGCCCCAGCCGCTGCGCCGAAGGCTTCCTGATTCGGCGTCGTAGTCTAGAGAAAGCCCGTCCTAGACAATCTGGGACGGGCTTTTTCATTTGCACCCCGTAGGGTAGGCTACGCGCTGGTTACAATTTGGATTTTCAATTTTTCACATGACCCCCATTCGCCTCATTGCTGGCCTCGGTAATCCGGGCCGCGAATACGCCGACAACCGCCACAACGTGGGCTTTTGGTTTGTTGACGAAATCGCGCGCAAGGCGGGGGCGAGCTTGCGCGCCGAGAGTCGGTTTCATGGCATGGCAGCGCGCGTGAATTTGCAGGGACAAGAAGTCTGGTTGATCGAGCCGCAAACTTACATGAACCTCAGCGGCCAAGCGGTGGGTGCGCTGGCGAATTTTTACAAGATCACGCCGGAAGAAATATTGGTGGTGCACGATGAGCTGGATCTGCCACCGGGTAGTGCGCGCTTGAAGCGTGGCGGCGGCGCGGGCGGCCACAACGGCTTGAAACACATCATCGCGCACTCGGGCCCGGATTTCTGGCGGCTGCGCATCGGCATCGGCCATCCCGGCGACAAAGATGCGGTCGCCGATTTTGTGTTGCATCGGCCGAGCCAGCCAGAAGAAGAATTGATTCGCACAGCGTTGGATGAAAGCCTCTGCATCCTGCCTTTACTGGCGGCGGGCGACATGGCGGGCGCGATGCACCGCTTGCATACCAAACCTAAACTATAAGAGAACATCATGAGTCTTCAATGCGGCATCGTCGGCCTGCCCAATGTGGGTAAATCCACGCTATTTAACGCCATCACCAAGGCGGGCATCGCGGCGGAAAACTATCCCTTCTGCACCATCGAGCCCAACGTCGGCATCGTCGAAGTGCCCGACCCACGGCTGGCGCAATTGGTAGCCATTGTGAAGCCGCAAAAAACCCAGCCAGCGGTGATGGAGTTCGTGGATATCGCCGGCCTGGTAGCAGGCGCCTCCAAAGGCGAAGGGCTGGGCAATCAATTTCTGGCCAATATCCGTGAGACCGATGCCATCGCGCATGTAGTGCGCTGTTTCGAGAACGACGATATCGTGCATGTGGCGGGCAAGATCGATCCGATTTCCGATATCGAAACCATCAACACTGAGTTGGCCTTGGCCGATCTTTCCAGTGTAGAAAAAGCACTGCATCGGTTTCAAAAAACGGCGCGCTCTGGCGATAAAGATGCGGCAAAAATGGTGGCGGTGCTGGAGCCGGTGCTGGCACAACTGAATCAAGCCAAGCCAGTGCGCGGGCTGAAATTGGATGAAGAACAGTTAGCGCTATTGAAGCCGCTGTGTCTGCTTACCCTCAAGCCAACGATGTATGTGGCGAACGTGGACGAACACGGCTTCGAGAACAATCCTTTTCTCACGCGTGTACAAGAATACGCACAAGCCGAATACGCGCCGGTCGTGGCGATCAGCGCGCAAATGGAAGCCGAGATCGCCAATTTATCCGATGAAGACATCGCCTTCTTTCTAGCGGACATGGGCATGGAAGAGCCGGGCTTGAATCGCCTGATCCGCGCTGCCTATGACCTATTGGGCTTGCAGACGTATTTCACCGCCGGTGTCAAAGAAGTCCGTGCCTGGACCATCCATAAAGGCGACACCGCGCCGCAAGCCGCAGGCGTCATTCACACCGATTTTGAACGCGGCTTCATTCGCGCGCAGACCATTGCCTTCGACGACTTTATCGCGGGTAACGGTGAGCAGGGTGCGAAGGAAGCGGGCAAGATGCGATCTGAAGGCAAGGAATACGCCGTCAAGGATGGTGACGTACTGAATTTTTTGTTCAACGTATAAGGGTTGAGGTATTGCTAAGCCGTAGCTATCCCCTGGATATGCCTACGTTTGGCGTGAGGTCTTAGTATTGACTTCGAGGATACGCAGCCTAGACTGAAGTCGTGATCTGCAAGGGTAAACTTAGTCGAAAGGCTAAGGGCACAAAATTTCCGGTCTAAGGGCATTGCCTACGATAGCGGGATTACCAGAGAACGCAGTGGTTCATGTTTGCGCGAGGGGGTTCGCCCGCTGCGCTTCTGCCTTCTGCCACGTCGGCTCCTTGTAGATAGCTTGGATTTTCTATGAAGGAGTAGGCGATGGCGATATCCGCCATACAATCTAGTGAACTGATTCAGTATTCGAATACGGGTAAACCGGCGTCCTCGGCCAATGGCCAGGAAACGGGCCGTGTCGAACTGCGGCAGTCGAGCTATACCACCCAGATCTCAGCCTATGGACAGATTCGTGCTGCCTTAGATCGGCTGCAATCGGCCGCATCCGACCTGAGCGGCCCGACTGCATTTGGCTTCTATGTCGCGGCATCGAGTAATCCTTCGGTGGTGAGTGCAAATCTCACCAACAATAAGGTGAGTGGTTCCTTCGATGTTGAAGTGTTGCAGCTTGCAAACGCGCAAACGCTTGTCACCTCATCCCAGGTCAGTCCCAATAACTTGCTCGGCAGCGGCGAGAAGACCACGCTCAGCGTCCAATTCGGCGTGAGTAGCGGCACGAAATTTACTGCCGACGACGCGCGTGTAGCGGAAAAAGTCACGATCGATACGCGTAATAACACCCTGAATGGCATTGCCGCTGCGGTCAATGCGGCGGATGTGGGCGTGATCGCAGCTGTCACTTTCGATGGCAATAGCTATCAACTGCAATTTTCTGCCGAAGATAGTGGGGTGGAGAATGGTTTTACGCTGAGCGCTTCCGGCGATGAGGTGCTGGAGAAGTATCTTACTTACACGCCAGAAAATACCACGCAAGCGGTGACGCGCACGGTCGCGGCGCAGGATGCGCAGCTCAAGGTCAATAGCGTCACGGTAGCGGCGAGCTCGAATACCGTGACGAATGCAGTTGAGGGTGTGACGCTTAAGCTGAGAAGTGTGGGCAACGCACAATTAGCGGTGGGCGATAATCCGGAAAATGTCATTGCGCAGAAAGTAGGCAATTTCATTTCCGCCTTCAATGAACTGCAGGCACAACTCAAGCAGCCTAGCGCGGGAGAGGTATCGTTTCCGCCGGTGGTACGCAATCTCAAAACCCAACTGAACGAAGCGCTGGAAGCAGCCAACCGCAACGCCGGCGTTTTCGGCGGCTTGAGCGGGATCGGTATTCAATCCGATGCGGCGGGAAATTTGCAGCTCGATACGTCCGCATTCCAAACCGCTCTGGGCGCGGATCGCGATGCGGTCACGAAAGTGTTCACCAACGACGGCGCGGGTTTCGCCGATCTATTTGCCGCAGTGGCGCATGATCTATTGAAAGTGGCCGGTCGCGAGGTGTCGCGCTTAAGCGATGCTGCGCGCAGTGAGCAAGCACGCCAATCCGGATCGGCTTCTGGGATCAGCCTGCAAGCCAATGGCTTCGATAACCAGTACGGTCAATTGAGTGGGCTGGTGCGATCCGTGGATAAAACCGACCAAACCCTGAACGGCCTACTGTTGCAAGGCGAAGCCGCACAGTCTTCGCAAAGCAGCCTACTGAACCGGCTCAATAGCTTGGCCAATTTGGCGACGCCTTAACGGTCATGGCAGTGGCCGCCCCGAGTATAAAGCTCGCCATGACCGTTTCCCCCTCTCCTAGCTCTCCCCCGCAAGCGGGAGAGAGGGGCTTAGGCTTGCTTCGCAAGTTACATATTAATCTCGCCAAGCAATTCTTTTCATTGACTTTTTGTGCTGTCGCCATTGACGCACGGGTGCGCTTTCGGCTATGATCCAGCCCCTTGGTGATATAGCTCAGTTGGTTAGAGCACAGCACTCATAATGCTGGGGTCGGTGGTTCAAGTCCACCTATCACCACCAGGATTTTATTAAGTTTGGCCGCTTTGCGCGGCCGATTTTGCCTCGGGAGGTCTCATGCGGACGCTGAAGAACTACCTGTTCCCTTTGCTGGCGGTGTTTTTTTTACTGATCGCCCCGGCCCACGCCGAACGCAATTTCCCCCCCAATGTGAAGCCTGCGGAGTTGCGCGGCGTGGAATATCCCTATGTGCGCATCGATGATCGAACCTATCGGCTGGCGCCGGGCGGGCGGATATACGACACGTTCAACCGCATTGTGCTCCCCAATGCCGCGCCGAAAACCGGCAAGGTATTGTTCAAGCTTGATCAGCAGGGCAATGTGATCAAGTTGTGGATTCTGACGCCGGAAGAAATCGCGCGTCTTTCCCAGTAGTTTATTAACCCCCCTGTGGCCAAAAAACTCTTCATCCAGACCTTTGGCTGCCAGATGAACGAGTACGACTCGGACAAAATGGCGGATGTGCTGCATGCGACGCAAGGCTTCGAGCGCACGGAAAAAGCCGAAGAGGCCGACCTTATTTTGTTCAATACTTGTTCGGTGCGCGAGCGGGCGCAGGAGAAAGTGTTTCATGCGCTCGGTCGGTGGAAACATCTCAAGCAAAGCAATCCCGATTTGATGATCGGCGTGGGCGGCTGCGTCGCCAGCCAAGAAGGTGCCGCTATTGTGAAGCGTGCGAAATACGTAGACGTCGTATTCGGCCCACAGACCTTGCACCGCTTACCCGAGCTACTCGATGCGCGGCGCCGTACCGGCCAATCGCAAGTGGATATCACTTTTCCCGAGATCGAAAAATTCGACCACCTGCCGCCGGCCCAGGTGACAGGCGCGAGCGCTTGCGTATCGATCATGGAAGGGTGCAGCAAATATTGCAGCTTTTGCGTCGTGCCCTATACGCGCGGCGAAGAAGTATCGCGTCCGTTTGACGACGTGCTGGCGGAAGTGGCGCAGCTTACCGAACGGGGCGTGAAAGAAATTACCTTGCTCGGTCAAAACGTGAATGCCTATCGCGGCGAGATGCATGAGGGGGAGGGCGCCGACTTAGCGTTGCTGCTGGAGTATGTGGCGGCGGTTCCCGGCATCGAGCGCATCCGCTATAGCACCTCGCATCCGCTGGAGTTTTCCGATCGATTGATCGAGGCCTATGCGCGCATTCCCAAGCTGGTATCGCATTTGCACTTACCGGTGCAATCGGGTTCTGACCGTATTTTGATGGCGATGAAGCGTGGCTATACCGCGCTCGAATACAAAGCGAAAGTGCGCCGACTGCGCGCAGTGCGCCCCGACATGGTGTTGTCCTCGGATTTTATCGTCGGCTTCCCCGGTGAGACCGAAGCCGATTTCGAAGCGACCATGAAATTAATCGACGAAATCGGTTTCGACGCCAGCTTCAGTTTTATTTACAGCGCTCGCCCCGGCACGCCTGCCGCGTCCTTGCAAGATGACACGCCGCAGGCAGTAAAAGCCGATCGCCTCACCCGCTTGCAACAGCGCATCGAAGCGCAGGCGCTGGCGATAAGCCAAGCCATGCTCGGCAGCGTGCAGCGCGTGTTAGTAGAAAACGTGTCAAGCAAAGACGGCAGTCGCCTGATTGGCCGCACCGACAACAATCGCGTGGTGAGTTTTGCCGGCCATCCACGTTTGATTCATCACTATACCGATGTGAAAATCACCGAAGCTTCGGCGCGTAGTTTGCGCGGCGAAGCAGTGGTTTCTTGAGAATACATGGACATTTCCTTCACCCCCGTCGACAACAAACGCCTCGCCAATCTATGCGGGGTATTGGATGAGAACCTGCGTCAAATCGAAACCGCGCTCGGGGTAAAAATCGCGCGCCGGGGCGAGCATTTTCGAGTGGAGGGTGCGGTTACGTCTGCCCGGCATGCATCCGAATTGCTGAAGCAATTTTATGAGCGTTCCCAGCGCGCCTTGAGCGTGGAAGAGGTGCAACTCGGCTTGGTGGAGATTGCGCATACGCCTGCTGTGGGTAGTGAGCGCACCGTCGATATGATGCCGGTGCTGATGACGCGCAAGAGCGACTTGCATGCGCGCACCGCGCGCCAGAATCTTTATTTGCGCCAAATTCAGGAATTCGACATCACCTTCGGCATCGGTCCCGCCGGTACCGGCAAGACCTATCTCGCCGTGGCGAGCGCGGTGGATGCGTTGGAGCGCGATTTGGTGAAGCGCATCGTGCTGGTGCGGCCGGCGGTCGAGGCGGGCGAGCGTTTAGGCTTCCTGCCTGGTGATCTGGCACAAAAAATAGATCCCTATTTACGTCCATTGTATGACGCGTTGTATGACTTGATGGGTTTCGATAAAGTCACTAAATTGTTCGAGCGCAACGCCATCGAAATTGCGCCGCTGGCTTATATGCGCGGCCGTACGCTGAATCACGCGTTTATTATTTTGGATGAAGCGCAGAACACTACGCCGGAGCAAATGAAAATGTTCCTCACCCGCATCGGCTTCGGCACCAAGGCGGTGATCACGGGCGATGTCACCCAAATCGATCTGGGGCGCGGCCAAACGAGTGGCTTGGTGCAAACGCAAGAGGTGCTAAAGGACGTAAAAGGCATTGGCTTCACCCACTTCCTGGCCGAGGATGTGGTGCGTCATCCCTTAGTGCAGCACATTGTTCATGCCTACGAACGCTACGAAAAAAACAAAGCCCAGTAGGGGCGAGGCATGCCTCGCCCGCGCCGTGCCCAAACTTTCCCTCGCGGTGCAATACGCGGCCGAGGCGGCGGGCTTGCCCACCCGCGCGCAAGTGCGTAAATGGGCCAAAGCCGCGCTGGCGGTTGATGCGGAGATCACCGTGCGTTTCGTGGACGAGGAAGAAGGTCGCAGCCTCAACCGTGACTATCGCGGCAAGGATTACGCAACCAATGTGCTAAGCTTTATTTATTCCAGCACACCGGTACAGGGCGATTTAGTGATTTGCGCGCCGGTGGTCAAGCGCGAGGCGCAAGACCAAGGCAAAACGATTGACGCGCATTATGCGCATCTGATCGTGCACGGCACCCTGCATTTACAGGGCTTTGATCACGAAATTGATGTCGAGGCGCAAGCGATGGAGGCGCGTGAGACCGAAATCGTCATCAAGCTCGGTTACCCTGATCCCTATTAGGTGATGCATAACGAATAACCCGATTATTCGTTATTTATTACCCCAGGGAGGCGGACCCGTTGTATATGGATGATGCGAGTACCAAGCCGAGTTGGCTCGAGCGGCTCGGCGCGCTGTTGATGCGCGAACCGGAAGATCGAGAACAACTCGTTGAATTATTACACTCCGCTTACGAGCGGAATCTGCTGGATGCCGATGCACTCGCCATGATTGAAGGCGTGCTGCAAGTCTCCGAATCCCAAGTGCGCGACATCATGATTCCGCGCGCGCAAATGGATGTGGTCGACATCAATGACCCGCCCGAAACATTCCTGCCCTTCGTCATCGCCACCGCGCACTCGCGCTTCCCCGTCACTGACAAAGACCGCGACGACGTAATCGGCATCCTGCTGGCCAAGGATATGCTGCGCTATTACGCCGGCGAAGAGGTGAACGTGCGCGCCATGCTGCGTCCGGCGGTGTTCATTCCCGAATCGAAGCGTCTCAATGTGCTGCTCAAGGAATTCCGCAGCAACCGCAATCACATCGCCATCGTGGTGGATGAATACGGCGGCGTGGCGGGCTTGGTCACGATTGAGGATGTGCTGGAGCAGATCGTGGGCGAGATCGAGGATGAATTCGATTTCGATGAAGACGAAGACAACATCTTGCGTGATCGCCACGGCCGCTATCGCGTCAAGGCGCTAACTGAGATCGCTGATTTCAATGAAGCGCTTGGCACGCAATTCAGCGACGAGGATTTCGACACCGTGGGCGGTTTGGTCGTGAGCCAATTCGGACGCTTGCCCAAGCGTGGCGAGAGCGTCTTCCTGGAAGGCCTGAAATTCCAAGTGCTGCGCGCCGACAGCCGGCGCCTGCACTCGCTGCTGGTGGAGCGCGTGCAAGATACCGATATGATCAACCCGCTACAAGGAACGGCTTGACCCAAAGTACGGCGATCATCTTGCGCGCCGGGCGGCTCAAGCTCGTCGCACTTCCCTTCCTCCTCGGCGCATTTACCGTTCTCGGTTATGCGCCGTTTTATTTCTATTTCCTGCCCCCGATGACGTTGGCCTGGTTGTTTCATTTGTGGCTGCACGCCGGTTCGCGCCGCGCGTCATCATTAATTGGCTTTGCATTCGGCTTAGGATTATTCGGCGCCGGGGTGTCGTGGGTATATGTGAGCATGCACGATTTCGGCATGCTGCCGCTGCCGCTCGCTGCGTTCGCCACGCTGTTGTTTATTGCCTTCTTCGCGTTGTATCCGACGCTGCTCGGTTACGTGCAAGCGTGGTTCAGGGGGAGTGCAGCAGCGCGCTTGTTGCTCATCTTGCCCTCCAGTTTCGCGCTGATGGAATGGGTGCGCGGCTGGCTGTTTACCGGCTTTCCGTGGCTGACCGTGGGCTATTCGCAAGCGCCGGCCAGCCCACTCGCTGGCTACGCGCCGCTGTTGGGCGTGTATGGCGTCTCGTTGTTGCTCGCCTTAAGCGCGGGGCTGTGCGCATTGATTTACCACGTTTGGCGCGGCAAACGCCGCCAAGCCGGATTTGCATTCGCTGCGCTGCTGGTGTTGTGGGGTGTGGGCGCGGGACTGAAAACCATCGCCTGGACACAGCCCGTCGGCAGCCCGGTCACGGTCAGCTTGCTCCAAGGTAATATTGAGCAAGACATGAAGTGGCGCGAAGACCGGCTGATGTCGACGCTCATTACCTACCGTGATCTGGTGCTGAGCAGCCCGAGCCAGCTGGTCATCTTGCCCGAGACTGCGGTTCCGCTGTTCTATGATCAAGTCCCCCCCGCCTATTTGGAAAATTTGGCGCGGCATGTGCGGGATAAAGGTGGCGATATCATTGTTGGCTTGCCGGAGCGCGACATTGAACGCCGCGCATATTACAACAGCGTGTTGAGCGTGGGCAGTGCGCCGTCCCAGGTGTATCGCAAGCAGCATCTGGTGCCGTTTGGCGAATTCGTGCCGCTGAAGCCGGTGTTCGGCTGGTTCATCGACATGATGCAAATTCCCTTGACCGACTTTGCGCGCGGATCACCGCTGCAACGGCCACTGGCCGTGGCCGGCCAGAAAGTCGCGCTGAATATTTGCTACGAGGATGTGTTCGGCGAAGAAATTATTCGACAGCTACCCGAGGCCACCCTGCTCGCGAATGTGAGCAACGATGCCTGGTTCGGCGACTCCATCGCGCCGCGCCAGCATTTGCAAATTTCGCAAATGCGCGCGCTGGAAACTGGGCGTACCATGCTGCGCGCCACCAACACCGGCATGACCGCGATCGTGGATGAGAAGGGGCGCATCACTGCGCAAGCGCCCGTATTTCACCAAGCCGCGTTACACGCCCAAGTGCAAGGTCGGGCCGGTGCGACACCGTATGTACGTTGGGGCAATGGCGCCTTCTTGACGCTGGCGGCCACGCTGTTGGCGGCCGCGCTCATCTGGCGTCAGCGCATATAGGCAAAACCCTGCCGTTGTAATTCGATGATCTCCGCATCGGCCATCGGCACGATGTTCACAAAACCATGAATGTCCTCCGGCTGCAGGCCGTGTCCACGCGCCGCCACACGGCACATGCGAAACTCGATAATGCCGTCTAGCGATAAACTCTGTGCACGCTGCATCAGCGTTTTGTATTTGGCGTGGTTCTTGATCGCAAAAAAAGGAATTTCGTCGCCATGCAGCACGATGACGATTTTATTATCGAACGGGTCGGCGCCATTGAGCAGGTTCAAATAACTCACTCGATCGAGCACACGGTCGAGCTTTTGTACCGAATCGACCGCCACGTCATAAACAACTTTCTGCTTGCTATATTCCTTCTCGATGGCTTTTGCGCGGCCCCAGGGCGCGTCCGGCTGGGCGAGGGTCGGGGTGGCGAATAGGGCTAATGCCAACATAAATGCGCGAACAATAGTCATGAGGTCTCCTTAGGCAAGTTGAGTATCTTATATCAGCGCGACTATCGACGATGCGGCTTGATTGGAATCGGCATCGATCTAGCCTTTTTATCATAGGCCAAACACTGTAAAATCAAGCGTTTTTAGCGCTCTCGCCGCGCAATTCCCCGATTAGAAAGTTCAGCATGCAAACCTTTCAGGAAATCATCCTCACCCTGCAGCAGTATTGGGCCAAACAAGGCTGCGTGATCCTGCAACCCTACGATATGGAAATGGGCGCGGGCACGTTTCATACCGCCACGTTCTTGCGTGCGCTCGGCCCCGAGCCGTGGAAGGCCGCTTACGTGCAGCCCTCGCGTCGGCCCAAGGACGGGCGCTATGGCGAAAACCCCAACCGCTTGCAGCACTACTACCAATTCCAAGTCGTGTTGAAACCTTCCCCTGAAAACATTCAAGACCTGTATCTCGATTCGCTGCGCGCCTTGGGCATCGATACCCAAGTGCACGATATTCGCTTCGTCGAGGACGATTGGGAATCACCCTCGCTCGGCGCTTGGGGCCTGGGTTGGGAGGTGTGGCTGAACGGCATGGAAGTGACGCAATTTACTTACTTTCAGGAAGTCGGCTCGCTCACCTGCAAACCGGTGCTGGGTGAGATCACTTACGGCCTGGAGCGTTTAGCGATGTATCTGCAAGGCGTGGAAAACGTATTCGATCTCACCTGGACGCCGGGTGTGACTTACGGCGATATCTATCACCAGAACGAAGTCGAACAATCCCAATACAACTTCGAACACAGCAATGTGCATTGGCTGTTGGAGCAATTCAATATGTTCGAATCGGAAGCCAAGCGCTTGATGGAAGCGGGCTTGCCCCTGCCCGGTTTCGAGCAAGTGATGAAATGCTCGCATGCGTTCAATCTACTCGATGCGCGAGGCGCGATCTCGGTCACTGAGCGCGCAGCCTACATCGGCCGAGTGCGCGTCCTGGCGCGGCTGGTGGCGCAGGCTTACTACAACTCACGGGAAGCGCTGGGTTTCCCGATGCTCAAAACAAAATGATCATGAAAAACACCTTACTCATCGAGCTACTCACCGAAGAACTCCCGCCCAAAGTCCTCGCGCGCCTGGGCCAGGCCTTCGCCGAAAAAATCGTGCTGGATCTGCACGCGCGCCAGTTGGTCGATGCCGAATCGGGCTATTCCTGGTTTGCCACGCCGCGCCGCTTGGCGGTGCAAGTGATGGAGGTGCGCGAACAAGCGCCGGATCAGGCGTTTACCGAGAAGCTGATGCCTGTGGCGGTAGCGCTCGATGCTGATGGCAAGCCGACCCAAGCACTGCTGAAAAAATTGGAAGCCAAGGGCATTGCTCCCGAGCGCATTGCCAGCTTCGAGCGGCGCATGGATGGCAAAGCGGAAATGTTGTTTTATTCGGACATTGCCAAAGGCACGGCCCTTATTTCGTGTATCGACCACATTGTTGAGGATGCGATTAAAGCATTACCAATTCCCAAGCTCATGCGCTGGGGTGACAGCGAACATCAGTTCGTGCGCCCGGTGCATGGGTTGATAATGATGCATGGCAAAGCTGAACTGCCTGGGATGGTGCTAGGTATCGAGAGCAGCAACGTGACCCAAGGACATCGTTTCATGGGGCAGGGCGCGCTTACCATCGATCACGCCAATCACTACGAAGTTATTCTCGAAGAGCGGGGCCGTGTCATGCCGTCCTTCGTCACGCGTCGTGCCGAGATCGAAATGCGCTTGCTGCTGGCGGCGGGCGATGCGCAGCCGGTGGAGTACGAGGCGCTGCTGGATGAGGTGACCGCACTGGTGGAATGGCCTGCGGTGTATGCCGGGCAATTCGATCCGGCGTTTCTGGCGGTGCCACAAGAGTGCTTGATTCTCTCCATGAAGCAGCACCAGAAATATTTCCCGCTGTTGGATCGCGCGGGCAAGCTGCTGCCCAAGTTTCTCGTGGTGAGCAACCTCAAGACCGCTGATCCGCAGCACATCATTCACGGCAACGAGCGCGTGCTGCGCGCGCGCTTATCGGATGCTAAATTTTTCTTTGAACAAGATCAAAAGACCAAGCTCGACACGCGCGTGCCGAAGCTGGCCAACGTGGTGTACCACAACAAGCTCGGCACGCAATTGCAGCGCGTCGAGCGCATTCAAAAGCTCGCCGCCGAGATCGCGCATCAACTCGGCGCCAACACGGATCACGCGGCGCGCGCCGCCTATTTGTGTAAGGCCGATTTGCTCACCGACATGGTGGGCGAGTTCCCGGAGTTGCAAGGGTTGATGGGCCAGTACTATGCGCGCCATGACGGCGAGCCGGAACCTGTCGCCAGCGCGATCGAAGCGCATTACCGGCCGCGTTTCGCCGGTGATGAGTTACCTAGTGACAACATCGGCGCGGCCGTCGCGCTCGCCGACAAGCTCGACACCCTGGTGGGCATCTACGGCATCGGCCTGATCCCCACCGGCGATAAAGACCCGTTCGGCCTACGCCGTCTTGCGCTGGGCGTGTTGCGCATGCTGATAGAAATGTCCTTGCCGCTGGATCTCATGCAACTGCTGCAACGCGCGCGTGCGCAATTCGCCGCCGAGCAAATGTCGGAAAGTGTTGCGCAGGATGTACATGGTTTTATGTTGGAACGGCTGAAGGGCTATTTGCGCGAGCGCAGTTTCGAGCCGGACGAGATCGAGGCCGTGGTGTCGCAAAGCCCAGCGCGCATTGATCTGGTTTTGCCGCGTATGGAGGCGGTGCGCGCCTTTAAATTGTTGCCGGAAGCCGAAGCGCTCGCGGCGGCCAATAAGCGCATTCAAAATATTCTCAAGAAGACCGAAGCGGTCACGCAAACGCCCGATATGGCGCTGTTTGCGGAAGACGCCGAGCGCGCGCTGTTCGACGCGGTAGTCCAACTGGCGCCCAAAGTTAACTCATTAGTGGCGAACGAAGACTACACCGATGCCCTGCGCGAACTGGCTTCCGTGCGCGCACAAGTGGATCGCTTCTTCGACGATGTGATGGTGATGACCGAAGAACCGCTGGTGCGCCAGAATCGTCTCGCCTTGCTCGCCACGTTGGGCGACCTGATGAACCGGGTGGCCGATATCAGCAAGTTGGCCTGAGGAATCGCGCCCGCTAGCGTGGGATATTCCTGCGATTTAGAGCAGTGGGTTGCGCCGCACCGGCTTGAATGGCCGGCGCGGCCAATCCGGGCAACAAGAGCTCAAAACGCGTGCTCGTGTCAGAGAATACCCGCGTCTGTCCGCCGTGGGCCCCTACGATAGAGCGGGTGATGGCAAGCCCCAGCCCCGCGCCTTCGCTGGTACGTTGGCGCGATGAATCGACCCGATAAAAGCGATCGAAGATGCGCGACAGATGTTCTGCTGGAATGGGTTCTCCCGGATTTTCCACCATGACCGACACGTAGCCATTTGCGGCGGGACCGATAGCGACGGACACCGTGCCGCCTTGCGGCGTATGGCGGATCGCGTTGGACAAGAGGTTGCTCAGCGCCCGGCGCAGCATGAGCCGATCACCTAATACTTTTCCCTCCCCCCGCGTGGCAAGCCCAACGCCTTGGTGCTCGGCCAGGGCTTCGTAGAACGCGAACAGGCCTTCAACTTCCTGCCTGAGATCGACCGGCTCGCGCGAGGGGATGATGAGGCCATTATCAGCCTTCGCCAGGAATAGCATGTCGGCGATCATGGTCGCCAAGCGCTGATATTCTTCCAGATTCGAGTAGAGAATTTCCCGATACTCCTCGGCATCGCGCGCCTTCGAGAGGGCTACCTGCGTTTGCGTCATGAGATTGCTCACGGGCGTGCGCAGCTCATGGGCGATATCGGAGGAGAAGTCAGACAGTCGCCGGAAAGAATCTTCTAACCGGGACAGCATATCGTTGAAAGAATGCGCGAGGTCGTTCAGTTCGACCGGCACGGACTCGATGGGCAGACGTGCATTCAGGTGTTCGGCCGACATGTTTTTGGCAACTTGTGCGATGTCGTGCAGCGGCGCTAAGCCGCGCCGTGCCGTGAACCACGCGAGCAAGCTGGTTAGCAGAATGGCGCAGCCAACCGCTACCCAAATGGCCCATCGGATCGAGTGCGCGAAACGCTGATGCACGGCGATATTTATCGCGAGCGCGACGGTGTAGGGGGGCGTACCTGGCATGGCGGAAGGCAAGCGAACCGCCACACCGCGGTAATCGTCACCTCGATCGTTCCATGTGCGCAACGAAGTTCGCGTGATTTTCTCCGAGTCCATGGCCGAGGCCAACACCGTTTCGGGAAAGCGCGCGCTGCCCGTGGCGAACACGAGCTTGCCTTGGGTGGTGACATGAGCCGACAAGGCATGGTGGCCCACCAGGGCGTCGGTGAGCCGGCCCGGCAGGGTATCGTGCGCCGCCATGCTGCGTGTTTCACCAATGGCGTGGGCAATGAGTTCAAGTTTGCCACCGAGTTCGTCCACATCCATTTCTTTGAAGTGATTGTTCATCTCCCATGCGACAAAGCCGCCGACACAAATGATGGTTGCTGCGGATGCGAGCGCAAACAGGGAGGTAAGGCGAAGCGTGATGGAAGGTTGTCGTTTCATCGCTCCGGAATCTCCAGCACATAACCCATACCGCGCACGGTGCGGATGAGCTTGGGTTCGAAGTCGTCGTCGATCTTGGCGCGTAGGCGCCGCATGGCGACCTCGATCACATTGGTGTCGCTGTCAAAATTCATGTCCCATACTTGAGATGCGATGAGCGAACGCGGAAGCACTTCGCCCTTCCTGCGTAGCAGCAATTCCAACAAGGAAAATTCTTTGGCCGTCAGGTCGATTTTTTTGCCCTTGCGGGTCACCCGCCGACGCAGGAGATTCAACTCCAGATCGGCTGCGAAAAGCAGCTCCGGCTCCTTGCTCTTGCCGCCGCGCCGCAATAGGGTGCGCACGCGTGCGAGCAATTCGGCGAAGGCGAAAGGCTTAATCAGATAATCATCCGCGCCGAGCTCCAGGCCCTTGACCCGATCTTCCACCCCGTCGCGTGCAGTGAGCATGAGCACCGGCATTTCTTTACCGGCGCTGCGGAGGTTTTGCAGCACGCGCCAACCGTCGAGCGTTGGCAGCATGACATCCAGAATCACCAACTCGTAGGGCTCACTCAAGGCCATGTGCATGCCGTCCAACCCATCGCGTAGGAGATCGACGACGAAGCCAGCCTCCGTGAGCCCTTGCTTCAGATAGCTTCCGGTCTTGGGTTCATCTTCGATAATGAGAATTTTCACTTTGAATCCGCTCCTGCGCAGTGAGTGGCTCTTATTGTCTGCTTCGAGACTGCGCGATTCGATAGATTACAAACTTGTAAGCGGCGTGTCAGCTTTCGGTCGGGATGCCTGAGCCAAGATGAATGTAAGTTGAATGCAAGCGCTGTAAAACCACGACAACAAAAGGAACCCATGAAAGTCACAAGCGCAATACTAATCGGTTTAATGGCAATTGGCGTCACTCAAGCCAATGCGGATGAAGGTCACGCGTCGCCGCTGGGCCAGCCAGGCAATCCGGCCAAGGTCACGCGCACGGTTGAGGTTGTGATGTCTGACGCCATGCGCTACACGCCGGCCAATATCGTCGTTAAGCGGGGCGAGACCATCCGTTTTCGGGTGAAGAATGCAGGTCAGCTTAAACACGAAATGGTACTGGGCAGCCTCGCCGAGTTGCAGGAACACGCCCAGACCATGGCCAAGTTTCCAGAGATGGAACACGACGATCCCAACGCCATCAGCGTGGAGCCAGGCAAGACGGGTGAGCTGGTGTGGCGCTTTACCAAGGCCGGCAAATTCGACTTCGCCTGCTTGGTGCCCGGCCATTTCGAGGCGGGCATGCAGGGCCAAATCGCAGTACGCCGCTAACGCAACCCATGCAGGGGATTTCCATGAAACGTTTCATCGCTTATGCCTTCATTTCCGTCGCCGTATGGGCATCGCCCTACGCGCTGGCCACGGGAGACCATACGAGCCATACCGCTGCCCAAGTCGTGGCACAAGCCGCGCCGCTATCCGAGGGTGAAGTCAGAAAGATCGACAAGGCTGCCGGCAAGCTCACCATCAAGCACGGGCCCTTGGATAATCTCGGCATGCCTGCTATGACTATGATATTCCGCGTCAAAGATGCCGCGACGCTCGATAAGGTCAAACCGGGCGACCGCATTCGGTTTCTGGCCGAGAAAGTCGAAGGTGTCATCACCGTGACCAAGCTCGAAGTCGTCACACCGTAATACTCATTTCCCCCACGCAAAGGAGTTCACCATGAAACGCCACACACTGTTTGCCACTCTGATGTTTTCCGCCTTGGCGATGCAGCCGGTTCTCGCGGATGACGCGCACCACCCCGATCAAAAAGCCGGCGTGGCCGCGCCCGCTACCGACCAGACGATTCAGAAAATGCAGGCCAATACCAAGCGAATGCAAAGCCAGTTGGAGCAGATGGCCAAGTCCAAAGACCCGAAACAGCGCCAGAAACTGATGCAGGAGCATATGCAGACCATGCAGGAAAACATGATGGCGGGGAAAAGCATGATGGGCGGCATGATGGACTGTCCTATGATGAAAGAAGGGATGAAAGACGGGATGAGCGGCGGCATGGGCATGGGCATGATGGGCCAGGGTGGCATGGGCCAAGGAGGGATGGGGCCCGAAGCCATGATGGAGCGCATGCAAAAGATGGAAAAGCGCATGGACATGATGGAGCAGATGTCCAAGGGGCAGCCCGCCGCCAAGTAAAGCAGAGGATGGGGGAATCCCCCGTCCTTAGCGAAAGGACTTGATATGCACTACTTCGATTCGGGAGGCGCTATGGCCTGGGGTGGATTGTGGATGGTGTTGTGGTTGGTGTTGCCCATCCTTGGCATCGTCGCGTTGGTGACGTGGATGAATCGTTCGGGCAGCAACAGGCAGGAGATAACCGCGCTCGATATTCTCAAGGAACGCTACGCGCGCGGCGAAATAGACCAAGCCGAATTCGAGCAGAAACGGCGCGATTTGGAAGCGTAATACCCGCAGGATTGGAGGGAATGCGATGCATGTCCACAAGCCGCTCACCGCCGATGCGCCGCAAGCACAGAACCCCGCGCCGGTCTGCCACCACTGTGGTCGTGCCATTCCAGCCGCGCCATTCGCGCGCGAGGATGACCAGTTCTGCTGCGAGGCTTGTTTCCTCAAGCAGCGGGAGCAGCATGACCTAGCCGATCTGGCTGGGGAGCGTGACCGTGCCTATCTCGCCCTGGCCGAGGCCTTGGCAGCGGCCTTGGATGCGCGCGAGCACGAGACCGGTTTGCATTCGCAGCGCGTCGCCTGCCATACCCAGGTGTTGGCGCGGCGCTTCACGCAAGATCCGCAGCGGCTACGGCAGATTTACTGGGGCGCGCTGCTGCATGATCTGGGCAAGATCGGCATCCCGGACGCCATCTTGCAGAAGCAAGGGCCGTTGACAGAAGACGAGTGGCTGGTGATGCGCACGCACCCCGAGATCGGACAGCGCATTCTCGCGAGCGTGCCGTTCATGGCCGAAGCCGCGGAAATCGTGCTCTGCCATGAGGAACGTTTCGACGGCACAGGTTATCCGCGCGGCCTTTCGGGTGAGGCCATTCCACTCGCGGCGCGGCTGTTCGCGGTGATCGACACGCTGGATGCGATGACCTCCGATCGGCCGTACCGCAAGGGATTGTCCTTTGACGCGGCGCAGGTGGAGATTGTGCGCTTAGCCGGCACGCAGTTTGATCCGCAGGCGGTGGAGGCCTTCAGCGCCGAGGAAAAAACTTTGCGCGAGATGGTGGCGATGAAGTGCGGGATGGCGCCTATCGCGATGAAAGCTGGCTAAGGTTTGTACAGGAGAAAAACATGAATACCGTCTGCCCTGTCTCCCCTTTAGCGCAGGACCCGCGCGAAAAAATTAAGGCGATCGATGTCAGCGTCCAGGGTGTGGCCTTGGATTACGCCGCCGCTCATCTTCTCGCCGCTGCCCTCGCCGAAAAAGCCGCTGGGGAAACGATGCTGGTCGCTTGGTTCGACGGAAAAAACAAAGTGGGTTATCCGGACGTGCAAGAGTGCACCGGCGATCAGCCCGGCTGGCGCGCATACGCCGAAAGCCATGGCGCTAACCTAGAAGTGAATATCAACGGCGGCGAGTTTATTTTCGTGTTCGCGGCTGGGTTGGAAAATCAAGGAGGCTGAGATGGCGACCGACCCGGTGTGCGGCATGACGGTGGACGAAAAAAGTGCGGCGGGCAGCGCCAGCCACGCCGGACAGACGTATTATTTTTGCTCCACTCGTTGCCTCAGCCAATTCCAGGCCAATCCCGCGCAGTTCGTTGGCGCATCCAATTCGGCCGCACCCGCGCAGCCGGAAAAATCTGGCAAGGCCATGGCCAAAGATCCTATTTGCGGCATGGTCGTGGACAAAGCCACCGCGCTCAAAACCGAGCGTGCGGGGCGCGCTTATTATTTTTGCAGCGTGGGCTGTCAGCGCACGTTCGAATCGCCCGAGCAAGAACTCAAATCGATGAAGACGCGCGTCACGATTGCGCTCACCGGCGTGCTGGCGTTGGCGATTTTGCGCGCGGGGGCGTTTCTGGGCTTGGCGACGGGCGCCACCATCGTCACCTGGGCGCCGATTCCGCAATTGCCTTGGTTCACCTGGGGCATGTGGCTGTTCCTGCTGGTCACGCCGGTGCAATTCATCGGCGGCTGGAGCTTCTACAAGGGCGCGTGGAACGCCATCCGCACCCGCAGCATCAACATGGATTTTCTCATCGCGCTCGGCACCTCGGTCGCCTATTTCTACAGCGTGGCAGTGCTGTTCTTTCCCGAAGTGTTGCCGGTAAAAGTGGAAGAGCGCGATGTGTATTTCGAAGTCTCCGCCGTCATCATCGCCTTCGTGCTGCTGGGCAAATACATGGAGGAGATCATCAAGAAGCGCTCTTCGGCGGCGGTGAGGAAGCTGCTGGATCTGAAGCCGGCGACCGCCCGCGTTATCCGTGAGGGTGTCGAGATGGAGGTGCCGGCCGAGTCGGTGATGCTGGACGAGATTATCGTGGTACGCCCCGGCGAGAAAATTCCCACCGACGGCCAGGTAGTAGAGGGCAACTCTTCGGTGGACGAATCCATGCTCACCGGCGAGTCCATGCCAGTGGAAAAGGCAGCGGGCAGCGCGGTGATCGGCGGCACGCTTAATCGCACCGGCCTGTTCCGCTTCAAGGCGACGCGCGTCGGGGCCGAGACGGCGCTGGCCCAGATCATCAAGATGGTGGAAGACGCCCAGGCCAGCACTGCAGCCGTGCAACGCCTCGCCGACAAGGTGACCGCGTATTTCGTCCCGGCGGTGGTGGCGGTAGCAGTCCTGGCCTTTTTCGGCTGGTGGGCGATCGGCAATTTTCCGCAGGGACTGCTCGCCTTTATCGCCGTGCTCATCATCGCCTGTCCCTGTGCGCTGGGCATCGCCACGCCGGCGGCGCTGATGGTGGGCGTGGGCAAAGGGGCCGAAGCCGGCATCCTGATCCGCGGCGCCGAAGTGCTGGAGCGCGCGGAAAAACTCACCACCGTGGTATTCGACAAGACAGGCACGCTGACACGGGGCGAGCCCAACGTCACGGATATCGTTGCGCTCGGCGCGGCAACAGAAGAAGAAATCCTGCGCCTCGCCGCTGCGGTCGAGGCCGGTTCGGAGCATCCCTTGGGTGAGGCGATCGTACGTGCCGCGCAACACCGTGAACTTGCGTTGCCGAAGGTAGAGGGCTTCGAGGCCATTCCCGGCCACGGCATTCGCGGCCGCGTCGATGACAGGATTGCGCTGCTCGGAAACCGCCGCCTGTTCACACGCGAGAACATTGATGTATCCGCCGCCGAGGCCGCCATGACCCGCCTAGAAACCGAAGGCAAAACCGCCATGCTGGTCGGCATGAACGGCGCACTCGCAGGAATCATCGCCGTCGCCGACACGCTGAAGCCAGAGGCGCAGGAAGCAGTGTCTGCCCTGAAGCAAGCAGGCATCGAGGTGATTTTGCTGACCGGCGACAACCAGCGCACCGCGCATGCTATCGCTGCGCAACTCGGCATCATGCAAGTGATCGCGGAAGTGCTGCCGGGCGACAAGGCGCGCATCATTC
>JBBTCZ010000036.1:0-13651 GCA_038042985.1 Pseudomonadota bacterium
AATCGATAAAAATATCGCCATTCACCACCAAGAAAGGGGCATTGCCCAACAAGGGTAGCGCATAGGCGATGCCGCCCGCGGTTTCCAATGCCTCGCCTTCGGCGGAATAGCGAATCTGCGCGCCGAATTGGCTGCCATCGCCCAGCGCCGCTTCGATCATATGGCCGAGGTGGGCGTGGTTGATGACTAAATCGGTGATGCCCGCGTGCACCAAGTTCTCGATATGCCACACGATAAGCGGCTTGCCGCCGACCTTGAGCAAAGGCTTGGGTGTGGCGTCGGTCAGCGGCCGCATGCGCTCGCCGCGCCCGGCGGCCAGGATCATGGCTTTCATATCAGAAAGTGTAGCCCGCTTGCTGCTCGCTGCCATGCAATTGATCCAGCAATTGCAGCAAGGGCCCCAGCGCACGATAGCGATCGCAAGCGCGACGCAGATAGCCCATCACCAGCGGCATGTCCTTGAGATAGCCCTCCTTGCCGTCGCGATGATAGAGCCGCGCAAAAATCCCCAGCACCTTGAGGTGGCGCTGCACGCCCATCCATTCGAAATCGCGGTAGAAGTCGCCAAAGTCTTGTGCAACTGGCAGATGCGCGCGCTTGGCTTTTTCCCAATAGCGTACCGCCCAATCCACGACGCGATCCTCATCCCAGGCGATGTAAGCGTCCTTGTACAGCGACACCAGATCGTAGCTGATCGGCCCATACACCGCGTCTTGAAAATCCAGCACGCCGGGATTGGGATCGGACAGCATTAAATTACGCGAGTGGTAGTCGCGGTGCACATACACACGAGGCTGCGCCAGCACGTTTTTCAAAATGGATTGAAATGCCTGCTCCAGCGTTTCGGATTGATTTGGCGTCAACGTAACATGGAGATGCTTGGCGATATACCAATCGGGGAACAAGCGCATTTCGCGCAGCAGCAGCGCCTCGTCGTAGGGCGGCAATTCACTGGGTTTGCTGGCGAGTTGAATCTGGATCAACGCCTCGTTCGCGGCGCGATACAGCGGGTCGGCGTTGTCTTCGTTCAATTGATCAAGATAGGTTTCGGCACCCAGATCGCTCAGCAATAAAAAGCCTTGCTGCAGATCTTGGGCGAGAATTTCCGGCACATGCACCCCGGCCGCCAAAAATAGTTGGGCGACATGGATGAATGGCGCGCAGTTTTCATGCTCGGGCGGCGCGTCCATCACGATCAGGGGGCGGTCAGAAAGGCTTACCCGGAAATAACGCCTGAAACTGGCATCACTCGATGCGGGGGCGAGGCTAAAATCTTTTCCAGGCAAAACCCGGTGTAGCCAGTCTTGGAGTGCTGCGAGGCGGTCCAAATATCGCTTCCTTATTGATAAATTTGCATTTTTATGCGATTTTAGCACCCTTTCCCTCCCCAAAAACTAGAATGAATCCCCGGGCCCGCTTGACCTTGTTGGCACTCTTTTCCCTTTTAGCGGGCACGCTTGGGGTGAGCTCGGCCTTTGCCGGCACGAATTTGCCAGCGCTTAAAGTCGACCCGCGCCTGTTGGGTCTGCCGGCATTGGAGGTAGAAACCCCACCCCCCCCCAGCGCCAAACCCATGACTGCTCCCGCGCCGCTCGCCACGCCCACACCCAGCGCGCCGCCGCTTGCGGCAAAACCGCTGGCGGAACCCGCACCGGCCAAACCCATCCCTTTGCCAGCACCAGTCGCGGTGGAAAAAGCAACGAGCGAGCCGGCGAAAACAGCCGCGCCAGCCAAACCGCCAGCGCCACCAAGCGTAGCGGTGGAAAAAGCGGCCCCGGCGAAACTTGTGCCACCACGTTTAGAACCCACACCGGTGATCGCGCCGCCGATGCCCGCATCGGTTGCCGCCATCTCACCCGAACCGCCGGCGCTGCCCCCGCTCAAGCCAGACGACAGTCCCTTAACATTGCAATCGTCCCTGGCCATGCCCAAGCATGACGAAAAATCCAGCGAGCCAACCCCCACCTTCATCAGTGCCATGCGCTTGCAAGGCAAGCACGACGATTATGTGGAAGCGGAAGAAGACGCGGAGCTGCGCAAATTAGGTGTGCAGGTCACCGCCGATCGCCTGCGTTACGACGAGCAAAAAGAAATACTCGACGCCCGTGGCAACGTGCGCCTGCAAACCACCAGCGGCGTCATAAAAGGCCCGGATCTACATTTAAAGCTGGATGACGAAACCGGTTACATGAACACGCCGGAATACGCCATCGCGGCTGAACAGGCGCACGGCAAAGCGGAAAAGCTCACCTTCCTGGGCGAGCAACAATTCAAGATGGATGATGCGAGCTACACCACTTGCGGCGTAGGCAAGGAAGATTGGTGGCTGCGTGCGAATGAGATGGAGATCAACCGCAGCACCAATGTAGGCGTCGGACACCACGCGTGGATCGAGTTCAAGGGGGTGCCGCTGCTCTACACGCCTTACATCAGCTTTCCGCTGAAAAAGCAGCGCAAATCGGGCTTTCTCACACCGAGCTTCGGCACCACCGGCAACAGCGGCGCGGAATTCACGCTGCCCTATTACTGGAACATCGCGCCTAACTACGACGCGACCTTCACGCCGCGCATCATGAGCAAACGTGGTGCGCAGCTCGGTGGCGAATTCCGCTATCTGCAACCCAACTATAGCGGCGAGCTGCAAGCCGAGTATCTGCCCAACGACAACATCACGAAAACCACGCGCAGCGCCTATCGCCTCAAGCATGGCCAGAATTTCGGCGCGGGCTTCTCTGGCAACCTGGATTTGCAAAAGGTTTCGGACAATGATTACTTCCGCGATCTGAGTTCCTTGGTGGCGGTCACGTCCCAAACCACCTTGCCACGCGAGGGCGCGCTTAGTTACGGCAACGGCCCGTGGAGCGCCGGCTTGAAAATTCAGCGCTACCAAATCTTGCAAGACCCGAACAATCCGATCGTTGCGCCCTACGAGCGTGCACCGCAGTTCTCTGCGGCTTATAACAAGCTCAATGTGTTTGGCTGGGCCGACACGCGCGCGGCGGCCGAGTATGTAGATTTTGACCATGGCAGCAAGGTGCGCGGTAAACGCTTCACGCTCAATCCAAGCTTCAGCGTGCCTTTCACGCGCGCTTACGGTTACCTCACGCCGAAGCTGGGGCTGCATTACACCCAATACAATCTCGACAAACAATCGACCACCTTACCGGATGCGACCGGGACGACACGTACGTACGACACCAGCGCAAACCGCACGCTACCCATCTTTAGCCTGGATGGCGGGCTGGCTTTCGAGCGCCAAGCCAGCCTGTTTGGCCAAGCCTTGACGCAAACGCTCGAACCGCGTTTGTATTACCTCTACGTACCTTACAAAGATCAAAGCCGGATGCCTATTTTCGATTCCGGCGAACCCGATTTCAACTTTGCGCAAATATTCTCTGAGAATCGTTTCACGGGGGGTGATCGCATTTCAGATGCGAACCAAGCGACACTGGCTTTGACCTCGCGCTTCATTGAATCTGAAACCGGACAGGAGCGGGTGCGCGCCGCCGTGGCACAGCGCTATTTCTTCCGCGCACCGCGTGTAGCACTGACTTCGCCTGCGCCCACCGACAAGATTTCCGATTTCCTGGCCAGTATCGGCGGGCAAATCTCGCCTGCTTGGTCGGCGGATGCCGCCTGGCAATACGACCCCAACACCAGCCACACGGAAAGATACAACGTCGGCACGCGCTATAACCCCGCACCCGGCAAACTCGCCAACCTGACTTACCGCTTCAATCGCAATACCCTGCGCCAGGTTGATCTATCCGGTCAGTGGCCGGTCGCTCCGCGTTGGCAAGTCATGGGGCGCTGGAACTACTCAATCCAAGACAAGAAAACCCTGGAAACCCTGGGCGGAATCGAATACCTCGAAGGCTGCTGGGCGGTACGGGTGGTGGCGCACCGCTTCCAAACCGCAACGCAGAAAACCACCAACGCTCTTTTCCTTCAACTTGAACTCTCCGGATTATCGAGTTTGGGAACCAATCCGCTGAAAACACTCAAACAAAATATCGGCGGTTTCACCCAGTCCAAATCGCAAGCGGAAGACCTTAACCTGGACGACTTTTAAACCATGCAGCGTTTCTTTTTAGTCCGCATTCTGTTCGCCCTGTTTTTTGTCACCCTGGCCGCCCCAGTTGGGGCACAGCGCGCGCGCATCGAATTGGTCGATCGCATCGTCGCAGTCGTCAACAACGACGTAATCACGCTATATGAATTCAATGAGCGCCTGCGTGTCGCGCAGCGCCAACTCGAAGGCCAGGGCATCAAATTGCCGCCGCGCGAAGTCTTGGAAAAGCAATTGCTGGAGCGCGTCATCAATGAGAAGGTGCAACTGCAATTCGCCACCGAGACCGGCATCCGGGTTGACGACGCCATGCTGGATCGAGCGATCGGTCGCATCGCCGAGGGCAACAACATGAGCCTGGATAGCTTTCGCCAGGCGCTGGAAAAAGACGGGGTGACTTTTTCCAAGTTTCGGGAACAAATTCGCAACGAGATCATTCTTTCACGCGTGAAAGAACGCGAAGCCGATAACCGCGTCACGGTCACCGAAAGCGAAGTGGAGCATTTCTTCGCCAGCCAAACCGCGGCCCAAGGCAGTGACACCGAATTCAATGTTGGCCACATCCTGATTCAAATACCCGAACAAGCCAGCCCAGAGCAGATTCAAACGCGCAAGACACGCGCCGAGCAAGCCTTGGCCGAACTCAAAAAGGGCGCCGATTTCGCGCAAGTTTCGGCTAGCTTTTCCGATGCGCCGAACGCGCTGCAAGGCGGCGAACTCGGCTGGCGCTCTGCAAGCCGCTTGCCGCAGTTATTCAGCGACGCATTGAATGCGCTACAACCAGGCCAGAACAGCGGCTTGCTGCGCAGCCCAAATGGCTTTCATCTGCTCAAACTGATCGATAAACGCGGACGCGACATTCCCTTGGTCGTCACCCAAACGCGTGCTCGGCACATCTTGATCAAGACCAATGAATTGATCTCCGAGGCCGATGCCAAACGACGCCTGACCGAGCTCAAAGAGCGCTTGGACAACAACGCCGCCAACTTCGCCGAATTGGCGCGCCTGCATTCCGAAGACGGCTCGGCGGCCAAAGGCGGCGACCTCGGCTGGCTCTCGCCCGGCGACACCGTGCCGGAATTCGAAAAGGCCATGGATGCACTGGCGGTTAATGCCATCAGCGAACCGACTCTCTCTCCCTTCGGCTGGCATTTAATCCAAGTGCTGGAACGACGCCGCGAAGACGTCACCCAAGAAAAACAGAAACTCAAAGCACGTCTGGAAATTCGCGAACGCAAAGCAGATGAGGCCTATCAGGAATTCGTGCGCCAATTGCGCGATCGGGCTTATGTCGAATATCGGTCTGATGAGCGTTAGTAACCGTTAAAAACTTGGCCGCGAATTAACGCCAATTTACGCTAATTTTTAACCCCGCTCGCACGCTCTTTAATTCGCGTTAATTAGCGTTAATTCGCGGCAAAAGATTTTATCCTCATGCCGACACTTGCCCCCTCTCCTCTTCCGATTGCACTCACCAGCGGTGAACCCGCTGGCATCGGCCCTGATCTATGTGTTTTGTTAGCCCAGGAAGCGCGCGCGTTTGATCTGGTGGTGCTGGCCGATAAATCGCTGTTGCAACAACGCGCAGCGCAATTAGGCCGTACCCTTGAATTGGAAGACTATGCGCCGAGCCGGCCGGTGGCACGCACCGCGGGCAAACTCAGCGTGCTGCATCTACCGCTCGCCGCGCCGTGCGTGCCGGGCCAACTCAATCCCGCCAATAGCCGCTATGTGCTGGCCTTGCTCGATCGTGCAACCAGCGGCTGCCTGGCGGGTGAATTCTCGGCCATGGTTACTGCACCGGTACACAAGGGCGTGATCAACGACGCAGGCGTCATTTTCCAGGGCCACACCGAATACCTCCAAGCACACGCGCACGCGCCGCAGGTGGTGATGATGCTCGCCGGCGCCGGCATGCGCGTGGCACTGGCCACGACCCACTATGCGCTGAAAGATATCCCGGCCCAGATTACGCCCGACAGTTTGGAGACCACGCTGCGCATTATCGATCATGATTTGCGCCAACGTTTCGGCATCGCGCAGCCGCGCATCCTGGTCGCCGGCCTCAATCCGCATGCCGGCGAATCGGGCCATCTCGGCCGGGAAGAAATCGAGATCATCGAACCGGTTTTAAACAAGCTGCGTGCTACGGGCATGCATTTGATCGGCCCCTTGCCGGCCGATACGCTATTCAATCCGGAGCGCCTGAAGCAAGCCGACTGCGTACTGGCGATGTACCACGATCAAGGCTTGCCGGTGCTGAAATACGCCAGCTTCGGCGCCGGTGTGAATATCACGCTCGGGCTACCCTTCATCCGCACCTCGGTCGATCACGGCACCGCGCTCGATCTGGCCGGTACGGGCAACATCGATACCGGCAGCCTCCAAGTCGCAATTCAAACCGCCCGCGACATGGCCAGCCATGTCCTGTCGCCCGACGCCTGACCCCTGACCCCTGACGCCTGACATGCATCACGCCAAAAAACGCTTCGGCCAAAATTTCCTGCGCGATGCGCACTTCGTGCGTGCTTGCATTGAGGCGATTCGCCCCCAGGCCGGCGACACGCTGGTGGAAATTGGCCCAGGGCTGGGTGCGCTCACCCGGCCCTTGCTGGCGCAACTGCCGCATATCCACGTGGTGGAAATCGACCGTGATCTGATTGCGAAGCTGCATGCCGAATTTCCTCCCGCGCGGATGACGATTCACCAAGGCGATGCGCTTAAATTCGATTTTTCTACGATCGGCGACAAGCTGCGCATCGTGGGCAACTTGCCGTACAACATTTCCACGCCGCTGTTATTCCATCTCGCCGATTTTGCCGAGCGCATCCGCGATATGCATTTCATGCTGCAAAAAGAAGTGGTAGCGCGCATGGTCGCCGCCCCCTCCTCATCCGACTATGGCCGGCTCTCAGTCATGCTGCAATATCGCTTCGATATGGTGCATTTGTTCGACGTGCCGGGGGAAGCGTTCCACCCCGTGCCCAAGGTCACCTCCAGCTTCGTGCGCATGCAACCGCTCTATCCCCTACCCAACCCCGCACGCGATCCGGCAATGTTTGCTAAGATTGTGTCTGCGGCTTTTTCCACCCGGCGAAAAACATTGCGCAATGCTTTAAAAGCTCATTTGACGGATCACGACTTTGCCGCGCTCGGCATTGATCCGATCCTGCGCGCGGAGAATCTCGGCGTCGCCGATTACGTGCGCATCGCCAATCACCTCTTCGCCCACCCCGCCGGTGACTGAGCACCCCTCCTCTGCCGATGCTTCGCGCACCGAGCTGCTGCTCTATCAGCGCTATCTCGATGCGCTGTCCAAGATCACCCTGCTTTTGCTCGAAAATACCAGCGAGGAAAACTGGACCGAAGTGCTGCGGCTGCTGGTGGAAACCACCGATGTCAGCCAATGCTGCTTGTTCTTGAATGATGCCGATGCGCACGACCACCCGGCGGCACGGCTCGCTTCCACTTGGTCAGCCGCCGGGGCGAGCATGCTCAACCGCCTCGACGCCTTCCGCCGGATTTCGTTTCAAGACTACCCGGGGCTCGGCGACAAACTGCATGTCGGCATGGTACTCGCCGCTGCGGTGGCGGATCTGCCCGATGCCGAGCGCGAACTATTCCAGCAAGCGGGGATCGGCAATGTGCTGTGCATCCCCTTGCTCATACGCGGCGAGATGTCGGGTTTTGTCGGCTTGTTTTGCGAAGACCCGGTGCGCGCCTGGCACCCGGCGGAAATTAAGCTGCTGTGCACTGTCGCCAACGAACTGGCTCTGGCCTTGGTGCGCCGCAATGCGGAACAAGGTTTGCGTGACACCGAGGCGCGGCTCAAGGCGCTGATTGGCGCGACCGAGGACTTGGTGATCGAATACGACGAACACCAAACCATTCATAACGTGTGGACGGAAAACACGACCCTCCTCGCGTTGCTGCCGAATGAGCCGCGCGGTCGCTCGATTGCCGTGCTGCCGCAGGCGCTCGGGCGGGCTTTGATGTCGGCGGCGAGCCAAGTCCTGCTCAGTGGCGGGCAATACCATGCCGAGTTTACGCTGGCGTTTCCGGATGGGCCGCGGCATTTCCTCGCGCGCTTCCAACTCTTGCCGACCACGGTGGAAACCGCGCGCCATATCGTCGCGCTGCTGCGCGATGTCACGCAGGTGCGGCAAGAAGAAACCAAGCGCAAGGCGATGCTCGAAACGCTGAATCTATTGGAAGAGGCGATTATCGATCTCGACCCGAGCGGCAATCTGGTCGCCGCCAGCATCGCCTGGGTCAAACTGTGCGGCGCATCGCACACGATTGCGCGCAGCTATCTCGGGCCCTTATTGCAATATGTGCAGTCGGACGACCACGCCATGCTGCTCGCGGCCTTTGCCGAGCTGGCCGCCGGTGAGCGGAAACTCGCCACGCTGCGCTTTCGCATGCTGCAAGAGGACAACGAGCAGATTTGGGTGGAATGCCGCCTGCTTTCCATCCCCGGTGCGGATGGGCGAATTGTCAGCCTGCGCGGCATTTTGCGCGACATCACCGCGGTCTATTTGCAAGAGCGGCGCATCACGCAATTGGCGCTGCATGACTCGCTCACTCAATTACCGAATCGCGTGCTGCTCGAAGAACATTTACATCAAGCCATCGCGCGCGCGCAGCGCAACAATGGCAAAGTCGCCCTCGGCTTCATCGACCTTGACCACTTTAAACAAATCAACGACACCCTCGGCCACAAGGCAGGCGACACCGTGCTGCTTACCCTGAGCCGACGCCTCGCCGCCACGCTGCGCGAAGTGGATACCCTATCACGCTGGGGCGGGGACGAATTCGTGGTGCTGCTCACCGACAGTAACAGTGAAGACGATTTCCGCCACATTGCCGAGCGCCTGCGCGAAGTGGCACGCCAAAGCATCGACATCGACGGCATCGAGACCCAGCTCACCATCTCGGTCGGTTTCGCCATCTATCCGGACGACGCCGACGATGCGGAGACGCTGATGAGTCTGGCGGATCACACCATGTTTCACGCCAAAAGCATTGGGCGCAACAACGTGCAATTCTTCCAAAACATTCAAGGCACCGTGCTCAAGCGCGAAAAGGTGCTCATGCAAACCCGGCTGGCGCAAGCAATCGCCGCGCGTGAGTTGCAAGTTTTCTATCAACCGGTGGTGGATGCGCGCAGCAGCCGCATCATCGGCCTGGAAGCGCTCGCGCGCTGGCATGACGACCAGGAAGGCTGGGTGCCGCCCGATGTTTTTATCCCCATGGCCGAGCACTTGGGGCTGATCCACGATCTGGGCGAACAAGTATTCGACCATGCGCTAGAACGGCTGAAAGCCTGGCGCCGTGATGGCTACAGCGTGACGGCGGCGGTCAACCTCTCGCGCGCCCAACTCTTCGCGCCGAATTTTCAGGAACGCCTGCTCGACAAACTCAACGGGTTTGGCTTACTCCCGCAAGACATCGTGCTGGAAATCACCGAAAGCGTGGCCTTGCTCGATGTGTCTTATGAATCCAAACGCCTGAACGAACTCGCCGCCGCCGGCTTCAGCCTCGCCATCGACGACTTCGGCACTGGCTACTCCGGCCTCGCGCAATTGCACGCCATGCCAATCGACACCTTGAAAATTGACGCCTCCTTCACCGCACGCCTCAACACCGAAGACGGCCGCCGCATCGTGCAAGCCATCGTGCAAATGGCGCACGCGCTTAAGCTGAATACCATCGTGGAAGGCGTGGAAGAAAAAGACGACGTGCGC
The DNA here is from genome assembly GCA_038042985.1 of Pseudomonadota bacterium. Taxonomy (GTDB): domain Bacteria; phylum Pseudomonadota; class Gammaproteobacteria; order Burkholderiales; family Thiobacteraceae; genus RBG-16-58-11. The sequence goes on from JBBTCZ010000036.1 coordinate 9,817, forward strand.
TACCTGATAAGCCTCGATGTCACGCATATGCAAGGCCGCCACTTCGGCGAGCCGATGCCGGCAGGTGTGGTCGACATGTTGTTGGCGCAGCAGGCGGCGGAGATGGCTTAGCAAAATGGCCGCTATGCCATTCGGCCCTATAACAATAATCAACCGATGACCACGTTAGCGCCGCTTATCGCTTGTCACGATTGCGACCTCCTGCAACGCGAGGTCACGCCGCCAGCGGGCGGGGTCGCGACTTGCCCGCGTTGCGGCGCAGTACACTACCGCAATACCGTCAACAGTCGTGAACGCAGCTTGGCGCTCGCCATGACCGCCGCGATTTTGTTTGTCATCGCCAACCTCTACCCCATCGCCGGGATCGAATCGCAGGGCAATCGTCACGCCAGCACATTGTTCGGGGCGGTGCACACCCTCTGGCATGATGGCTCGAGCTTGATCGCCGTGCTGGTTTTTATCACCACCATGCTCGTACCCGCATTAGAACTCGCCTTGTTGATTTGGCTACTCGCCGCCACCCGCCCCGCACCCTGGGGCCTGCGCTTGGTGCTCGCGATGCAACCCTGGCGTATGGTCGAGGTATTCATGCTCGGCTTGTTGGTCTCTATCGTAAAGCTCTCTCATCTTGCCACCATCGAGCCGGGGATCGCGCTTTGGTCTTTTGCATTGCTCATGCCTTTATTCGCCGCGCTGTCTTCCAACTTCAACGCCCGTGACCTGTGGCTAACCATGCCCCATCGGGAATCCACATGAGCTATGTGGCCGCCGCTTCGCTCGGCTTGTATGCCTGCCATACCTGCGGATTGGTATCGCGCCCGCCCGGTGCGGAACAGCATGTTTGCTGCCCGCGCTGCGGCACAGCGCTCCACCCACGCAAGCGAGACAGCATCGCGCGTACTTGGGCACTGATGATCGCGGCTTACATTCTGCTGATTCCGGCCAATGTGTTGCCGATCATGGAGACCGGCTCCCTTTTTGGCTCGCAACGCGACACCATCCTGAGCGGCGTGATCTACCTTTGGTCATCCGGCTCCTGGCCCCTCGCTCTGCTGGTGTTTTTCGCCAGCATCGTGGTGCCGCTGGCGAAGCTCGCCGCGCTCACTTATCTGGTACTCACCATCCAGCGCCACCACGCCCACCGCGCGCGGGAGCGCACGCGTCTCTATCGGCTGCTGAAATTCGTCGGCCGCTGGTCCATGCTGGATATCTATGTCGTTACCTTGCTTGCGGCGCTGGTGCAACTGCAATCGCTCGCCACCATCAAGGCTGCCCCTGGTGCCATCGCCTTTGGCGCGGTGGTGGTGCTGACGATGTTCGCCTCCATGACATTCGACCCCCGCCTCATTTGGGATCACGCGAAAGAAAACCATGACCAAGATTCCTGACGACCTGCCGCAAGCCCTTGTCGCGGCTAAGCGGCGACGCCCACAACTTTTCTGGATCATCCCCGCGATCGCGGCGCTGATCGGCGCCTGGCTCGCCGTCGATGCGATTCGTGACATGAACCGCACGATCACCATTCGCTTCCAAAGCGCAGAGGGCCTGGAAACCGGTAAAACCCTCATCCGCTTTAAAGATGTCACCATCGGCGAGGTGAAAGCGATCGCGCTCGCCGCAGATCGCAGCCACGTGCTGGTGACGGCACGGCTCGACAAATCAGCCGAACCGCTCATGATGCAGGACACCCAGTTCTGGGTAGTGCGTCCGCGCTTCAGCGGCGGCCAGCTATCCGGCATCGGCACCTTGCTTTCCGGTGCCTACATCGCGGTGGGCGCTGGGAAGGCCAACATCCGGCAACGCGAATTTGTTGGCCTAGAGGTTGCGCCCATCCTGACCGAGGGCTTGCCGGGACGCCAATTCCTGCTGCACGCGACGGACCTCGGCTCGCTCGATGTGGGCTCGCCGGTTTATTTCCGGCAGATCAAGGTGGGCGAGGTCACCGCTTACGATCTGAACAAGAGCGGCATGGGGCTCGATCTCAAGATTTTTGTGCACGCGCCTTACGATCGTTTCGTCGGCAGCTTCTCGCGCTTCTGGAATGCCAGCGGCGTCGATATCACCCTCGACGCAAACGGGGTACGCCTGCAAACGCAATCGCTCACCTCGATTTTGGTCGGGGGCATTGCCTTCGAAACGCCCCCCAGCGTATTGATCGACAACCCGGCTGAAGCGAACCACAAATTTACTTTGCATCGGGATCATGTCACCGCGCTGAAAACACCCGACGGCGAACCGGAGTTATTCGTCTTGCACTTCAAAGAATCGCTACGCGGCTTAGCCCCCGGCGCGCCGGTGGATTTTCGCGGCATCATCGTGGGCGAAGTTAAATCGGTGGGTGTCGAATACGACCCCGCACGCGAATGGTTCGATTTTCCCGTACAGATCATGCTCTATCCAGAGCGCATTCGCTTGGCCCTGCGCGACGGCAAGCAGCCTACCGATGCAGCGGAGCGCATCAAACGCGGCCTGCTCAAGGCGATGATCGATCGCGGTTTTCGTGCGCAATTGCGCACCGGCAACCTGCTCACCGGGCAACTCTATATCGCACTCGATTTTTTCAAGGATGCGAAAAAAGTCAGCTTGAATTCGAAACAACAGCCAATGGAACTGCCGACCGTACCGGGCAATTTTGAGGAACTGCAAGTCGCCCTTGCCACGGTGATTAAGAACTTGAGCAAAGTTCCGTTCGACCAGATCGCAACCGATCTCCAAACCGTGATGAAATCGCTGAATGTCACGCTCAAAAGCGTCGATCAACTTACGCAACGCCTAGACAAAGAAACCGCGCCAGAAATTCGCACCACACTCGAATCGCTACGCCACACCCTCACCGGCGTAGAGCGCGTGCTGGCCAGTGACTCGCCCCTACAATCCGATGTACGCGAAGCCATGCGCGAAATCTCACGCGCGGCGGTTTCACTCCGTTCGCTCGCCGACACGCTAGACCGTCAGCCAGAAGCCCTGCTGAGCGGCAAAAAGGAGCAATAAGCATGATGCACACCCGCACACTTCTCGCATTCATCATCACCTTGTCGCTGCTCGGTTGCGGCAGCTCACCCAAAACTCACTACTACACCCTCAACACCCCGCCCATCTCAGATACACGAAGCGCAGCAACAGGGCCAGTCATCTTGATCGGGCCGATCACCCTCCCCGACCTCGTTGATCGCCCGCAACTCGTGCTGCGTAGCGGCGACAATCAAGTCGAAATCCGCGACACCCACCGCTGGGCACAATCCTTGAAGAGTGAAGTGGCGCGCGCCTTAGCTGCGAATCTCACTCTTGAAGCAGATACACCGCGCGTATATTTGCTTGGTCAAACCCTGAGCGATGAGCCTGACCTGCGCATCGCCGTAGACATCCTGCGCTTTGAATCCGCCCCCGCCTCTCATGCCACCATCGAAGCTCAATGGTCGGTTCGGCGTAAAGGCACAAGCAAACCCATCACCGCCCGTGGCGTAGTGCGCGAAGCAGTTGAGGGAAAAACGCACGCAGACTTGGTTGCCGCACATAGCCGAGCCATTGCCAAGCTCAGTAGCGAAATTGCGGCGACATTGCGTGCGCAAAACTAATGAGTTTTCATACATCATGCACAAATGTGCAAAGCGTTGATGAACCACTGGTGTTGACTTGGTTTTCGGGGCCCCTGTGCACCGCCGAGTAGCGCAGCCATGCCGGGGGTAGTCGGCGAGGACTGTCTGAGCGCGTAGCGCGAGTTCCGCAGCCGCCCGGCATGACGAGCAACGCAGGGAACCCCCAGCGTTTTTTGCTGGGGGCGGTAAGCGGGGTGTCTTTCTTTTTGGTTCCTTTTGCTTGGACAAGCAAGAAAAAG
>JBBTCZ010000037.1:0-40215 GCA_038042985.1 Pseudomonadota bacterium
GCACACCATGGTCGGCGCCGGCAAGGCCGAAGGCGCGATGGACGCCGGCAATATGTTGAAGCCCGCATTGGCGCGCGGCGAGCTGCATTGCGTGGGTGCCACCACCTTGGATGAGTACCGCAAGTACATCGAAAAGGATGCCGCACTGGAGCGCCGCTTCCAAAAGGTGCAAGTGGGCGAGCCCTCGGTGGAAGACACCATCGCCATCCTGCGCGGCTTGCAGGAAAAATACGAAGTGCATCATGGGGTGGACATCACCGACCCGGCGATCGTGGCCGCGGCGGAATTGTCGCACCGCTACATCACCGACCGTTTCTTGCCGGACAAGGCGATCGACTTGATCGACGAGGCGGCGGCGCGCATCCGAATGGAAATCGACTCCAAGCCAGAAGCCATGGATCGCCTGGAGCGGCGCATGATCCAGCTCAAGATCGAGCGCGAGGCGGTGAAGAAAGAAAAAGACGAAGCCTCGCAGAAACGCCTCGGCCTGCTGGAAGACGAGATCGCTAAGCTGGAAAAAGAATACAGCGATCTGGAAGAAATCTGGAAAGCTGAAAAAGCCCAAGTGCAAGGCACGCAGCACATCAAGGAAGCACTCGAGCAGGTTCGGGTTGAGATGGAAGAAGCCAAGCGCCAAGGTGATTGGCAAAAGATGTCTGAGATGCAATACGGCCGCATCCCGGAATTGGAAGCGCAATTGAAGCATGCCCAATCGGCGGAAGCGGGTCAGCCGAGCATGAAGTTGCTACGTACCCAAGTCGGCGCGGAAGAAATTGCCGAAGTGGTATCGCGCGCCACCGGCATTCCCGTGTCGAAAATGATGCAAGGCGAACGCGATAAGTTGCTCGCCATGGAAGACGTGCTGCACCAGCGCGTAGTGGGTCAAGACGAGGCAGTGCGTCTGGTGTCGGACGCGATCCGCCGTTCGCGCTCGGGCTTGTCCGACCCGAATCGTCCCTATGGTTCATTCCTGTTCCTCGGCCCCACCGGCGTGGGCAAGACCGAGCTGTGCAAGGCGCTGGCGAATTTTCTGTTTGATTCGGAAGATCATCTGATTCGCATCGATATGTCCGAGTTCATGGAAAAGCATTCCGTGGCACGGCTGATCGGCGCGCCTCCGGGCTATGTGGGCTATGAAGAGGGCGGCTATCTCACCGAAGCGGTGCGGCGCAAGCCGTACAGCGTGATCCTGCTCGACGAAGTGGAGAAGGCGCACCCGGACGTGTTCAACGTGCTGCTGCAAGTGCTGGACGACGGTCGTTTGACCGACGGCCAAGGCCGCACCGTGGACTTCAAAAACACCGTGATCGTGATGACCTCGAATCTGGGCGGCCAGATGATCCAGCAAATGGCGGGCGACGATCCGCAAGTGATCAAGCTCGCGGTGCTGGGCGAAGTAAAAAACTATTTCCGTCCTGAATTCATCAACCGCGTAGATGAAGTGGTGGTGTTCCACGCCTTGGGCGAGGCGCAGATCAAATCGATCGCCAAAATTCAGATTCAATATCTCGCCCAACGCTTGGCGAAGATGGAAATGGGGATCGAGGTGTCGGATGCGGCCCTGAGCGAAATCGCCCAAGCCGGCTTCGACCCGATCTACGGCGCACGCCCTTTGAAGCGTGCGATCCAAGCGCAAATCGAAAACCCGCTGGCGAAGGAAATTCTCTCTGGACATTTCGCGCCGAAAGACACAATTCGCGTCGATGTGCGTGGCGGGCATATCGTGTTCGCCAAAGGCGAGGTGGCGCAGGCGGCTTGATGTAGGTATTGAAGTGTCGTGCGATTTGCAATCCGTCACCCCGCGTAGGCAGGGAGTCCCGTTTGATTTGACTGGGCTCCCACCTGCGTGGCGGGCAGCAGGTTTCAGCTAATGCCGCTCTAACTCAATAGCGGTTTCAAACGCTGTTGAATTTATCAAAAATCGTGTTCCGCTCTGCTTTCAGCGTTATCAAGTGACGCCCCCCGCCCCCCGTAATTTTCTCAAGATTAGTCTTTTAGAGCTATGTCATTAATAGCCTTATTAACTATTCGTCTCGAATATTTCTAATAAATCATCCGTTTTTTTCATCATTCTTATTACATTTGCTTCACATGGCGTTTTCAATATGAGAGATGCCTAAGATGTATTAAGTATGCCTAATGACTTAGGCATGCAAGAGCAGAAACAAACTGCCGGCCGTTGCCCACCCATGGCCAACGACCTATCCAGGAGGATGGAACCATGCGTGCACGCCGTTTGTATTACCTATTCTTTCTGCTAAGTTTCCTAGCTTTCTCTGGCCTCGGGCAGGCGGCGGAAACCATCTGGGTCGATGATGCGGCGCCGAGCGGTGCGACGCTATCGGGTGATGAACCATGGACATGGATCAGTGCGAACCCTGCGCCGATCTCAGGCAGCGTGGCCCACCAATCGGCATTGAAGAGAGGGGTACATCAACACTATTTCCAGAATACCCCGTTAGCAAATCGACTTACCGTCAACGTAGGCGACACCCTGTTTGCGTATGTCTACCTTAACCCTGCCAACCCGCCCACCGAAGTCATGCTGCAGTGGAATGATGGGAGCTGGGAACACCGCGCCTACTGGGGCGCGAACAGCATTGCTTGGGGAACGAACGGCGCTGCGAGCCGTCGCTACATGGGCGTGTTGCCGGCAACAGGGGGCTGGGTACGCCTAGAAGTGCCGGCGAGTCTGGTGGGGTTGGAAGGGCGAATACTCTCTGGAATGGCCTTCACCCTCTACAACGGCCGAGCGACTTGGGATAAGGCGGGCAAAGCCACGAGTGGTCCTGTGAACCTCGCCCCCACTGTCAGTCTCACCGCCCCGGCGAACGGTTCCGCTTATACCGCTCCGGCGAGCATCACACTCAATGCCAGCGCAGCAGATAGTGATGGCGGCATCACTAAGGTTGAGTTCTACAACGGCGCAACCTTGCTCAACACCGACACCAGCGCACCGTATAGCTACACCTGGAGCGGTGTGGCGACAGGCAGCTATACACTCACTGCCAAGGCCTACGACAACGCGGGCGCAAGCACGATCTCCCTTCCCATAACCGTGACGGTAACGGCGCCGCTACCGAGCGTGAGCTTGAGCGCGTCGCCCAGCACGGTTGTATCGGGCGCAAGCAGCACATTGACTTGGTCTTCTACCGATGCAACGAATTGCACAGCATCTGGCGCGTGGGGTGGCGACAAGGCGACTAGTGGCAATCAATCCACTGGGGTGCTGACGGTGGCGAGCACCTACACGCTGACCTGTATTGGGGCAGGGGGCAGTGCAAGCCAATCTACGACGGTCACAGTGATTCCTGCATCCAGCGGTTCGGTCAGAGGCAGAGTGGATAGCAGTCTCATCAATCGCTATGGCCTCAATCAAGTGTATGTCTTTGCCGGCAGCGTCACGCCGGATGATAAAGATAGCGATAGCGGCGACCCCATTGCAACCTTGGATGTAACGCAAGACACGAATGTTTGTACCTGGAGTTACGCTTCCAGCAGCTTGCCGGCTGGTATTTATACTTTGGCGTTTACCAGTCAAGCTGCATCGGATGTGGCTGGACAGGATAATCCGATCGCATTTGTCGGGACTCAAGTATTAACGATTGGTGGCGGTGCATCCACCCAGCAATTCTTGCCAGCGCGCCTTATTCAGGTAGGCCCGACTCGGACCTATGTCAAACCCAGCGCAGCTGTAGCCGTAGCGCAGAGCGGTGATGTGATCGAAATCGATGCCGGACTCTACGATGACGATATTGTAGTTTGGCGCCAAAATAATCTAACGCTACGCGCTGTCAGTGGCCGTGCACACCTGCGCGCCACGAAAATTATTCCTTACACGCCAGGTAATGATCAAGAAAATGGCATGGCGATTTGGGTCACCCGGGGCGCCAATACCAGCGTGGAAAATATCGAGTTTTCCGGCGCTAGTGTGCCCGATCAAAACGGCGCGGGGATACGCGCGATCGGTAGCGATCTAAATGTTTGTAATGCCCATTTCCACGAAAACGAAAACGGCATTCTTGGTGGCGCGGGCAAGCTGCTCGTGGAGTATTCCGAGTTCGGCTACAACGGTTTCGGCGATGGTTTTACGCATAACCTTTATATCGATAGCGCGGTCAGTAAATTTATTTTCCGCCACAACTACTCCCACCATGCCAAGGTAGGGCACACCCTGAAGAGCCGTGCAGTAGAGAATCATATTCTCTACAACCGGATCATGGATGAAGCCGATGGCACGTCGAGCTATGTGGTCGATCTGCCCAATGGCGGCTTGAGCTATCTCATCGGCAACCTGTTGCAACAAGGCCCGAACGCTGAAAATTCTACATTGCTGAGTTATGGCGCGGAGGGTCTGGCAAGCGGCCGCACGCATGAGCTTTATGCCGTCAACAACACGCTGGTGAACGATCGCAGTACAGGCACCTTCATGTATGTGGCGGGCGGGGCGAGCGCGCAAATCATCAACAATCTATTTGTGGGCAATGGCACGCTACTCAGCGGGCCGGGTACCTTGACGGGGAATTTGAATCCATCCACACCGGGCCTGGTCGATCGCGCCAACTTTGATTATCACTTGACTGCTGCTTCGCCAGCAATCAACGCTGGTACCAATCCGGGTGTGGCGCATGGCGTTAGCCTCGCTCCAAGCGATGAGTATGTGCATAAATCCCAGAAACAAATGCGCCCGGTGTTCGGTGCGCTGGATGTGGGCGCTTATGAATATCCAGCAGGTCTACCCACACCGAACATTCTCTTTACCGCCGCGCCGACCCTGGTTGCATCCGGCGACAGCGCGACACTGACCTGGAGTGTGGCGAATGCCACGAACTGCACTGCCTCGGGTGCATGGAGTGGAGCGAAGGCAACCAGTGGTAGCGAATCTACTGGCGTGCTTACTACAACGAGTACCTACACCCTTACCTGTAGCGGCAGTGGTGGCAGCACCACGCAGTCTGTCACCGTCAGTGTTGCAGTGGCGAGCGGCACGTCTGCCGTTTCCTTTGCTTTCGACGAAGGAACAGGAGCCAGCGCAGCAGACGCTTCAGGCAATGGCAACACCGGCACGCTTACCAATGGCGCAACGTGGGCCGCTGGAAAATATGGCCAAGCACTGTCTCTAGATGGCGTGGACGATTATGTGTCCATACCCAATAGCCCTTCGCTAGACATTGCTGGAAACAACCTAACGATCGAACTGTGGGCAAACATCGGCACGCGAACGGGAAATGATTACGTCCTGCTCTCCAAGCCCTGGTATCCGTCCGCCATGGCAGACCCGTATTACCAATACGCCGTAGAGTTTGACAACAACGGCGCCAAAACACTGGACTTCTACTTTGGGGATAGCGCCGGTGTGTTGCATGGCCCGTTCTCCATGACGCCCACCCAAGGCACTTGGCAGCACTATGCATTTACTTACGACGGCGCCAATGTAAAGGGCTACATCAATGGCGTCCAACAATTCTCCACCCCACAAACAGGCAGCATCCAAGCACGCGGCCAGAGTCTTCGACTCGGTGTTGACGGGGTATTGGGGCAACCCTACCTAGGTCTGCTAGACGACGTCAGGATCTACGGCCGCACACTGACCCAAGCGGAAATCCAAACCGACATGGCGACCCCAGTCGGTGGGGTGCTCGTTCCGGCACCGACGATCACGCTAAGTGCTAATCCCAATCCTGTTACCAGCGGTGATGCGTCTACCTTGATTTGGTCCAGCACCAACGCCACTGCTTGTACCGCATCGGGTGCGTGGTCAGGGACAAGAGCGACCATCGGGGCCGAGGCCACTCTGCCGTTAACGATTGTCAGTACCTACACGCTCACCTGTACCGGCCCCGGGGGGGTAGCCACGCAATCGGTGACCGTTACGGTTACATCGGGCACGCCGGTTCCGACGGTCACGCTGAGCGCGTCGCCGAGTAGCGTGTCGAGTGGGAGCAGCAGCACGCTCTCTTGGTCGAGCACGAATGCAACGACATGCAGCGCCAGTGGCGCATGGACTGGCAACAAGACGACCAGCGGCAACCAATCGACCGGCGCATTGAGCGCGAGCAGCACCTACACACTCACTTGTAGCGGCACGGGCGGTAGTGCGTCGCAGTCAGTCACCGTAACGGTGTCCCCCAGTGGCGGCTTCGTGCCGCCGTACGCACTTCCCGCAGCGGGTCAGGCTGTCGCACTCGGTACACAAACTGCGCAGGCGATTCGCCCAGTGTCGCATGACGCGGGTGCATGGCAATACTCGCTATTCGATTCATACGGAGGGGGTGTATTGGTGTCCTCGTTCTCGAGGGCTGGTGCTTATGCAATCGCCGGCTCGGGGGGGCACAGATCTTCTGAGCACACCGGTGGCGTGGTGTTTGATTTTGAAACGGGCACCTGGCAATTGTTGACCGATGCATCGGGCACGCCGGCACGCATGGATCCATATTTTGTAGCCGATACCAACGGCTCCCCAGAGTATGAAATTGCTGTGGGTGCCACTGCGCCCAACTCCGTGCCGGCACCAGCGCACCCTTACATGAATCTGATGCCGCTACCGACCGAACTTGGAGGCGGGCCGCTGGGCTCGGTGGTCTACCCGGTTCAGGACGCACAATGTGTTGAGTCAGTCACCAGTACTCGCGCCCATCGTTTTGATCTGGCGACTCGAACTTGGTCTCGCTACACTTCGAACCATCTTAGCAGCCTCAACAGCGCCCTAGGCGGACACGACGCACCCTCGGTCTACGACCCGACCGCAAAGCGTATTTGGCAGCTACCAATACAGATTCATTCAACGCAGAACATCGGCTATATCGATCTCACTGAACCCAGCCCGCAGTGGCGTCTAAGTGCTTCCTGGTCATGGCCCCCTACGTGGGATGGCACGCAATCCGCGTGGCTGGATGACTCGCGTCGCCTGATTCTCATGCAAAGCCCGACGCGCTTGGTTGCACTTGATCTCAACAACCTCGCCGCCGGGCCTAAGCTACTCAACTTCAGCGGCACGCTCCCACCCTCTGGGAATCGCTGGGAATTTTATCCACCCGATGGCAGCTTTTATAACAAGGGCAACACCGGAAATGAAATATGGAAACTGACGCCGCCCAGCGGTGATCCGATAACAGGAACCTGGGCTATCTCCAGCTTCACCGTGACCGGTGCGACTCTGCCCGACATCAGCGCCGCTGCTCAGCTTTACGGTGCCCGTCACTTCACGCGTTTCTTCTATGTGCCAGCGATTGCCTCTTTCGCATGGATCGCTGACTCGTACAGCCCGGTGATGCTGATTCGCCCACCCACTTCTGGTACCCCGGCGATTCCGACCGTCAGCATTTCCGCGACTCCAAGCACCATCACAACAGGCGCGGCAACCACACTCGGCTGGTCTTCCACTGATGCAACGAGCTGCACCGCATCGGGTGCATGGTCTGGTGCGCGCGCTACGGCAGGGGCGGAACTGGTGAGTGCCTTGAGCGTGACCAGCACCTTTACGATCACCTGTACCGGCACCGGCGGCAGCGCATCGCAATCAGTCACCGTCACCGTGACCTCGGGTACGCCCGTACCAACCGTGTCACTCAGTGCGAGTCCCATCAGCGTATCCAGCGGCGGTTCATCCATACTTACCTGGTCAAGCACGAATGCAACATCATGCACCGCCAGCGGTGCATGGTCGGGCAGCAAGGCAACCAGTGGCAGTCAATCCACCGGCGCACTGAATACATCGAATACTTACACGCTTAGCTGTAGCGGTTCTGGCGGCAACGCTTCGCAGTCTGTGACTGTCAGTGTAGGCACACCGCCCCCTGCAGGCTTAATCACAAGTGTGAATTTGATAAACAACAGCGGCAGCAATCAAATAAACGTACCGGTCACCTTTGGTCATGCATTTAAACAAGGCGACGTCCCGGCAGGCTATACGGTGATGGCTAAAGACGCCGCGGGCAGTGTCGTCCCGTTGCAAGTAGACAAGAAAGCAACGCACGCGGATGGATCGCTACGCCACGCTATTCTCACCGCCAAACTGGCGACGCTAGATGCTGCTGCGACGCAAAGCCTCAGCCTTATCACCCAAGCAGACAGTGCATCACCCAGCCCTGTCACCCTCGCGAGCTTACTTGCCACCACATTTGATTCCCAAGTGAGTTTGAATGTGGCGGGCACGATCTACTCCGCTTCAGCTCGCAATCTGCTGCAAACCACGACACCTAAATCTTGGCTTTCTGGCGCTGAAGTTTCTGAATGGATTGTAGGCGGCCCAGTCAAGACAGCGGGCGGGGTAGCACATCCACATTTGACTGCGTATTTTCATGTCAGAGCCTATGCAGGAACGCCCATCACCCAAGTCAGAGTAGATGCAGTGGTGGAAAATAACTGGACACTGGTGCCGAGTCCGCAAGATTTCATCTATGTGCCAACGGTCACCATCGGCGACACCACGATATACAACAACGGCGGCTTGAGCCTGACGCACTACCAACACGCAAGATGGCACCAAGTAGGGTGGTGGAACAACACGGATTCAAAAATATACGCCAAGCTCGATGTGACCTATCTACAGGACACGAGGGCGATTCCCAAGTACGAGACTTTGACGCCGACGGAGGCATTTCTCAGCAGCGTGCGCCAGAGCACGCCGCCGATGGATAACGGTGATCAACCGGATTACATGCCAAGCGGTGGAGCAGCGGACAGCATTGGCCCCTTGCCGCGCTGGGATGCTGTTTTCGCGGTAAGTGGAGATCGGCGTGCGTTCAACTACATGTTGGCGAATGCCGATGGCGGCGCAGCCTATGGATCACATTTCCGCGACGAAATCACCAAGCTTCCCGTCACCATCGATAGCTATCCGAACTCATCTTTAGGGGATCCTTCGGGAAGTTCACCGGTAATTCCAGAAGGTCCTAGCGCCAATCCTTATGTGTATGACGGCGCGCACCAACCCTCCGTTGGTTACACCGCTTATTTGGTGACAGGGGACTACTTCTACCTCGAAGAGATGCAATTCTGGTCTGCTAATAATTTGATTGCGACAGGAAGTTATGCGCGCGGCGGTTCCAGTGCATACATAGCAGCTGCGGCAACAAATGGTTCAACGGGAATTTGGTACACGGGGTCGCTTCGCGGCCAAGCGTGGGCCTACCGCTCGCTCCTGCAAGCGGCCAGCATCACACCCGACACGCATGAACTCAAAAATTATTTCAGCACTAAGCTCAACAATAATCTGGCTTACGATAAGTGGCAGTACGTCGATGCCAACAGCGCTGAGTCCAATGGCCTCGGCATGATGTATCAAGCGGGACGCAATGACCCCGGCAGTAGCATTTATGGGGAATATCGGATGTGGTTCGACCACTTTATATCGTGGGCTTACCAATACGCCGTGGAACTCGGTTTTAGTAACGCTATACCGATGCGTGATTACAAGGCAAAAACAGTCGTCGGCATGATGGGGCTGGCGGCCAATGAATCCTGTTTCCAATTTGTGCCTCAATATATTTCACATGTCGGACCGTTGAGCCCAAGCCCAATTTATTATGCGACCTTCAAGGAGGTGTACGACGCGACGGCGCCGGGGGCAACAGCGCATGTGTGCGGCAGCCAAGATATGGCAAATTACCTTACGAGCATCGGAAATCACACTTATGTCATCAATGAAATGACGGGGGGGCAAACCGCTACCGACTATTATTTTGCTGTTATGCAACCCGCGCTTGCTGCTGCCGTGGATTCAGGTCTTGCGGGTGGTTTAACCGCGTGGAGCCGTAGTCAGTTGTCGGGAGTACATCCCGATTATCGCGATCAACCAATCTGGGCCATCATCCCTCGTAGCAACTAAGCTCCGCTCAAGCCTAGCCTTGGTGGCCAATCCACGCAGTGTGATGGTCGCTCCAACAACTTGGATTTTGTTTCTATGCGCCGACTCACAGGATTAAAGGATCGGTCCGATGTGGGTGAAAGCGCGACGCCTAAAACGGATTTAGCCGTCTCAGAATCTGACACGGCTGCCGAAAATTGGACGGCATCGGCTGTCAGCACATCAACATCAGCAAAAAAACAATAAATAATCAATTAGATATAAATTTCATTCGGCTTGGCACGGAAGCTGCTCATAGGATTATCAAGACCCGCTGCACCAATAACCTATGGGAGATACAGCATGGCTCTGTTGACACAAGACGTGAAATTTACGATCACCCCCCAAAGCTGTGGCGAGGAGGGAGATTGCATCCAAGTTCAGATTTCTGGTGAGCAAAGCGTGGTGCTTTGCTTGACCCCGCAGCAAGCGCGAGCGATGGCTTCTGATTTGATTCAAACCGTGTATCGCGCTGAAGTAAAAAACAGTCTGCAAAGTAGTCAGCGTAGATCGACCGTGTCTAAAAGCGATGCGGCTACCGACAAGTACGCTATGCATTCCCCACACGCCGCGTAACGATGTTTTAGCCAGCGCGCCGCCGCATCCCTTGTAGCGTCGCGATGGTGATCTCCCCGACTTTGGCAGCCGCAAGGCTGCCACTTTTTTGCCTATCGGTCAGGGGCACAGGCCCGCTTCGCGAGATACACGTAAACGTTGGCGCAGCCCGGCACTTAGGGGCATAATTTCATTCTTTTCCCCAAATCAAATCGCCATGGCCGACAAACTCGCCATCATGCTGCTCACCATCGACCCGGACTATCCGCATTTATGCGGTACGCCATTCTTTCAAGCGGCAACCGCTGCCGCGATGGATTTCGAAGTGGAAGTTTATTTTGCCAGCCGCGCCGTGCGCTTGTTGGCCAAGGACGTAGCGGATCGTATTTACCCTTCGGATAATCGTGCGAAATCGGTATATGGATTCATGCAGGAAGCCGCCCAACTTGGGGTGAAATTCTATGCCTGCGGCGGGGCGATGGATGCTTATGCGCTTAAGCCCGACACCATGATTCCCGAACTGGCGGGTGTTGCGAACGCCACGACGTTTATCGGGCGGGTGATGGACGATGAGTGGCGCACGGTGAGCTATTAGAATAAGGCGTCAGGCGTCGGGGAGCAGGCGCCAGGAAAAAATAAATCCAAGCCTTAATGCCTGTCGCCTGCCGCCTGAAGCCTGACGCCCGTTTCTTGCTCGTTGATCTCGATTTCGTTTATAAAAGCCCAGGCGCGGATGAAGGCCGGCTCCAACTCATCCATGCCTTCCTGCACTTTTTCCCAATGGTCTTCTTTCGCGGCGCGTTCCATGTTGCGGGCGATTTCCAGAATTTCATGCGCGCCGATATAAGCCGAGGCGCCTTTGATTTCATGGGCGCGGGCCACCGCCTTGGCGTGATCCTGTGCCGCGCATGCTGCGGTGAGCTGCTCGATCAGGCTTTGCGTGCTTGATAAGTAGAGCGTGAGCAGTTCGCTCCGTGCCATTTCATCGTCGCGGCACATGCTTTCGACTTTGCGCATGTCGATCGGCGGGTTGTCGCCTTTCGTTGCGCGATGGGTCTCAACCGCGATTTCTTCCTGCGCCGCCGCGTAGCGTTCGGTAAAGCCCGGCACCCAGCGCTTGAGCGCACTTTCCAAGTCTTCTACTTTTACCGGCTTGACCAGATAGTCGTTCATGCCGCCGCTTATTGCGCGCTCGCGGTCTTCAATGCGCGCGTTGGCGGACATGGCAACGATCGGCGTGCGTTGCGCGCGTCCACTCATCAGTTCGTGATGGCGAATTTCAATGCTCGCTTCAAAGCCATCCATTTCCGGCATTTGGCAGTCCATCAATACCAAGTCATAGGACTGGCGCTGCAGTGCATCGAGCGCTTCAAGGCCATTCGCCGCCACATCGGCGCGGATGCCCAATTTGCGCAGCATGTAGATCACGACCTTTTGATTGACGGCATTGTCTTCGGCTACCAGCACGCGAATCGGCAGGGTGGCGAGCCGCAGGCCTGGCACAGGGGTGCGCATATCCGGTTGCGGCGCAATGCCGAGCGCGATGCCTAGGGCGTTGCACAAGCGCAATAGCCTGATCGGTTTTGGGATTTGCGTGGCGATGCCCGCCGCCGCCAACTCGCGATCACTCAAGCGCTGAGCCATGCTGGTGAGCAGGACGAGATGCGTCTCCTTGAGTGCAGGGTCGAGCTGAATGGCTTTGGAAAAGGTGAGCCCTTCGTCCTCGGTGAGCCGGTTATCAATCAGCGCCAATGAGAATGCTTGGTTCTTCGCTTTGGCGGCACTCAGTTTGGCGAAGGCTTCGAGATGGTTAGCGGCTTCTTCCGGCCGCATACGCCACGCCGCAAGCTGGTGTACCAAGCTTTCGCGCAGTGAGGCGCTGCTGGATGCCACCAACACCCGTGTGTCGTGGAAGGCCTCGGCGCCTGGCAACGGTTGGGGATGCGCGATTTGTTTTTGCACCCGCGTGGTAAACCAGAAGGTGCTGCCCACATTCAGTTCACTGATAACACCGATATCGCCTCCCATCATTTCGGCTAATTGTTTGGAGATCGTCAGCCCCAGGCCGGTGCCGCCATATTTGCGCGTAGTGGAGCCGTCGGCCTGAGAGAAGGCTTGGAATAGACGTTGCTGGCTTTCCGGCGAAATGCCAATGCCGGTGTCGGTGATGGAGATGTGCAGTTGCGCATTATCTTCATCCAAGTCGATCAGCCGCACACGGATGACGACTTCGCCATAGTTGGTGAATTTCACCGCGTTGTCGATCAGATTGGTGAGAATCTGGCGGATGCGCCCTGGGTCGCCCAAGAGCTGCATCGGCGTGGTGGGCGGAATGTCGCACACCAGCTCCAGGCCTTTGCTCTGCGCGCGTTCGGCGAGCAATTCAGCCACTTCTTCCACGGTGTCGCGCAGGTTGAACGCCACGATCTCCAGGCGCATCTTGCCGGCCTCGATCTTGGAAAAATCAAGAATGTTATTGATGATCGCGAGCAGCGATTCGGCCGAGGAGCGCACGGTCTCGGCGTAATCGCGCTGATCCGGGTTGAGCTTGGTATCGAGCAGCAAGCTCACCATGCCAATGATGCCGTTCATCGGCGTGCGAATCTCGTGGCTTACATTGGCGACGAATTGCGATTTCACGCGCGAAGCCTCCATCGCGGCTTCATAAGCAGCCTTGAAACGGTCTTCGTTGCGCTTGCGTTCGGTAATATCGCGCATGATCGCCTGTACCACCACTTTGCCATCGAGCAGCATGGAGTGCAGCGCAATATCGCATGGGAAAATTTCGCCATCGCGCTTCATGCCCAGCCATTCGAAATTGCGGTGACCGTGCTCCATGGCGGCTTGAATTTGCTGTGCCGCGAAGGCGTCAGAAGGCGATCCGTCCGCTTGCATAGGTGGCCCCAGATCAAGGGGGCGCTGCCGGCAGAACTCCGCTACCGTGGGGATTTGAAACATGTCCAATGCCGCTTGGTTGCAGTCGGTGAAGCCTTGCTCATTGAGGAGCACGATGCCATCCGAGTTGGTGGTGAAAAGTGTCTTGTATTTGACCTGATCGCGTTCGATCTGCGAGGTTTGCAGATTGGCGCGCCGCAGCACGAAGGCGGCGATGCCGATTCCCAGCAGCACCAGCGTCGTGCCCAGTACGATCATCAGCCACTGGGTATTACGGTAAGCGGCAGCGGCTTCTTCCACGGCAAGCCTGCTCGCTTCACGCTGGAGCGAAAGCAAGGCGTCAAGCGCCTCTACGAGCTTTTGCTGAGCAATCGCGCCGACGTGTAATGCTTGGAGCGCTTCAGCGCGCTGATTGTCCATGGCCAGCTCAATCACATTGACGACTTTGGGCTGCGTTTCTAGGGTCAGGCTGCGGATGCGGTTTATGATCGCTTTTTCCTCGGCGTTGGAAAGCATGTGATCGAGTTTCTGACGCGCATTGGTGAACTGGGTGCCGTAGCCGTAGAAGGATTGCAGCTCTTCGGCTTTTTCAAACTGGTCTTGCGTATTCACGATGGTGTGCATGGAGATGATGCGCTGACGCAGCGAATCGCGCATGCTGCTGGCGAGCTCAACTTTTTTGTTGTTCTCATTCACGATGCGTTCGAGCCGGCCGTTGATGGAAGACATTTGCGTCAACCCCACCACCGCCAGCGAAACCATCAGCGCCAGCACCAGCCCGAAGCCGGTGCCGACGGAAAACATCATGTGTTTGGAAAACATGGATCGAAACCGGAAAAAACAGGATAAGCGGGAATTTAATACCCGTTGCGGGGAAATGACAAGTTAACGCCTTGGGAACGCCACCACATGATCGACAATGAGGCGAATGCCGATTTTTTCGCCTAGCGCGTGATTGTGATGGCTGGGCACCAGCGAGAGCACGCTGCCGCCGCCGGGCAGGCGCAGCGTGTAGAGAATATGCGCGCCACGGAAGGCTTTGTGCGTCACTTGCGCCAGCATGGGGCTGGCGTCGTCATGCACGATGTCATCCGGTCGCAACAGCACATCCACCGGGCAGCCGCGCTGGCATTCGGCGGGAAATTCGCCTTCCAAAATACCGAGTTCGATTTCGATTTTGTTCTGGTTCAACACGGTGCCTGGCAACAGCACGCCTTGGCCGATGAAGTCGGCGACAAAGCGATTCGCCGGCTGATGGTAAAGGTTGTAGGGCGAGTCCCATTGCTGGATGTGGCCATCGTGCATGATGCCGATTTCGTCCGCGATGGCGAAGGCTTCATGCTGGTCGTGGGTGACCAGGATCGCGGTGGCGCCTTCGCGTTTGAGAATGTCGCGCACTTCCAGCGACAGCCGTTCGCGCAATTCCACATCCAGATTTGAAAACGGCTCGTCCATCAATAACAAGCGCGGTCGTGGCGCGAGTGCGCGCGCCAAGGCCACACGCTGTTGCTGGCCGCCAGAAAGTTCATGTGCAAAGGCATGCGCCGATTCAGTTAGATTCACCAGCGCGAGCATTTTCGTGACGCGCGCCGCGCGTGCCGCTGGCGTCAAGCCATGCAAGCCAAACCCGATGTTGTCCTGCACATTGAGATGCGGGAACAGTGCGTAATCCTGGAACACCATGCCGATCTGGCGCCGCTCGGGGGGCAAGGTGCTCCCGCGTCGGCTCACGATTTGTCCGGCGATGCGAATTTTACCCTCGGTCAGATCATCGAAACCTGCGATCAGGCGCAGCACTGTGGTCTTGCCGCAGCCAGAGGGGCCGAGCAGGCAGCCGATTGCGCCTTGCGTCAGTTTGAACGACAAGCCATCGACCACGGCTTTGTCGCCGTAGCGTTTTACTAAATTTTCGACTTCGAGCAGCATGTTATTTTTCCGAATGTCGGACCAGCATCACCACCGGGATCAGCCCGGCCACCACCAGCGCCACCGCCGGCAGTGCGGCGCGCTCCCATTCGCCTTCCGACGTCATCTCAAAAATACGGGTGGCGAGCGTATCCCAGCCGAACGGGCGTGTCATCAGGGTGATGGGCATTTCCTTCATCACATCGACAAACACCAGCAGCGCGGCGGTGAGCAGCCCCCCGCGCAGCGCGGGCAGGTGAATCCGCGTGAGCACCTTGCGCGTGGTCAAGCCCAAGCTGCGCGCGGCATCATCCTGGCTGCGCGTGATGCGCTGCATGGCGGCCTCTATTGGCTGGTGCGCCACCGCGAGAAAACGCGTGAGATAGGCGGCGAGCATGGCGATCAGCGTGCCTTGCAATATCTGCTTGGCGGGTACATCGATTGATTGCATGAGGGCGATATAGCCATTGTCGAACCAGGCGATCAAGCTGAAGCTGCCGATGGCGAGCACCGCGCCCGGCACAGCATAGCCCAGCGTGGCCAAGCGCGTGGTGAGCTTCATTGCGCCATCGCGGTGCTGGCGCGCGGCGTAGGCAAGCCAAGTGGCGACCCAGACGCAGAGCAGGGCAGACAGCGCACCTAAGAGCAGCGAGTGATAGGCGTACGACCAGTAGCGCGCATCCAGGTCCTGCGCCCACACATGCCACGCCCAACGCACGAGCATGCTAACCGGCAGCACGAACGCGAATAACAAAATCAACGTGCACCACGCCGCCGCCAGCCATCTTGTCTTGCCGTGAAGCGTGATGCGCGCATGCCCGCTGGCGCGGCCAGTAGGCGTGTAGCGCATGCGATTGCGCGAGTATTGCTCGAACACGAGCAGCACGAATACACCGACGATCAATAAAGAGGCGAGCTGCGCCGCGGCGGGCAACGAGAACAAGCTGAACCAGGCTTTATAAATACCGGTGGTGAAGGTGTCGTAGTTGAATACGGCAACAGTGCCAAAATCCGCCAGCGTTTCCATGATGACCAAGGCCACGCCACCGGCGATCCACGGGCGTGCGAGCGGCAGCGCCACGCGATAGAAACCCTGGCGGCGATTCAAGCCGAGCGACTGGGCGGCTTCCAACGCGCGCCGGCCTTGGGTGAGGAAAGCGTTGCGCGCCAGCAGGTACACATAAGGATAAAGCGCGAGTGTCATCGCGAACGCCACGCCCGCGCCGGAACGAATTGGCGGAAACCAAATCGGGCCGAACGCCTCGCGCAGCCCGGTCTGCACCGGGCCGGTGTAATCGAATACGCCGATCATGACAAAGCCGGTGACATAGGCGGGCAGCGCCAGCGGCAGCATTAGCGACCAGGAAAAAAACCGCCGCCCGGGGAAATCGCACACCGCCGTGAGCCAGGCCAGCGAGACTCCGATGAACGCCGTGCCGGCGGCGACGCCCAGTGCGAGCAGCAGGGTATGGCTAATGTATTCGAACAGGACAGTTTGTTTGAGGTGCGTCCAGACATCGGTGTCAGGTGCGCCGAGATAAGCGAAGACGACGATGACGGGTGCTAAGGTGAACAGGGCAATCGAGAGCGCGGCCAAGCGCCAGAAGCCCCAAGCGCCGGGCCTTAAAAACGCAAAAGCGCCGAGGGGCGCTTTTGCTGCGATGGATGGGGAGGCAGGGGGCGTCACTTATACTCTGCGCGGTCCATCAATTTCACGGCTGCCGTTTGCAGTTCGCCCGCTTTGGCGACGTTGATCGGGTTTTGCTTGAAGCTGCCCCAAGCCGCGACCACCGGGTCTGGTTTTACCAAGGGGTTCACGGGGTACTCCAGATTCACGTCGGCAAATAAATTCTGCGCGTTCTTGGAAGAGAGCCATTCCAGCAGCTTGACCGCCGCTGGCTCGTGCTTCGCGTATTTGGTCACGCCCGCGCCGGAGACATTCACATGCACGCCATTGGCGGATTGGTTGGGCCAGAACAGGGCGAGCGGCAATTTGGGGCTTTTCTCGATCAGGCGGCCAAAGTAGTAGGTGTTGACGATGCCCACGTCGCATTGCCCGGCGGCGATGGCTTCCATCATCTTGGTGTCATCAGGGAACACGTCCGTCGCGAGATTGGCGACCCAGCCGCGCACGATTTGCTCGGTTTTCGCCTCGCCATGTTCGGCGATCATCATCGCCACCAGCGATTGGTTATAGACTTTTTTCGAGGTGCGCAGGCAGAGCCGGCTTTTCCATTTCGGGTTGGCCAGATCTTCATAGGTGGATAGCTCGTTCGGTTTCAACTTTTGCGTGTTGTAGACGAGGGTGCGTGCACGCACCGAGAGGCCAAACCATTGATTGCCCGGATCGCGCAAATAGCCGGGGATATTGGCGCTCAGAATCTTGGATTGCACTGGCTTGAGCAGCCCTTCTTGCGCGGCTTGCCACAGATTGCCCGCGTCCACGGTCAGCAGCAGATCGGCGGGGGTATTGGCGCCCTCGACTTTAAGGCGCTGCATCAGCGGACCTTCCTTGTCGGTGATGAACTTGATGACTACCCCAGTTTCCTTGGTGTAGGCGTCGAACAAGGGTTTGATGAGCTGTTCGTTGCGGGCGGAATAGACCACGACTTCATCGGCTTGTGCTGTGCTTATAAGGCTGACAAGCGCTAATGAATAAATTAAAAATAACCTAATAATTAGTGACATATAAAACAAACCTAATGTTATAAGTTAATAAAAAATGCGCTGCTTTATTTTTTGCAGAGCCAAGCATTATCTTGGCACAAACGAGAACGATTCGCAATACTAAAAACAATTACGAACGTAGGGGAAAATGATTTTCTAGGACAACGGCGCGGTTTTGAAACGAATCAACGTATTCAGCCTGCCTTCAAACCATGCGTCGAAAAGAACTTGTTTGGGTTTGACCGAGACTTTGAAACCTTCTTGCTGATTGGGGGTGATGTCGTGGAACCGTAACTTCTTGCTTTTCACGATCACCTCCATGCTCACATGCATGGGATAGTAGCCATCGAGAAACTTGCGCATGAAAGGCCCATTACTGATGTGATAAGTGCCATCTGGCTGCGGGTAAAGCACATGGCTTTCCAGTGCAACGCAGATTTTCGCGTTCGGCCCCACTTGTTTGAGCTGCACGGTTGCGCCTTCCACCCAGGCTTTTTCGATGCCGTGGGAGGACAAGATGCGTAGCTTGCGCACCCGATCTTCGCGAAACACGATTTGGGTGGCCGGCACCCGATCCAAGTTTTCGTGGCATTGACGCAACTCGCCCCAGCCATCGACCACGGTCTGATCGCTGAGGGTGAGCACATTGTGATGGTGGTGCACCAGCTTAGCGGGTTGGCGGGTAAGGAACACCAACTCGCCTTCGTTGACATCCGCCGCGCTGGGATCGGGCGGCGCATTGAACCAATCATCCATTTCCTGCTGGGTGTATTCGCGGGCGGGGCTGTTAAAAGCGCAAGCCAAAAGTAGCAGGGCGAGCATCAGGCGAGCCATGGCATACCTCGAACTGATAAAGATGAAACGACTATGGCCCGGCTGGGCTAGGCTGTCAAACTAGAAAAAACTATTCGGAGAGGGCGAGGCGGCGTGCGCCGTTGAAGCGCGTGGACCAGTACTTTTGGGTTAAATCGGAGACCATGACATCCCCGCTGGAAGAACTGCTGGCGTGGATGAAGCGGTTGTCGCCGAGATAGATGCCGACATGCGAAAATGCCCGGCGCAGGGTATTAAAAAACACCAAGTCGCCTGGCTTGAGTTCGGTCTTGGTGATTTGCTCGCCGTTTTGGCTTATGGCGTGCGCGTTGTGCGGCAAGGCCAGGCCGGCGGCTTGACGGAACACATGTGCGACAAAGCCGCTGCAATCGAAGCCGCTGTCAATGCTGCGGCCGCCGTATTTATAAGCGGTGCCGTTCAGACTGAGCGCATAAAGCAACAGATCTTGGGATTTTTCCGTCACCGGCGCGCTGGCAGGAGCCTCGGCCGCGACCGGGTCGGCCATGGGCGATTCGGCATGCACAAAGCTGCTGATTGCTAGCAAAATAGCTAAAAGGGCCGAGGAACTGAAGCGCATGTGTCGCATTTAAAAAGAATTTTAAGCCGAAGTAAAGTGAAAATAATGACAGCCGCTTCGGCCGGGGGCGTATTCAGCTACACTTGAAAGTGTTTGGAAGCGTTAGTAAACATGGAAATTCAACCAAGGAGACGATCATGAGCGACGAGCAAAACGAAACGATCAAAGCCGAAGCCGCAACCGTGGTAGAACAGGGCAAAGACCTGCGTACTCAAGTACGGGATATTACTTTACGCGCCTTATCGCGCCGCTCCTTATCCTTGGGCGAAGTGGGCGGCGTAGTGCGCGCGGTGACCGAGGGCGTGAGCCTCGGCTTGGGCCGGCGCGGCGGCGAAGTGAAGGACGCGGCGCGCGAGGCCCTGGGCGGCCTGGATGAAGCGATGAAAAAGCTAGCCGAAGTGACGCGCTTGACCATGCACCAAGCGACTTCGCAGGGCCGAGCATTTCATGCGGAGGACTTGAAGCCTGCACTGGAGGAGATGAAACGCCTGGAAGAGACCTTCTTGTCCACCGTGTCGCAAGTGACCAATGCTGCGGGGGGGCGCATTAAGGAGGAATTCCAGGCTTTCGTCAGCCATGGCAAGCGCGCGGGAACCGATTCCGGGCGCGTCATGGCCGATACCGTCGCTGATTTCAACAAGCGATTTTTCTCCTCAGTCAAAGAGGGGGTACGCGAAAGTGCCAGTGCAGCGAGCGAACTCAAACAGCGTCTGGGAGAAGTCGGCAGCGGCATCCTGTCGGGCATGGCCGACGCCTTGCACGAAAAGACACGACCCGACGACAAAAAGGTGCACTAATTGCTGCTCGAAACCATCAGCCTGGTGCGGGATCTCCCGCGCCTGCACGAGATTTCCTCTGTTTTAATTCGCTATGGCGGCGGCGATTTGGTGCGCCGCTTGGGGGTGGGCGGCATGCTGGAGCGCGCGGGGCGCGTGCTGCACTGGAAAGAATCAGTCGAGATCGAGCACCTGGATCCTTCGCAGCGTTTTCGCCAGGGCTTGGAGGAATTGGGGCCGACCTTCATCAAGCTGGGCCAAGTGCTGGCGACGCGGGTCGATCTTTTTCCACCGAACTGGATTAGCGAACTGGAGAAGTTACAAGCCAACGCGCCGGCTTTGCCTTTCGAGAAACTCCTGCCGCAAATGAAAGCAGCGCTCAAGGGGCTTGATCCGCATACCGTCTTCGACAACCTGAACACCACGCCGCGCGCCGCGGCGTCCATCGCCCAGGTGTACGAGGCGAACCTGAAGGACGGCACGCCGGTCATCATCAAAGTGCGCCGGCCCGGCATCGAGGCCAAGATCGAGGCCGATCTGCGCATCATGTCGCACATCGCGCGACTGGTGGAGGCAGAATTCCCCGAATCCCGGCGCTATCAGCCGCGCCAAGTGGTGCAACATTTCGCTAAATCGCTGCGGCGCGAATTGGATCTCGCGGCCGAGGCACGCAACATTCAGCGCTTCGGCGAAAAATTCGCCGAGGACGAAACCGTGCTCATCCCAAAAGTGTATTGGGACTACACCGGCCAAACCATGAATGTGCAGCAGCGCGTCGACGGCATCCCCGGCAACAAATTATTGGATGCGGATGCGGCGGGCTTGGATCGCAAGCTGCTGGCCGATCGTGGCGCCAACATCGTGCTGCGCATGATATTGCTGCATGGCCATTTTCACGCCGACCCACACCCCGGCAATGTGTTTTACCTGCCCGGCAACCGCATCGCGCTGGTGGATTTTGGCATGACCGGCATGCTCACCCATGAGCGCCGCAATCAAATCGCCGACTTGCTCATCTCCATCCTGACCAAGGACGAGATGGGGCTGTTGGACGTGTTGCTGGAATGGACCGGCGATTCGGTGGTGAACGAAACCAAGCTCGCCTCGGATGTAATCGAGTTCATTTTCAATTACTCCAGCGTGCATCTCAAGGACATCAGCTTCGGTAACCTACTTCTTGAATTGACCGCGATGATCCGTGAGCACCATTTGGTCATGCCGTCCGATTTGACGCTTCTGTTCAAAACCTTGATCACGCTCGAAGGCCTGGGGCGTCAGCTCGACCCGGAATTTGACATGGGCGATCACGCCGAGCCGTTCGTGAAGGAAGTGCTGCGCCTGCGCTATTCGCCTGAAGCCGTGATGAAGCGCGGCGCGCATAGCGTCAAGGATATGTTCTCGGTGCTGACCGGCTTGCCGCGTGACTTGGCGAAATTTTTCAAAGAACTGCGCCGCGGCCGAGTGCGCATCGATATCGACGTCAAACGCTTAGAACGATTCGGGCACCAGATCGACCGCAGCACCAACCGACTCACCATCGGCATCATGACCGCCTCGTTGGTGATCGGTTCTTCCATTGTGATGACTATCCCCGGTGGGCCGAAGATTTTTGGCATGCCGTTTTTGGGTTTTCTGGGTTTCCTGATCGCGGTTGTGAACAGTCTTTGGATTGTGTTTTCGATTTGGCGTGCGGGGAAGGAATAGGGTTGGGCTCAGCCAATGATTGACGATCTAATTGGATTTGCCGCCGCAGCGGCCACAGACATAGCCATCGATAAGGCCGCCAAGCGTAGCCGTTGGGCGCGCATTTTAAAAATGTTTGGTGGGTTATTATTTGTGGCTTTAGTAATTGCTCTAATTTACGTTACGGTCAAATATTCGTGATTGTTGAGTTTTTCATAAATCATGACTGATGCTTCCTTATCGTGCGCCAAGGCGCGTTTTATGTTTGGGCCGGTCATGCCCCGGCAGGGCAGTTACTTTTTCTTGCTTGCCCAAGAAAAAGCTAACCAAAAAGAAGGGCACCCCCTGCACCGCTCCCTACGGGAGTTCCCTGCGTTGCTCGCCATGCCGGGCGGCTGCGGAACTCGCGCGATCCGCTGCGCGGCCACGCGCTCAGACAGTCCTCGCCGACTTCCCCCGGCATGGCTGCGCTACTCGGCGGCACAGCAAGGGGCCCCGAAAACCAAGTCAACACCAGTGAAGCCTGAATACTTCGTGAAATTGTCATGAGTTGTTTAAAGATCATTCGTCGACGTGGAGTTGCTATGCAACGATGCTTGTTCGTGCTGTTGTTGATGAGTGCCAGCGCGTTGGCCTTCGCGCAGGACAGCGTCGAAGTCATCGTGCTCAAGTACCGCACCGCCGAGCAGTTGATCCCCCTCGTGCAGCCCTTGGTTGGCCGTGACGGTGCGGTGACGGGGATGCAGAACAAGCTCATCGTGCGCACGACTGCATCCCGGATGAAGGATGTGAAACAGGTCATCGCAAGTCTGGATACGCAGCCCAGAAAATTGATGATTACCGTACGCCAGAATGTCGCGCGCGAGGCCTTGGAGCAAGAGGCGAGCGTCTACGGTACAGCGGGCGGCAGCCGCGGCCGGGTGACGCTGCCTGAGACGACCACGGAAGGCGGCGTGCAAGTCGAAGCCGGCGGGGGGCGCAACCGCGTCGGCGGCAAAATCGTTTCCACGCGCGATCTCGAAGACAGCCGCGATACGCAACGGATTCAAGTGCTGGAAGGCAATCAAGCGTTCATCCGCGCGGGGCAATCCGTGCCCTATACCACGCAGACGGTTGTCCAAAACGGGCGCCAGGTCACGGTGACCGAGGGCACGACTTATCGTGATGTAACCAGCGGCTTTTACGTCGTCCCCCGCGTCAGCGGCGAGCAAGTTACTTTGGAAATCAACCCGCAGCGTAATACCGTCGGTGCTGGCGGCGCGGTCAATATCCAGCAAGCGGCCACCACGCTATCCGGACGCTTGGGCGAGTGGATCGAGTTGGGCGGCGTGGGCGGTCAATCTACTAGTAGCGGCAGCGGCACGGTCTATTCGACACGCAGTGTGTCATCGGATAACCGCACCATCTTCGTGAAAGTCGAAGAAGTGAAATAATGCAGGCTGTTTCACCACGGAAACTTCCGTGTACTCTGTGTCCTCCATACCCCGGAGGGTAGGCTTCGCGCTGGTAAGAAAAGGTTTTGTTTTGAATCTAGATCTGCATCAATTATTTTCCGGCCAAGGCCCATTGGCCGAAGCCATTCCCGGCTACAAGCTGCGTCCGCAACAGATCGAAATGGCGCAGGCCATCCTGGAAGCCATCAAGCATCAAGACAAGCTCGTAGTCGAAGCCGGCACCGGCACTGGCAAGACGCTGGCCTATCTGGTTCCGGCGCTGCTCGCGGGCGGTAAGGTGGTTATTTCTACCGGCACCAAGACGCTGCAAGATCAATTGTTCCTGCGCGACATTCCGGCGCTGCGCGATGCCTTGAAACTGCCGGTGACGGTGGCGATCTTGAAAGGGCGCGCCAATTATGTGTGCCGCTACCACCTGGATCGTTCACAACTCGATGCGCGCTTGTATCACCAGGAGGACGTGCGCCATCTGCAAAACATTGTGCGTTTTGCCACTGTCAGCCCCAGCGGCGATAAGTCGGGCTGTCATGACGTGCCGGAGAGCGCCAGCGTTTGGGCCTATGCCACCTCCACCCGCGATAATTGCCTGGGCCAGGATTGCACCGAGTACAAAGATTGCTTCGTCATGGCCGCGCGCAAACAGGCCTTGGCGGCGGATGTGGTGGTGGTGAATCACCATTTGTTTTTTGCCGATGTGATGCTGAAAGACGAGGGCATGGCTGAGTTGCTGCCCGCGGCCAACACCATCATCCTCGACGAGGCGCATCAGTTACCCAGCACGGCGGGCTTATTTTTCGGCACCTCCTTGGGCACCGGGCAACTCATCGAGCTGGTGCGCGATGCACGGGCCGAGGGAGTTAGCCACGCCAAGGATTTCGCACCCCTGCCCGAAGCGGCAAGCGCGCTGGAAATGAGCGTGCGCGATTTGCGCTTGGTATTCCCGCAAGAAGGCTTGCGCTTGCCTTATGAGCGGGCGCAGCGTTTTAAAGAATTTGAGCCAGCGCTGATCAGCGTCAAAGAAAGACTGACCGATCTGGAGCACGCTCTGGAATCGCAATCCGAACGTGCACCGGGATTGGAAAATTGCTGGCAGCGCGCGCAGGCTTTGAACGCGCAGCTCAAAGCGTGGCGCGAAGTGGCCGCCGCAGGCAACACCGTGCGCTGGGTCGAGGTGTACAGCCACGCCGTGCAGCTCAACACCACGCCGTTGTCGATCGCCGAAACTTTCAAAGCGCAGCTCGAAGCCCCGCGCACCTGGATTTTTACCTCGGCCACGCTCGCGGTGAAGGGCGATTTCCGCCATTACCAGGAAGAGATGGGGTTGGATGACGCCAAGACTGCGTATTGGAACAGCCCCTTCGATTATGCCAACCAGGCGTTGCTCTACGTGCCGCAGCACCTGCCCGAACCGAATACGCCGGACTACACGCGCGCGGTGGTCGAGGCCGCGCTGCCGGTGGTGCAAGCCAGCGGCGGGCGCGCATTTTTGCTTTTCACCAGTCTGCGCGCGATGCGCGAGGCGCATGCGCAGCTGCAAGAAGAATTTAAAAAATTAAACCTCGATTTCCCCCTGCTGCTGCAAGGCGAGGGTTCGCGCACCGAGCTGTTGGAACGATTCCGCCGTCTCGGCAACGCGGTGCTGGTCGCCTCGCATAGCTTTTGGGAAGGGGTGGACGTGCGCGGCTCGGCCTTGTCGCTGGTGATCATCGATCGCTTGCCGTTCGCCGTGCCCGATGATCCGGTGCTCTCCGCGCGCATCGAAAAAATGAACAACGAAGGCCGCAATGCCTTCATGGAATATCAATTGCCGCAGGCCGTGATCACGTTGAAACAGGGGGCAGGGCGCTTGATTCGCGACGAAACCGATCATGGTGTGCTGATGATTTGCGACCCGCGTTTACTCAGTAAGCCCTATGGCAAGCGCATCTGGCAAAGCTTGCCGCCGATGCGGCGCACGCGTGAGTTGAGCGAGGTAGAAGCGTTCTTCGACACGCCGCACCCTGTGCCGGCCGAGATCAGCGCTTGAGCCGCTCCGGCCGCCCCAAGTAAAAGCCCTGGGCGTGGGTGAAGCCCAATGCGGTTACACGCTCCAGGGTCGCGCGCGACTCAATCCCTTCTGCGACCAATTTGAAACCGGCGGCGCTGATCAGCTTGGCGAGATTCTCCACGATCACGCGCTGGCGGTCTTCACCGTTCAGGCAATGCACCATGGAGATGTCGAATTTGATCATGTCCACCGGCATGGTGGATAGGTAGCGCAGCGAAGAATAGCCGCTGCCGAAGTCGTCGAGCGCAATCACGAAGCCGGCCTTGCGCAGGCGGTTCAGGTTGGCCGAGGCATGACTGATCTGCGTGATCAATGAAGTTTCCGTGACCTCGATCACCAGCTTGTAACGGCCGAGAAATTCACCCAGGGCGAGCAGCTTGTCGGTGATCTGCGTGGTGACGATGCTCATGCCTGAGATGTTGATTGAGATGCCAGTTCCTGCCGGAATCAGGCCGCCGGCGAGATCCAGGCGTATCCGTTCCAATACCGCCTGATCGAATTCGATTTCCAGGCGTTTGGCTTCCAGCACCGAAAAAATACTGGCTGGATGCAGCAGGCTATCCGCGTGCCGGATGCGCACCAGCGCCTCGAAATAATCCACCTCGCCAGCCGGCAGTTGAACGATTTTCTGGTAGTGCATTTCGAGCAGATCCGGATTTGTGATCGCGGCATAGACGGCGGCGGTTTCCGGACTGGAGACCATCGCGTGGCTGGAGGGCGTCAAGCTTTCGGTATAAATCGCCATCTTGGGGCTGCCGGGTCGTTTGGCGTGATACATGGCCAAGTCAGCATGCTTGTGCAGCAGCTCGGCGCTGGCGACGTCGTGGCTGTGGGCGATGCCGATGCTGATGCGCAGCGGCTCGCGCATACCGTAGACAGCGAAGTTGTGCGCATTCACAGCCTCGATGCAGCGTTCCGCAACCCGGCTTGCGAGCGCAACATCGGTTTCGTACAAAATGGTGGCAAATTCGTCGCCGCCCATGCGGTACAGCCGGTCGCCGGTGCGCAAGGCGCCATACAGCGACTCGGCGATTCCCTGAAGCACCTGATCGCCTACATGGTGGCCATAGGTATCGTTGATGGTCTTGAAATGGTCGCAGTCGAACAACAAAAAAGCGACATTGAGCGATGTCAAACCTGGGCGGGTCAGCGCGCTCCAATCTTCTTCGAAGGCGCGCCGGTTGAAGATGCCGGTGAGTGGGTCATGATGCGCCAGCTTCCACAGCTCTTCGTTTTTATTGGCGAGATTGACATGCATGTCATCGAGTTTGCTCTGATAGTCGTTCAGGGAGATCCGCACATTTTCCAGTTCCGCCACCGGCACCGGTCCGCGATAGGATTCGGACAGCAGGCCGCCACGGCCGGCGCGCATCGCATCAATATGAACGGACAACCTGCGCAAGGGCTTGGCCACCAGCAGCACGATGAAGAAGTAGGCCAGCAGCATGCCAGCGAGCACAATCGCCGCGACTTGATACATGACACGGTAGATGAGTGATTTGAACGCCGCGATTTCTGCACTGGGCTGGGTCATGAAAGCGATATGCCGAACGGCCTGATCCAGCGTCAACGGTTGCGCTTCTTTTGAGGTGAGGCGCACGCTTGCCATGTCCAAGTAGAGGAAGCGGCGCAATGTTTGCAGCTCTGCCTTGAAGTCGATCTTGATTCCGCCGTAGCCGATGCGATGCTGCAGCGCGGTGTCGCTGAAAATCGGGAAAAACAGGATGAAGTGGTCATGCCCATTTTCGCGCGCCAACGCCAGGCGAAGATTGTCCTTGCCGATGTGCGCCGGCATGGCGGCTTCGCCCTCGCGGGTCTCTTTCGAGAGCGTCCGGCCATGGACATCGTACAGTTCGATCGCGTCGGTGGTGGACGGCAGCACGCCGGATGAGAGGACGCGCGAATTGCGCCAGTAGGCGTAGTAAGCGGGGTCTTCCAGTTGTTGCCGGGTTTCGTCCCAGGCCGCCAAAGCCTTCGTCACCGCCAGCATGTGGTTTTCCATCAAAGCCAGCGCTTCGGTGAGCTCCTGGCGCGCGAATTTTTCGTTATTCGCGGCGAAGTTCTGCTCGATCCGGGAAATATTGGCGAAAAACACGCTGCTGGTGACGACGAGCAGCAGCGCGACGCCGGCCAGAAAGAAGAAGGTAAGCCGGGCGAGGGAAACCGGCCCGAACAAACGCCGAGAAAAGACCGGCATGCTAATTTTTCTTCTCGGACGATTTCAACAGCGAGACGGTCAAATCCAGCATGTCGAATTCGTGCTCGGCGTCAAAGAAGTGGTTGGCCCCGGCAATCACCTGCACGCGGTTGCCGGCCGAGCGCAGTTTTTCCGGCCAATCCTCGCCCATCCGATCGTCGCTTCCCCCCATGATGACTTCTAAGGGAACCTTGCTTTGGCGCGACAGCCGGAGGATGTCCGGGCGATTCCATCGGGCGTAAGACAAAAAGCTCTGCGGGGTGCTCACATATTGTTTGCAGTACCCGAGCGGGTAGCTCACTAGTTGTGTCTCGCCGCGCGCAATGCGTTTCTTTGCGTCGCTTAGCATCGCGGCGACGGTGCGTGGATCGGATTGGCGCTCCGTATCGACCAGGCTGAACGCGATCACCCGGCGCAGCGTCGGCGCGGGCTTGCCGACCGCATAGATCAGACTTTGCAAACTGCCGTAACTATGGCCGACAATGACGACGGAGCCGGGTTTGCGCCGGGCCAGCCAGTTCACCCAAAAAGTGATTTCAGCCACATCTTGCTCCTGGGTATGGCGATGCACGGCCTCGCAGGGCAGGCTGCTGGCGCGGCGCGATATGCCCAGAGAGAGCGTGGGTGACAGCGTGGTGTAGCCGGCATTCGCCAAGCCATCCGCCAGACGGCTGACGGTGGGAAAATCCCGGGTCTGCATGAAGCCGTGAATCAACAGGACGGCCGGCAGGTCGGGCTTGCCGGCACGGAATTCCGCTGTGGCGAAAGTGCCGGTGGGAAGGCGGGCTTCGACGGTTTCCGCAAAAAGCGGCTGGCAGATGCAAGCCGACAACAAACACGGCAAAACAAGCAACTGCCTGAAGCGGCTTGACGACATAGCTTGTGGGTACCTAATTGAAATATGAACCCTGCGTTTTTAACGGGGGAAGCAAATTTATTAACGACTTATCGCGTGGAAACCTTAACATTTCCGCGTGTGCCGGAAAGTGCAATGCTGCCAGGAGAGGGTGGCTATAACATCATGAAAAAACATGGACTATTTTATCAGGCCGTCAGGGCTGCGGCGATTTGCGCGCTAGGGCTAATGGCCCTGCCAGCGGCAGGGGCGGAAGTTACCACGCGCATGGTGTGGGGCGCGCAGCCCGTCGCCGGCTTCCAATACTATTCCGGCAAGCGCTTGTGGGAAGGCTTGAAAGTGGGCGATGCCCTGACCCTGGTGCGCGACGCCGACAATCCGCATGACGCCAACGCCATCCGCATCGAATGGCACGGCGAAATGCTCGGCCACGTGCCCCGCGCCGGCAATGCCTCGGTGGCAAAACTGATGGACAAGGGCGTCAAAGTCTCCGGCCGCATCGTGCACCTGCAGCCGGGCCGCAGCCATTGGCAGCGCATCCTATTTGAGGTTATGTTGGATGAGTAAAGAGTACTCTTGGGGTGCGCCAGGCGCTTAAAAAACGGTTTTTCTTGAACACATTCTTCATAACGTGATATGAAGGTGTGATTATTTATACATGTAAGCCGCAAGGCCAATAGCCCAAAGCATGATTCACCCGATTTAATAGAGCCAACGCAGGAAAGCTACCATGAATGAACCACAAACATATTCCCCGCGCCGTCGCCTGCAAGAACTGCAAGCGATACCAGAAAGATTGCGCACCGATGAACAGTGGGACGAGATCAACGAACTAGAGATATCGCTCACCTCCGCCAATCGAGCGTCAGCGCCAGTGCCAGAGCAAGGCAATCGGCAAAACAACGGCGCACCCACTAACCAAGCCAGGCCTAACCCCAGGCCCAACAACGGTGAGCGCGACAAAAAACCATTCAAGCGCACCCACAAGCGCCCACCCAAAGCGAATACGCCCTGAGGACCAACGCCAGTTGGGCCGAGGAAGTACTCTTGGGGTGCGCCTTGATGAGCCCTGACGGACATTGCTGAAAGAGTAGAGGTGGGCTGTGAGCCCCCACCAATAGCACCCTCAGTGCTATGGGGCAGCCAAATTTCACTCACCACGAGCACAAGGAACCGATTTAAAAGCCTATTGTCAAGTTTCCCTATTGCTTTTGGGGGAGTAAACTGTGCCATTAAGCCGCATTTGCACTCAATTGATCATAAGCATGGGACGCCGCAACCACTACCACGTCTATGTGATCGAGCTGTCGAAAGACGTGCTTTACGAGGGTAGATTCAAGAAAGCCAATCCGGATTACGTCACGGGCAAGCCATGCGTTTATGTTGGCATGACAGGTTTGGACCCTGACGTGCGCTTCGACAAGCACAAGGCTGGTATCCAGTCCAATCGATACGTACAAGAATTTGGTTTGCGGTTATTGCCTGATCTCTATGAAGTTTATAACCCGATGCCCTATGACGGCGCGCGCGACATGGAGGTGGAGCTGGCGATTGGTCTGCGTGAAGCAGGGTATGGGGTTTGGCAGGCGTGAGTAAGGCGACGCCGAGGTATTGGCGTTCCTGTAATTAAACAACTTTGGCTATATCAGTAAGGTGGAGATGAACCTATGAATGAAATTCTGCAATACCTTAAAAATCAGGGTGAGCAACTCGACACCGAGATCGCTGGTGCGACAGGCATCTCACTGGCCAACGTGCGCCGCTATTTGTCAGAGCTGGCGATCAAGGGCGATGTCATGACGTGCCATTCGATCAGATTCGAGAAGGGCAAGAAAGTCGAAGGCATGAGCTGCCGGCTAGTTGGATATGTTCCTCCAGCAGCGCCGGGCAGAAAACCAAAGACACCGTTGAAGTCGTCGTAGTAATCCACTCCTTATCGAGATCGAGTTGTCCTGTGAGAGTCGGTAGGGCACGCGATCGGCTCTGTTTTGGCACAGAGCCTATCTAACGAGATCGGCGGCTTAGTAAGTTACGGAATATTTGGTTGGCGGTGGCAGTTTCGAACTGCCGACCCCTGCCGTGTGAAGGCAGTGCTCTACCACTGAGCTAACCGCCAATAGAGAGGCGGCATTTAACCATATCCCCCTGTTTTCGGTCAAATTTTTACCTGGCCGGGGGCTGCGGATTTCCCGTAAAATAGCGCCTTTTTCTCGGTCTATCTCAATGGTTCGCACTCGATTCGCTCCCAGCCCCACCGGCTATCTGCATATCGGCGGCGCGCGCACGGCGCTGTTTTCCTGGGCCTATGCAAAGAAGCATGGCGGCACCTTCATTTTGCGCGTCGAAGACACCGATCTTGAACGTTCCTCGCCGGAATCGGTGCAGGCGATTCTGGACGGCATGGCTTGGCTGAATCTGGATTACGACGAGGGCCCGTTTTTTCAGATGCAGCGCATGCCGCGCTACAAGCAAGTGATCCAGCAGCTGCTCGATGAAGGCCATGCCTATCACTGCTATTGCAGCAGGGATGAGCTGGAGACCATGCGCGAAGCGCAGCGCGCCAAGGGCGAGAAACCGCGCTACGACGGCCGTTGCCGGCAGCGCACGACTTCTGTGCACGGCGTGAATCCGGTGGTGCGTTTCAAGAATCCGACCGAGGGTGCGGTGGTCATCGACGATCTGGTCAAAGGCCGCGTCGTGGTGAGCAACAGCGAGATGGACGATCTGATCATCGCGCGCACTGACGGCACGCCGACTTATAATTTTTGTGTGGTGGTGGATGATTGGGACATGAGCATCACGCATGTGATTCGCGGGGATGACCATCTCAATAACACGCCGCGCCAGATCAATATCCTCCAAGCGCTCGGCGCGCCGCTGCCGCAATATGCGCATGTGCCGATGATTCTCGGCCACGACGGCGAGCGCCTCTCCAAGCGTCATGGCGCGGTGAGCGTGATGCAGTATTTTGAAGATGGCTATCTGCCCGAGGCGCTGCTCAATTATTTGGCGCGCCTCGGTTGGTCACATGGCGACGAAGAAATTTTCTCGCTCGATCAAATGGTGCAGTGGTTCGATTTGGAGTCGATCAGCAAATCGCCGGCGAAATTCGATCCCGAAAAGTTGTCCTGGGTGAATCAGCAATACCTGAAGACGGCAGACAATGCGCGCCTGGTGGAGTTGGCGCGGCCCTTCATGGCGCAGGATTGCTGCGATCCAGCGCATGGGCCGGACCCGGTCGATGTATTTGGCCTGCTCAAGGAACGTGTGAGCACACTGGAAGAGCTGGCCGATGCCGCCGTGTATTTCTATCGCCCGTTAGAAGCGCATGAGGATTTGCGCAAACAGCATCTCACCGCCGCCATTAAGCCCGCGCTGGAAGCGCTGGTGTTGCGCCTCGAATCGGTTACGTGGAATAAAGAAGCCTTGAACCCGCTGATTAAAGAGATCTGTACGGCGCACAGTTTGAAAATGCCGCAAGTGGCCATGCCGCTGCGCGTGATGATCACCGGCGAGACGCAAACGCCCTCGATCGATGCGGTGATGGCGCTGATTGGGCGCGACGCGGTGCTGGCGCGCATCCGCGATCATTTGGCGCGTTATCCGGTGTAGTTGATGGACGCGATGGTCGTACCGATTGAAGCACACACCCCCATGATGCAGCAGTATCTGCGCATCAAGGCGCAGCATCCGGGGATGTTGTTGTTCTACCGCATGGGCGATTTCTACGAGCTGTTTTTCGAGGATGCGGAAGAAGCCTCCAAGCTGCTCGATATCACGCTCACCACGCGCGGCGCGACCGCGGGCCAGCCGATCAAAATGGCCGGGGTGCCCTATCACGCGGTGGAGCAGTATCTGGCCAAGTTGATGAAGCTGGGGCTGTCGGTGGCGATCTGCGAGCAAATCGGCGACCCGGCCACCAGCAAAGGCCCGGTCGAGCGCCAAGTCATGCGCATCATGACACCGGGCACAGTGACCGATAGCGCGCTGCTCGACGAACGGCGCGAAGCATATGTGATGGCCGTGCTGCCGGCCCAAGGCAAAATCGGGCTGGCGTGGTTGAGCTTGGCCGGCGGGCGTTTTTGCGTGGATGAGATTGCGCCGGATGATCTTGCCTCCTTCATCGAGCGCGTGCGGCCAGCCGAGTTGCTGGCGCCGGAAGAGGCGTCGCTGCCTGGACTCGATGCTGCCCGGCTCATGCCGAAGCGCCTGCCGTCTTGGCAATTCGATCTCGACGCCGCGCAGCGTGCGCTGTGCCAGCAATTCGGCACGCACGATCTGGCCGGTTTCGGTGTGGCCGAGATGCACGCGGCGCTCGCCGCCGCTGGCGCGCTGCTGGGTTATGTGAAGCATACCCAGCGCGCCGCGCTGCCGCATATCGTGAGCATCAGCGCCGAACGGCAGAGCGCATATGTGCTGATGGATGCCGCCACGCGCCGCAATCTGGAGCTGACCGAAACCATACGCGGCGAACCTGCCCCCACGCTGCTATCCCTGCTCGATACCACGGCCGGCCCGATGGGCAGCCGCTTGCTGCGGCATTGGTTGCACCATCCGCTGCGTGATCGGCAGGCGATCATGGCGCGGCTGGATGCCGTTTCCACACTGTTGGAAGGCGCGCCCACGCCGCACCATCAAACGCTGCACGGACTACTGCGCGGCATCGCCGATATCGAGCGCATCGTGGCGCGGGTGGCGCTGCGTTCGGCGCGGCCACGCGATCTGGCCAGTTTGCGTGATAGCCTCGCGCGCTTGCCCGAGTTGCATGCCTTGCTTGGGCCGCTGGCGAGCCAGCGCCTGGCGCAACTGTTGCAAGGCGCACGACCGCAAGAGGAAGTGGTGGACTTGTTGCGCCGTGCGATCAAGGCTGAACCCTCAGCCGTGTTGCGTGAGGGCGGGGTGATCGCCGATGGCTTCGATGCCGAGCTGGATGAGCTACGCGCGATCGACAGCCACTGCGGCGAATTCCTGTTGCAACTCGAAGCACGCGAGCGCGAGCGCAGCGGCATTGCGACGCTGCGAGTCGAATACAACAAAGTGCATGGCTTCTACATCGAGGTGAGCCGTGCGAATAGCGAAAAGGTGCCGGATGATTATCGCCGCCGCCAAACCCTGAAAAATGCCGAGCGCTATATCACGCCGGAATTAAAAGCATTCGAAGATAAAGCGCTATCCGCTTCGGAGCGGGCGCTGGCGCGCGAGAAGCTGCTGTACGAACAGGTGCTCGATCAATTGCAGCCGCCGGTCGTGGCCTTGCAGGCTACGGCGGCCGCGATCGCCGAGCTGGATGTGCTGGCGGCCTTCGCCGAGCGCGCGGCGGCATTGAATTATGCAATGCCCACTTTCACCGATAGCCCCAAGCTCGAAATCATCGGTGGCCGCCATCCGGTGGTGGAAGCGCAAGTGGCGCAATTCATCGCCAACGACACGCTGCTCACGCGCACGCGCCAGATGTTGCTGATCACCGGCCCGAATATGGGCGGCAAATCCACCTACATGCGCCAGACCGCGCTGATCGTGCTGCTCGCGCATATCGGTTGCTTCGTGCCGGCGCAGAGCGCGCTGCTCGGCCCGGTGGATCAAATCTTCACCCGTATTGGCGCGTCGGACGACCTGGCTTCCGGCCGCTCGACCTTCATGGTGGAGATGACCGAGACCGCGAATATTCTGCACAATGCGAGCGAGCACAGCCTGGTGCTGCTGGATGAAATCGGACGCGGCACATCTACTTTCGACGGGCTGGCGCTGGCGCATGCCGTGGCGCGCCATCTTGCGGAAAAAGTCGGCGCTTATACCTTATTCGCCACGCATTACTTCGAGCTGACGCGGCTGAGCCAAACACTGCCGCAGATCGCCAACGTGCATCTCTCGGCGGTGAAGCACAAAGACAGCATCGTGTTTTTGCATGCGGTGGAAGATGGCCCGGCGAGCCAAAGTTATGGTCTGGAAGTCGCGGCGCTGGCAGGTGTGCCTGGTGCGGTGATCCAGCAAGCGCGGCGCTACTTGATGAGTCTGGAGAATCAGAGCGTGACGCGCGAAGGGCAGGGCGATTTATTCGCGCAAGCGCCAGAGCCGCAGGAACATCCGCTACTGGAAAAAATGCGCGAGATGAAACCGGATGAGCTGACGCCAAAAGCGGCGTTGGAATTGCTGTATGAGTTGAAGAAAAATATTTGATTCTGAAAACGGCAGTTCTTGAACCGCAGAGACGCAAAGACGCAGAGAAAACCTAATCATGGTACTTAATTTTTCTCCGCGCCTCAGCGCCTCTGCGGTTTAGTTTCTAGTGATGATGCCCATGTTCCCCATGTGCATGACCATGCGCCACTTCTTCTTCTGAAGCCGGGCGCGCATCGGTGATGGTGCAGGTGAAGTGCAGCGTCTGACCCGCCAGCGGATGATTGCCGTCCACGACGATTTTGTCATCTGTCACTTCGGTCACAGTGTAGAGCAACATTTCTTCGCCATCGTCGGATTGCCCTTCGAATTGCATGCCAGCCGCCACGTCCGGTATAGGAAAGCGGTCTTTGTCTTCGATGCGCACCAGTTCGGCATCGTATTCACCAAAGGCGAATTCCGGCTCCAGTATCACGGTTAAGGAATCGCCCACGTTCTTGCCATGGATTTGTTCTTCCACCGTGGGGAAAATATTGTCATAACCGCCATGCAGGTAGCTAATGGGCTCTTCAGTTTCTTCCAACACATTGCCCTTGGTATCCGAGAGCTTGTAGGTGATGGAGACGACGGAGTTTTTGACGATAGTCATGCTGAGTCCTTTAAGGCGTAAAAATTGATGAATAGGGTGAGGCAGGCGCCATCAAGGGAGGCTAGATGAAACGGCGTCGTTACACGAAAGCGGGATTTTACAAGAGTGCGCGGCTAGCGTCGAGTTGGGGCATTTCGGCTTAGCCGAGCTGTTTAATGAGTTGCAATACTTCGTGTGCATGCCCCTTGGGCGTGACGCCATACAGGGCATGGCGAAGGGTGCCTTTTTTGTCGATGACAAAGGTGGAGCGCACGATGCCCATTTTTTTGACGCCTTCCTTTTCTTTTTCTTGCCACACACCATATTTCTTGCAGGCCTCGGTTTCGGTGTCGGAGAGGAGCCGCACCGCTAGGCCGTGTTTGTCGCGGAAATCGGCATGGCTCATGCAGTCATCGCGCGAGACGCCGAGCACAACGGTATCGTGTTTACACAAATCGTCTTCCAGATCGCTGAATTCAATCGCTTCCAGCGTGCAGCCTGGGGTGTCATCCTTCGGGTAAAAGTAGAGCACGACGTTTTGCTTGCCTTTGAAGTCGGCGAGTTTGACGATGGCCATGTCCGCATCGGGTAGTGTGAAATTCGGCGCCGCGTTACCAATTTGCAACATACACACCTCCTGAAATCTTAATTTGATTCTAAACCATTTGCGCTTGAGAACAAGGCAACTTTAACGAAGCGAATTGCATGCCATCACAAGCTATAATCGCCACATGAAACTGGCGATGTTAAATGGGCTGACGGCCCAACAATTCCTTTCCGAGTATTGGCAGAAAAAGCCGCTGTTGATTCGCGGCGCCTTCCCTGGCTTTAAGGATTTTGTCTCGCTTGAATCGCTGCAAGCGCTGGCGCAGCGCGACGATGTTTTGTCGCGCTTGATCGCCGAGCGCGAAGGGGAATGGTCGGTCAAGCAAGGTCCGCTCAAAGCAAGCGATTTTCGCGGGCTGAAGCGCGCGCATTGGTCTTTTCTGGTGCAGGGGATCGATCAGTTATTGCCGGCGGGCAAGGCGCTGTTGTCGCAATTCAATTTTATCCCACATGCGCGCCTGGATGATTTGATGGTTAGCTTTGCCCCGAAGGAGGGCGGGGTCGGGCCGCATTTCGATTCTTACGATGTGTTCTTGCTGCAAGGCCAGGGGCATAAGCGCTGGCAAGTGAGCCAGCAGCCAGATCATGAACTGATCCCCGATGCACCGTTGCGGATATTGCGGCGCTTCAAAATGGAGCAGGAGTGGATTCTCGGCCCGGGCGATATGCTCTATCTGCCGCCGCGTTACGCGCATTACGGGATTGCGCTCAATGATTGCCTCACCTATTCGATTGGTTTTCGGGCCGCTTCGCACCAGGAATTGCTCGCGCAGTTTTTGATTTATCTGCAAGACCGGGTGACAGCAGAGGGCCTGTATCAGGATGCCGATCTCAAGCCGCAAGCGCATCCGGCTGAAATTAGCGCGGCGATGATTGATAAAGTGGCAGCGGCGATCAAGCAGCTCACCTGGAGCAAAGACGATGTCGCGCAGTTTTTGGGCAGCTATTTGAGCGAGCCCAAGCCGCATATTTTCTTCGACGCGCCGGCGCGGCTGCTGTCCTATGCCAAGTTTCATCAGGCGGTGGAAAAGCGCGGCCTGCACCTGTCGCTCAAGTCGCAAATGCTGTTTGTCGGCGAGCAAATTTTCATGAACGGCGAGCAGGTGACGGTTCAAGGCGCGGCGCGCAAACTCTTGATCCATCTGGCCGATCGACGCGTGTTGCCGGGGCCGCTGGCGCTGCCTGAGGCAGCCGGAGAATTGCTCTATGACTGGTATCAAGCCGGTTATGTGAAGTTAGGGGCCCGCGCGGAAAATGAGTGATGAACCCCTCTCTCAGTATTTATCCGGCCGTATCGAATACCAACAAGCGCTCGATACGGTGATCGACCAGGCGCGCCATACACTGCGCATTTTCGATTACGACCTGCACGAGGGTGGCTATAACGCGGTGCAGCGTTATGATCGGCTGAAGCGTTTTTTGTTGGGCAGCACCAACAACCGCCTGTTTGTCGTGTTGCACAGCCTGGACTATGTCAACCGTGAATGCCCGCGCATGCAGAATCTGCTGCGCGAGCACAGCTACGCCGTGTTTATTCACCAAACCAATGCGGAAGCGCGCATGGCTTCCGACCCCCTGCTGATCGCCGATGATATGCATTATGTGCATCGCTTCCACTATGAACAGCCACGCGCTGAACTGGTGCTGCACGATCAAAAGTTGACCCAGCCGCTGCTGCATCGGTTCGAGGAAATCTGGCATGCCTCCACCTTAGCGGTTACCGCCACCACCATAGGCCTCTGACGCATGGTTTTTGTTGCACATCCCATCACTGAAAGCGGTGAAGCGTTTAACCGTGACGCGTGGCTCGATTCCCTGCGTGCGGCTTATGCGGCGAGCGAAATCGACTTAATTGCACAAGCACTGGATATGGCCGTAGCCAGTGCGAGTTTTTCTCAGGCACTGGGCACCGCGAATGTGCTCGCTGGCTTGCGCATGGACTATCAAACCGTGGCCGCCGCGCTGGCCGCGCATGCGCCGCTGGAAAATGAACAGCAACGCACGGCGCTCAAGGAACAGCTCGGCCCGGATGTCGCGCGGCTAGTGGAGGGTGTGAGCCGCATGGGGCAGCTGCATCGTGCGGGCATGGATGTCACGCTCGACGAAGGCAAAAAGACGCCGGTGAATCAAGCCGAATCGTTGCGCAAAATGCTCTTGGCCATGGCCGAGGATGTGCGCGTGGTGTTGATCGTGCTGGCTGATCAAGTGCAGCTGTTGCGCGGCTGGGTAAAAAGCAGTGGCCCCGCGCGGGCGCGGGCGGCACAAGAGGCGCAGGAGATTTTTGCCCCGCTCGCCAATCGCCTCGGCATTTGGCAAATCAAATGGGAGCTGGAAGATGTGGCGCTACGCATCCTGGAGCCGGCGCTGTATAAAAAAATGGCCAAGCTGCTCGATGAGCGGCGCGTCGATCGCGAAGACTATCTCACGCAAGTGATCGCGCAATTGCGCGGTGAGTTGGCCGATGCGGGGGTGCAAGGCGAGGTCAGCGGGCGGCCGAAACACATCTACAGCATCTGGCGCAAAATGAAACTGAAGCACTTGGATTTCGACCAAGTGTACGACGTGCGCGCGGTGCGGGTGCTGGTCCATGATTTGAAAGATTGCTACACTGTGCTGGGCATCGTGCATGGCTTGTGGCAGCCCATCCCGGGCGAATTCGACGATTATATTTCCCACCCCAAGGCCAACGATTACCGCTCGCTGCACACCGCCGTGATCGGCCCCGAAGGCCGCGCGCTGGAAGTGCAGATCCGCACCTTTGAAATGCACCAGCATGCCGAATTCGGCGTCGCGGCGCATTGGCGTTATAAAGAGGGTGCGAAAGCTAGCCAGGGTTTTGACGAGAAAATCGCCTGGCTGCGCCAACTGCTGGCGTGGAAGGATGAAGTCGCCGACGCCGGGGAATGGGTAGAGCAATTCAAGACCGAGTTGTTTCAAGATCGCGTCTATGTGCTGACGCCGCAAGGCAAAGTGATCGATCTACCGCAAGGCGCGACGCCGCTGGATTTTGCCTACGCCTTGCATAGCGATCTCGGCCATCGCTGCCGTGGGGCAAAAGTCGATGGCAGCATCGTGCCGCTCACCTACAAACTCAAGAACGCCCAACGCATCGAAATCCTCACCGCGAAGCAGGGGCAGCCGAGCCGCGATTGGCTCTCGCCCGAATATCTCGCCACCTCGCGCGGCCGCGCCAAAGTGCGGCAGTGGTTCAATCAACAGAACTTCGACGAAGACTTGGCGCAAGGGCGCGATATTCTGGATCGGGAATTGCACCGCCTTGGCGTCACGGGTTTCAACCAGGATAAGCTCGCGGCGAAATTTCATGTGCCGCGCCTGGAGGAATTCCTCGCCGCGCTCGGTCGGGGCGAGATCACGCCGAATCAAACTGTGCTGGCGATTCAAGACCTGGCCGATCTCAAGCCCAAAGAAGCCGTGCCGGTGGCAGCACCCAAACGCGAACGGGTGCGCGCCGTCAAAGGCGATGTCATCATCGAAGGCGTGGGCAGTCTGCAAGTCAGCTATGGCAAGTGCTGCAAGCCGGTGCCGCCCGACGCAATCGTCGGCTATATCACCCAAGGCCGCGGCGTGATGCTGCATCGCCAGGATTGCGGCAACGTCACGCGCATTACCGATGCACGCCGCCCTCGGCTTCTCGCCGCCAGTTGGAACACCGGCGCCAATGTGCTGCATGTGGTGGAAATCGTGGTGCAGGCCTACGACCGGCAAGG
This sequence comes from Pseudomonadota bacterium, assembly GCA_038042985.1. Lineage (GTDB taxonomy): Bacteria > Pseudomonadota > Gammaproteobacteria > Burkholderiales > Thiobacteraceae > RBG-16-58-11. The sequence continues at coordinate 39,373 of JBBTCZ010000037.1, forward strand.
CCTGTTGCGCGACATCTCCGCCGCGTTGGCCACGGAAAAAGTCAACGTCATTGGTGTGAAGTCGGAAACCGAATCGGGCGTGGCCGATATGCGCTTTACCTTGGAAGTGCGCGATCTCACACAACTCAACCGCGTGCTGCTTGAAATTAAGAAACTAAGTTCTGTACGGCTGGCGAGGCGGGTGGGGTAGTCTGACTGATTGGCAATTTATAAAATTTCGGCCAGCTGAAAAACTTATCAATTTTCCAGGATTGCCCGATCCACCGTAGTGCGCGGGCTAACTGATAGCTTGCGTGGGGATACTAGCCGGGGTCATTGGGGGCCAATGGGTTTAAGCGTCGATATTTTTTACAATCGCCCCACAAAAACTGACACATTGGATCCGAAGATTATTGATAATGCGGCCTAACTAATTGTAAATTAATAGGGTTTATCTGCACGTGTTGATTCTGGCATGATTGGTGCCTTACATGTACAAGAGCAGCGCAATTGATGTTCCGCAGATTCAAGTCTGAAGTGCAGCACTGAGAAAAGTCATGAAACATCAAAAAAGCCGCGTTGAGTTACGTAGTTCAATGCTTATCACAAGGGGCACGCGCAGCACTAGAAAATTGCTTTCTTTGTTTCCGTTCGGTATTTAGCTCCGTTTTGTGACAATTTCCCTACGCAGGCTTTATGGGAAAGCGCTCATTGAACAGTGTATTTGGGCAACTTTCCCGATCCCTTGCATGGTAATAGTTTGAAGGGTAGGGTTATTAGCCCGGTGCGAGTCGGGTACCGCCCTGCTTTGTTGCCGCTAGTTGAATATTGACCAGTTTTCCGTAGTTATGCGCGTTTAATTTT
>JBBTCZ010000038.1:0-19409 GCA_038042985.1 Pseudomonadota bacterium
TTCAGCATCTCGTCGAACAAACGCGACTTCGGCACATCTTGCAGCAAATCCGCGAGCGCCTGGATCGGCTTCTTGGTCGCTGCGTCGATTTTAAATTCAAGCTTGGCCGCCAAGCGCACCGCGCGCAGCATGCGCACCGGGTCTTCGCGGAAGCGCGTTTCGGCATCGCCGATAATGCGCAGCACGCCGTGTTTCGCGTCCGCAACGCCATGCAAGTAATCCCACACCTCTTGCTTGGTCGGGTCGTAGTACAGCGCGTTGACGGTGAAATCACGGCGCACGGCGTCTTCGTATTGGCTACCGAATACGTTATCGCGCAGCAGGCGGCCGCTGTCGCTTTGGCGATGATTATCATCGTCGCCCTCTTCCTCTTCCCCGGTAAGGGGCGCGGCCGGGCCGCGGAAAGTCGTGACTTCGATCGTCTCGCGCCCACACATCACATGCACGATGCGAAAGCGACGGCCGATGATGCGCGAGCGGCGGAATACATCGCGCACCTGCTCCGGTGTGGCATCGGTGGCCACGTCGTAATCCTTGGGTTCCATGCCCAGCAGCAGGTCGCGTACCGCCCCGCCCACCACGAAAGCAGCAAAACCTTGCGCGCGCAATTCGTCGCACACCTTCACCGCGCACGGGCTGATGTGCTCGCGGCTAATGCCGTGTTTACGCAGCGGAAGAATGACGGGATCGTGACCGGCCGAAGTTTTTTTCTTGAAGAAACGGCGAATTATCTTTTGAATCATGCGCGAAGTTTACTACATCGGGGGGCAGGGGTCAGGCGTCAGGCGTCAGGGATCAGTGAATATTCAAGCACACGAGGGTTTTCCCGACGCCTGACGCCCGGCCCCTGACGCCTTAAATAGTCGCCCCCATGCGCACGTAATCCTCGATCAGCTTGGGCTTGCCGTAGTAATAACCCTGCGCAAAATCAACGCCCATGCGCGTCAACACCTCCACGGTCTTGGCATCTTCCACGTGTTCGGCAATCGATTTTGCGCCAAACACCGATGACAACTCGCGGATGTGCTCGACAATTTTATTGTCTAGCGGATTAGTAAGTATTTGCTGCACGAAGCTGCCGTCGATTTTGACGAAATCGGGTTTGAGCTGGCGCAAATAGCTGTAAGTGGAATAGCCAGCCCCAAAATCGTCCAAAGCGATCTTGCAGCCACCGGCGCGAATTTCGTCCAGCAACGTGAAGAAATCAGCGCTCATGTCGGTGGTCTGGCGCTCGGTGAATTCGATCGTAATCTGACGACCTTGCGCCAGCGGCGATTTCAGAATCTTGCGGAACGCCTCGCGAAACTCCGGCGCGAGGAGCGAATTCATGCTGATGTTGACAAACAAATGCACGCCTTTGGGTACCGAGCTCAAGGCCTTGTGGATGATGAATAAATCCATTTCGCGAATCAGGCCCAAATCTTCGGCGATGATCACGAATTCATCCGCTGCCACATAGTCCTTGCCGCGCTTCAAACGCGTGAGTACCTCGTAGGCCATGAGTTCATTCTTACGCAAATCCCAAATCGGCTGTAGGAACGGCGCGATCAAGCCATTGTTGAGTGCGTTGCGCAGTTCGAAGCCCTGGGAAAAAATTTCCATGATCGCCTCGCCCATATCTTTGGACAAGGTATCGACTCGGTTGCGTCCGCTTTTTTTGGCGTGATACAGCGCCACGTCGGCGGCGCGCACCAAATCCTGCGGCGTCTTGCCGAAAGCCGGCGCCAACGCCACGCCGATCGAAGTTTGAATCCGCAACTCGCCCACCGGAAGTTGGATCACCACATTGGACAACTCTTGATGGATACGCCGCGCCGCAGCTTGCGCTTCATCTTGCCCAATGTTTTGCAGCACCACCGCGAATTCATCGCCCGCCAATCGCGCCACGGTGCCGCCTTGCGCGCCGATGGTCAGTCGATCCGCCACCGTGCGCAACACCTCGTCACCCACCGGATGACCATAGGTGTCGTTGATGAATTTGAACCCATCGATATCAATGATCAGCAACGCCAGCTGACGGCTTTTAGACAAAGTCATCGCCATCATATTGGCGAGCATTTCGTCAAAATGCCGCCGGTTATATACGCCGGTCAGCGGATCGGTAATGGTCAGCCGATACAAGGATTGCTCATGCTCGCGCTGCGATTCCTGAAGCTTGAGGTTTTCGCTGATATCTTCCAGCGTGCTGACGATGCCGGTGAATGTGCCCTTGTCGTCATATTGCCGGGTGGCGCTCATGCGCAACCATACCGAGCGGCCATCCTGCGCGCGCACCTCAATCTGCATGTCATAGGTGTGCAACTGCTCCAGTCGACCGAATACGAAATTCGCCTGGTGCTGCGGCTGCACCAGAAATTGTGAAAACGGCTTGTTCAGGCAATGGTCGATGGCGTAACCGGTCAGTTTCTCCCACGACGGGTTGATGAACAAAATCTGGCCGGCGCGATCCAGCTCGACCAGCACCTCGCGCATATTGTTCACCAAATTGCGCAGCCGCAATTCGTTGCTCGCCAGTTGGCCGCGCGTCACTTCCAAATCCCCGATCTGCTGCCGCATCACTTTGGCCGATTCGACAAAGGCGGTAGTGAGATGACGCACTTCTTCGCTGGCGCCTTCCGCCGGCGCGATGGTGGTATCGAGATTGCCTTGGGTGAATTCCCGCGCCATCAAGGTCAACGGCCCCAATGGCGCGACAAAGAATCGGATCAACATTTGGATCGCAATCAAGTCGAAGACGAGCAGGATCATCAACAAGTACGTTACATTTTCCAACAACGTGCTGATAGCTTGGTTGATCGGGCCATTTGAAAGGTGAACCGTCATCACCCCCAACGGCACGCCATCGCGCCAGAGCTGCGTGGACATCCCCTGTTTCAGCGCCGAGAGTTTGAACCAGCTCGCCACCGGATGCACCGGCTCAACCGGTTTGACTTGGTTAAATACTGTCTTGCCTGCGGCATCCTTGATGACCACGCCGCCAATCAGCGGATCGGCCACCACCCGACGCAGGTAGCGCGCCAATTCTTCCGGGGTTTGTTGATAGAGCGCGCTTTCGACCGAGGGTAGCGTCAACGACAAAATCTTATGCGCGATTGCCTGGCGGCTAGTCAATTCCTCGCCCACCTGCTGCACGATCCAGTAAATGGAAAAAAGCCCCACCACCATCATCTGCAGCACGGCAATGGCCAGCATGATGCGCATTTGCATGGTACGAGGTAGCTTGAGCTTCATACGGCTACTCGCACGCGATCAGAGATTGGGCTTGTTTTAGCCATCTTTTAAGTATAACCATCATCGGCACGCGGCAGGTAAAACTTGCCTACCTAAGCACTTTTTTATTCGGTTTCGAATTAGCGCAGACTGATCACCGGCCAGCCGCGCACGCGCGCCGCCTCGGCCAGTTGCGGATCAGGGTCCACTGCGATGGGGTCGGTGACGCGCTCCATCAAAAATAGGTCGTTATGGCTATCGCTGTAAAACCAGCTGCGCTCGACGTCTGACCCATCCGCACCTTGCTCCGCGAGCCAGGCTTCCAAACGCGCGACTTTGCCCTCGCGAAAGCAGGGAATGCCCGCCGCGAGCCCAGTGAATTCGCCCGCACGCTGTTCAGGCTCGGTGGCAATCAGCACCGGCACGCCGAATTCACGCGCGATCGGCGCGGTAACGAAACTGTTGGTGGCTGTGATGATAACCAAGCGATGTCCCTCTGCACGGTGCTGGTTCACCAAGTCGCGCGCCTGTCGCCCGATCATGGGCAGAATGCGCGTTTGCATGAAGAGTGCATGCCAAGCATCAAGCTGGCTGCGTGGATGACGCGACAAAGGCTTCAGTTGAAAATCGAGAAACACGTGAATATCCAAGGTGCCCGCCTTGTACTGCTCGTAAAATTCCAAATTGCGCGCCTCGTAGGCCTCGCGGTCGAGCACGCCCTGGGTAATCAAAAATTGCGCCCACTCAAAATCGCTGTCGCCAGTGAGTAGGGTATTATCCAAATCAAATAAAGCGAGCTTCAAAATAACTTCCTAAAAAATCGAAAAGTATAGCTTACAATGAAAACGTGATTTTCTGCGCCGCAACGCAGCCGCATACCGATACGCTTGATTATTTTAACGGTGACATAACATGACGCTAGGCTGGGAAAAACGTTCGGGCCGCAGAGTGCCGGTAAATTGCCCGGTGCAAATCTTGCTGAAAGATGAACGCGAGTTTCTTGGCTTGGCGCACGATTTGAGCGTGGACGGCATCTTATTCGACTGCCCGGTGCAACTGGCGGCGGCGGAAGAAGCCGAGATCACGCTCCTGCCGCCCGAAGGCTCGTTCATCACGCCACTCAAAGCGGTGATTCAAGTGATTCGCTGCGACCCCACCGACTCACCGCACCGATTCATGATTGCCGCCGCGCTGCGCGTGACGAAGTAAATTAATGTCTTGTGTTGCCTGCCTGCGTCAGCACTTCAGCCGCGAAGATTTGCTCTGCATCCACCGGATCGAAGCTGTAGTGTTGGTTGCAAAATTCGCAATCGACATCGATTCGACCTTGCTCACTCAAAATCGAGCGCACTTCGTCTAATCCAAGCATGCGCAGCATCGCCGTCACGCGATCGCGCGAACAGGTGCAGCGGAAGGAAACGGGTTGTGGATCAAACAGGCGCAAATCTTCTTCATGAAACAAGCGATGTAGCACTTCGCGCGCCGGCAGGCTCAATAATTCGTCGGGGGTCAACGTGCCCGCGAGGTTAAGGGCGCGATTCCAGGCATCTTCGTCGTCACTGGTTTTTTCCGGCAAGCGCTGCAACAGCAGGCCGCAGGCTTGATGCCCGTCCGCCGCGAGCCAGAGGCGGGTTTCCAATTGCTCCGAACGCAGCATGTAGTGTCCCAGTACTTCGGAGACGGTCGCGCCTTCCAATGCCACGATACTTTGATAGGCTTGGCCGCCGGTTTTAGGGTCGATGGTGATAACGAATTTGCCGTCTCCGAGCAATGCTCGCACATCCTCGTCCGCCAGATCGTCGCGCCATTTGGCGGTGGCGCGCAGGTGAAATTCGCTATCGCATTCCACCACCAGCAGCGTAACCGGTCCGCTGCCTTGCATTTGCATAATGAGCGCACCTTCGAATTTGAGCGTGGCGGCGAGCAACGCGCAAGCGGCCATCATCTCGCCGAGCAGATTGCGTACCGGCTCGGGATAGTGGTGGCGAGCCAGCACCGCACGCCAAGTGGCGTCGAGCCGCACCGACTCGCCGCGCACTTCAGCGTGTTCGAACATAAAACGGGTAAGGGTGTCGCCGTCCGGAGGGGTTGGCCTATGTGAATCCATAGGCTGAAATGTAGCACGGGATACGCGCGACGCGACACCCGTGCCAGATGATTAGTCCGTTTACGCCAAAGCCAGCGAAAACAGAACGATCGATATAAGCAAGAAGTTGAAAGCGTTAATCATGATGCTACTCCCGGTTTGTTTACGATGTCAGCATAGGCTTTCCCGGGCATATAACCAGTTACGGTTGGTTCATGAAGTTTGTCTAAATTTGCGGTTCTACGCTACGGACTTGGGGTATTTGAGTGATCGACCAGCTTTGTACTGCCCAAGCCAGGATTTCCTGCGGTTTGGCGCCCTGCAATGCCTGCGGCGGGGAATGGTTGAGAAAGCTCAGCGCCTGGACCAAGGCCGGCTGCGGGTGCGCGATGTCGAGTGGCGGGGCCAGGGTTTGTTTGGAGAGTTTCTCCCCCAGTGCATTGACCGCTACCGGCAGGTGCAGGTAACGCGGCAAGGGCAAGCCAAGCAAACGCTGTAAATATACCTGACGCAGAGTGGAATCGAGCAAATCGGCGCCGCGCACGATGTCGGTGATACCGAGTTCCGCATCGTCCACTACCGCCGCCAATTGGTAAGCGAATAAGCCATCCGCGCGCTGCACAATGAAATCCCCCGCCTCGCGTTCCAAGTCTTGCATCACCGTCCCTTGTAGCCGGTCTTCGAAAACCACACTAGCGCAGCGTGTATCGACGCGCAGCGCACAGGCCGCTTTGCCCGGTGCCAGCCCTGCACGGCAGGTGCCGGGGTAAACCGGCGCACCGGGGCGACCGATGCTGGAATCAGCGATTTCGCGCCTGCTGCAAGCGCAGGCATACACGAGCCCCAAGCGCTGCAACTCGGCCAGCGCCGCCGCATAGGCCTCGCTGCGCTGGCGCTGATATTGCACCGCGCCATCCCACGTCAATCCATAGGCTTCCAAAGCACGCAGAATGGCATCGGTAGCACCCTGCGCCACGCGCGGCGGATCCAGATCGTCGATGCGCAGCCACCATTCGCCGCCCTGGGCTTTGGCATCGAGATAGCTGCCCAAGGCAGTGATCAGCGAGCCGAAGTGGAGCGGGCCGGTGGGGGATGGGGCGAAACGGCCGCGATAACAAGGTTGCTTCATAAAATTATTTGAAAAAGCTTAGGATCACAGATGCACACCAGGTCAGGCGCACTCCAATACTTGCAGCTCATCCAAGGTCAGGCGCATAGTTCGGCTAATTGAAAAAGTGGTTGGGAATTATTTTCTTTAATCCCTGTCTCCGCAATAAGTAAAATAAATAGTATTCGCAAAAATGGTAAACAGCTTGAAATCCTCGCATAAAAAAATCCTGATCGTAATCGTCGCGCTACTCGTCCTCTTGGGGGGCGGCATGTGGCTGCGCCATGCGGGCAGCGGCGGCCCGCCTGCCAGCAAGGCCGGCCCCCCTGGGGGGCCAGGCGGATCAGCGCCGCCGGCGATGACGGTGCGCGTGGCGGAGGTGAAATCCGCCGCGCTGCGCGAAGACGTGACCGCGATCGGCACTTTACTCGCCAATGAGTCGATCTCGATCCGCTCCGAGGTGGATGGGCGCATCACGCAAATTCATTTCCGCGAAGGTGAGTCGGTGGCGCGGGGTGCGAAGCTAGTGTCCTTGAATTCAGCCGAAATCGAAGCACAGCTGAAAGCCGCGCAAGCCGATACCACGTTGAATCGCACCCGGCTGACGCGCGCCGAAGAATTGCACGGCAAGAATTTCATCAGCGGCCAAGCCCTGGATGAAGCGCGCGAACATTTAAACCAAAGCCTCGCGCGCACCGCCGAGATTCAGGCGCGCTTGGATAAAACATTGCTTCGCGCCCCATTTGAAGGCGTGGTGGGCGTACGCCAGGTCAGCGTCGGCGCCTATGTCAACAAGGGCCAGGATATCGCGCGGCTGGAAGGGATCGGCACGCTGAAGGTGGATTTCCGCGTACCCGAACTGTTTGCGGGCCGCTTGAAGCCGGGCCAAACGGTGAAGGTGAGCGTCGATGCTTTTCCCGGCGAGCAATTCGACGGCGAAATCTTCGCCATCGAACCTTCGGTGGACGAGCAGACGCGCACCGTCCTGCTGCGCGCCCGCGTCCCGAATCCGAAGGCGCGTTTGAAGCCCGGCATGTTCGCCCGCGTCGCATTGTTATTGGGTGTGCGCGAAAACGCCATCATCGTGCCGGAACAAGCCATTGTGCCGCGCGGCCAAGATTTCTTTGTGTTCAAAGTGGTAGGCGGCAAAGTCCTATTCGCCAAGGTTGAATTAGGTTTGCGGCGGCCGGGTGAAGTACAAATACTGAAAGGCGTGGCGCCCGGGGACGTAGTCGTCACCGACGGCCAACTGCGTATTCGCGACGGCGCGCCGGTGAAAATCCAAACAGCGATGCCCCCCCGCAGCTAAACCGACTCGCCCATGTTCCTACCCGATATTTCCGTCCGCCGCCCCGTGCTCGCCACGGTGATGAGTCTAGTCATCATCCTGGTCGGCATCATCGCCTTCACCCGCCTATCGGTGCGCGAGTATCCGAAGATCGATCCGCCGGTAATCTCGGTGCGCACCGTCTATGCCGGAGCCAGCGCGGAAGTGATCGAGAACCAGATCACCAATCAATTGGAAGACGCGCTCTCCGGCATCGAGGGCATCAGAACCATCAAATCGCAATCGCGCGAAGAAGTCAGTCTGATCACTATCGAATTCGTGGTCAGCCGCAACGTGGATGCTGCGGCAAACGATGTGCGCGACCGGGTGGCGCGCACGCGCGGACGCATGCCGGCCGAGGCCTTGGACCCAGTGGTGGCAAAAATCGAAGCCGATGCGCAAGCCATCATGTGGCTGCGGCTGTCGAGCGACCGCCACAGCCCGCTCGAAATCACTGACTATGCCGACCGTTATGCCGCCGATTCGCTCAAGACCATCAATGGCGTGGCGAGCGTGATCATCGGCGGCGATCGAAAATACGCGATGCGCATCTGGCTCGACCGCGAACGGCTCGCCGCCTATGGCATGACCGTGCAAGATGTGGAAGACGCACTGCGCCGGCAAAATTTAGAGGTACCCGCTGGCCGCATCGAGAGCCAGCAACGTGAATTCAGCGTGCTCTCCGCTACCGACTTGCAGACGCCGGCGCAATTCAACGCGCTCATTCTGCGCGAGGTGAATAATTATCCGGTTCGGCTTTCAGATGTAGGCCGTGCCGAGATCGGCGCTTACAACGACCGCAACATCGTGCGCGTGCAGGGGCGCGAAGCGGTGGGCCTGGGCATCGTGCAGCAATCCACCGCCAATATGCTGGATGTCGCCAACGGCGTAAAAGAGATGATTCCCCGGCTGCAAAAAACCCTGCCGGATGGGATGAAGCTTCAGGTCTCGTTCGACCGCTCGATCTTCGTCGATGCCTCGATCAAATCCGTGTACAAAGTGCTGCTGGAATCGCTGGGGCTGGTGGTGCTGGTGATCTTCCTGTTTCTGCGCTCGTTCCGCGCCACGCTGATCCCGTTCGTGACGATTCCGGTTTCATTGATCGGCGCGTTTTTTCTGATTTGGATTCTCGGCTTCTCGATCAATGTGCTGACCTTGCTCGGCATCGTGTTGGCCGTGGGCTTGGTGGTGGACGATGCAATCGTGGTACTGGAAAACATCCATCGCTATATCGAGCAGGGCATGCCGCCGCTGCAAGCCGCGTTCAAGGGTTCGCAGGAAATAGCCTTCGCGGTGGTGGCCATGACCATTACCCTGGCGGCGGTGTTCGCTCCGCTGGCGTTCGCTACCGGCAATACCGGGCGGCTGTTCACCGAATTCGCCTTGACGGTGGCGGCGGCGGTATTGGTGTCGGGTTTCGTGGCGCTCACGCTCACGCCCATGATGTGCTCCAAACTGCTACGCCAAGAGAAGAGCCACGGCCGTTTCTACAACGTGCTGGGGGACTTTTTCATTTGGCTCGCAGCGAGCTATCGCAGTTCGCTGGCGAAGAGCCTCCGCCATCGCGGCTTAGTCGTGCTGACCTTTCTCGGCGTGGCCGGCGTCGGCGCCGCACTGTTTTTTACGCTCAAATCGGAATTGGCGCCGTTGGAAGATCGCGGTGTTTTCATCGTCGCGCTGAGCGCACCAGAAGGCGCCACCTTGCAGTACACCGACGGCTATGCGCGCGAAATCGAAAAGCTGCTGGCGCAAATTCCCGAGGTTAATACCTATTTCACCGTGGTGGCGCCGGGGCTGGAAAAACCCAACCCGGTCAACAGCGCGATTGCGTTCGTGAGTCTGAAGGATTGGAGCGAACGTAAGCGTAGCCAATTCGACATCACCAACGAGCTCACGCCTAAGCTGGGTGCGCAACTCCCTGGGGTGCTGGCGTTTCCCATCAACCCGCCCTCGCTCGGCCAAAATTTCCGCAGCACGCCGGTGCAGTTCGTGATCCAAGGCACCTCGTGGGAAGAATTGGAAAGCGGGGTTGAAGCCATGGTGGATCGCGCACGCAAATTCCCCGGCATGCTCAACGTCGATAGCGATCTCAAGCTCAACAAGCCGCAGTTGTCGGTCACCATCGACCGCGACAAGGCCGCTTCCCTCGGCGTCCAAATCGAAACCATCGGCCGCACCCTGGAGAGCCTGCTCGGCGGCCGCGACGTTACCCGCTTCAAGCGCGAAGGCGAGCAGTACGATGTGGTGGTGAAGCTGGAAAACAAAGACCGGCTGGAGCCGAATGACTTGAGCCAGATTTATGTGCGCAATCGCGATGGCCGGCTGATCCAACTCTCCAACTTGGTGCGCATCGAGGAGCGCGTGGCGCCGAAGGAGCTTAACCACTTCAACCGCTTCCGCGCCGCGATCGTGTCGGCGCGCATCGCACCGGGTTACACGTTGGAAGAAGCGCTCAACTATCTCGATCAGGTGCGCCCCCAGGCGCTGGGCGACCGTTTCACCACTGACCTCGACGGCCAGTCGCGCGAATTCCGCGAATCCGGCCGGCAACTGGGATTCGTATTTTTGCTGGCGCTGGCTTTCATCTATCTGGTGCTGGCGGCACAATTCGAGAGCTTCAAAAGCCCCTTGGTCATCATGTTGACCGTGCCACTGGCGATTACCGGCGCGGTGCTCGCCTTGTACCTGCAAGCGCAGTTCGGCAAAGGCGGCACCCTCAATGTGTACAGCCAGATCGGCCTGGTAATGCTGATTGGACTGATCACCAAGAACGGCATCCTGATCGTGGAATTCGCCAATCAACTGCGCGATCAGGGACGGGAAAAGTTCGAAGCGGTGATCGAAGCGGCCAGCCTACGCCTGCGCCCGATTCTGATGACGAGCCTGGCCACCGTACTGGGCGCAGTGCCGATCGCGCTCGCCGCCGGCGCCGGCGCCGAATCACGCCAGGCCATCGGCTGGGTGATCGTCGGTGGGGTATTAGTGGGCACCGTGTTCACGCTGTATGTCATCCCCACCATGTACACCTTCCTGGTAGGCGAACGCCGCTTGATCAGCCGCGCGGAAATGGAAGGTGGTCTAAACGTCGCCGACCAATCACCCTCTGAATAGCCCACAACAAATCTCCCTTTCTTTTTTATTTTGATGGGAAGCGCCATGATCAATCTACGCAAAAGCCATGAACGCGGCCACGCCAATCATGGCTGGCTCGATTCTTTTCACACTTTTTCCTTTGCCGACTATTACGATCCGCATGAAATGGGCTTTGGCAGCCTGCGCGTCATCAATGAGGATCGCGTCGCACCCAAGGGAGGCTTCCCCACCCATCCGCATCGCAATATGGAAATCGTGACCTATATCCTGGAAGGCGAGTTGGCGCATCAGGGCAGCATGGGTAATGGCAGCGTGATTCGCGTGGGCGATGTCCAGCGCATGACGGCGGGCACCGGCATTCGCCACAGCGAATTCAATGCCTCCGAAAGCATGCCGGTACATTTGCTGCAAATCTGGATTGAGCCGGATGAAGCTGGGCTCACGCCTAGCTATGAGCAGAAGCATTTTCCGCTGGCGGAAAAGCAAGGCCATTTTCGGCTCATCGCCTCACGCGACGGGCGAGAAGGCTCGGTGACGATTCATCAAGATGCGGCGATTTACGCTGCGATGCTCAGTCCCGGGCAAACCCTGATATATAACCTCGATCCCGCGCGGCGCGCTTATCTGCACGTAGCATGTGGCCGAGTTGGCTTAAACGGTTATCCGCTGGGTGCGGGCGACGGCGCGAAAGTGAACGGCCCGGAAACCTTGACCTGGTTGGCGGTGGAAGCAGCCGAAATTTTGTTATTTGATTTGGCCTAAGTAGAGCGGGCTGATCCCATGGCTCATTGCTCTTCTGGATTCAAATATCTCCTTGTCGGCAATTCTTACGTTTAGGGCTACCGGGAGCGCCGTGCAGCCCATTTTTATATGGCAATAAGCTGATTAAATTGGATTTTCTATTTTCTGGCCCTTAAATTGCTAACAAGCTAAAAAAACCAGAATTATTCAATCAAGCCCTTATGCAGATTATCTCCAAACTCTCTACCAGGCTGCTCTGTCGAATTTTCGGGCACCGTTGGCATTTTCTCCACGAACGGGAGGTGGGGGGCAAGGTATATTTGTGCCGCCGCTGCCGGCACGAAGCGATCTTCATTCGTTGATCTAAAGCTCACAAGATACTGTTTTGCAATGTTTTTGTAATGTCAACGCGTTATCCTCCCTAGTGTATTCCATGCCGTTTCTTGCTACTGGCACAGCCCTTGCGTATAGCTAAGCACAAGGACTAACAAAGGAGCAACATCATGATTAAACGCTTGGCCAACCGTTTGTTCCGTTCGCGCAAAGTACTCGGCTCGGATACCGTAATCATTAAAGTTCGCATCAACGATCACTACACCTTTTACTACCCCTTCACCGCCAAATCCGGGATGAAGGTACGCGAGATGGATTCTGACGAATTTCAGCAATACCTCGCTGCGCGCTAAATCAACTGAATGTAGAACGAAAAAAACCGGCTAACGCCGGTTTTTTTCGTTCTACATAAAATTAAAGTCAGCGCTTGGCAGAGGCTATACCAATCTTGGAGAGGTCCTCCATCGACAACAGCGAAGGCGCGCTTTCATCCTGGTCCTCCGTCACTTTGTCCTCTATCTTGAAACTCTGCTGTTGCTTGGCACGCTTTTCCTGGTGTTTGCTGGAATTGGCGAGCAACCATTCGATATTGGTACGGGAATCGGCGTTGGCGAGGGCTTCTTCCTTGGAGATAGTGCCTGCAAGGAATAAGTCCAGCAGCGATTCCTCAAAGGTCTGCGAGCCTTCCAGCATGGACTGCTCCATGGCGTCCTTAATCTTGTCGATCTCGCGCCGCTGAATCAGTTCGCCGATATGCATATTGTTTATCAACACCTCAACGGCTGCCACGCGCTTGCCATCCACACCGCGCACCAGGCGCTGGCTGACCACCGCGCGCAGACTAAGTGCTAAGTCGAGCAGCAAACCTTCCTGCGCTTCCGCGGGGAAAAAACCGATGATGCGATTCATCGCATGGTAAGCGTTGTTGGCATGCAGGGTGGCCAAACACAAATGGCCCGTTTGCGTGTAAATCATCGCTTGGCGCATCGTATCCTGATCGCGAATCTCACCGATCAGCAGTACATCCGGCGCTTCGCGCAGCGCATTCACCAGCGCTGTCCCATACGAATGGGTATCGATGCCCACCTCACGCTGATTGACGATGGAGCGCTGGTGGCGGTGAATGAATTCGATCGGGTCTTCGATCGCCAAAATATGGCTGGTGGAATGCCGGTTGCGGTGGTCGATCATCGCCGCGAGCGAGGTGGATTTGCCAGAGCCGGTGGCGCCCACCACCAAAATCAACCCACGTTTATGCATCACCAATTCGCTCAGCACAGGCGGTAAGCGCAAGCTTTCCACCGACGGCACCACATCGGTAATGTAGCGAATCACCATCGCCACCGAACCGCGCTGACGAAACACATTGACGCGAAAACGGCCCACGCCTGGAACAGAAAGGCCGAAATTCATTTCCAGCGCCGCTTCGAAAGCCGTGATCTGCGCTTCCGTCATCAAAGCATAAGCAATTTTCTTGACGACGTTGTGGTCGAGGAGTTGCTGGTTGACCGGGCGAATATCCCCCTCGATTTTGATATAGACAGGGGCACCGGCGGAGAAAAACAAGTCGGAGGCGCGCTGATCCGCCATCAAGCGAAATAGTTGAGTAAGGTCCATGGGAACTAGTTTAGCGGAAAAGACGCCGCTCGCGCTGCCTTGCTCAAGACAGAATGGATTTCAAACGATTGAAGAAGCCGCCGTTTTTAGCCGCTTCGTCGAGTTCGGGCTCGGCCGGCGCTTGCGAATAGGTCGCTTCTTTCTGCTGCCGCGCTTGTCGTGTTAGCGCAAGAAAACTTTGCTGATGCCGGCCCAGCTCGCGGAATTTGCTGGGTTTCTCCAGCACATATTTAGCCAGCTCTTCTAGAAACTCAGCGGTCATTTCATTCACTTCGTACACATACTCATTGACCGTCAGCCCGTTGAAGTTTTTAACCTGCAAGAAAATCTTTGCGTTCTCAAAATCGGCAGAAAAACGAAACGTCACGGGGATTTCATTCGTCACATTAAACACCGCGCGCGCCACCATACCGCGGTCATTCTTGAATTCGGTGCACTGATATTTCAGATTGTTTTGCCAGAGATATTCTTTCAGATTGTCGATCTGGCTCGGCACGTTGCGTTCGACGCTGATTTCCTTTTCCGTCCCGCATTTGAAGCGGAATACCAAGGTGTTGGCGAAATCCTTCTGCCCGATGCGGATCGAATCGACGCTCAGTGCATAGTCGCGCGGACGGAAATCATCGATCAGGCCGAAGCCCTCGATCATATAGGCGCGCTTGATATCTTGATTGAGCACGTTCAGCTGATTGACCAGCTCACGCAGGTAATGGTGAATTTCTTTGTACTTGGTTTGGACCAGCAGAAAATTTTGGCTGACCGCTGCCAGCTTGGACTGGGTCTGTGTCTGCTCTTGCAGTTTTTGGGCTTCCGCCTCTTTTTTTAGCTCGTCTAAAAATGCCATGCTCGCTTATCCCACATTTGAATTACTCAGGAGTCGATCGCATCCGCTGACCATTCTATGCCAACCCTGGGGGGAACAACACCTACTTTGCGGTAATGTGTCACTGCTTCCCATTAGCGGCTTTGGCGGACATCGACTTTAATTGATTTTAATCTAAAGCAATTTCCGTTCCTAACCCCTGCAATACGCTCCTATACCGCGATGGACGCGGGTTTTGGCCTATGTTAAGGTGCCCCACATCGCGCCAGACCTGCCCGCCACTGGCATCTTTCCAGCCCTCCACGACCAATTCCCGACATGCGCATCATCCATCACGGCCCCGCCCCAACGCAACGCAACGACTGGCAGACGATTCGCACCCTGCTGCCCTATCTCGCGGAGTTTCGCGGCCGGGTGGCGCTCGCGCTGATGCTGCTGGTTGCAGCCAAGCTGGCCAACGTCGCCGTGCCGCTCGCGCTGAAAGAAATCGTGGATTCGCTCGACCCGACCCAGGCCGTTCTGGTGCTGCCGGTCATGATGCTCTTGGGGTATGGCTTATTGCGTTTCGCCAGCACGCTGTTCGGCGAATTGCGCGATGCGGTGTTCGCCAAAGTCACGCAACGCGCGATCCGCCGCGTGGCGCAAAAGGTATTTGGCCATCTGCACGCGCTTTCCCTGCGCTTTCATCTGGAGCGCCAAACCGGGGGCGTATCGCGCGACATCGAGCGCGGCACGCGCGGCATCGGTTTCCTGCTGAATTTCATGCTGTTCAACATCTTGCCGACCTTGATCGAGATCGGCTTGGTCGCGGCCATTTTGCTGCTCTATTACGACCCTTGGTTCGCGATTGTCACCTTCATCACGCTTTCGGTGTATGTCGCCTTCACCCTGATCATCACCGAATGGCGCATGGTGTTCCGGCGCACCATGAACGATAGCGATTCCAAGGCCAATACCCGCGCCATCGACAGCCTGCTCAACTACGAAACGGTCAAATACTTCAGCAATGAAGCCTTTGAATCGCGGCGCTACGATGACAGCCTGCAAGTATGGGAAAAAGCCGCGGTGCGCAATCAGACTTCGCTCGCCGCGCTGAATGCCGGGCAAAGCCTGATCGTCGCCCTCGGCGTCACCGTGCTCATGTTCCTGGCGGCACATCACGTCACTCAGGGCACCATGACCCTGGGCGACCTGGTGCTGGTGAATGCCTACATGATCCAGATTTACCTGCCGCTGCATTTTCTGGGCTTTGTTTACCGCGAGATCAAGCATTCGCTGGCGGACATGGAAAAGATGTTTACCTTGCTCGCAGTCAACACCGAGGTGCAGGACAAGCCCGATGCCCAAGCACTGCAAATTGCCGGCAGCGTGATCCGCTTCGAGCACGTGGATTTCCATTACGATCCCAAGCGCCAAATCCTGTTCGACCTGAGCTTCGAAATCCCCGCCGGACGCACGCTGGCGGTGGTGGGGTCAAGCGGCGCGGGCAAATCCACGCTTTCGCGGCTCTTATTCCGCTTCTATGATGTCAGCGGCGGGCGCATCCTGATCGACGGCCAAGACATTCGCGACGTGACCCAAAACTCGCTCCGCGCCGCCATCGGCATCGTGCCGCAGGACACCGTGCTGTTCAACGACACGATCTATTACAACATCGCCTATGGCCGGCCCGATGCCACACGCGAGGAAATTCTCCAAGCCGCGAAGCATGCGCATATCCATACTTTCATCGAGTCGCTGCCGGATAAATACGAGTCCATGGTCGGCGAGCGCGGCTTAAAGCTCTCTGGCGGCGAGAAACAACGCGTCGCCATCGCACGCGCGATTCTGAAAAACCCGCATATTTTGATTTTCGACGAGGCGACCTCCGCCCTCGATTCAAAATCGGAAAAAGCCATCCAGGCCGAATTGAAGCAAATCTCCGAAAACCGCACCACGCTCATCATCGCGCACCGTCTCTCCACCATCGTCGAGGCGGATCAGATTCTGGTGCTCGATCACGGCCGCATCGCCGAAGTGGGCACGCATCGCGAATTACTGGAAAAGAGCAGCGTGTACGCCCATATGTGGGCCTTGCAGCAACAAGAAGAGGCGCAGCCTCCCGCCGTCTTGGTGGGATAAGCGGCCGGATCAAGCCACTTGGCGCAATTCACGACCCTGTCGCACGAGCGCCTCGAACGCCGCCGCCGGGAGCGGACGGCTAAAATAGAATCCCTGTATTTCGTCGCAGCCGATCTGCTCCAGATATTCTAGCTGGGCCAGGGTTTCGACCCCCTCCGCGATCACGCTGAGTTTGAGCTTGTGCGCCAGATCCACGATCACGCCGGCGATGACGGCGCCATCCGAGCCGCTCGTGATGTCGCGCACGAATGATTGATCGACCTTCAACGCATGCAAGCAAAAACGTTGGAGATAACTCAGGCTGGAATAGCCGGTGCCGAAATCGTCCACCGAGATGCGCACGCCCATGTCAAACAGTTGTTTGAGCATGTCGCTGGCTACATCAACGTTCTTCATCAGCAGGCTCTCCGTAATTTCCACTTCCAGCACTCCGCGATCTTGCAGGCCGCATTCCGCCATGATGTCGGCGATGCGTTGCGGCAAATTGGGTTCGCGGAACTGGCGCGCCGATAGGTTGACCGCTATGCGCAAGGACGGCAAACCTGACAACTGCCACGCCCGCAACTGGCGGCACGCGTCGCGCAGCACCCAATCACCAATCGGCACAATCAAGCCGGATTCCTCGGCGACCGGGATAAACTTGGCCGGCTGGATCATGCCTTTTTCCGGATGGTTCCAGCGCAACAGCGCTTCGGCGCCGATGACGCGGCCACTCGCTATATCCACCTGCGGCTGAAAATGCAGCACGAACTCTTGCTGCGCGATGGCGCGGCGCAAATCGGTTTCAATCGTCAAACGCTCTTGCGCCTGGGCATTCATCTCGGCGGTATAAAACTGGAAGCCGTTACGTCCCGCATCTTTCGCGCGATACATGGCGGTATCGGCATTGCGCAATAAATGCTCCGCATCGGTATCGTCCAGCGGGAATATCGTAACGCCGAGGCTGGCGGTCACGTGTAATTCCTTTTCCCGCAGATGGATCGGCTCACTCACCGCAGCCAATATTTTGCGCAACACGGCAAGCACATCGTCCACATGCTGGACGCCTTGCAGCAAGATCGTGAATTCATCTCCGCCTTGGCGCGCCACCACATCGTTGCGGCGCACGGCTGCGCTAATCCGCTGCGCGATCTCCTTGAGCAATTGGTCGCCGCATTCGTGGCCCAGGGTATCGTTGATATTCTTGAATCCATCCAGGTCGAGAAAGATGATAGCGAGCAGGCACTCTTCCCGTTCCGCTTGAGCCATGGCGCGGTTCAACAGATCAAGAAACAGCACCCGATTGGGCAGGCCGGTCAGCGCATCATGCGTGGCCTGGTGCAAAATGCGCGCTTCATAGGCCTTGTTTTCCCTGATATCGCGCACCGCCACGATAGTGAATCGCCCTTCCTCTGTCACCAACGGCCCCAAACTGATGTTCACCGGAA
Source organism: Pseudomonadota bacterium (assembly GCA_038042985.1). Classification (GTDB taxonomy): domain Bacteria; phylum Pseudomonadota; class Gammaproteobacteria; order Burkholderiales; family Thiobacteraceae; genus RBG-16-58-11. The sequence goes on from JBBTCZ010000038.1 coordinate 17,887, forward strand.
TCTCCGAGCCATCTTTGCACAGCGCGGTGAGATCCTGGCGCGCGCTCATCGAACGGATTTCCGGCTGCGCTTGGTAACGCGCCATATGGCCCACATGCGCCTCGCGCAGATGCACCGGCACCAACACTTGAATCGATTGCCCCAGCAATTCGTCGCGTTGATAGCCGAACAGCTTTTCGGTGAAGGCATTCACTTTGACGATGATGCCGTGGCTATCGGTCACGATGATCGATTCCGTGGCCACTTGCATAACTTTTTCATTTTGATTGAAAGCGCGCTCGACCGAACCCGCCATGTCATTAAAAGCGTGCTCCAACTCAATCAGCTCGCCCGCGCCGCGCCCAACGGTCGCGCGGATCGTCAGGTCGCCGCGCGCGAATTGATGTGCGGCTTCAATCAGCAAGCGAATGCGCCGCTGCACCACCATGCCCGTGGCAAACCACGCGAAGACGAAGATGGCCACGGTGAGCAGGCCCAGCACCGCAAGCTGACGCATCAGGATACGATTGTTCTGCGCCAGCACTTGGGATTTGGGTAGGCTGGCGCTCACGTACACCGCCCCGCCGCCGGCGCTGCCCAGCGCCCGAACTAAGGTGAACAGATGGTTTCCTCCTCCCACGGCGATGCCTGCGCCGGCACCATCGGCGCGAATAGCTTGAATAATTTCTGGAATAGGATTCGGCTTGCCCACTCGTCCGGCCTCCTGCGGAAACCGGGCCATCACTACGCCCTGCGCATCCAGAATGCTGAACTTCATGCCAACGGGCAATTTCGCCTCGGCCAGCAGACGCTCCAGCCAGCCCACATCAATCGCTACAAAGACTACCCGCAAAGGTTGCGGGGATGCTTCCGGGATGGGTATTGCAACCACCAGCACGGGGCGGCCGCTGAGGCGGCCGATGTTATAGTCGCCGACCGCGAAATGCCGCAGACGGACTGCCTCCCGAAACCACTTGCGGTCGGCGGAATTCACCGGGGCGCTGTTCAGGGCATCGCATAGCAGCATACCGTTGCCATCTGTGACGCCGATGTTGACATAGCCTTGGCTGTTCATGAGCGCGTTTTTCATCCGCGTCTGGCAGGGCGCCCGAGCGCCCTCTGCCACCTCCGGCAGCGCCGCGAGGACTTGCAGAAGCCCCTGCGCGCCAGCGATGACTTCGCGTTGCCCGCCGGAAAGAATTTGGACGAGAGACAGCATGTCCCGCTGCGATGCTTCGACCGCAAGTTTCCGCTCGCTGAAAGCAGCGTCCACCGTGACCCATAGCCAAGGCAGCACGGCAGCGGCAATCAGCAGCAGCACCCGCAGGCGCAGGCTGGAAGTTTGTATACGGCTCAATAACATTCGGCTTGTTGGGACAACGGCCTGTAACGGCGCAGCTTACCCATCTCTTTGATTCGGAATTGAATTAGCGACTAAAAAAACCAGATCTTTAGTGAGGGTTTTCCAACCCTGACCCCACCGCTCAGCTCATGCCTGTTGGCGCTCCTGGCACTAGCCGGTCCCTGCCAACTTTGCTATTGTT
>JBBTCZ010000039.1:0-102975 GCA_038042985.1 Pseudomonadota bacterium
TGTGGTAAATTCAGGCCACCTTTTTTGTCACGAACTCACCGGCCTTAAAACCGGCTGGCTTCAATAGCCGGTCTGCGGCGGGGTTTCCTCGCGTGGGTCTGCCACTTTAGCGGGGGTGCGTGCCGCGCCAGTGGCGGGTGCGGCGTCGATCTTGGGCGTGGGTGGTTTGGCCGGTTTCGAATCGCAACCCAGAACTGAAACTGTGACAAGCAAAGCGGGTAAAAAGAGCAGAGTACGCATGGCGGTCTCCTTGCAAAGCGATAAGTTATCATAGCACCCGTCCAACGGGCATGCGGGCATGGTCTCGCTGCGCGAGTTTCACGTTAACGTGAGGAAGCAAACATGAAATACACCGATCTGCGCGATTTTATTAGCCAGTTAGAAGCGCGCGGCGAGTTGAAACGCATCGCGGTCGAAATCGACCCGCATCTCGAAATGACTGAAGTGTGCGACCGCGTGCTGCGCGCCGGCGGGCCGGCGATATTGTTTGAAAAGCCCAAGGGCCACCACATGCCCGTGCTCGGCAATTTATTCGGCACCGCGCAGCGCGTGGCAATGGGCATGGGAGAAGAAGATGTGGCCAGCCTGCGCGAGGTGGGCAAGCTGCTCGCCTTTCTGAAAGAGCCCGAGCCGCCAAAAGGGCTGAAAGACGCCTGGGAAAAACTGCCACTGTACAAGCAAGTACTCAATATGGCGCCGAAAGTGGTGTCGGAGGCAAAGTGCCAGGAAATCGTCTGGCAGGGCGATGAAGTCGATCTCGCCAAGTTACCGATTCAAACCTGCTGGCCGGGAGATGTGGCGCCCTTGATCACTTGGGGTTTGGTCGTGACCCAAGGCCCGCACAAGCCGCGCCAAAATCTGGGCATCTATCGCCAGCAAGTGATCAGCAAAAATAAAGTCATCATGCGCTGGCTCCCCCATCGCGGCGGTGCGCTGGATTTCCGCGAGTTTCAGGCCGCGCATCCGGGCGAAAATTTCCCCGTCGCGGTCGCGCTCGGCGCCGACCCGGCCACCATCCTGGGCGCGGTGACACCCGTGCCGGATTCCTTATCCGAATACCAATTCGCCGGCCTGCTGCGCGGCGCGAAAACCGAAGTAGTCAAATGCGTGAGCTGTGATCTACAAGTGCCCGCCAGTGCCGAGATCGTGCTCGAAGGTTATATCGCCCCCTTTGATACCGCACTCGAAGGGCCCTATGGTGACCACACCGGCTACTACAACGAGCAAGACACCTTCCCCGTGTTCACCATCACCCACATCACCATGCGGCGTGACCCGATTTATCACAGCACCTACACCGGTAAACCGCCGGACGAGCCGGCGGTGTTGGGCGTGGCGCTGAATGAAGTATTCGTGCCGCTGCTGCAAAAACAATTTCCCGAGATCAGCGACTTTTATTTGCCGCCCGAAGGCTGCTCCTATCGCATGGCCGTGGTAAGCATGAAGAAACAATACCCGGGCCACGCCAAGCGCGTGATGTTTGGCGTGTGGAGTTTCCTGCGCCAATTCATGTACACCAAATTCATCATCGTGGTGGACGACGACGTGAACATCCGCGACTGGAAAGAAGTGATCTGGGCACTCACCACCCGCGTCGATGCCGCGCGCGATACCTTGATCGTGGAAAACACCCCGATCGATTACCTGGACTTCGCCAGCCCAGTGTCAGGATTGGGCAGCAAAATGGGCATCGACGCCACCAACAAATGGGCGGGTGAAACTACAAGGGAGTGGGGCACGCCGATTACGCGCGATGCGGATGTGGTGGCACGGATTGATGCGATTTGGAAGGACTTAGGGTTGTAGCGGGGTGGCGAGCCGTGCCCGCCAAGCTAAATCCACGAGGCTAAATGACGGTCTGGAATTTGCTGTCCGCCAGCCGTTCGAACTCTTCCAGCGGCAGTGGCCGGCTGAATAGGTTGCCCTGGAAGGCATGGCAGCCGTGGTGATCGAGGAACGCGAACTGATCTTCGGTTTCCACGCCTTCGGCGATCACATCCATATTCAACGTCTGCCCCATGATGATGATGGTATGCACGATGGCCGCACTACTGGCGTCGGCGTCAAGGCCGTGGATGAAGGACTGGGCGATCTTCAGTTGCTCCACAGGCAACTGGCCTAGGTATGAAAGCGAAGAATAGCCGGTGCCGAAGTCGTCTATGGAGAAGCCGACGCCCAGGGCCTTGAGTATCTGCATCCTGGCGATGGCGTCTTGCAAAGTTTCGATCACCAAGCTTTCGGTCAATTCAATCTTCAGGCGCGTCGGGTCGGCGCCGGTTTCCACAAGCATCTGTTGCACCTCGTCGACGAACCCCGGTTGGCGGAACTGGCGCGCGCTGACGTTGACCGCGAGCCGCAGATCTCGGGTCGCCGCCCGATCCGACCATGCCTTGATTTGGGCGCAGGCCATTGCCAGCACCCAGTGGCCGATGGGCAGAATGAGTCCGCTCTCTTCCGCCAGCGGGATGAATGCGTCCGGCGCAATCAGCCCGCGTTCCGGGTGATCCCAGCGCAGCAAGGCCTCGGCGCCGATGATGCGGCGCGTGCTGTCGAACTGCGCTTGGTAGTAGAGATGCAACTGTCCGCGCTTCAAGGCTTGGCGCAGTTCGATTTCCAGTGCGCTGTGCTCGTCTAACGCGGCCTGCATGGCCGGATCGAAAAAGCGCAGGGTATTGCGCCCGGCATGCTTGGCTTGGTACAGGGCCAAGTCGGCTTGCTTGAGCAGCGATTTGACCGTGTCGTCGTGGCCGTGGAACAGGGCGATGCCGAGGCTGGCCGTGCAGTGGAACTCATGGCCTTCGAGGATATAGGGCTGGGCCAAGGCATCGCGCACCTTCTCGCCCACCAACCTGGCTTGGAGCGCCGCTGCCCCGGCTTCCGCGCTCAGGTCTTCTAGCACCAGCACGAACTCGTCGCCGCCCAAGCGCGAGACCGTGTCGCCTAGCTTCGAGATGGTGTCACCCTCGCGCACACCGGCTTCCAGCCGATGCGCCACCTCAGCCAGCAACTGGTCGCCGACATCGTGGCCGCGCGTATCGTTAAGGGCCTTGAAGCGGTCCAGGTCCAGAAACAGCACCGCACCGTAACGTCCGCTGCGGGCACTGCTGGCCAGGGATTGGCCCAGCCGGTCATACAGCAGGCGGCGGTTGGGGAGTTGGGTCAGCGGATCGTAGTAGGCCATACGGTGGAGCTCGGCTTCCGCCTCCGGGTTTTGCGTAAACCCGGAATAGGTGCCGACGTAATGGGTAATGCTGCCGTCAGGCGCTTTGACGGCAGAGACGGTCAACCAGTCGGCGTAGATCTTGCCGTTCTTGCGCCGGTTCCACATCGTGCCCTGCCAGTAGCCCTTTTCCTTCAAGGCGGCCCACAAGCGTTGATAGAAAGCTAAATCCTGGCGTCCGGACTTGAGCAGCGCCGGCGTTTTGCCCACGGCCTCTTCTGCGCGGTAGCCGGTCAGGCGGGTGAAGGCTTGGTTGACCTGCACGATCACGCCGTGGGTGTCGGTGACCATCATCCCCTCTTGCGATTCGAAGGCGATGGCGGCGATGCGCAGATATTCTTCGGCGCGCTTGCGCTCACTGATGTCGGTGAGTGCGAGGCGCACCATCGGCACCCCGCCCTCTTTTTCCAGACGCAGATAATCCAGTTGGGCGTGGAAGCGGGATCCGTCGTCGCGCTGGAGCATCACTTCGCAACGCTGTTCGTCGCCATGGAGTACCACGCGCAGAAAATGCCGGTGCCAGCGGTCACGATCCTCGTGAATAACAAAGCGGGCGAAGCGGCGGTGAATCAGCCGCTTGCGTTCCTCCCCCAGCAGCGCGGCACCGGTGAGGTTGATTTCGTCGATCATCGCCTCAGGAGAGAGCGTGAGATAAGCGACCGGGGCGAATTCATAAAGATCCGTGTAGCGGTCGCGTGATTCTTCCAGTGCGACCTGGGCGCGGCGCAAGTCTTCGTTCTGCATCTCCAATTCGATCTGATGCACCTGGAGTTCGTGCAGCATTTCCTCGGCAGAGCGAGCCGACGCCGTCATCGTCGGGACGATCCCGAGATGCTTTTCGGCCTTCGCCCTTAACAGGGCATCGCGCTGACCAGTGCCTGTATTTTTCATATTCATGCTTACCCTGCGATTAACGTTCGCTCGCCTCTTCCATCGCCAGCAAGATTAAAGGAGGCTCGCCCATCTTACCCTCGATGCGGCGGGCGTTGAGCAGCATCTTGCGATGGCCGATGGCGGGGAAATCGTGTTCCACCGCGTAATCATCGAAGCTCTGGTGGCGCGGCAGGATCGTCTCCAGCAGTTCGCGCAGGCTGGGGATGTCCCACTGGCGGTTGCCCAGTTCGTAGAGTGAGTGGCCCACGGTGTCTTGCGGCGTGACCTGAAACGCACGGTAAAACGAGCGGCTGGCGGAGATTACCTGCAAGGCATCATCCAACACGACAAGCGGCTCGCGTACCGTATCGACGATGCCCTCGGCCAGCTCCCGCGCTTTTTGCACTGCCGCCGCCGCTTCAACGCGCTGGCTGATGTCGGTGAAGGTCAGCACCACGCCCTCGATCACGTTGTCCAGCGTGCGGTAGGGCTGGATGCGCGCCAGATACCAGGCGCCGCTCATATTGCGCACCTCGCACTCAAACGGCGCCAGGGTATCGAGCACGGTCTGCGCCTCGGCCAGCAGATCCTTCCCTTCGATGTCCGACTTGATATCGACCAGCGGCCGGCCCACGTCGGAGGCGACCAGGCGGTAGACCCGCGCCGCCTCGCGCGTAAAGCGCTTGATGACCAGGTGTTCGTCGAGAAAAACCGTGCCGATATCGATATTGTCGAGCAGGTTTTTCATGTCGTTCTGCATCCCGGCTAACTGCTCGATCTTGGCTTGCAGTTCGGCGTTGACCGTGATCAATTCTTCGTTGACCGATTGCAGCTCTTCCTTGGAGGTTTCCAGTTCTTCATTGGTCGATTGCAATTCCTCGTTGGTGGATTGCATCTCCTCGTTGGTGGACTTGAGCTCTTCGTTGGAAGCCTGCTGTTCCTCGATGGTGGCCTGGAGGTTTTCTTTGGTGTAGGCCAGATCGCGCTCCAGTTCTTCAACGCGCCGCAGCTCGATTGGCGGGGCGGCGCGTTTGCCGCGCCCCGGTTTCACCTGCGCCGGGTGCGCCACGTCCTGGAAGCTCATGAGCAGCAGGCCTTGGTTCGCATCCGGATTGGGCAGCGGGCGCACGCTGAGGCTCACGCTCTGAAAGTCGCCGTTGGTTTTGACCAACATTTCCCGGTTCAGCGTCGGCGCGCCTTGGATGGCATTTTGCAGCGCGGCGCGCAGCTCCAGTTGCAAACCCTCGCGCGCCATGTCGATCACGTTGAGCGTGGCCTGGCCGGGAGCAGGGCGCAGGTATTTGCCGGTCTCGCCATGCACATAGAGGATATCGCCCTTCAAATCGGTCACCACGGAGGCCGGGGCGAAGGACTGAAGCAGGATGCGCCGGGTCAGTTCGGCGAAGTCGGTTTCTTTGGTTTTTTTCATGGCTTCCTCGGGCGCTTTGTCGCCGCTGTGCGCGGCCCAAGATAAACCGCCAGCCATTACCGCGCGGGTGGAGGTGACGGAGGAAATGGCCCGGTAGAATTTCCACTTGCGGCTGAGCGGCGCGAACAAGTCGGGATGGTTGCCGATGCTTTCCGAAGGCGAGAGGAAGAGTGCGCCATCCGGCTTGAGCGCGTAATGGAAGGCTGGAATGAGCCGATTTTGCAGTTCCGGCTCCAGATAGATCATCAAGTTGCGGCAACTGAGCAGGTCCAGCTTGGTGAAGGGCGGATCCTTGATGACGTTCTGGGTGGCGAACACCACCATCTCGCGGACTTCCTTCTTCACCCGGTAGCCGGCATCCTCCTTGATGAAGAAGCGGCGCAGCCGGTCGGGCGACAGATCTTGGGCGATGTTGGGCGGATAGATCCCGGCGCGCGCCACGGCGATGGCGTCATCGTCGAGGTCGGTGGCGTAAATCTGGATTTTGAACTCTTGCTGGGTTTCGTCCATGAGCTCGCGCAGCAGGATGGCGATGGAGTAGGCCTCCTCGCCGGTGGCGCAACCGGCCACCCAGACACGGAACGCATAGCCTTCCGGCTTGTCCTTGAACAGGTGCGGCAGGATATCCTGCTTCAGCGCGACGAAGGCCTCGGGGTCGCGGAAGAAACTGGTGACATTGATCAGCAGTTCCTTGAACAGTAGTTTCAACTCGGCCGGATGCTCCTTGAGGTAGCGCGCATAGAGTTCGGTGTCTTCGATGTTGTGCTGCGACATGCGGCGCTCGATGCGGCGGCCAATGGTGCTCTTTTTGTATAGAGAGAAGTCGTGGCCGGTGGCGTTGCGCAACAGCATCAATATGCGGTTCATGCCACCTGCCGCAGCCGGGGCCGGCGGCGTTTCCTGGTGCGCGGCCAGACTGCGTACGCCGGCCAGCAACACCGCCGGCATTTTCTCTACGGGCAGGACATGGGTGGCGTAACCGGCTTGGATGGCGCTGGTCGGCATGCCATTATATTTGGCGCTGCTTGGTTCCTGCACCAGCGAGACGCCGCCGGTGCCGAGGATGGCGCGCAGCCCCAGCGTGCCGTCGGTGCCGGTGCCGGAGAGGATGATGCCGATGGCTTTTTCTCCCTGATCTTCCGCCAGCGAGCGCAGGAAAGCGTCGATCGGCATACGCAGTCCGCGCGGCACATCCGGCACGCTCAGTTGCAGGACGCCGTGAAAAATAGCCATGTCGCGGTTGGGCGGAATCACATGCACTTGATTCGGCGCCAGCGTCATCTGATCCGTCACCTCGAGCACCGGCATGGTCGTGGTTCGCTGGAGGATTTCGGTGAGCAGGCTGGCATGGCCCGGATCGAGATGCGGCACCAGCACAAAGGCCATGCCGCAGTCGGGCGTGACATGGCGAAAGAACTGCTCGAATGCCTCCAAGCCGCCGGCGGAAGCGCCGATGCCAACGATGGGGAAGCCGGTCGGCTTCACGCTAGGGGGAGATGCAACGACGGGCTTGGCCGATGTCTTAGTGCGATTATTTTTGGCCACCACGATCCCCTTTAAGATGAAGCCAGTATAGCGCCAACAAAAATCCGCAAATGCATTACGCGGCGAATCCAGCTTAGGGACGATTAAACACCCATTCCAGCAAGGCATCCTGCACCGGCCGCCCCAACTCGGCATTCGGATGATTGATCAAACACACTACCGCCATGCGCCTACCTTGCGCGTCGAATACGTAACCGGCAATGGCGCGCACTTCTTTGAGCGAGCCGCTTTTGATGTGGGCGTGGCCGGAGACGCTGCCGAGGGTGAGGCGTTTTTTCATGGTGCCATCCACCGCCACGATGGGCAGCGACGATTCGAGTTCGGCGAAGACATTGGATTGATACGCGGCGCGTAGTAGCCAGCCCAGATGCTGGGCGCTGATGCGCTCGTTGCGCGATAGGCCCGAGCCGTTATCCAACACCAATTCCAAAAAGCGCTGGCCGCGTACCGCGAGCCAATCATCGATGGCCGCAGCACTTTTCAAAGGGGTGGCGGGTGTGCCGCGCACTTCCGCGCCGAGCGTCAGGAATAAATGCCGCGCCATCACATTGTTACTGAATTTGTTGATGTCGCGAATGATTTCGGCCAGCGCCGGGGAGTCGTATTTGCCGATGCGGCGGGCTGTGTCGGGGAGCACGCCTTCCACGACCGCGCCCTTCCATGAACCGCCCAACTGTTCCCAGAGTTGTCTGAACAATGCGCCGAAGTAGGCGTTATTGTCTTGCAAGATAAGGTGCATGGCGCGCTCTTCACAGGCGCTGGAAAAGCTGCCGCTGAATGCGTAGGTGGGTGGCGTGCTGTCGCGGCTGATTTGATATTGCAACTTCTCGCGCCAGTCACCGCAGCCGCCATTCGCGCCGCGCACCTGGTTCACGATGCGCGCCCCGGCGATCTCGGGGTCGAGCACGATGCGCGGGGCTTTGCCTTCTGCGTCAGGCAAGAAACGCACGCGATGCGCACGGAAATTCACCAGCAGCGCATCCGGCGCGGCGTTATAGGGTTTGTAGGGTTCATTATCAAAGGCGCCAGGATCTTCTTTGGGTAGATCGAAGTAAGTGCGATCCAAAATCAGATTGCCCTTGATCTCTTTCAGCCCCTTTTGCCGCAGATCGCGCAGCAGGAGCCAGAACGCTTCCAGCGTGATCTTGGGGTCGCCATAGCCCTTGAATATCAGATCGCCCTTGAGCCGCTCATTCTTGATCGCGCCGTTGGTGTACACCTCGGTTTTCCATTGATAGGCCGGGCCGAGCACTTCGAGCGCGGCATAGGTGGTGAGCAGTTTCATCACCGAAGCGGGATTCATTGAACGCTGCTCGTTCAGTGCGAGCACGGGCGTGGTTTGGCTCACGTCTTGCACGTGCAGCGCGATTGCCGATTCGGGAATCTTGGCGCGCTTCAGCGCATCGGAGAGCGCAGCGGGAAGCTCTGTTGCGAGCCCCGCTGCGGCGTACACATAGAGCAGGATGAGCGCGCCATAGCGCGCCAAGAGGTTAACGCTGTTGGGTGAGATCTTGTACATACCAATCCATCGCGACTTTGAGTCCTTCACGGATGGTATGCGTTGGTTGGTATTGCAGCAAGGTCTTGGCCTTGCTGATATCGGCGAGCGAGTGCAGCACATCGCCGGCACGGAAATCCCGATACACCGGTTTGTAATCGGCTAAATAGGAGAAACGCGGCGCCAGCTCGGCGCGGATCGATTCGAATAATTGGTTGAGCGAGGTACGCTCGCCCACCGCGACGTTGTAAACCTGGTTGCGCGCCGCCGGATCAACGCGGGTGGCGGCGAGCAAATTCGCTTGCACGGTGTTGTCGATATAGCAAAAGTCGCGGCTGGTTTCGCCATCGCCATTGATATACACCGGCTCGTGTTTGATCATGGAGGCGATCCATTTTGGAATCACCGCAGCATAAGCGCCGTCCGGGTCTTGGCGCTGGCCGAAGATGTTGAAGTAGCGCAGTCCGATGGTGGTGAAACCATAGCAGCGCGCGAATACATCGCCATACAGTTCGTTTACATATTTGGTGACGGCATAGGGCGAAAGCGGGCCGCCGATTTTGTCTTCCACTTTAGGCAAGCCGGGATGGTCGCCGTATGTAGAGCTGGACGCCGCATACACGAAGGCTTTCACGCCCGCATCGCGCGCCGCCACCAGCATGTGCAAAAAGCCGGTAATGTTGCTGCTGTTGGTGAGAATGGGGTCTTCGATCGAGCGTGGCACGGAGCCCAACGCGGCTTGGTGCAAGACGTAATCGACACCGGCGCAGGCTTTGCGGCAGGTATCGAGATCGCAGATATCGCCGCGGATCATTTGAAACCGGCCCCATTGCGCGGGCGTGACTAGTTGTTGCACCTGATCCAGATTGCGTTGGTGGCCGGTGGAAAAATTATCCAAGCCCACGACGCGCTGATCGAGCTTGAGCAGCGTCTCCAGCAGATTGGAGCCGATGAAACCGGCCACGCCGGTGACGAGCCAAGTGCACGGGGATTGGCTCAGGGTTTTTTGTAGTGAGGTATAAGTGCTCAAACGGCTTGCTCCAATAATGTACGTAAGGATGTCGGTGCTTTACAAGCGCCAGAGCGCGATGCCGGCCGCCGCAACGGCTTTCGGATCGAAGATCGCTTTCACATCAACCAAGACGCCTTTGCCGGCGAATTTGCTTTGATAGTCGGCGAGCGGTTTGGCGACAAATTCCTGGTGCGATACCGCGACCACGATCGCTGCCGATTTCGGCAGACTGTCCCACGGCTCCAGGGTGATGCCGTATTCGTGAAAAGCTTCCTGCTGATCCGGCACGGGATCATGCACATGCACTTCGATGCCATAGCTGATCAGCTCGTGAATCACGTCGATCACGCGTGAGTTGCGCAGATCGGGGCAATTTTCTTTGAAGGTGAGCCCCAGCACGCTGACTTTCGCGCCCTTGACTTGGCTGCCGGCAGCGATCATTTGTTTGACGGTTTGCTCGGCAATGAATTTACCCATGCCGTCGTTGATGCGGCGGCCGGCCAAAATCACTTGCGGGTGATAGCCCAGCATGTCGGCTTTATGCGTCAGATAATACGGATCGACGCCGATGCAGTGGCCGCCTACCAGACCGGGGCGGAAGGGCAAGAAGTTCCACTTGGTGCCGGCGGCTTGCAGCACTTCCAGCGTGTCGATGCCGATTTTGTGGAAAATCAGCGAGAGCTCGTTCATCAAAGCGATATTCAAATCGCGCTGGGTGTTCTCGATCACCTTGGCAGCTTCCGCCACTTTAATGCTGGAAGCGCGGTGTACGCCGGCGGTGATGATTGATTCATACAGCTTGGCGACTTTCTCCAGTGTATCGGCGTCATCGCCCGCGACCACCTTGAGAATCTTGGTCAGCGTGTGCTCTTTGTCGCCCGGATTGATGCGCTCGGGCGAATAGCCGACGTGGAAATCCTGCTTCCACTTCAGGCCGGAATATTTTTCCAGAATCGGGATGCACACCTCTTCCGTCGCGCCGGGATACACCGTGGATTCGTACACCACGATCGCACCTTTTTTAAGATTCTTGCCGACGCTGGTGCTGGAGCCGATCAGCGGGCCGAAATCCGGTTGATGCGCCTCGTCCACCGGGGTGGGCACGGCCACAATGAGGTAATCGCAATTTTTGAGCTCAGTAGGGTCGGTGGTGACGGTGAGCTGGGTGGCCGCTTTCAGGTCTTCACTCGTGACCTCGCCGGTCGGGTCGCAATAACGTTTATAGCTCTCGATTTTTTCGTTCGAGAGATCAAATCCGATGGTTTGGCATTTCTTGCCGAATTCCATTGCCAGTGGCAGACCCACATAACCCAGCCCTACGACACCCACGATACTCATGTTGAAAATTCCTCTTGTTGATTGATTTTTTGGCGTATTTTACCGGATACCGGTAACGCCGGTAAGTGGCTACAGTGTTACGTATAATGAACTAACCTGATGATGGAGGCATGACAAATCATGATGATACGTAATCGTCTTATTTTTACCGCTGTGCTTAGCGTCCTAGTGTTTGCAGTTTCCATGCCAGGCCGCGCCGATTTGCCCCAGACCTTAGTGAAGGTTAAGCCGTCCATTGTTGGGGTGGGCAGCATACAGCCGACGCGCAACCCGGCGCGCATATTTTATGGCACGGGGTTTGTGGTGGGGGATGGCTTGACGGTCGTCACCAATGTGCATGTGCTGCCGCCGGTATTAGAGACGGAGCAGCTTGAACAGTTGGTGGTGCTCTCAGGCGATGCGCGCAACCCGGTGATGCGTGAGGCTCGTGCCATTGCGATTGATCGGGAGCATGACGTTGCGGTGCTACGCATCAAAGGTGAACCTTTGCCCGCGCTCACCTTAGGTGATTCGAATGCGGTACGTGAAGGTTCGACGGTGGCGTTCACCGGATTCCCGCTGGGCATGCTGCTCGGCTTGTATCCCGCCACGCATCGCGGCGTGGTGGCGGCGATCACGCCTTATGTCGTTCCCACCGTCAATTCGCGCCAACTCGAAGTCAAAACTATTAAGCGTTTGGGGCGCCCATTCAATGTGTTTCAACTTGATGCCATTGCTTATCCCGGCAACAGCGGCAGCCCGATGTACGATCCGGAAACGGGCGTGGTGTATGGCGTGCTCAACAGCGTGTTCGTGAAAGAGTCGAAAGAAAACTTGCTCAAGCAGCCATCGGGCATCAGCTATGTGATTCCCAGCAACTTCATTCGTGAATTGCTAGCGCACCCTCCGCAATAGCCTAGGCATCCAGACACGCCAGTGTGCCCTGCACTAACAACGCCATTTCTTCCATTGTTATTACATACGGCGGCATGAAATACACCGTATGGCCGAGTGGGCGCAAGAGCAGCCCGCGCTGCAAGGCGGCTTGATAAAAATCTTGGCTGAAATTCGGTCCGGCGTCCGCCACGTCAAACGCCCAGATCATGCCCAGATGGCGGAAATGACGCACCCGGGGATGCTCACGCAGCGCTTGCATGGCTTGGGTAAACTGCGCGGCTTTGACGCGGTTGATTGCGAGCACATCGTCCTGCGCGAAAATATCCAGCGTCGCCAAGGCCGCGCGGCAGGCCAACGGATTGCCGGTGTAGGAGTGCGAATGCAGAAAACCGCGTGCTACCTCATCATGGTAAAAGGCTTGGTAAATCCCATTGTTCGTCATCACCACCGATAGCGGTAGATAGCCCCCCGTTAGGCCTTTCGATAAGCACAGAAAATCCGGCGCGATGCCAGCCTGCTCACAGGCGAACATCGTCCCCGTCCGCCCAAATCCCACTGCGATTTCATCCGCGATCAAATGCACGCCGAACTGGCTGCACAGTTCGCGCGCGCGCTTCAAATAGATTGGATGGTGCATCGCCATGCCCCCCGCGCATTGCACCAGCGGCTCTACGATCAGCGCGGCGGTGCTGGCGTGATGCTGTTCCAGGTATTGCGCTAAGCTCTCAGCGCAGTGCAGCGCATAGGCCTCGGCAGATTCGCCGGGCGCCGCCAGCCGTGCATCGGGCGAGGGTGTTTGGTAGGTCTGGCGCAGCAGCGGCGCGTAGGTATCTTTGAACAGCGCCACATCGGTCACCGAGAGCGCGCCCAGGGTTTCGCCGTGATAGCCGTTGGCAATGCTCACGAATCCGGTTTTTTTCGGCTGCCCGCTGTTGCGCCAAAAATGAAAGCTCATCTTCAATGCGATCTCAATCGCGGAGGCGCCATCGGAACCGTAGAAACAATGCCCCAAATTTCCCGGCGCGAGCTGGGCGAGCCGTTCCGATAGCTCGATCACCGGCGCGTGGGTGAAGCCGGCGAGCATCACATGTTCGAGTTTCTCCAACTGATCCTTGAGCGCCGCATTGATGCGCGGATTGGCATGGCCGAATAGATTCACCCACCACGAGCTGATCGCGTCGAGATAATGCTGGCCTTCGAAGTCATACAACCACACGCCCTGGCCATGGCTGATCGGAATGATGGGCAGCCGCTCGTGCTGTTTCATCTGCGTGCAGGGGTGCCAGACGGCTTTGCTACTGCGGTTTAAATAATCGGTATTCTTCATGAGGTGGGGCTATCCTAGCTGTGCGCTGTTGAGCTTGGCGGATGACCGGGCTAATATCACATTTTACGGGGTAAATCCCCTTTCCCGCTGCTTGGTGGGCGCGGGTCAGTAGAAGGATGAACGCAATGCAACGACAAATTCTCGCGCTGGATATGGCCGGCACGCCACGCAAATGGGTGAGCGCGGAGAATGCGGTTGCCTATTACGCCAAGGGCGTGGTGGCGTATGAGTTTGGTGCGGTGGAGATGATTTTCCATGGCGGCTGGCAGCGCAATGGGGTGCGTTCCTGCATTCAGGTGAGCAATATCATTGCGGTGCGCGGTCCGGAATTCATCACGCGCGACTATAGCCGCACACCACTTCTTAACAGCGATAAGCTGTATGCGCGGGATCGGCACTTGTGCGCTTATTGCGGCGTGCAATATCGCGAGCGCGAATTGTCACGCGACCATGTGATTCCCGTGGCGCGCGGCGGACGCGATACCTGGATGAATCTGGTGACGGCGTGCCGTGCCTGTAATGTGCGCAAGGCCAATCGCACGCCCGAGCAAGCTCACATGCCGCTGCTCTATTTGCCTTATATCCCCTCGCGCTGGGAAGACTTTATATTGGTCAACCGCCACATCCTCGCCGACCAGATGGAATATTTACTGGCCAAAGTCCCCAGCACTAGCCGCCTGCGCGCGGATCGGGCCACCGATTGTAGCTTCTAGCCGGATTGCGCTGCTACAGGGGTTGCGGTGCATGCCGCTGAAATACACGATCACTAGCTCCGGCCCCAATATCGGTATCATTTGATAGTTAATATTTACATTAGTATCAATTGATACTATAGTGGGGCCTGGGTTAGGTTATGGAGAGCACCATGGAAACCGCGCAAATTCAAGGTAAAAAATTGAACTCGCCGGGCCTTTCCGGCCCCGCACTACGCACCTTTTTCAATATTGCCGAGGCCTGGGAATTGACCACCGAAGAACAGCGCAAATTGCTGGGCGGCATGCCTCGGGCGACATATTTCCGCTTGCGGAAGGATGCTGACGCGGCCGTGTTGGCGCGCGACACCTTGGAGCGCATTTCCTATATCTTAGGCATTTATAAGGCGCTACAGATTCTGCTGCCAGAGAAAGCCGCCGATAAATGGATCAAAAAACCCAATACCGCTTCTCTCTTCGGTGGTCGTCCGGCGATTGAGCGCATGCTCGCGGGTAATGTGGTTGATTTGTACCAAGTCCGCCAATACTTAGACGGTGAGCGCGGCGGGTGGTAGGACTCCCCCGCGCTCATATCGACTGGACACCTTCTTATCGCATCATCCCCAGTCGATTCCCCCCGGTTGGCCTGTTTGACCGGGTCGCCAATCCGGCCGACTTGGAGGCCGTATTCGCCCTGGAAGCGATGACGAATGACCGCCTGCGCGACGAGGCGGGCGAGATTGAGTTGGTGCCGGCAGAAGAGCGTATTTCCGGGCCGGGCACGACATGCATCATGTCAGCGTTCACGCATATCAACACTTATGGCAGCCGCTTTAGTAACGGCGCTTATGGGGTCTACTACTGTGCGCTGGAACAAGATACCGCTATCACAGAAACGGTGTATCACCGGGCTCGCTTCCTGTCTGCGACCAAGGAAGACGCAATGGAAATCGATATGCGGGTGTACCTGTCGAATCTGAACGCGGCGTTGCACGATCTAAGAGAGATAAGCGACCCCGTGCTGTACGATTTGGTGGATTACTCGGCCGGGCAGCAGTTGGGGTTGCAACTCAAAAACGCAGGGTCTTATGGTGCAGTCTACCGGAGTGTGCGTCATGCGGGAGGGCAATGCGCCGCCGTATTCCGTCCCAAGGCGTTCGTGCTCGATGGACATCAATGCCGGCAAGGCGCGCATCTCACTTATCGGTGGGATGGCAAGACTATTACGTCGGTATATGAAAAAAAGAATTTTATTTCGCTTTGATTCGCTAGAACGGAAACAAGGTATTCAAATATAACTTATTGAAAAACTTATATAAGTTATTGTAGAACGACAACTATTTTTCGCTTATCCCTTGAAATCAGCAGGGGAAGCCCCTATCATTAGCACTCAAGAAGCGCGAGTGCTAACACACCGCGTTTTTCGTTTAAATCGGGTGAATTTTGCGGTCATCCACCGCCTTCATCCTTCCCATTTTTTAAAACTGCTTTATTCCAATTAGAGCTAATCAGGAGATCAAAGAGAATGAAAATTCGTCCCCTGCATGACCGCGTCATCGTCAAGCGTGTAGAAGAGGAGCGTAAGACTGCTTCCGGCATCGTTATCCCCGACAGTGCAACCGAAAAACCGGATCAAGGCGAAGTCAAGGCCGTTGGCCCTGGCAAAAAAGATGAAAACGGCAAAGTAATCGCCATGGACTTGAAAGTCGGTGACCGCGTGTTGTTCGGCAAATATTCCGGCCAAGTCGTCAAAGTGGAAGGCGAAGAGCTGCTCGTGATGCGCGAAGAAGACATCATGGGCGTAGTCGAAGGCTAAGCCCCCCTTAAGAATCGCAACTTACAAGATTAGGAGTAAATAATGGCTGCTAAAGACGTAAAATTCGGCGACATCGCTCGCCACAAGATGGTAATTGGCGTCAATGTGTTGGCTGACGCCGTCAAAGTCACCCTGGGCCCGAAAGGCCGCAACGTCGTGTTGGATCGCTCTTTCGGCGCACCGACCATCACCAAGGACGGTGTATCGGTTGCCAAGGAAATCGAACTCAAAGACAAGTTCGAGAACATGGGTGCGCAAATGGTGAAAGAAGTCGCTTCCAAGACTTCCGACGTCGCAGGCGACGGCACCACCACCGCTACCGTGCTGGCTCAAGCCATCCTCAAGGAAGGCATGAAGTATGTAGCCGCCGGGATGAACCCGATGGACCTCAAGCGCGGCATCGACAAAGCGGTGATCGCCACGGTTGAAGAACTGAAGAAAATCTCCAAGCCTTGCACCACCAATAAAGAAATCGCTCAAGTCGGCAGCATTTCCGCCAACTCCGACAGCACCATTGGCGACATCATTGCCAATGCCATGGATAAAGTCGGCAAAGAAGGCGTGATCACCGTGGAAGACGGCACCGGCCTGGAAAGCGAACTGGAAGTCGTGGAAGGCATGCAGTTCGACCGCGGTTACCTGTCACCTTATTTCATCAACAACGCCGAGAAACAAATCGCCGCGCTGGAAAATCCTTTCGTGCTGTTGCACGACAAAAAAGTATCCAACATCCGCGACCTGCTGCCGGTATTGGAGCAAGTGGCCAAAGCCGGCCGTCCGCTGCTGATCATCGCAGAAGACGTGGACGGCGAAGCGCTGGCCACCCTGGTGGTGAACAACATTCGCGGCATCTTGAAAACCACCGCTGTTAAAGCGCCGGGTTTTGGTGATCGCCGCAAAGCCATGTTGGAAGACATCGCCATCCTCACCGGCGCAACCGTGATTGCCGAAGAAGTGGGCCTCAGCTTAGAAAAATGCACCCTGGCAGAATTGGGCCAAGCCAAACGCATCGAAGTCGGCAAGGAAAACACCATCATCATCGACGGCGCCGGCAAGGAAGATTCGATCAAAGGCCGCGTGGCCATGATCCGCAAGCAAGTCGAAGATGCCACCAGCGACTACGACCGCGAGAAACTGCAAGAGCGCGTCGCCAAACTGGCCGGCGGTGTGGCCTTGATTAAAGTCGGTGCGGCCACCGAAATGGAAATGAAAGAGAAAAAAGCCCGCGTGGAAGATGCCTTGCACGCGACCCGCGCAGCCGTGGAAGAAGGCATTGTTCCTGGCGGCGGCGTGGCCCTGCTGCGCGCTTGCGCTGCGGTATCCAAGACCAAAGGCGACAACCACGACCAAGACGCCGGTATCAAAATCGTGCTGCGCGCGCTGGAAGAGCCGTTGCGTCAGATCGTCATCAACTGCGGCGACGAAGCTTCGGTAGTCGTCAACAAGGTGCTGGAAGGCAAAGGTAACTACGGTTACAACGCCGCCACCAGCGAGTATGGCGACATGGTGGAAATGGGCGTGTTGGACCCAACCAAAGTGACCCGTTACGCATTGCAAAATGCGGCATCGGTTGCGGGCCTGATGCTGACCACCGATGCCATGGTGGCCGACATGCCGGAAGACAAGGCAGGCGGTATGGGCGGCGGCGATATGGGTGGCATGGGCGGTATGGGTGGTATGGGCGGCATGATGTAAGTCGTTTCAACCCGCGTAACACCCCTGAAAAGGCCCCGCTTCGGTGGGGCCTTTTCTTTTTTGCGGTGAGCAAGCTATCAGCCGTTGCTTCGTCCAGTCGAAAGAGACAGATTTGAGTGCGCATGGTGCACAATATGCATTCGAAAATGGTGAGGCACCCCCACCCTTCGACACTCGACGTTACGATTTGCATGGACCTATGAAACGCAGATTCACCCTATTTGCTTTAAATGTACTGCACCGAAAGCTGACTACTTCCAGCTCGGTGCTTTTTCTGTTTGGCGCGTTTGCCCTGATCTGGTTGCTGATGGCCGGCCTGGGCTGGATTGGTCTGCAAGCTTTGCAAGCCAATAACCAGCGCATGGAAAAAATTGTGCGTGAGCACAATGTGAAAATCGCTTTGGTGTTGGATTTGCGCAGCATCAACCGTGAGCGGGCGCTGATCGTGCACAAGATGATCTTGTCGAGTGACCCGTTTGAACGCGATGAGTTGATGCTGGGTTTTCGCAAGATGGCGACGAGCTATCTTCAGCAACGCGCCAAACTGCTCCTGCTGCCCTTTATGCCGGAAGAACAAAAGGCGTTTCAGGCTTCTCAAGACAAGACCAGAGAATCCACCCGCCTCATGGAAGAGGTGGTTGCGCTGGCATTGGAAGGGCGTGATGAAGAGGCAAAAATGATCCTCACCAGTCAGGCAGTCCCTGCACAGGAATTGGTGCAAGCCGATTTCGCTACTTTTTTGGAATACCAAAATCGATCGAGCGAGGCGGCAGTGCGTCATGCGCGCGACGCCTATCAACGCGCCTATTGGGTGAGTGGGCTTTTGGGCGGGGCAGCCTTGATCTTGGGATTGATCGTATCGGCGGGTGTCATTCGGCGTACGGCCAAAGTGGAGCGCGCGCTCGCGCGTGAGAAAGAGCGGGCCGAAGTCACGCTGCATTCGATTGGCGAGGCGGTAATTACCACCGACGAATTAGGTCGCATTGATCATCTCAACGAAATGGCGGAGCGCCTAACAGGTTGGACCAATGCCGAGGCGGTAGGACGCAGCGTAGAAGAAGTGTATTGGGTGGTGGATGAAAACAACCCGATCCAAGTGTTGAATCTGGCGGCACGCTGCCTATCGGGTGAAAACGCGCCCTGTCCGGAATCGTCACTGCTCAAGGCGCGCAATGGGTTGCAATTCACGATCGAGCAGACGGTGTCGCCTATCCGGGAGTTGGATGGCACGGTGATCGGTATGGTGGTGGTGTTTCGGGATGTGACCAGCGAGCGTTCCTTGGTGCACGAGTTGGCTTGGCAAGCCAGCCATGATGCGCTGACCAGCTTGGTAAACCGGCACGAATTCGAGCGCCGCTTGCAGGAACTGGTGGAGAGCGCCCAGTCCTCCCGCATCAGCCATGCCCTGCTCTATATCGATCTGGATCAATTCAAGCTGGTGAATGATACGAGCGGCCATGTGGCCGGGGACGAATTGCTGCGCCAGTTGTCGACCATGTTAACTGCGAAGATTCGTACGGTGGATACCCTGGCGCGCTTGGGCGGCGATGAGTTTGGCTTGCTCCTGCCCGGCTGCGGAATCGAACGAGCACAGGTGATTGCTGAAAAGTTGCGGGAGGAAATTAGCGAGTTTCGATTTGTGTGGGAGGCTAAAACATTCGCCATCGGCGCGTCGATCGGCCTAGTCGAGATCACACAAGATACCGGCACCATTGCGAATCTGCTCTCCGCCGCAGATACCGCGTGCTACATGGCGAAAGATCGCGGGCGCAATCGAGTCTGTATTCACCGTGCGCAGGATGCGGAAGTGCGGCGGCTGCACGGCGAGGCCGAGTGGGTGGGCAGAATTACCCGGGCATTCGAGGAAAATCGTTTTCAGCTTTATTATCAAAAAATCATTCCAATGCATCCTGAGCGCAACCCCGAACATCGGGAGATTCTGCTGCGCTTAATTGATGAAACGGGCCAACTGGTGCCGCCGATGGCTTTTATCCCGGCGGCGGAGCGTTATACCTTGATGCCGTCGATCGATCGCTGGGTGGTGCGCACCTTGTTTACCTGGATGAAGGCGCATCAACATCAGCTGCCTGAAAGCATTTACTACTCCATAAATCTTTCCGGGCAGTCGCTGGGAGATGATGCATTCTCAGAGTTTGTCGAGGATCAGTTCCGCCTATCCGGTATCTTGCCCGGCCGCATTTGTTTTGAGGTAACCGAAACCGCGGCCATTGCCAACTTGGCACACGCGATGCGCATGATGTCGAAATTACAGGCCATGGGCTGCGGATTCTCGCTCGATGATTTTGGCAGCGGCATGTCTTCCTTCGCCTATCTCAAGAATCTGCCGGTGGATAGCATTAAGGTCGATGGCGCATTTGTACGCGACATGTTGACCGACCCCATCGACTGCGCGATGGTCGAAGCGATCATTCGCATCGGCCATGTGATGGGCTTGAAAACCATCGCAGAGTATGTCGAAAGCGAAGCAATTATGCAGCGACTGGCCGAGTTGGATGTGGATTATGTTCAGGGCTTTGGCATGCATCGGCCGGAGCCTTTGATCAAGCCTGTTTGAGGGTGCCTGCCGCGTTATCTGCTTGTCCTAAAGCCATCAGTTTGCTTGTCGCCATACCCTCCCTCCGGTATAGTTTCGCTTGCCCAAAGACCCACGGTAGAGCGCACGCAAGCCGTGCCGCCGAAGGCGTAATTAACCCATAATCGCTCAGGCAAACGAACCGTGTGTTTATTCCATTTCCCCGTGAACCCCGTGTTCCCCGTGGTTCAAAAGTCGTTTTTGGTTGATTCTGAATCGCCGCATTACACTCAAGGAGCCGCATGCTCAAGCAAACCGCATTAAATGCCGCGCATCGCGCCATGGGCGCGAAGATGGTGGATTTTTCCGGCTGGGATATGCCGCTGCATTACGGCTCGCAGATCGAGGAGCATCACTTCGTTCGGCGCGACGCCGGCATGTTCGATGTGTCGCACATGCTCGCGATCGATGTCGAGGGCGCGCTGGCGCGTGAATTTTTGCGCCACTTGCTGGCGAATAATGTGGATCGGCTGCAAATCCCTGGTAAGGCCATGTATTCCTGCCTGCTGAATGAGCAGGGCGGGGTGCTCGACGATTTGATCGTGTATTACCTGCGCGAAGATTGGTTCCGTATCGTGGTGAACGCCGCTACCTGCGATAAAGATTTGGCGTGGATGCAGGCGCGGCGCGATGAATTTGCATCGAGCCTCACGCTGACGCCGCGACGCGATAGGGCGATTATCGCGGTGCAAGGCCCGCACGCACGCGAAAAAGTCTGGCAAGCGGTGCCGGAGATGCGCGGGGTCACCGAGTTATTGAAGCCATTTCAGGCCGCCGACTGCGCGCCGTATTTTGTGGGCCGCACCGGCTACACCGGCGAAGATGGTTTCGAAATCATTCTTCCGGCAAATCAAGCGGAAAAATTCTGGCAAGCATTGAGCAGCGTGGGCGTGAAGCCGATCGGCCTGGGCGCGCGCGATACCTTGCGCTTGGAAGCGGGCATGAATCTCTATGGCCAGGATATGGATGAAACGGTCACGCCGCTCGAATCGGGTTTGGCTTGGACGGTGGACCTGATTGCCGAGCGCGATTTCATCGGCAAGGCGGAGCTGAAAGAGCAAGTCGTCACGCGTGATTTATTCGGTTTAGTGTTGATAGACAAAGGCGTGCTGCGCAGCCATCAACAGGTGCGCACCACGTATGGCGATGGCGAAATCACCAGCGGCAGTTTCGCGCCCACCCTCGACAAATCGATCGCACTGGCGCGCTTGCCCAAAACGATTCCCTTGGGCGAGTTGGTGCAGGTGGAAGTGCGCGACAAATTGCTCTCGGCAAAAGTGGTGAAATATCCCTTCGTACGCAACGGTAAAAGTTTAATTTAAGGAGTGTGGCATGACGATTCCAAATGATTTGAAATACACCAAGTCGCATGAATGGGTGCGCGCGGAAGCCGACGGCACGGTGACCATCGGCATTACGCAGCACGCCCAAGATTTGCTGGGGGATATGGTGTATGTGGAAAGCCCTGAAGTCGGCCGCAAGGTCGCGGCAAACGAAGAATGCGCAGTGGTCGAGTCGGTGAAAGCGGCATCTGATGTGTACGCGCCGATTGCCGGTGAAGTAGTGGCGGTGAATGAAGCTGTCGCCAATAAGCCGGAGATGATCAATCAGGATGCCTACGGCGCATGGATGTTCCGCTTGAAACCGGATAATGCAGCCGATGTAAATGCTTTGTTGGATGCGACCGCATACAAAGCCGTGGTCGATAGCGAAGCACACTAAATTCAACCCCCTTTAGCCACAGAGGGCACAGAGATCACAGAGAAACTGCGCCGCTTTTCCTCTGTGTTCTCTGTGACCTCTGTGGCAAGAAATTAAAATACCATGCCTTTTATTCCCCATACCGAAGCCGATGTACGCGAGATGCTTACCAGCATTGGCGTCACTTCGATTGACGCTTTATTCGACGAAATTCCGCAAGCATTACGCAGCGGCGGATTGACACAAGTGCCGGAAGGCATGAGCGAAATGGAAGTGACGCGGCTGATGCATGCGCGCGCCGAACGCGACGGACGGTATTCGAATTTCATTGGCGCGGGCGCGTACGAGCATCACATTCCCGCAGCGGTGTGGCAACTCGTCAGCCGCGGCGAATTCTATTCGGCTTACACGCCGTATCAAGCCGAAGCGAGCCAGGGCACGCTGCAACTGCTGTACGAATACCAGACCATGATGGCCTCACTCACCGGCATGGATGTATCGAACGCGAGTCTGTACGACGGCGCTTCGGGCCTGGCCGAAGCGGTGCTGATGGCGGTGCGCGCGCATCGCCACTCGCGCCGCATCCTGATGCCGAAGACGGTGCATCCGTATTACCGGCGCACGGTGCAGGCGATTGTGTCGGCGCAAAACATTGAACTGGTGGAGTTGGATTTCGATGCCGAGACCGGCATTACCACGACATTGCCTGAGGGCGATTTCGCCGCGCTGGTGATCCCGCAGCCGAATTTCTTCGGCTGTTTGGAAGATGCCGATGCGCTTACCGATTGGGCGCATGACCATGGCGGCTTGGCGATTGGCTTGGTGAATCCGACTTCCTTGGCCTTGCTCAAACCGCCAGGTCAATGGGGCGCAAACGGTGCCGACATCGCGACGGGCGAGGGCCAACCCCTAGGTGCGCCGCTTGCCTCGGGCGGGCCGTATTTCGGCTTCCTCGCCTGCAAACAGGATTTCGTGCGCCAAATGCCAGGGCGCATCATTGGCCGCACCGTGGACTTGGAAGGCAAGCCCGGCTTCACGCTGACGCTACAAGCGCGCGAGCAACATATTCGCCGCGCCAAGGCCACCTCCAATATCTGCACCAATCAAGGCTTGCTGGTCACCGCCGCGACGATCTATCTCTCGCTGCTCGGGCCGGAAGGACTGAAGCGCGTGGCACTCGCTTCACATGCGAATACGCAAGCGCTTGTTGCCAAGCTCACGCAAATTCCGGGTGTCACCCTGGCGTTTGATCGGCCGCTGTTCCACGAGGCGGTGTTGAAATTGGATACGCCGGCGGCAGGGGTGCTGCATGCGCTCGAAGCCCAGGGTATCTTAGGCGGCTTCGATTTAATGCCGACTTATCCCGAGCTTGGCAATGCGCTGCTGGTCTGCGCCACCGAAACCAAAACCGAAGCCGATTTGCAGCAATTCGCCGAACATTTGGCGCGCATCATGGGGCGGCAACAGAGCGCGCCGCCGTGCCCGATCAAACCCAAGATTTAATGCCACGCAACACTGATAGGGAGGTTTTATGAGCACAGTCACTTTGGAAGGCAACCCGCTGCATGTGGAAGGCCATTTCCCCCAGCCGGGTGATAAGGCGCATAGCTTCATGCTGGTGGATAAAGATTTGAATGATGTGGCGCTGTCGCACTTCGCGGGCAAGCGCAAAGTGCTATCCATCGTACCTAGCCTGGATACGCCGACCTGTGCGGCCTCCACGCGCGTGTTCAATGAGAAGGCGGCCAGCTTGGCCAATACCGTGGTGATCGTGATTTCATCCGATCTGCCTTTCGCCCAGTCGCGCTTCTGCGGCGCGGAAGGCATCGAGAATGTGACCACGCTCTCGACGTTGCGCGGCCGCGATTTCCATCGCGACTACGGCGTCTTGATTACCGAACACCCGCTGACCGGTTTGACCGCGCGCGCCGTGATCGTGCTGGATGAAAACGATACGGTGCTCTACTCGCAGCTGGTGCCGGAAATTGCCGATGAGCCGGATTACGATGCGGCGCTGGCGGCGTTGGGGTAAGCAATTCTTTAGCCGCTAATTAACGCAAATTACCGCGAATAATTTGAGGCTTCGTTTTGTTGTGAAGGGATGAATACGTTTTTTAATTCGCGAAAATTCGCGTTAATTGGCGGCAAAAAGCCTTTTGAGAGTTTCTATGCTGATTTTTGAATTATCGCGCCCTGGTCGTAAGAGCTACGCGCAAATGCCCGCTACGGCTGCTTCAGCCAGCGGTATACCTGATGCATTCTTGCGCCAAAATACGCCGCTGCTGCCGGAATGTTCTGAGATGGATGTGGTGCGCCACTACACCCAGCTGTCGCAGAAAAATTTCTCCATCGATACCCAGTTCTACCCGCTCGGTTCGTGCACCATGAAATACAACCCGCGTGCCTGCAACACGCTGGCGATGCTGCCGCAATTTTTAGCGCGGCATCCGCATGCGGCTGCACCCACCGGGCAGGGGTTTCTGGCTTGCATGTTTGAGCTGCAAGAGATGTTGAAAGACGTGACCGGCATGGCCGCCGTGAGCCTCACACCGATGGCAGGTGCGCAGGGCGAGTTTGCCGGGGTGGCGATGATGCGCGCTTATCATCTCGCGCGCGGCGACACTGCGCGCCGGGAAATCCTGGTGCCGGATGCGGCGCACGGCACTAATCCGGCGACAGCGGTGATGTGCGGCTACACGGTGAAAGAGATCCCCACTAATCGCGAGGGCGATGTGGATATCGAAGCCTTGCGCGCTGCCGTGGGCCCGCACACCGCCGGGCTGATGCTCACCAATCCGTCCACGCTCGGCGTGTTCGAACGCAACATCGCCGAGATCGCAAAGATTGTGCATGAAGCGGGCGGCTTGCTCTACTACGACGGCGCGAATTTGAATGCGATTCTCGGCCGGGTGAAGCCGGGCGATATGGGCTTCGATGTGATTCACATGAATTTGCACAAGACCTTTTCCACCCCGCATGGCGGCGGCGGACCGGGCGCCGGACCCGTTGGCGTGTCGGAGCGGCTGGCGCCCTTCATGCCGATCCCGATCGTGCATGAAGAGCGTGGCGTGTATCGCTGGTTGAGCGAACGTGACCGGCCGCAATCCATCGGACGCTTGTCCGCCCATATGGGCAATGCCGGCGTGTTGATGCGGGCGTATATCTACGCGCGCATGCTGGGGCGCGAGGGCATGCATCGGGTGGCGGAATACGCCACGCTCAATGCCAATTATTTGATGGTGGAATTGCAGAAAGCCGGATTCGACATCGCGTATTCGACACGACGCGCCAGCCACGAGTTTATCGTGAGCATGAAGCGCTTAAAGGATGAGACGGGGATCTCTGCCATGGATGTGGCGAAGCGGCTATTGGACAAAGGCTTCCACGCGCCGACGACGTATTTCCCGCTGTTGGTGCCGGAATGCTTGTTGATTGAGCCGACCGAAACCGAATCCAAACAGACCTTGGATGCCTTCATCGCGGCCTTGACGGAGATTGTGCAGGAAGCGCGTACCAACCCCGATCTGGTGAAAGGCGCGCCTTACACCACACCGGTACGGCGCTTGGATGATGTGAAAGCGGCGCGCGAGTTGGATCTGACTTGGAAGCCCGCCGCATGACGGATCACACCACGCCTGACGCCTCGTCCCACAAGGGCAAGACCGGCCTCAAGCGGGTATGGAACGCGTTCTTTTATTCGATGGCGGGGTTTAGCGCGGCATTTAAAAATGAGGATGCATTCCGCCAGGAAGTGCTGCTCGCGCTGATCTTGATTCCGCTCGCCTTGTTCTTGCCGGTGACGGGTGTGGGTAAAGCCTTGATGATCGGCGCTGTGCTGCTGGTGCTGATGGTCGAGTTGCTCAATTCGGCGATCGAAGCCACGGTGGACCGAGTATCGATTGAGCTTCACCCGCTGGCCAAGCGCGCCAAGGACATCGGCAGCGCGGCGGTATTCGTCGCACTCGCCAATGTCGCAATCGTGTGGACGCTGGTGCTACTACCTTAAGCGGCTTCCGCTTCTTTCAGCAGTTTCTGCAATTCACCCTTTTGATACATCTCGGTCATGATGTCCGAGCCACCGATCAGCTCGCCCTTGACGTAGAGTTGGGGGAAAGTCGGCCAATTGGCGTAAGCGGGCAGGTTTTGGAAAATTTCCATATCGGCTAATACATTCACAGCCAGAAAATTTTGCAGACCGCAGGCCTTGAGAATCTGCGCTGCATTGGAAGAGAAGCCGCATTGCGGAAACTGCGGTGTGCCTTTCATGTACAGCACGACGGTGTTGCTGGTGACTTGCTCGCGGATGATGTCTAAAGCGCTCATTTGTTTATCTCAATCAATAAGTTAAGTTGAAAGACAGAATACCTGATTAAAACTATCGGGAATTATAATGGGCTGGGCAGGGAACGTCAATATCCCTGTCGGCTTGGTTTATTTCGCCTTGTCTTTAGGTGAAATAAACGCTTTATGAAATAGGTGGCGGAACAATAGCCAGGGCGGCATGCGTAACCAATGGCTGCGGATGTAGAGTAATCCGCGAGCGAACGGGGTGAAGCTATCGTTACAGCTTGCATGCTCGGGTGCTAATGCGCGCTCAAACAGTGCATCCATCAGTCGAGGGAAGGTCGGTCGTGCATCCTCTGGCAAAGCCGGGATAGGCGTATCGAATACCTGGCGGCAATAATGTAGCGCGTAATAGAGGGGGCGGGTCAGATTCAGCAGGCGTGCGCGTCCGACGAGCGCGTCCCAGAAAGCAGCGTGCTGGCCGAAATGGCGCAACAGCGCATCCAAATCGCTTAAATCGCGCAGACCGCGGCCAAACTCCCCTTCGTGGAACAGGTGCGTGGCACTGTGCAGCACCATGTCAGGCGGTGAGAGGATGCAGAAAAGCGGATCATCCGGCAGTGGAATGGCAGCTTTGATCAAGGGGCCTGACGGGGTCTTGATGCGCGCCGTGAGCGGTAAAATCGCATGATGCACGTCCACCACAGACATTCGTCTGATATGGCGCAAGGGTGGAATTTCATGCATCCACTTGCGGTAATAACGTTGATCGTGGGGGTCGTGGTGCCCGCTGGCCCAACCGCGCAGCATCAACGCTGTTTCAACCTCGCCGATGGCTGATTCTGGAACGAGCAAATCAATGTCGGAGAACAGCCGCCCATGAGCAGGGGGCAATTGCGCGGCGAGATAAGCCGCCCCTTTCAATAAAATAATAGGAACGCCTAGCGGATCCAGCGCTTGCCGCAAAAAGAACAGCTCTCTTTGCACGGCCATGGCTTGGCTCTGCGCGATCGTCTGCGCGGCTTCCAGATGAGCGCGAGGCTGGGGAGGAATGCGTTCCCAGCCGCCGCTTTGTTGGGCAAGCCAGGCGAGGCGTGCGAGTAGGCCAGCACGGCGCGCTTGGCGGATGAGCGTTTCCCACTCGTGCAGCGTCCAATCGGGCAGCGCGCTGGGATTGCAAAGCGCGCGGGCGCTGAGCGTTTGCGCCACTTTCATGGCGCGAGATTGAGTTGTTCGAAACTGGCGATCGCCTCATCGAGGTCGCTGTAAGTGAAATCAAAACAAGCGCAAGTATCCAGCATGGCCGCCAGTGTATGGAAAGCCTTTTCCCCGAGCAAGCTGTAGTTGAAGCCTTGATCCACGACGCGTAAAAATGCGCGCGCAGTTCCCAGACGGGTGAGCTGCACAGTTTCCCCCGCGCGCCACTGGGGGAACACGATCAATGCCGGTTTGGCGAGTTCATGCATGCGCGCGACGCTGTCGCGCGTCGGCTTGAGGTGCGCGACCGAACCTTTGATTGTGTCATGCGCGATTTCGCCGATGATGGCTGCACGGTCAAATTTCCGAATGATGTCGATCGACTGGTTTTTTAAACTGATTGGACGCGCGATTGGCCAGAGCAGCCCAGTGTGTGTGTCGATCAACGCCAATTCGTCAGATAAGAGGCGCCAACCGCGCAGTGACAAGGCCGCGGCGAGTGTGCTTTTGCCCGAGCCGGGGGGGGCGGGGAGTACCACCGCGCGCCCGCGACGCTCGAGTACTGCGGCATGCAGGATCAAATATTGGTGAGCGTGCGCTGAGATGCACCAATTGATGCCCCACTCCAGCATCGCAAACCCCTGCGGCAAGGGTAGCGGTTTAAACGGGTAATGCCCGTCCAAATCGAATTGAACTTGGGGTCTGACCCAGCGACGGAGCCATTGCGGCGGCGCTGCGCGAACATGGAAATCCACGAAATCTGCATCGCTTGCAACGGGGAAATCGGCATAGAGTAGTTCGAGTTGGGATGCTACCTGAGGTAAGGGAGATCGAATGCGCACGGTGAATGGGCCGGCGCGCAGGCTCACGCCCTTGCCGGCAAGCGCTAGTTTGAATTCGGGATGGGCGCTGACGATCAATCGGCAACTCGGAAAACTAGATATTGTTGCTCTAAGGCAAAGAGCATGCCTTGAATATCATCTGAGGAAGCGGCATCGTTGAGGTCCGCATCGAAAAGCGGCCGAAGTGCGCTATGGAGTTGGGCAAGATCAAGCGCACCACGTTCACTCAGTACCTGAATCAGTTGGGCAAGCGCTGCGCTGACCAAATGCGTATCGCCCCCCAGCGGGTTGAACACGACGCACTCGTCCCCCCAGCACCGAATGAGCGGTTTAGGCGTTGCGATACGCCAAATCGTATTTTGTTGGTTCAAAAATTATTTTGATGTGAAAAGCGACTTCAAAAATACTAGTTATTGCCGTTACCGTTACCGTTACCGTTACCGTTACCGCTATTGCCACCGCCTGGGTTACTGACGCAGGAGGTGCTTACTGTGCTTTGAGTGTCGTTGTCGTGGGCATTGTTGAGCGGGCAGCCCCGGTTATTGAGCATATCCAGCATGTTTTTGAACGCTCCGCAGTCGCTGTAGTTGCTGAACATTTGGATGATGTTGCTGGCGGTGTAGCCATAAGCTTCGGGAAAACTGGCTGCGTTGAGCAATGCAGCAACCGCGTGTCCGCCAACTCGCGGGCAACGCGGGTCATCGTTGCCTTGCATTTGCATGACTTCCAACAGCGTATAAGGGTGGTTATCGCAAGCGCGAATGTAATTGCCCACGCCGAAAGTAGCATTGAAACTGTCTCCCGGCTGATACCCTCGCCAAGAAACAGCGTCCCTGTTGATAGCGTTAGCTTTCCAATAGCCGGGGGTGCAACCGCCACATGGCACTTGATGCGGTACGGAGGTGTTGCCCGACATCATGCCGGAAACGGAGCAATGGTTGCCCCACACAGGCTGGCTAGCCACGGTCAAGATAATGCCTGAACCGGCAAACCCCGCCTTTGTAAAGCGTCGCCGCGATTCGTCCACCTGAGTCGGCTCGATCGTTTCAATGGGGTCTGGGATTTTCTTCATTACTATCTCCTGGGATGCATCAAGATACATCCCGCATTATTAATTGTTCATGTCAGTCTATAAATAGAGCAAGTTCCGCGCCATTTTTTTGTATATCGTACTATTTCTATATAAAACATGTAGTTGAGTTATGAAGCCAGGGGGCGACTTGGTAAAATTAGCGAAAAGTGTAAAATTTTTCAACACTTCTGCCAGGCTGGGCTACAGTGTTCCGCCACAGACTCTATCCCATCCGGCGAGATCCACATAGCTGGCGATATACCTCCAGCCGTGTTTCTGTAAAACTTCCCGACAGCTCGCGCCTTGATCGTAGCCGTGTTCAAAAAGTAAGCGGCCACTCTCTCGCAAATAACCGCGCCCGCTATGTGCGATATGGCGGATCGCATCCAATCCGTCGATGCCGCTTACTAGCGCCATGGGAGGCTCCGATTTTACATCGCCTAGCACCAAGTGCGGGTCGCCCGTCGCGATATAGGGTGGATTGGCTACGATGAGGTCGAAGGGGTTCGTAGCGTCGAGCGCAGCGAACCAGTCGCTTTCAATAAACTCAACATTCGCGCAGCCTAAGCGAGCGGCATTTTGCTTGGCTACGGTTAAGGCGCTGGGAGAACGGTCTACAGCGGTGATTAGCGCCTGGGGCCGCTGCTTGGCAATGCTTAGCGCGATGGCTCCGCTACCCGTGCCAAGATCGAGAATGCGTATTGGCGTGTCTTGGGGAATGTGTTCTAAAGCCAACTCAACCAGCAACTCGGTTTCAGGGCGCGGAATCAGCACATCCAGCGTGACTAAAAATTCCAAGCCGTAAAATTCACGCTGACCGGTGAGATAAGCGATGGGTTCACCTCGTTCGCGCCGTGTGAGCAAGGTTTCGAATTGGGCTTGGTTTGAGTCGGAAAGCGCGGCTTCAGGATGCGCCAGCAGATAAGCGCGGGGCTGGTTTAGCACATGAGAAAGCAGCACCTGCGCTTCCAATCCAGCGACACTCGGATCAAGACCGAGCGCCTGCACCAATCGGCTACGCGCCGCACGCAGCGCGGTGCCCAGCGAGCTTTGGTTCACGCCACGGGCTCGGCTAAGGCGGCGAGCAGATCAGCTTGGTATTGGTTGGAGAGCGCTTGAATCAGCTCTTCCATATCGCCATCCATGATGAAATCGATCTTGTACAGGGTGAGATTGATGCGGTGGTCGGTCACGCGTCCCTGCGGGAAATTGTAGGTGCGGATGCGCTCCGAGCGGTCGCCGCTGCCGACCAGCGATTTGCGTGTCGCGGCTTCCTGTGCGTGCTGCGCCTGCATCTGCTGGTCCTTGATGCGCGCCGCCAGCACGGACATCGCCTGCGCCTTGTTGCGGTGTTGCGAGCGGTCGTCTTGGCATTCCACCACAATCCCGGTGGGCAAGTGCGTGATGCGCACCGCCGAATCGGTTTTGTTGATGTGCTGGCCGCCCGCACCGGAGGCGCGATAGGTGTCGATGCGCAAATCGGCCGGATTCAAATTCACATCGGCGATTTCATCTGCCTCCGGCATGATCGCCACGGTGCAGGCCGAGGTGTGAATCCGACCCTGGGTTTCGGTATCCGGCACGCGCTGCACGCGGTGCCCGCCGGACTCGAATTTCAATTTGGAATACGCCCCGGCGCCCATGATTTTGGCGATGATTTCCTTATAGCCGCCGACTTCGCCTTCGCTGTGCGACACCACTTCGACTTTCCAGCCTTGGCGCTCGGCATAGCGCGAGTACATGCGAAACAAGTTGCCGGCGAACAAGGCTGATTCGTCGCCACCGGTGCCGGCGCGGATTTCCAGAAAAATATTGCGGTCGTCGTTCGGGTCTTTGGGCAGCAGGCGTTTTTGCAACTCGATATCCAGCGCTTCCAGCTTGGCTTGATTTTCGCGTAATTCGGTTTCCGCGAATTCCTTCATCTCCGGATCAGATAGCATTTCCCTCGCGGTGGCGATGTCCTGTTCGGTTTGCTGATAGGCGTGGAAAAATTCCACCACCGGGCCGAGCTCGGCATGCTCCCGCGTCAACTTGCGGTAATGGTCAAGGTCGCGCGTGACATCCACCGCACTCAACAAGTGATTCAGCTCTTCCAGACGTTGACTCAACTGGAGGAGCTTCGTGCTGAGATTTGGTTTCATTCTTGGTGTAAGTGATACAGCCGACGCAGCCAAGCTTCGAGCGATTCGCGCTCATCTTGCGTGGCGTTGCTGAGCGCATGGGTTGGGCCATGCATGAGTTTGTTGGTGAGCGCATGCGAGAGATAGTCCATAACCTTTTCCGGATCATCGCCGCGCGCGAGTTGCTTCAGTGCGCGCTCCAACTCCAGGCGGCGTTGGCGCTCGGCATGGTCGCGCAAGGCGCGGATGGTGGGCACCGTCTCGCGCGCGTGCATCCATTCCATGAAATTTTGCACACGGGTTTCAATGATGGTCTCGGCTTGCAAGGCAGCCACTTGGCGGCTATCGACGCCTTGTTTCACGATCTCGGCCAGATCATCCACCGCATACAGAAACACATCGCTCAACTCGCGCACCTCCGGCTCGATATCGCGCGGCACAGCGAGATCGACCATGAACATCGGACGATGCTTGCGCGCCTTGATCGCGCGCTCGACCATGCCTTTGCCCAAGATCGGCAAGGGCGAAGCGGTGCAGCTGATGATGATATCGTGGCGCGCCAGTACCTCGGGCAACTCATTGAGTGTGACCGAGTTGGCATTCACCCGGCGCGCCAACACATGCGCGCGTTCCAGCGTGCGATTGGCGATGGTGATGTGCTGTGGGTGCTGCGCCGCGAAGTGATCCAGGCACAACTCGATCATCTCGCCCGCGCCGATGAACAACACCGACTGTTCACTGATACTAGGAAAAATGCGCTGTGCCAAACGCACTGCCGCCGCGGCCATCGACACTGAATTCGCGCCGATATCGGTGGTGGTGCGCACCTCCTTGGCGACCGAAAAAGTACGCTGAAACAGCTTGTGCAAGAGCGTGCCGAGCGTGCCGGCGGATTCCGCGGTTTTCACCGCCTGTTTCATTTGCCCCAGAATTTGCGGCTCGCCCAACACCATCGAATCCAGCCCGCTCGCCACACGGAACGCGTGTTTTACCGCCTGCTCTTGCGGCAAGGCATAGAGATAGGGGGAAATCACTTCGCGCGGCAAATGGTGGAACTCAGACAGCCAGCCGATTGCCTGCTCAGGTTCCGCGGTGTTGCAGTAAATCTCGGTGCGGTTGCAGGTGGAAAGTATCGCCGCCTCCTTCACCGCTGTATGCGCCGCGAGGTCGAGCAGGGCCGGTTCCAGGCGCTCGGCCGGAAACGCTACCTGCTCGCGGATATCGAGCGGCGCAGTTTGATGATTGATGCCAAAGGTGAAAAGCTGCATGGGCGGGCGGGAGGACTAAGCTAAATGCCTATTTTACCGGGTTTTTTGCTTTAGGCTTAATTTCGGAGGCGTCTGCGCAGGGGGGATTTTCCCTAAGCGGGCTAAAGTTCCTATTTCCTTTCGTCGATAAGGGCTTTGGAATACATTTTACTCAAGTACTGCGTCCCAAAACCCGCCGCAGAAATAAGAACCCAATTAAAAATCTTAGTCGGAAGGACCAGACACCGTGAAAATCAATACGCCCATTACGGACCGGGAGCATCCGTACCCCAAGGGAAAAATCCTCGTTTCCAAAACTGACCTCAAAGGCGCGATTACTTATGCCAACGATGCCTTTGTCGAGCTCAGCGGTTTTTCGCGCGACGAGTTGATGGGGCAGAACCATAACATGGTGCGCCATCCGGATATGCCGCCGGAGGCATTCAAGGATCTGTGGGATACCGCCAAACAGGGGCGGCCCTGGAGCGGTGCGGTCAAAAACCGCTGCAAGAATGGCGATTACTACTGGGTCAATGCGCTGGTGGTGCCGGTGCGCAAGAACAACGAGACCTTGGGCTATATGTCAGTGCGCCGGGAACCCGACCGGCAGCAAGTGCATGAGGCCGAAGCGTTTTACAAAGCCATCCGCGAAAAGCGGGCGCGCCTGACACACAAGCACGATTGGCTGCGCGATACGCCGATCATGACGCGCATCGGTGTGTGCACGGGATTGCTCATGTTGCTCCTGACTGGCGCGGGCGTGGCGGGCTGGAGCGGGGCGCTTGGCATCATGGCTACCCTGCTCGGGTCGGCTGGCATTTTGGCTGTGGCGAATGCGATGCTGCTACATCGCACCCTGGTTCGGCCCTTGCAGCGCACGGTGCAATATTTTGATCAAATGGCCCAGGGCAATCTTAACAACGACATTCAGATCAATCACCGCGATGAAGTCGGCCAGGTATTTTCCTCGTTGGCTTATATGCAGGCCCATCTCCTGTCCATGATCGACCAGATCCGCTTGGCGACACTTGGCCTGCATACTCATGGCCGGTATTTGCAAACCGAGGTGGAGCAGGTCGCATCCCACCTGCACAAGCAACAGGATCGGGTGATGGAGGTAAGCGCTGCCATGGAACAGACGGCCGTGTCCATTTCCGAGGTGGCCAGAAGTGCGGAAAGCGCCGCCGACGCAGCGAAGGAATCCCTGGTAACGGTAACCGGCGGCAGTGTGCGTATGGAGCGCAGCATGGCATCCACCACCCGCGTCGTGGAATCAGTGAGTAGTACCGGCGAGATGATCGGCCAACTGAGCCAATCCATTCAAAGCATCGGCAGCGTGACCCAGGCCATCAAGGGCATCGCGGAACAAACCAATCTGCTCGCGCTGAACGCGGCCATCGAGGCCGCCCGCGCCGGCGAGCAGGGGCGCGGGTTCGCGGTGGTCGCGGATGAAGTGCGCAAGCTGGCGGAGCGAACCGCCGCCAGTACCGCCGACATCGCCCGAATCATCGATGAAATTGAGGGCCGCACCCAATCGTCCGTGGCCTCGATGGGGACAGCGGCGAACGAGGTGCAAGCGGGCCGTACGTTGCTGCAGGAAACCAGTGACAGTTTCAGTCAGATTACCGGAGCGAGCGAGCAGATTACTCAGATGGCGCAACATATCGCCAGTGCGGCTGGCGAGCAATCTGTGGCCAGCGAACAGGTGGCGAAAAACATGGAACAGATGTCTGCGCTCATCGAACAAAACGGCGCCAGCATCGCGGAAGTGGCGAAAGCTACCGAGGAACTGGTTACCACGGCGGACGATCTGCAAGCGCTGGTGGCGCATTTCGAGGCAGCGGCCTAGCGGTTTCTTGCTTAGGATGATTGTGTTGAATAGAAAAAGGTTTGCGTGATATTCACGCAAACCTTTTTTGATCTGGTGGCCAAGGGCGGAATCGAACCACCGACACAAGGATTTTCAATCTCCAGGGTAGTTCCGCTTCGTCAAAGGCTTGCCGTTCGCGGATTCTACAAACGGCGAATTCTACCATCCCGCAAACCCAGCATCCACGCGGCCCCATTTCGAATTGTAGAAAGCCGGCCCCTCAACTATTGTCATAATGTGGCGCTATCCTGAAAACAGGAGGCGTAAAGTTCAAAAAGGCGGGGGCTGGTGGGGTGGACTGAATCGAAAAAAAGGGTAATACTTCGCGCCGCAATGCCGATATCTACAGTATCTTTATCTTTCACTGCCTAGGAATGCCAATGTTCAACGAGCGAAAAGTAGCCCAGATGGCGGCGTACCTGCTCAAGAAGCGCGGCGGTTGCATGGCGCACTTGAAGCTGATGAAGCTGCTGTATCTTGCTGACCGCGAAGCCATGGCGCGCTATGGTGTGCCGATTTCTGGCGACCGAGTGGTGTCAATGCCTCACGGGCCGGTGCTGACCATGACGCTGAACCTGATGGATGGCGACGTTGAGTCATCGCCTAATGGTTGGGATGCATGGATTTCCGACAAGGCAAATAACGAGCTATCACTCAACCGCGAGCTCTCGGAAGCTGAGCTCGACGAACTGAGCCAGGCAGACATCGAAGTGCTTGAAGCCGTGTGGGCCAAGTTTGGCAAGATGAGCCGCTGGGAGATTCGCGACTACACCCACACCCTTCCGGAATGGGAAGACCCAAACGGATCATCGAACGCAATCCCACACCGGAAGATTCTGATAGCCATGGGGCGCTCTGAAGAAGAGGCCACTTACTTTTGTGCGGAGATCGAAGCCGAGCGTGCGTTAGACAAGCTCTTTGCGAGCATCTAAAGCGTGTTGTTTTGGCCGGTCAAGCGGGCGACGCTCTTAATCCCCTCCGGCCCGGATCACGACCCAGACCGCAAGCACTTCTTCATTCTGCTGACTGACCCCATCGCTGTGCCCGACATAGCAGCCAAGCAAGTTCTGCTGGTAGGGATCGCGACGCGGAATCCCAATTTCCAGCATGACCCAACCTGCATTCTCTACCCCGGCGATCACCCTTTCATCAACCGCGAGAGCTACGTCAACTATCGCCTAGCGCGTATCGAAGATGCTGACAAGCTGGCGGCTGGTGTGAAGAATGGGATATTCGTTCCTCAGGGAACCATCGACACCGCGATATTCGCGCGAGTTTGCCAAGGGCTGCTCAATTCCCGACACACCACCCCAAAGGTGTTGCGTTTCTACCAGACTTCAACAGGCCGGTAGCCGGTTTGTTTTCCATGGCCTGAGTGGGGCATAATGGAGCGCGCGGGCGTTGCCCGTATTCAAGCTGAAACCACTTAAATTACAAGGGTTCCGACAGGGTGAAAGCAAGTTGAAATCACCCGGCGCGACAGTGAAAAACACCCATGGCAGAGAAGAAAAAACAGGACGAAAAAATAGCGCAGCCAATTCCCAAGCCCAAGCCCCGCGAGGTTGAAAAGCGAGCGACTCGCCCGGACATCGTGGCAATTGAATTACGCAGGGCTCGCGAAAACAGGAAGCTGTCACACAGTGACCTCAACCGTATAACGGGTATTTCGCGGTCAGTCCTTTTTGGTTATGAGGCTGGCCGAACAAAGCCAGGCGCAAAGGAGCTTCGCCTCTTATGTGAAGCGCTGCAAGTAAGTCCGAATCGACTGCTTTTTGGAACGGATGATCCGTTTAAACCGAGGCCGGGGTTGCGTTCTCTTGTAAAAATGAGAGGGTCTCCGGTTGGAGTTTTAGCGGGGATGTTGTTGATTCCCATGATATTTTCTACTCTCGATGATGAGCAGGTGGAGTCAATATTGACTCTGCTGGAATCTCTTGTGGAGGCTCGGGATAAGGATGTTCATAGAAGAATCGCCGCTTTTGTTGAAATGTTTAGTGAAGAGTTTGGAAACGGAACGCCAGAGGAACTATCCCAGTTGGCACAGCGGGTGAGCGATCCAGAATATTTTGCGAAGCTTCAGCAAAAGGCTGATGAGCGGCTAAAGGCCCAGATGTAGCTTCGAGGAAAGTGCAAGGCCCGGCTAGACCGGGTTTTTTTACGCCCCAATAGTTTCAATTATTGTCATTTGACAAGATTTGAAATATGCGTATAGTCGCAATTGTTATCATGTGATAACTTATGAAACGGCGGCTATATGGCAATCAAAACCCCAGCAACCCTCTCAAAAGAGGATTTCAACGACGCGCTAGTAACTCTGCGTAGCAACGTGTCCGAGGTCTCTCGCGATACCGGTATCCCCCGGCATCTTCTGAGTCACTTCCGCAACTATGGCGACGGCCTCAAGCCCGAGCAGCTAGCCAAGCTGCTGGACTATCTCGAAGACAAAGGGATCGAGCTAGAAGAGGTTTCCGAGCGAGCCGAACCCGAACCCAAGGCGAAGAGTGTGGCCGTGCCCCAGCCAGCACCGCATCCCCGTGTCGCTATCGCGGCAGTCTGCCATTTCCCGATTAGCGCCGAGCATAGCCCGGACGCTGTGCGCGATGTGCTGAATGAAGTCGTGCGAAATGATGAGCGGATCGCTGAATTGCTGGCGACGAAGGCAAAGCACGCTAGCGGCGTATTCGGCCAGAGCGAAGAGTTTAGCGATCAAACCCAAGAAGATATCCGCGAACTGTTTGCGCTGCTCGGTGCGAACTATGTGCTGGTGCGATACCTGACTGGCACGGGCAACCCATTGGAACGAGTCGCTGCGAGCGATACGTTGCAAGCGGTCATGTTTGGCGCGATTCGCGAAAGCATCGAACGCGCCGGATTGGGTGAACGCTTGTTGGAAGCTGACGCTGAAAGCAAGCACGACGAAGCGGAGGCTACAGCATGAAAGTACCTGTTCCCATGATCGGCGGAAGCGGCGGCGTATCGGCTGCTGTTGTCTTGGCAGTGCTCTTGGGTATTGCCGTGTTCGCTTCTCGAAACCCCAAGCAGCCTCAGGTTCGATGAACGGGAAACACGCGATGCAGCCACTCCCTTTGCAGACTGTTTTTCTTGCTGGGCGCGACACCGCGCCGAGCGGGGAACCCGCGCGGCTTTGCCGCGTGGGGGGCGAGGAAACCCGGCGCAGTTCGTGCAATTCCCTAGCATCTTCGAGCGCAACTATTCACGCATCACGAAACAGCAATCCATGACCATTTCTTAACTAATAGCAAAGGACGAAGACATGACGAACCGCATACAAAGTCACGCCTTGGCGCGCATAGAAAGCCGCGCGCCCATCACGGCGGATATCAAACAATCTCATCGCTTACCGCCACAGGTCTGCGCTCTCTGGGTGCCAGACTGCAAAGGCTACCTGGCAAGCTTTTCGCCGACTTCATTTCGCGTTGTTGAAAGTGTGGATTTGGCTGCACACTACGTCGAAGACGAAGCAACCAGCGCAGCGCTTTCCTTTCGCGAAATCACCGGGCTGCATGTGGCGATTCGGACTTATCACGGCTCGAATACTCAGCACTAAGCCGCGATGCAAAATCAAGCTGCAAGCCTAACACCCAAGCTCAAAACGCGCATTTGGGCGAATCCATACCCCGAAGACCGGCGATTTCTCGCGGGAATCTTTTCTCATATGCCCAACGGCATTGCGAACCGCATTAGCGCGGAATGGGAGCGGCGATATTCAGCGCAGGGGCGGTTTAAATCGAACCAATACGTGATGGACGTGCGCGATGATCTGTTGCCGGAGCTTTTTCCAGAAACCGGGTTGCCTTTTCATGCGACCGATGGCGAAATAGCCGATGCAGCGGAGCGAGCGGTAAAGAACTTGCGCGGAAGGTTGAAAGCAAATGTGAGCGAGGATGATTTGTTCGCTATGCTGCGCCGCGCCGCGCGCCGTCATCAAATCGAGATACCGCACTGTAAGTCTATCGGTGGAACGCTCTCGCGCATGCTGGATGAAGCATGGTGGCGTAGAGCGCTACGCAAGCGCTTTCGTAAGGTGGAACACGCAGCTATTAAGGCCGGGTGCGTTCATCGCCGCGCAGCCCCATATATTTCAAACGAAGCTTTCACACGCCACCAGAGCCACCAGCGCAAAACCAAAGCGCTGCTTGAAAATCTCGAAGCAATTAACGAATCAACCGGCGAGACATTTACGCTCGAAGAGTTGCGCGAGAGAAGTCCGGCTAATCCATCAATTCGACGTGTTCAGATGTTTGTCGGTTTCCGGGGCTTGGAAGAATACTCGAAGGAATTGGGATTCAAGGGGGTCTTTGTGACTATCACTTGCCCGAGTCGCATGCACGCACGCCACGAAAAGAGCGGCGACCCGAATAAGAATTACGACGAAACTTCCCCGCGCCAAGCACAGGTATATCTAGGGCGCTTATGGAACAGCGCTACTAGCAAGCTGGCGCGAGTGGGAATCAAGACGGGGCAAGAATTTTTTGGGCTGCGAACCGTCGAGCCGCACCACGATGGAACCCCTCATTGGCACATGCTGGCTTTCGTGTCCCCCGCGCATGAGGAAACTTTCGTTGCTACGCTACGCGAATATGCGCTCAAAGATTCGCCCAACGAGCCAGGCGCGAGCGAGCGGCGTTTTACGGTTGTGCGCATCGACCCCAAGAAAGGCAGCGCAGCCGGGTATATCGCTAAGTACGTGTCGAAGAACACGGACGGCCATGGTGTCGGAGAAGACTTCGAGGCCGAAGGCGGGGCAAGTGAGAACGCGCCGCGCGTGGTGGTCTGGTCGCGGCTGTGGGGTATCCGTCAATTCCAATTCTTCGGCGTGGGCACTTTGTCACCATTCCGCGAATTACACCGCTTGGATTCCGTGCCTGAGGCGCTGGAATCGTTGATCGGCGATCTATTTAATGCCGCCAAGAATACGGATTTCGCGGCCTACATTCGGGCGCGTGAAGCGCAGCAGGCCAAGTTGTCTCTCTTCTACGAAGATGAGCCGAGCAAGCGATACCCAGGCGAGCAGACGCGCAAGCTGCGCGGTCTGAGTGTAATCGGCGATGCGGGGCCGGTGCCTATCACTACGCGCCCAGATAATTGGAGTATTCGCGTCAGGCAAAAGCCGGACGAAGGTTTCCCTTGGACTTGTATCAATAACTCCGCGCCTGTTGATTTAAAACGGGAATTCTTGCTCGATGTAGGCCTGAAAAATCGCCCGAATCGCTTACGCGATGGGGGGAGTGAAAATTGGAGTGGAAAAGGGGGGAGGGGGGTGGCCCAGAGCCGGGAACCGCTTCCTAACTCTGGGCCTAGCCTATGAGGACGAAGAAGGCTGGAGCGAAATCTAACACAAGGAATCGAGAGGGCAAGGACTTTCGAGGAACAGGGCCGAGCAATAAAACGCGCTGGGCTTACTGGATGCAGGCCATAGAGCCGACCGACGAAGCGATCAACTGCGTTTTCCCCAACTATCACCCGCTGTGGGTGCAACACTCGCGCCAACTCACTGTCGCCAGCGAGAACTTCAAACACTTGCGCAAGTATTGCCTCAACCTCACGCTGGCCCAGGCCGCAACCTACTTGCGTGTGAGCGTGCGCGACGTTAGAGGATGGGAGAACGGTCAGCAGCCGGTGCCCTTCATGGCCTTTGAATTGCTGCGCATGGTGTATGAGTCCGTGGCCTCTCGCCTCTCTCACCAAAAGTGGGATGGCTGGTATATCGACAGCGACGGCTTCATGGTGTCGCCGGACGTGGGCAAGCTGTTTATTGATCCAAGCGATTTCATGTACTACATGACGCAGCGGGGGCATATCAAAACACTCGAAGCACAATTGGCCAACCTCAAGGAAGAGGTGGCTGCGAAGGATGCCGAAAACGCCGAGCTTCGCCAGCAGTTCCAACACGGCGAACTTGCTCAAGAACTGGAAGCCATGCAGGAGAAAATTTCCATCCTGCTAGCGTCCATCCACACTGCCGAAGTAATTCCCTTTCCAATGAAATCCACACAACAGGAGAAAAGCGCATGAAACCCTACCGCGATGTGCAACCGTTGCTGAATGCAAAGAACGTGATATCGATCAACCTGATGCGGCTACGTTTGCGCATTCGGAAAGTCGCCCCAGGCTATGTATCCCCGCCGCGTTTCACAAAGTTAGAATTCAAGCGCCGCGTTGCTATTCGTGCCCGCACGGGTTGGAACTGCCGAGGGTAATTGCAGCATGGAGCCGATTTTTTTGTCACAGGCCGAGCTTGCCGATTTGAGCGGGCGCAAGCTGAAAGCTGGCCAGGTGGCATGGTTGAAGGCGAACAAGTATTTTTTCGAGATCAACGCTAATGGACACCCGAAGGTCTCGCGCCAGTACGTGCAATTACGCCTGGGCGGAGCCGCGGCGTCTCAAGCGGCAAGGCTTTCTGCGGAGCCTGATTTCGGCGCCCTGGATCGCTGATATCTAGCCCATGGGTCGCAAGCGTACCAATCGTCACGATCTGCCGCCGCGCATGCACGAGAAAGGCGGAACGTATTACCACGTTTCGACCACAGCGCCGCGCAAGTGGACAAGCCTCGGGCGTGACAAGGTGCTTGCTATGCGCCGGTGGGCTGAACTCGAAGGGGAGGTGGCCCCTAGCCGGGACTGCACTTTCAACGCGGTAGGCATGCGCTATATGCGTGAGGTGGTGCCGGGCAAGGCTACGCTGACCCAGCGCGACAACTGGCGCGAATTCGAGAACCTGAACAAGGTTTTCAGCCAAGTGCCGATAGACGATATCAAGCCGCACCATGTGCGCCAATATCTCGACGTGCGCGGAGCGAAATCGGAAACCAGGGCGAACCGGGAGAAAGCTTTGCTGAGTCACCTTTTCAACCATGCGCGGGCTTGGGGTTACACCGAGAAAACGAACCCGTGTGCCGGCGTGAAAGGTTTCAAGGAAAAAGGCCGAGATCGCTACATCGAGGATGAAGAATTCCTCGCAGTGTGGGAGAAAGCGCACTTCACGGTGCAGGATGCCATGGATATCGCCTATCGCACCGGGCAGCGGCCTTCCGATGTTATCAAGATCAAGCGCGCCGACATTCGGGCCGGTGTGCTCTACATCGTCCAGGGCAAGACAGGCGCGAAGGTGCCTATCGAGATCAAGGGAAAGCTTGCCGAGGTCGTTGAGCGCATTCTGGCGCGGCAGCACCGCATAACGGGCTTGAACCTGATTCTGGATGAGGACGGCCAGCCGCTCAGCATGACAGCCTTACGTTCACGTTTTGGAAAGGCCCGTCGCCTCGCTGGCGTCGATTTTCAATTTCGGGATATTCGGGCAAAGACCGCAACAGATTGCGGTGATCTGGCGCGCGCTCAGAAACTTTTGGGGCATAAAAACCGACTCATGACCGAGACCTACACACGCGACAGAATCGGGGAGCTTGTATCGCCCCTAGAAAAGGAATTGTAGAAAAGTCTGGATTTTGTAGAAAGGCGCGGGTTTCAGAATCGTGCTGAAACCCGCATGGATATTGGTGGCCAAGGGCGGAATCGAACCACCGACACAAGGATTTTCAATCCTCTGCTCTACCGACTGAGCTACTTGGCCTTTAATCGTTTCTTTCTTGTTGTGACACAAGGATTTTAGCTACGGCCGGGCTTGCGCCCTTAACTTGCTTTGCAAGTTAGCCTTTGCAGCGACAAGCTGCTGCGCAGCGTGCCGTCAATCCTCTGCTCTACCGACTGAGCTACTTGGCCTTTGAGCGCTAAAAACTGAGTTTAGCCGCTTGAGAAAGCGCGCCATTACACCCGAAAAGGGCTTTAGCGTCAAGGTGAAGCCCGTTTGCGGAACACGATATCCCACACGCCGTGCCCGAGTTTTAGGCCGCGCTGTTCGAATTTGGTGAGCGGGCGGTAGGCGGGCCGGGTCGCGTAACCGTCGGCGGTGTTTTCCAGCAACGGTTCTTGCGCCAGGGTGGCGAGAATGTGTTCAGCATAGGCTTCCCAATCGGTCGCGGCATGCAGGTATCCGCCCGGTTGCAATCGGCTGGCGATGAGGCGCACGAAGTCCGGCTGAATTAAACGTCGCTTGTGGTGACGTAGTTTTGGCCACGGGTCGGGAAAGAAAATATGCGCGCCGGCAAGCGTATTTTCTCCAATCATGTGTTGCAGGACTTCCACCGCGTCGTGTTGAATCACGCGCACATTGGTCAGCTCCCTCTCTTCGATCTGCTTGAGCAGGCTGCCCACGCCTGGGGTGTGGACTTCCACCCCGATGAAATCCAGATCCGGGCGGCTCTGCGCGATTTGCGCTGTGCTCTCTCCCATGCCAAAACCAATTTCCAGCACGGTGGGTGCGCTGCGTCCGAAAGCTTGGCTAGGTTCTAATCTTGCCGCTTGATACGGGATACCAAAGCGCGGCAGCAGGCTGTCGTAAGCACGTTGCTGCGCATGAGAAATGCGGCCTTGCCGCAGTACGTAACTACGGATCGGACGCTTCATGGGGGGTAGGTTTTGGTTCATGGTGCGAAGGGCGCTCATTTTATCAAGAAATGCAAAAACTAAAGATCGGCTAAAGAAAGCGCCACAAGCGACGATAACATATTGAACA
Organism: Pseudomonadota bacterium; assembly: GCA_038042985.1. Lineage (GTDB taxonomy): Bacteria > Pseudomonadota > Gammaproteobacteria > Burkholderiales > Thiobacteraceae > RBG-16-58-11. The sequence goes on from JBBTCZ010000039.1 coordinate 42,841, forward strand.
TTATCTCATTTTATCCCAATGTTATTTCGAACCCGAGAAGAGAAGCGCATCAGTCTGATCAGCGGCGCGATTCTCTTGACCTTGACTGTGGCTGCCGGATGGTCGGTGTACGGCGTGATGCACAATCAGGCTGAAAGCCAAATAAGCCGCAGTTTGCAACAGAACGTAGAATCCCGTGCACGGATGTTCGAGCGCGAGATTCGTCAGCACCTTGCCAATGTCGCCGCCGTGTCCAATCGCACGTCCTTGCAAGAAAGCCTGGCTGCAATCGTAAAGCGGCCCGGCGATGCGACGTTGGCGCGCGACTTGGAGTTGTCCCTGCGTTCGTTTTTGCCCATCGGTTTCAATGCGCTGGCTTTGTATGACCACGCCGGGCGCGAATTGGCGCGCGCCGGCCCAGTCGAAATTCAGCCTGAGTTGAGTGTGCCGCTGAATTTGCCCAATCGTAGTCGTCTTGAATGGGATGGCGGCCTGGTAGTGACGACCAAGATGGATATTAACCATGCCGGGCAGCCGCTGGGTGCGCTGGTAGCAGTGCGGCGCATGCCGGAGATGATGGGTCTGATCACGGATCTTAAAAATATGGGCGAATCCGCCGAACTGCATTTGTGCGCGGCGGAAGACAGCAACTACGTTCAGTGCTTTCCCACGAAAAAATCACCGCGCATCGCAACGCATCTCCCGCGCATGCAGGCCGCAGCATCGACTCCGATGAGTCTAGCCTTGGCGGGGGGCAGCGGTTTTATTGCGAGTCGCAATAGCCAAGGCGAGCTTGGCGCAGCTGCTTATTTGCCGGTCGGCAACTTAGGGTTGGGCATGGTGCTGCGCATTGATGCCACTGAGTTGTATCAACCCATTCACGAGCAAGCGCGCTATGTATTGCCAATTCTGTTACTGCTGCTGGCAGGCGGCGCATTGTTGATGCGCTGGCAAGTGCTGCCTTTGCTGCGGCAAGTAGTGGTGTCGGAAGAACGCGCGCGTGAGCTAAATCAAAAGCTACGTCGCAACGAGGCGCGCATTCGCGCCGTGCTCGACCGAGTGGATGAAGCCATCATTTCCATGACCAGCGATGGGATCATTCGCACCATCAACCCCGCTACCGAGCGCATGTTCGATTACAGCTCAGAGGAACTAGTCGGCAACAATATTTCCATGTTGATGCCTGAGCCGTATCGCAGCCAGCATGATCATCATCTCAAGCATTACCTAGAAACAGGTCAAACAACCGTGATTGGCAGCCGGCGCGAAATAGTGGGACAACGGCGCGACGGCACCACGTTCCCGGCCGAATTGAGCGTGGGTGAGGTGAAGTTTGCGGGTGAACACTTGTTCATCGGCGCGATGCGCGATATCGCCGTGCGCAAGGCGACCGAAGCGCGGGTGAACCATCTCGCCAATCACGACAGCTTGACCAATCTGCCCAATCGTAATTTGCTGCAAGATCGCGCGCGCCAGTCTTTGATGCAAGCGAGCCGCCAGCAGCAACGCGTCGGCATTGTGTTTATCGATCTGGATCATTTCAAAACCATTAATGATTCGCTCGGCCATCATGTTGGCGACCGCTTGCTGCAAACGGTCGCGCAGCGCGTTCGCAGTTGCCTGCGCGACGAAGACACCGTGGCGCGCCAAGGCGGGGATGAATTCATTGTGGTGCTGCCCAACATCAAGCGCTTCGAGGATATTGGCATTGTGGCGCAGAAACTGATCGTTACCTTGTCCGCGCCGTATTCGATCGATGGTGCGGAATTGCATACCTCGGCCAGCATCGGCGTGGCGGTGTATCCGGATGACGGCCCGGATGTGGAAACGCTGATGCGCAATGCAGACATCGCGATGTATTACGCCAAGGCCACCGGGCGCAATAATTTCCAATTTTTCACCCCGCAGATGAATCAGGCTGCCTCGGAGCGGCTGCAGATCGAAAGCAGCCTGCGCCAAGCGTTAACACGGGACGAATTCACGCTGCATTTTCAACCGATCGTGAATCTCGCCAGCGGCCAAGTTGGCGCGGCCGAGGCCTTGTTGCGCTGGAATCCGAGCGGTGGGCCGATCGGGCCAGACCGCTTTATTCCGGTGGCGGAAGAAGCCGGGCTCATCGTGCCGATCGGCGAATGGGTGATTCGCCATGCCTGCCGCGAGCGGCAAAAATGGGAGCTGCTGGGGATTACGCAGCCGCGGATGGTCGTGAACATATCGGCGCGCCAATTCGCACAGCGAAATTTGGTGGCCACGGTGGGGAGAATGCTGCAAGAAGTCGATTTATCCCCCGAGCAAATCGGCATCGAGATCACTGAATCGTTATTGATGGAGCGGCCGGAAGACACGATCCGCACCTTGACCACCTTCAGCAATATGGGCGTGCAAATTTCGGTAGACGATTTCGGCACCGGCTATTCGAGCTTGAGCTATCTCAAGCGCTTCCCCCTGGATAAGCTGAAAGTGGATCGCAGCTTCGTGCGCGATATCGCCACCGACCCAGATGATGCCGCAATCGTCACGGCGATCATCGCCATGGCGCACAGCCTCAATATCAAGGTCGTGGCAGAAGGCGTAGAGACGGAGCAACAACTACAATTTTTACGCAGCCGTGGCTGTGACGAATATCAAGGCTACTACTTCAGTCGCCCGGTGCCGAGCGCGGAGTTCATCGCCAAACTATCCAGCATTCCGAGTTGACCCACGGCGCCGGCTCCAACAAAATAGGCCTTCCCCCGTGGAGTGCCCGATGACGCTGACCGAACGACTCACTATTTATGAAAAGCTGATGCGGCTGGACAAGCCGATCGGCATCTTGCTCTTGCTCTGGCCCACGCTATGGGGTTTATGGATAGCGAGCTACGGCCATCCGAATTGGGTCATCGTGTGGATTTTCGTGTTGGGCACTGTGCTCATGCGCTCGGCGGGCTGCGTGATCAACGATTACGCCGACCGCGACATCGACCCGCTAGTGGCGCGCACCAAACACCGGCCGCTGGCAGCGGGGCTGATCAGCAAGGAAGAAGCGCTGGCGCTGGCTTCAACCTTGGCCTTGATCGCATTTGCCTTGATATTGCCGCTCAATAAACTCACTTTGATGCTGTCGGTGCCGGCGCTGATATTGGCTGCGACCTATCCCTTCACCAAACGTTTTTTTGCGCTGCCGCAGGCCTATCTCGGCATCGCGTTCGGTTTCGGCATCCCCATGGCTTTCGCCGCCCAAACCGGGCAGGTGCCCGCGCTGGCGTGGACCTTGCTGGTCGCCAATATGTTCTGGGCCATCGCCTACGATACCGAATACGCCATGGTGGATCGCGCGGACGATGCGAAGATCGGCATTAAAACTTCCGCCCTCACCTTCGGTAAATATGATGTCGCGGCGGTGATGCTTTGCTATGCCATCCTGCTTGCCATCTTGATAGTGGTGGGCGTGCAATTGCATCTCAAATGGCCGTACTACTTAGGCTTGGCCACAGCAGCGGGGTTAATGGCGTATCACTACACCCTGATTCAAAACCGTGAGCCGGAAAAATGCTTCAAGGCGTTTTTGCACAATAACTGGGTCGGCGCGGCGATCTTCGCCGGCATCGCCCTGGATTATTGGCTGCGCTGATTTTAATCGCCCAAGCCCGTAGGCAAGCCGTCGATGCTGATGCGGTTTTTATCCGCGCGGTATTGGCGCAACCCCTCGTCGCCCTTTTTGATCGCCCAATTCACCAAGTCATCGCGCTCGCCGCTGTATTCAAACCGTGGCACGCCGAAGCCGCATGAGGTTTGCAGCGATTCAATCGTCAACACCACAATTTGACGCGCGCCGGGAATCGGCGGGAATAAGTTATAGAGCGATGTCCATTCCGCATCGCCCGGCATGACCAGCGCGCCTGTGCCATACAAGCGCAAAATCAGCGGTGCATCATCGAAGCTGTTAAACATCAGCGTCAGGCGTCCATCCGCGCGCAAATGGGCGGCCGTTTCCGCGCTGCTGCCGGTGAGATCGAGGTAAGCGACGCGTTGCGCATCGAGAATACGCAAGCTCTGCAAGCCTTTGGGCGAGACATTGATGCGGCCATCAGCCGCCGCCGTGCCGGTAAAAAATAAGCGTTGTGCGCGGATGAAATCCATCAATTCGTCGGTCAAGGCAGCGTAAAATTTCGCCATGGTTTTTCCTTATCAAATGAATCCAGGATAGGATTTTGCCCTATAAACGTAAAGCGCATGTGTTGTTCGTCGGCAGCGGCGAGGTGTGTCGCGCCCTGTTCGCCACAACCTTCGCCAATTCGATCGGGGCCGCGTGGATGGAGGCGCGTGCAGTTGCGTTGCATGCGGCGCCCTTGAACCCAAGCTGCGCGCTGGCAGGAATCGATCTACCCGATCAAACTTTGCACCGTTTGGATCAAGCAAACATCGAGTGGGCGGATTTGATTGTGACGCTGGATGATGCGGCGGATCTTGCCTGCCCCCTTTTGCCGGAGACGGTGCAGAAGCGCTGTTATCCTTTTTCGCAACCAGGAAATATAGAGGACTTGCGCATCGTGCGCGACGCTATTCAGCAGCGCGTGGAAGGCATGATAGGCGGCATGCGCATGATGCGATAAACCTTATATTTCGTCCCGACCAACAGCCTTAAATCGCTAACCCTTGCTGCGCCAGAAATTTATGCAGCACATCGAGTCGGATCAAGGTGTCGTTCATTTCCAGCATGTCTTGTTTTGCTGTGGCTTTGATTGGCATGATCTCGGCGAGGCGATAGCTGACCCATACGCCATCGTCGAAGTTGAACGGCGGCTCGAATTTTTCTTCACCCACATGCGCGACGATATGTTTCAACACGGACGCGCAAACCGCGTGTTCAGGTGGCAGTAGCGTGGCGGGTTCAAGCGGCAGCTTGATCGCTTGCGCCAGCAACAAGCCATCTTCCTGCGCTTTGTAATCCAATACTTGAAAGCGCTGAACGCCGATTGCGCGCACATTCAACACCCCCAGTTGCGGCATATCCCAATTGCCAATGCGCGCCAAAGTGCCGATGTTATGCGGCACGGCCGCCGCACCTACCTCTGCCCCTTCCTTGATCAGGCACACACCGAATAGGCTCTCGTCTTGCAGGCAGCGCTTCGTCATATCCATATAGCGCTGCTCGAAGATTTTCAGCGGCAGCACGCCGCCGGGAAAAAGCACGGTGCTGAGCGGGAATAGGGGGAGTTCGAACGGCTTCATCTCGCTGGCCGGGACGAGCAAGTCGGATAATCGGTTTTTCCACTTCTTTGGCAACATGTCAGGACTCAGATTCGCCCCACCGTGGCAGTAGTTGGTGGGGTACCGCAAGCTGGTCGAGTACGCGGGCGACAACAAAGTCCACGAGATCTTGCACCGACTGCGGGTGGTGATAAAAGCCGGGATTGGCCGGAAGGATAACGACACCCAAGCGCGCCAACTTGAGCATATTTTCCAGGTGAATCGCCGAAAACGGCGTTTCGCGTGGGACCAGGATCAGCTTGCGTCCTTCCTTGATCACCACGTCGGCGGCGCGTTCGATCAGCTTGTCGGCCAGCCCAGCCGCGATCGCCGCCAGCGTGCCCATGGTGCAGGGGCACACCACCATCGCATCCGGCGGATTAGAGCCGGAGGCGATCGGCGCAAACCATTCCTCGCGTCCAAATACCTGGAGCTGATCGGCCTCGGCGTTGAAGAGTTGGATCAGGAAGGCTTGCAACTCCTGGGTGCGTGCCGGCAAGGTGATATCCATCTCCTGCTTGGCCACGATGGCGGCGACTTGCGAAGCCGCCACATAGACCCGGCAATGCGCCGCGAGCAGACATTCGATCAAGCGCAGCGCATAAGGCATGCCGGATGCGCCGGTGATCGCGACGGTGATGGTTTTTTCAAAGGGCATTTGCATTCATTTTAGGGGGTGCTTTCTCGCTATCAGTTTCTTTCCCCGCCACGGCACATAAGGCTTGCTCGAACCAATCGCCCACCGTTTCGGGAATGATGGGTGCGCCCTCTTTTTCGCCTTCCGCCACGTATTCGATCACCGCGCCCTGTGCGTCGTGGTAGAGATAGCTCAAGAGCCGGAGCGTGTGCTCTTTGCAATCGATGCGCTCGCGCATCAGGCCGGCGTAGGCCAGTTTGGTCTTAACTGCTTGCGGCTGCTTGAACAGCACTTTTTTCCAATAGGTAACTTCGCTGCCGTGCACCACCAGCTTGCTGCGGTCGTAGAAATATTGATCTTCGGTATTCGGCAGTTCGAGTTTGAGCCAATCCGCAGCAAAAGCGCACGGGGCGGCCAGCAGCAGCGCAAGCAAGATCAGCGATCGGCGCATGCGAGCGGGGGAGATGTATCAGGTAAACGCGTCAAGAGAAACGCCGCTGCCACGCCATTCACCGTGCCGAATAGCAAGGCCGCACCGGCAAACAGCGGCAGCAGATAAGCCACGCCCGCATGCGGAATGAGCCAGAAATAAACCAGCGCGAGTTGGCCGCCGAGATGCGCGAAAGCGGCACACACACTATGCGTGACCGGCCCGAAAAAACGTGCGGGAAGCCGATGCGCGGCAGCCAGCGCGGCGAGGCTGGCGATCGCGCCAACGAAGCTCAAGAAAAAAGTGGGCGAGAGAAAGGTGCCCATCAACAAGCTGCCCGCCACCACACGCAACAAACCTACCCAGATCGCGGCCCGTAGCCCAAAGCGCGTCAGCACGGCCAGCGTGACGATATTCGCCAAGCCCGGTTTTACGCCAGGGATAGGCGAGGGCAGCGCCGCCTCCGCCAGCGTGAGGCCGATCGCCGCCGCCGCCAGCTTGGCAATGCGGTGATCGTCGGCGGTGGTGGGGAGATGGATTTTCATGAATTCAGCAGTGGTTAATTTCAATAATTCAAAGAATCAAACCGCCGCGTCGCACCGACCAATTCCACGCTGATTTGGTTCGGCAGACACAAGGCTGCATCGCCTGCTCGCGCGAGCCAGCCTTGCTTCACGCAAAGCTGGCGCGGGCTCGGGTCGGCGGCGACGCGTGCCCGGCCATGCTCGATCTCCACTAGGCTGGCGCCGAGTGGGCCGGGTACAACGATGCGCTGTGTTCGATCCAAGCGGGCTTCGGTGAATAGCTGCCCGCCGGCGCGAATGATCACCTTTTGCGCCGCGCCGCCTTGCCAAAAGGTTGCGGCAAGCCACGCGGTGCATAAGCCGCCGAGCAACACGACGAACCAATCACCGGCGCGAAAATAAACGAGGGGATTCACACCGACAACCCACGGTGCCGCACCAGCACCTGATATTCACTGCGGAATCGTTCCGCCAGTTGCTCGGCAAAATACACCGAGCGATGCTGCCCACCGGTACAGCCGATGGCGACCGTGAGATAAGCGCGATTGTCGCGGATAAAACAAGGCAGCCATTTTTCAACGTAATAACGGATATCCGCCAGCATGGCGATTGCGTCTTCCTGGCTTTCAATGAAATCCACCACCGCTTGGTCTTTGCCGGTGAAAGGCCGCAACTGCGGGTCGTAGAAGGGGTTGGGCAGGCAGCGCACATCGAACACAAAATCCGCATCGAGCGGCAGGCCATGCTTGAAGCCGAATGATTCGAATAGCAGCGTGATGCGCGAACGGTCGAGGCCGAGAAAATCCTTGACCCAGCCGCGCAAGGCGTTGGGTGAAAGATCGCTGGTGTCCATGCGATGCCCGGTCTCGGCGATCTTGGCGAGCAGTTCGCGTTCCGTTTCGATGCTTTCGGAGATGGTTTGCTTGCCGTCTGAGAGCGGATGCCGGCGCCGGGTTTCACTATAGCGCTTGACCAGGGTTTCGGTATTGGCTTCCAGGAACATGGCGCGCAGATCGATGCCTTGATGTTTGAGCGTGTTGATATGCTGCGGCAACTGGTTCAGCGTCTCGCCGCTGCGTGCATCGATGCTCACCGCAACCAGCGCGTTTCCTTCCTCCTGCAATAGCTCAATCAATTGCGGCAGCATTTCCACCGGCAAATTGTCCACGCAGAAATAGCCGTTGTCCTCCAGGACATTGAGCGCGATGCTTTTGCCGGAGCCGGAGAGCCCAGTGATGAGGATAACCTGCATAGCGTTAGGCGTTAGGCGTTGGGTAAGCGATTAGGAGTTAGTGTACATGAGGCAGATGGCTTGCGTCATCGGCTTCATCCCCTACGAATCCAAGTCCTGCCGCGCGCGCAGATATTGTTCGTGGCGTTCGATGAATTGCTGTGTGCTGCTGATGCCGCGCAAATGCAAAATATGGCTGCGCACCGCGACTTCCACCAACACCGCGATATTGCGCCCGGCAGCGACCGGCAGCCGCGCTTTGGGAATATTCACCCCCAAGATTTCTTGCGTATCCTGCTGCATTTTCAGACGGTCGTAATTGGCTTTAGTGATATCGGCGGGTTTTTCCAGATGGATGATGAAGCGCAAGGTTTTTTTCGGTTTCACCGCCACCTCGCCGTACAAGGCGCGGATGTTGAGAATACCCAAGCCGCGCACTTCGATGAAATCTTGCAACAGCGATGGGCAGCGGCCCTCCAGGGTATCGGGCGAGATTTCGTAGATTTCCACGATGTCGTCGGCGACCAGGCGATGGCCACGTGTAATGAGTTCCAGCGCCAATTCGCTCTTGCCGATCGCCGCATCGCCGGTGATCAGTACACCGATCCCCATCACCTCCATGAATACACCGTGCAGCGTGGTGAATTCGGCCAGTGTCTTGGCTAGATAGTGTGCCAGCACTTGCATCAGCCGCGGGCTGGGCTGGGGCGAGGTGAAGAGCGCGGTCTCGGTGCGGTTCGCCGCGTCGAGCAACGCCTGCGGCATGACTTCGTTGTTGGCAATAATGACCGCGGCCAATTCGGTCGAATACAGATGGGTGATCGCTTGGTGCAGGCCTTCCTCGTCCAGGCTGCGCAGATAATCCATCTCGGCTGCACCCAGCACTTGCACCCGGTTCGGATGCACAAAATTAAGATGCCCGATCAGCGCCAGCGTGGGTTTCTGCACCGTCTCGCTGGTGAGTAGTTTGCTACCGCCGGTCGCGCCGGCAATCCACGCCAATTCCAGCTTTTGGCGGGTTTCATCGAATAGACGCTGAACGGTGATTTGCGGCATATTTAGGTTAACAATTGAAATGCTTCATCGGCGCTAGCCGTATGCAGCAGACGCTCGCGCAGCGTGCGATCGCCAAACAGTTGCGCGAGTTCAGATAGAATTTGCAGATGCAGATCGGTGGCGTGCTCCGGCACCAGTAGTACGAATAATAAGCGTACCGGCTCATTATCCGGCGCGCCGAACGGCACCGCGTCGCGGGTACGGATGAAGACGCCGGCGGCCTGCTTGAGTTGTTTGATGCGGCCATGCGGAATCGCCACGCCCTGGCCGAGGCCGGTGGAGCCAAGCTTCTCGCGGATAACCAGGCTTTTCTCAATGAGCTTGGGGTCGAGTTGGAGCGCCGGCGCGATATGCCGAGCGATTTCCTCGAACAGCGCATCCTTGCTGCCCGCATCCAGATCGAGCAGCACGTATTCCGGTTTCAACAAAGAAGTGATGAGGCTCATGAAAAAAGGCCGCGCAGTGGCAAAAAAGGCCGCCGTAGCGGCCCATTCTTTTTACTCGACGGCTTGATGCTTCAAAGCGTCGCGTCCATGCGCACCGTTCTTCTCTTTGTGCTTGAGCACTAGCCGGTCGAGCTTGTCGGCCAGCAGATCGATGGCGGCGTACATATCGCCATCCGTCGCTTCGGCGTGGATATCCTTGCCGCTGACATGAATGTTGGCTTCGACTTTCTGCACCAGTTTTTCTACCGACATGATGACGTTGACGTCGATCACATGATCGAAGTGACGCGTCACGCGCGTAAGCTTCGCGTCCACGTAGTCGCGAATCGCGGGGGTAACTTCCAGATGATGGCCGGTGATATTGAGGTTCATGCTTTGACTCCTTCTCTCATAGGGACTTACGAAGATTGACCGGGGGGATTTGCAGCGCCTCCCGGTATTTGGCAATGGTGCGGCGCGCGACGATGATGCCTTGCTGCGACAGCACTTCCGCGATATGGCTGTCGGACAGTGGCCGCTTCGTGTTTTCCGCTGCAATCAGTTGCTTGATCAGCGCGCGGATGGCGGTGGCGGAGCAAGCGCCGCCGGTGTCAGTGGCGACATGGCTGCCGAAGAAATATTTCAATTCGTAAATGCCGCGCGGGGTGAACATGTATTTTTGCGTGGTGACGCGCGACACGGTGGATTCGTGCAAACCCACTTCCTCGGCGATTTCACGCAGCACCAGCGGCCGCATCGCCACATCGCCGTGATCGAAAAAATGGCGCTGGCGTTCGACGATGGCTTGCGACACGCGCAGGATGGTGTCGAAGCGCTGCTGCACGTTCTTGATCAGCCAGCGCGCTTCCTGCAGTTGCGTGGAGAGTTCCTTGCTGGAAGCGTTGCGGTTGCGGCGCAGAATATCGGCGTACACCCGATTGATGCGCAGACGCGGCATGGCGTCGGTGTTGAGACGCGCCGTCCATTGCCCCTTCACCTTGCGTACTTCGACGTCGTGCACGATGTAACGCGTATCGGTGGTGGCGTATTCGGCGCCAGGGCGCGGATTCAAGCTGACGATGAGTGCCTGCGCCTCGCGCAGTTGTGCGTCATTGCAGCGCAGCAGCCGTTTAAGGTTGGTGAAATCGCGCGCGGCCATGACCGCCAGATGGTGGCGTGCGATCTCAATCGCGTGCGCGCGGCCGGGTGTTTCTTCCGGCAGGCTTTCCAGTTGCAACACCAGGCATTCGGACAGAGAGCGCGCGCCCACGCCTACCGGATCCATATTGCGTAAGTGTTTGAGCGCTGTGTCGAGTTCCACCGGATCGACTTCCAATTCCAGCGGTAATAAAGAGGCGAGTTCCGCAAAATCCTGATGCAGATAGCCAGCGTCATCGAGTGCATCGATCAGCAGCATGACCATGCTTTTGTCGCGATCGGAGATATTGAGCAGATTCAGTTGCCATAGCAAATGTTCGCGCAGCGTCTCGCTACAAGCGGCCATCTGCGGCCCGTCCTGCTCTTCGTCGTCGCTATGGGTATAGCCGGCGGGCGCATCGTCCCACATCGAATCCGGGAATTCCATGGTGGATTCATCCGGCTCAGCCGACTCATTTGAGGACTCGTTTCTGCTTTCAGGCGGGGGTTCGACGGCGGATTCGCTGGTGGGCTCACTGGCCGAGGCTGCCCCGGCCTCGTCCGCTCCGTAATACATCTCGCCTTCCGCGGCATCAGTCCCCTCGACGCGCTCCAGCAAGGGATTTTCTTGCAGCATGGTTTCGAGCTCTTGATTCAGTTCAAGCGTCGACAATTGCAGCAGTCTGATCGATTGCTGCAACTGGGGAGTGAGGGTCAGCTGCTGAGAGAGCCTGAGCTGTAAGCTATGCTTCATTCTTTATGCGTTCTGGCCGGAAGCGCGACCGCGCGGTGGGAAAAATTAAAGGCGGAAATGTTCGCCCAAATACACCCGTCTTACGTTTTCATTATAAACAATTTCATCCGGTTTGCCGCTTGCCAGTACCAGCCCTTCATTGATGATGTAGGCGCGGTCGCAAATCCCCAACGTTTCCCGCACGTTGTGGTCGGTGATCAATACCCCGATACCGCGTTCGGACAGGAAGCGGATGATTTTTTGAATATCCAGCACTGCGATCGGATCAACCCCGGCGAAGGGTTCATCCAGCAGGATGAAACGCGGTTGGGTGGCCAAGGCGCGGGCGATTTCGACCCGGCGCCGTTCGCCGCCGGATAAGCTCATGGCTTGCGCGTCGCGCAGGTGCTCGATGTTGAGATCATGCAGCAGTTCGGTCAGCCGCTGCGCCACTTCGGCCGGTTGGATCGGTTGTAACTCGAGGATGGCCTGGATATTTTCGGCTACGGTGAGCTTGCGGAAAATCGAGGCCTCTTGCGGCAAATAGCTTAAGCCCAGGAGGGCGCGGCGGTGGATCGGCAGCGTACTCAGATCCTGGCCATCGAGCATGATGCGCCCAGCATCCAGCGAGGTGAGGCCGACCATCATATAGAAACTGGTGGTTTTGCCCGCCCCGTTGGGGCCGAGCAAGCCGACGACATCACCGCTGTTAACTGTCAGTGAGACGTCTTTGACCACGACACGTGATTTATAGCGCTTGCGCAGGTTGAAAACTTCGAGCGTGCTCATTGATTGGAGAGGAGTGAGGGGTTGGGAGTGAGGGGGCGGCGGTTTTGCAAATTGGCTTATTGCACCTGTTTCACACCCTCCGCCGGTTTAAGCGGTAGCCCACCGTCGGAGGGCGCCGTTGCCGCGCCGCGCCGTTTGGGTTGGATCACCGCGCGCACCCGGCCCTTCGGATTGTATTCGGTGGCCGATTCCTTACCGCCGAGGACGCGATAGGATTCGGTCTGACCATCGTAAGCGATATAGCTGCCACGGACTTCGTCTTGGCCGCGCTTGATGCGTGCTTGGGTAAACATTTCAACCTTGTCGCGCTTGGCGTCGTAGTCCAGACGCTGCGCCCAGCCTTCGGTCAGCTCATCCACACCATCGCGCTTTTGTTTGAAATAGGTGGGGTTGCCATAAGCGGTGCTCTTGGAGAAGCCGTCGTCGTCTTGCGTCACCAACAATTTATCAGCGGTAATTAGCAGCGTGCCCTGGGTGAGCCGGACATTGCCTTGATACACGCTGACTTTGGTCTGATCGTTGACCTCGACCGTGTCCGATTCCAAATTCACCGGCTTGTCTCGATCCGCACGTTCAGCCTGCGCGGTGTGCGTGAACAAGGCCAGCATCGCGGCGACGATTGGGGCAATACTTTTAATGAGAACGGGGTTCATAACGCACCTTTACGCGCGACAGCAGTTTGAATTGATGTTTTTTCTGGTCCAATTTTAAGCCAACCGCGGTAATAAAGGTATGCGCATCTTGAATCACCACGGGTTTGTCTGTCATGGCGAGTTCTTGCTCCGGCATGATGTGCAGATAGCTGGTATTCAGCGTGAGCTCAGATTGTGTGCCTCGCGCCTCGCGCACTACGCGCACTTGATCATGCAAATAGGCATTATCGCCATCCTCGGAGACGAAGCCGCGCTGTGAATACATGTGCATCGGCGCGGCATTGGGCGCAAAGCGCATAAAGTGCGGCCGCACCAAGTGGGTGGTCTGATCGTCGGGGTAGTGCGTCATTTTGATCGCGGCCAAGGTGAGATGCGGCTGGCCGGTTGGGTCGAGCTTGATCGAACTAAAGTTATCCACGATGTAGTCCGGGTCATGCCGGTTGCTGCCATCCAGCTTCGGCCCGGTCGGCTGCACCACGCGGTCAAGCCACAAGGTTACTGCGGCGAACAGCAGCAGGAAAATCAGCATGGCCCAAGCGGAGGGGTTTTTGGTCATGGTCGAAAAAATGTTAGCCGCGAGATTTTGTTCATTTCAAATACGGCGCGAGCTGCGCATCCAGCGTGTTTTGGGCGCGCATGATCAGCTCGCAGACTTCGCGTGCTGCGCCCTTGCCGCCCGGGTTTTGGGTTACATAGTGGGCATACTGCCGCACACTTTCCGGCGCCGCGGGCACGCAGATTGAGAAACCGCTGCGGCGCATCATCGGCAGATCGACCACATCATCGCCCATGACGGCGATCTGCTCAGCGGTCCTGCCAAGCTTGGCGCTCAATTCCATGAAGGCTTCCAGCTTGTCTTCGGCGCCTTGGTACAAATGATCGATATTGAGATTTTTTGCACGCACGCGCATCAGGTTCGAGGTGCGACCGGTGATGATGGCGATGTCGACCCCGCTTTTTTTCAGCATTTTGATGCCGTGACCGTCGAGCGAATAAAAGGCTTTTAGTTCGCGGCCCTCATCGTCCAGATACAACGAGCCATCGGTCAGCACGCCATCCACGTCAAAAATAATCAGTTTAATTTTCGCCGCGCGTGTAGTGATGTCGGCATCAGTCAGGGCTTGGGCAATCGGTGCGAAAGGCGTCATGCTGCTTAAACCACCCCAGCCCGCATCAAGTCATGCATGCTCAGCGCGCCTGCCAGGCGGCCGGTTTCATCCACCACCAGCAATGAATAGACTTTGCTGTCTTGCATGACCTTGACGGCTTCCGCCGCGAGTTTGTTGGAGCCGATGGTGCGCGGCTTGGGCGTCATGACTTGAGTCACCGGGGTAGTACGGATGTCGATGCCGCGATCCAGGCTGCGCCGCAGATCGCCGTCGGTATAGACGCCGATGACGCGGTTTTGGGTGTCCAATACCGCAGTCATGCCCATGCCCTTCTGGGTCATTTCGAGCATGGCTTCCCGCACCAGCGCAGTTTCCGCAACATGCGGCAGCGCTTCGCCTTGACGCATCACGTCGGTGATATGCACCAGCAGGCGGCGACCGAGCGAGCCGCCGGGATGCGAGCGCGCGAAATCTTCCGGTCCGAAGCCGCGCGCATCCAGGAGCGAAACCGCGAGCGCGTCGCCCAATGCCAAAGTAGCGGTGGTGCTGGCGGTCGGCGCGAGATTGTGCGGGCAGGCTTCTTTTTCCACGCTGGTGTCGAGATGCACATCGGCTTCGCGCGCGAGCGAAGAATTCGGGTTGCCGGTCAACGAAATAAGTTTCGCGCCGCTGCGTTTGAGGATGGGCACGATGGTTAAGAGTTCCGGGCTTTCGCCCGAGTTGGAGAGTGCGATCACCACATCGTGCTGCGTAATCATGCCCAGGTCACCGTGACTGGCTTCGGCCGGATGCACGAAAAAAGCCGGTGAGCCGGTGCTGGCCAAGGTCGAGGCGATTTTGCGCGCGATATGCCCGGATTTGCCCATGCCACTGACCACGATGCGGCCCTGACAATGCAACATCAATTCCAGGGCGGCGAGAAAGTTTGCATCCACGCGCGCGATCAGCGCGTGCACGGCGGCGGCCTCGATCGCCAACACCTCACGTGCGAGGTCGAGGGCTTTATTGCTGAGGGCGGCTGAGGTAGGTTTTGCTTGTGCATTCATGGGCGGGAAGTATAGCAGGAACGCCGTATTTGAATGATTGGAACCACGTTGGCAGGCCGCGTGCTATCCCGCATACTTCAGGCCATGAATGCACTCGCTTCGGTATTGGTTTTACTCGGCAGCGCCGTCGCGGTGGTGGCGCTGTTTCGCATGCTCAAGCTGCCATCGCTGTTGGCGTACTTGTTTGTGGGTATCACGATTGGGCCGCATGGCCTCGGCTGGCTGCCGGATAGCGCGCAAACGCATGCCCTGGCGGAGTTTGGCGTGGTGTTTTTGATGTTTACCATCGGGCTTGAATTCAGCCTGGCGCAATTGAAAGCGATGCAGCGCTTGGTGTTCGGGCTGGGCGGCGCGCAAGTGGTGCTGACCACGCTGGTGGTGCTCGGCATAGGCTTATCCTGGGGGCTGGATTGGCGCGCCGGGCTGGCGTTGGGCGGCATCGTCGCCATGTCGTCTACTGCGATCGTGAGCAAGTTGTTGGCGGAGCGGGTGGAGCTGCATTCCAGCCACGGGCGCCAAACCATGGGCGTGCTGCTGTTCCAAGATTTGGCGGTAGTGCCGTTTTTAGTGCTCATTCCAGCCTTGGCCAAGGGTGGCGATGGCATGTTTGAAGCCCTAGCCTGGGCCGCACTCAAAGCGGCGCTGGCGCTGGCGCTGATTTTATATTTTGGCCAAAAGCTGATGAGTCGCTGGTTCCACGCCATCGCCCGGCACAAGATGAGCGAGCTGTTTATGCTCAACGTGCTGCTTATCACCTTGGGGCTGGCTTACTTCACGCAGCAAGCGGAGTTGTCGCTGGCGCTGGGCGCTTTTCTGGCGGGTGTGCTGATTTCCGAGACCGAGTACCGCTATCAAGTGGAAGCGGATATCCAGCCTTTCCGCGATGTGCTGTTGGGCTTGTTTTTTATCACCGTCGGCATGCAGCTCGATTTTGGCGTGCTGATGAATCAAGCGGTTTGGGTCGCGCTGCTGCTGTTGGGTTTGCTGGCGGGGAAAATGGTCCTGATTTTTTTAGTGGCGCGCGCCTTTCGCTGCAATACCGGCGACTCCTTGCGCACCGGGCTCACGCTGGCGCAAGGGGGCGAATTTGGCTTCGTGCTGTTGGCGCAGGCGGGCGCTATTTCCACCTTGCCGCCGGTGCTGCTGCAAGTCGTACTTGGCGCCATGGTGCTGTCCATGGCCTTAACCCCCCTAATCATTCATTACCGCGAAGCGATCGTGAAAAAACTGGTCGTGGGCGAATGGATGAGCCAGGCCGCCAAGTTGCATGAGATCGCAGTCAAATCTTTTGCCGTGCAAGGCCACGTCGTGGTGTGCGGTTATGGCCGCAGCGGGCAAAACCTGGCGCGCTTTCTGGAGCGCGAGCACATTTCCTTCATCGCGCTCGATCTCGATCCGGCACGGGTCAAGCTGGCGGCGGCGGCGGGCGATAGCGTGGTGTATGGCGACGCCGCGCGGCGCGAAGTATTGCAAGCGGCCGGCATCTCGCGTGCCCGTGCCGTGGTGGTGACCTATGCCGATGTGCCCTCGGCGCTGCGTGTGCTCTCAGCGGTGCAGGCAGTCAATCCGCAAGTGCCAGTCATCGTGCGCACCGTGGACGATGCGGAATTAGACAAGCTGCTCAAAGCGGGTGCCGCCGAAGTCGTGCCGGAAGTGCTGGAAGGTAGTCTCATGCTCGCCTCGCACGCCTTGATCTTGCTCGGCGTGCCCTTGGCGCGCGTGCTGCGTTCGGTGCGTGAAGTGCGCGAGAATCGTTATCAACTGCTGAAAGGCTTTTTCCACGGCGCAACCGACGAGCCGGAGGAAGCCTTTTCCGATCATGTCGAGCCGCGCTTATACACCGTGACCTTGACGCAACACGCGGCGGCGCTGGGGAAAACTCTGGCTGAGTTGGAGCTTGCGGGTTTGGGTGTGTCGGTTTCGGCGGTGCGCCGGGGCAATATTCGCGGCGTTGATCCGACGCCGGATACGCGCTTGCAGGAAGGGGATACGGTGGTGTTGCTCGGCCGGCCCGCGGCGCTGGCGGCGGCCGAGCTGAGATTAAGAGGGGATTAGAACAGCGAGGCACCGCCGCACTGTGCAGCGGTAGAGGTAATTGCCCATACCGCTGCGGGAGTGCAAATTGCGGCATCGGCGCCACCCCAAGTACTAAAGCGGAAGTTCCCAGTATTGGGTAGCCCGTCGTCTATTTTTCGGTCGATCTCGGCAAGCAAAGTGGCAGGGATATTTGACCCCGTTTTGATGTTATGCACATTGCTTGCAGTACCCGAATAAACATTATCCCAAACAATTTGCATCAAACCGCCAAAGGGGTTGGCTGGGGAGTTGTTTGTATTCGCATCAGCAATAGCAGCAGAGGCACCCACACCGTTGAAATTTCCGGAAATAAAGCCGGCGCGGGCGAGGTGATACCAAGCGCAAATGGACTCGGCAACGCCACCGGATACCGCGTCGATCAGGCCGTTGCCATTGCCGCCACAAGTGCCGCCCGCCCCTGGGATATTGGCCGTGGCGCTCGCCAGTAAATAATCGCCCGCAATTCCACGATAGCGGTCTTGAAAACCAAAGAATGCGGCTTTGACGCCATCTTGCTGCGTGATGACGTTGCGCACCCGCGCATTCTGGATCAACTCCTGGCCTTTCAGCACGCCGCCGAGTAAGAGGCCGATGATCACGAGCACGATTGCGATTTCGATTAGGGTAAAGCCTTGCTGCTGTTTACGCATTTCACGACCCTCTTTTTTTAGGGGTTATAGAGATGCCTAGGCAAATGCAAAAATAGTGCCAATTTTGTTGATAAGAAGGTTTCGAGTATTTTTATTAAAAACAATGTATTGCGTAATTTGCAAAGTGGGTGGTGGCGTAAGACAGGCGAATTATCAACGACCCTGCCGAGTTTTCATCAGCCTGGCTTCTAATTCCGCATAGCGTTGGGTCAAAAAACGTTTTTCCTGCGGGTCGCTGATGCTGTCGCTGGCGAGCAGCGCGCCCAGCTCGATTTTGGCCGCTTCCAGCTCGCCCATATCTTCCAGAATGAAAATCGGCATTTGGCTCGCCCAATGCAGGGCCGTGCCGCCCGCTTTTTCCTGGATGGCGCGGGCATAGCTGAGTGCGAGCGGCAGATCGTGCAGCCGGTGTTTGGCGATAAGCGCGGCATGGGCGAGATAGCGCCAGCGCCGCTCGGGATCGAGTAAAAATTGGCGATAGGTGAAATCGAGCATCAGGCGCTGCCGGGCCGGATCGGGCACTTGGGCGTAGAGGTGGCTTGCCATCAGCAGCGGATAATTTGAGCGTTGATCCAAGCCGAGAATGCGTTCGAGCCAGTCACTAAGCTTTACATAATCCAGCGCGGCAAAGGGGATGCTGATGCCGGGCTGGTTATCAAAGGCCTGTAAGCGCAGCGCCATCAGGCCGGCCAGCGTGATCGGCTCGCCCAGACTGGCGAGCCGCGCCGCCGTGGCGCTTGGCGGCGGTGGTAAATCTTCCGCGCGCGCAGTCGGCGCGGGCTGCATGGCGCGCCAGCCGATTTGCAGCGCGAGCAGGAGAACGCCGATGGTTAGCACGGTGCGCGGTACGGATTGGAGTGAGCGTTCGTCCATTATTGATTTTTTAACCACGGGGGACACGGGGAGCACGGGGAGTTCAAAAAAGGTTTCCCCGTGACCCCCGTGCTCCTCGTGGTTATAAGTTTTTCCGGTACATATCAAACATCGCCGCCGCCGTAACGAGCGCGCTGAAAATCAACGCTTGCAGCACCAGCGGGCCGAGCGCGCCGCTCACGCCATCCACCAGCCATCGGGTTTGCGCGAATTCATCTAAACGTGGCAGCAACAGCGCCAGGGTATCCAGCATTTGGGTCATGTAGCGATGCGAGACCGATGCCGCCTCCAGGCTCGCGTGGCTAATAAGCTGCAAGGTGGCGAGGCTCTTTGCGAGCAGATAAAAACCAATGGTCAGTGCCAACCCAGCGGCGACGCCGCGCAAGCTGATGCCGCAGAATACGCTCACCGCCGCGATGATCCAGGCTTCCAATAGCAGCGATGCGGCCCATGCGAGCCAGGCTGAGCCGGGTGCGAGTAGCGCCAGTGGCAGAGCGCAGCCAAGGCTGATCAGGCTGGCCACGCCGGCTAGCCCCAGTGCCTTGCCGAGTACATATTGACCGCGCGGCAAATCGAGCGCGAGCAAGAGCGCGGGACCTTTGTCGTTGAACTCTCGTTGCAGGGTGCCGATAATGAACGCCGCGATGAGGAAGAAGCTGGCCGCGCGTAAGCTCGTTGCCAAGAACGCGGTTTGCAAGCGCAGGCTGTCGGTGATCGCCAGTTCGCGAATCAGAAAGCTCGCCGCACTGAAAACGAAGATGGTGCCGAGTACCAGCCAAGCCAGTCGGCTGCGCGCGGCTTCGAGCAGGGTATAGCGGGCGATGGCAAGGATTTTGCGCATGGTGGATGATAGTAGCAAAAGATAAGCACGGTTCACACGGTGGATTCAAGTGGGATTTCCCCGTGCTCCCCGTGTGCCCCGTGGTTTAATCGGTTTTATTACTTGCCGAGAACGAAACGCATATGACTGAAATTCAACGCGCGAGCGTGAGCAACTGGACAACCAGCCGATCGCATTGGTGGATGGGCTTGATGCTTATTTCACTACACGCCGCATTGGCTTGGGGCATCGAGACGTGGTGGGCGCGCGCGCTGATGTTGTCCCACTTCGGCTTTTTCTTGATGTGGCAGCCGGTGTGGCGCGCGGAGCGGGAGATTTCCACCCTCTCCGCATTGTTGATCATCGGTGTCGGACTCATGCTCGGTTTCATCGCGAATTGGTGGCTCACCGCGGTGTGGCTGGGCGTGTTGATCGGACTGATCGGCGGCAGAGCGTTTGGCGCGGACTCCAAACGGCAGCATCTGGGCGGCTTGCTGGCGCTGACTTATCTGCTGGGCATCCTGCTCGGCTGGGTGGTGCCGCAGTTGTTCCCGGATTATCAAGAAAACGCGGGACTGGTGTTTTCAATACGCTATGTTTGGCTCACGCTGCCGGTGCTGTTGTTGTTTATACCGCAAGAACGTATTAGCGCTTCCACCCATGTGGTCGATTTCATTTACAGCGTGATGTTGTTCCTGTTGGTGATGGTGTTGGTGCTGGGCAGCTTTGCCTTGAAGCTGGTGACCAAGGGCGATTACCTATTCTCCGTAGCGCTTACCTTGGTGGGCTTGGCCATGATGCTGTTGATCTTGGCGTGGCTGTGGAAGCCGCGCGCCGGCTTCGCAGGTTTTGGCCAATTGTTGTCGCGCTACCTGTTGAGCGTCGGCCTGCCGTTCGAGCAATGGATCCAAAGCCTGGCGCATTTGGCCGAGACCGAGCGCGAGCCGCAGGTATTCTTGACCAAAGCCTTGGATGAAATTAATCGTCTGCCTTGGGTGGCGGGCGGCGTGTGGCGCACCCTGGATGCGGCGGGTGAATTCGGTGTAGTGACAAAGCATCGGATTGAGATCAAAGCGCATCGCTTAATGCTGGAGTTGTACACGCGCGGCGGCGTATCGCCTTCGCTGGTGGTGCATGTGCGGCTGCTGACGGAGCTGCTGGAGTTTTTCTACGAGGCCAAGTTGCGCGAACAATTGCAGCGGCAAAACGCCTATGTGCAAGCGATTCACGAGACCGGTGCACGGCTTACGCATGATATAAAAAACATGCTGCAATCGCTGACAGCGCTGTGTTCCGCCGCCGAGACGAGCGAGGCGGATCAAGCAGAAGCCCTGCAAATATTGATTCAACGCCAGCTACCGCTGATTACGCGGCGCTTGGACCAAACCCTGAAAAAACTCAAAGCGCCGCACAAGGTGGGGCGAGAGGAAATCGCGGCAGCAGATTGGTGGCGGGATTTGCGTACGCGCTATGAGCCGCATGGCGTGGCGTTCACACTCGAAGGTGAACTCGACGCTAACCAAGTGCCAGCTGAGTTATTCGATAGTGTGGCCGACAACTTGGTGCAAAACGCGATTAAGAAACGCGGGGCCGAGATGGGGGTGGTGATTCGCACCACTTTCACGCCGGAACACGGCGGCGCGCTGAAGGTGGAAGACAGCGGTAGCCCGATGCGTGCGGAGGTGGCGGCAAAGTTGTTCGACGCGCCGGTAGCCTCCAAATCCGGTTTGGGCATCGGTTTGTACCAGGCCGCGCGCCAGGCGGAGCAGTTGGGCTACCGGCTGCGAATCGCAAGCAATGAAGCGGGCCGGGTGTGTTTTGAGTTGAGTGTGGCGCGAGAAGAGCAGGGCGACGCGGCCTAGGGCAATTTGCCTGCCGCCACCATACGGTTGAAGAGCACGTTGGGCGATATCCACGCGACGAGGTCGTCGAATTCACAAAGGGGCTGCCCCGGGTCGCCGCACAACGCCAAGGGGGTAGTGAAAGGGGTGAGCACGCGGGAGACGAGGAAATTAATATTGACTCCAGCGGGCGTGTTTTCTTGTTCGTCTTCACTGACGGGAGCGAGGTTCGCAACCCCAGTATTAGCATTGATGCCGCCAAACCCATTCTTACCTGAGGACAGCACCACAGCGGGAACGTTGCTCGCAACCGTCTGGTTGGCGGGACAAGCGTTGGGTGCGCCGATAGACGGTGCTGCACCGCAAACAGTGAGTGTTCCTGAATCGGCGAGAGTGAAGGCAGGGAGGCTACGCGCAAAAACATTTGTCACGCGATAGCGAAAACGGTTGCCCCAAGCATCGCTGTTGGCTACCCCGAGTGTGGCCCACGGCAGATTGCCTTCTGTGGAAGTAATACCGGGAGCGGAAGCGCAAGCTTCTTCTAAGCCATCATTTGTTGTATCCGGACACGGTAGTCGCCCATTCGCCAGCGCGAATCCCAGCAACGCCTCCTTGATCTCCTCTATCGCCTTCTGCGTCTCCGCAATCCGCTTCTGCTCCACTTGCGTCGCGAATGGCACCAGCAAGCCGCCCAATAACAACGTGACGATAATCAGCACGAACGCCATCTCGATCAGCGAGAAGCCCAGTGCACGGCGTGTCATGGCGCCTCCTCTGTGTCGCGTGTCTGGGGTGGGCGCTTGGCGATGGTGACCGGTATTTTGGATTCCTGGTTTTTGCGCACCACCGAGACTTGCGCCTGCGTGCCCGGCGCCAAATTCGCGATATAGGCCAAGGCCGCTGCTGAGTTGGGTAGCGCTTTGCCATTGATGCCGACGATGATGTCGCCGGGTTGGATCGCGGCGCGATCAGCGGGGCCATTGCGCAGGACGCCGATGACCAGCGTGCCGGCGATATTGGGTAGCTTGAATGCCTGCGCCATCTCCGGATTCATGTCGCGCATTGACACGCCGAGCCAGCCGCGCGTCACGCTGCCATGCTTGATGATTTGCTCCATCACCTGCTTGACCAGGCTCTCTGGAATCGCGAAGCCAATACCCTGCGAGCCGCCGCTTTTGGAAAAAATCGCGCTGTTGATGCCGACCAGATTGCCTTGGGTATCGACCAGCGCACCGCCGGAGTTGCCTGGATTGATCGGTGCATCGGTCTGGATGAAATTCTCGAAGGTGTTGATGCCCAGATGCGAGCGGCCCAGGGCGCTGACAATGCCCATGGTGACAGCTTGCCCGACGCCAAAGGGGTTGCCGATGGCGAGCACCACGTCGCCCACTTCCATTTTATCGGCGTTGCCGAAGGTGATGCTGGGCAGGTTTTTTAAATCGACGCGGATCACCGCCAGATCGGTTTCGGGATCGGAGCCCACTATCTTGGCCGGCGCAGTGCGCCCATCCGCCAGCGCGACTTCGATTTCATCCGCCGCCGCCACCACATGATGATTGGTGAGGATGTAGCCATCCGCGCTGACGATCACACCCGAGCCCAAGCTCGATACGCGCTGTGTTTGGTTCGGCAACTGCTTACCAAAGAAGCGCCGGAACACCGGGTCGTCCGCGAAAGGGTGGCGTGGCGCGCGTACTTCTTTGCTGGTGTAAATGTTCACCACGGCCGGCATGGCCTTTTTCGCGGCTGCGCGGTAGGATGCGGCGGGCACTTTGCCAGCCGGCTCCGCTGCATGTTGGGTCACCACCACCGGCGCTGGGGGCGCGCGAAACTGCAGCCACTCCGGCTTGAACACCGAGGCGACCAGCAGCGCTGCCACGAACAGCGTGACAAACTGCGCGAACATCAACCAAAGTTTTTTCATAATTTAGGGTAGCGAAATCATGCGGCTAACGGAGTTGGAGCATTATACCCGCGCGCTTCTCGACACCGAGCGCTTCCGTGATTATTGCCCGAACGGTTTGCAAATTGAAGGCCGGCCCGAGGTGAATAAAATCGTCACTGGGGTAACAGCCAGTTTAGCCTTAATCGAGCAGGCGATTGCCGCCGGCGCGGATGCGATCCTGGTGCATCACGGGTATTTCTGGAAAAGCGAAGACGCGCGCATCGTCGGCGTGAAACAGGCGCGCATCAAGTTACTGCTCGAACATGATATTTCCCTGTTTGGTTTTCATTTGCCACTCGATGCGCATCCCACGCTTGGCAACAATGCGCAACTCGGCAAACGCTTGGACTTCGTACTCGAAGCTTGGGCGGGCGAGCAGAATTTGATCGCCCACGGCAGTTTGGCCGTACCCGTCACCCTGGCGCAGCTGGAACAGCGCATCGGCGAGCGGCTGGGCCGTTCGCCACTCGTCATTGGCGATACCGGGCGTCAGATCAAGCGCATTGCCTGGTGCAGCGGCGGTGCACAGGGTTATTTTGAGGCCGCAAGCGCTTTGGGAGTGGACGCTTACTTAACCGGAGAGGCTTCAGAGCAGAATGTTCACTACGCGCAGGAGGCCGGCACCGCATTCATTGCCGCGGGCCACCATGCCACCGAACGCTACGGGATTCAGGCCTTGGGCGAGCATTTGGCGGCGCAGTTTGGCTTGACCCACGAATATAAAGAAATTCCCAATCCTGTCTGATAGTTAGCAGCACTAATTCAGTCCAGGGCTTTATATTGCCTAGTGTTTTTAGGTAAAATAGATTTTTTGTGTCCTTCAATGTCCTTTTCACCAATCAAATAATAGGGATGGGGTTATGAGCAAGAATGAAGTCAACCGCACCCGGCGCAACCTGATTCTCGCGACCTCGGCCTTCGGCGGAGCAGGGATGGCGGCGGCGGCCTGGCCGTTTATCGCCAGCATGTCGCCGAGCGACAAAGCCCGTGGCTTGGGCGCGCCGGTCGAAGTCGATATCACTACACTGGAACCGGGCGCCAAGGTAGTCGTGAAATGGCGTGGTCAGCCGGTTTGGGTGGTGTATCGCACCAAGGAAATGATGGATGGCCTGGCCAAGGTAAAAGACCAGTTAATCGACCCCGATTCCAAATCCTCCAAGCAACCGGCGTACGCCAAGAATGCGCAGCGCGCGACCGAAAAGCGCCCGGAAATTCTGGTGCTGGTGGGTTTGTGCACCCATTTGGGCTGCTCCCCCAGCGACAAGCTGAAAGCGGTGTCGGATAGCGAGACCGGCGCGGATTGGCAAGGCGGCTTCTACTGCCCCTGCCATGGTTCGCGTTTCGATCTCGCTGGACGCGTCTATAAAGGCTCACCCGCACCGATCAATCTGCCGGTGCCGCCCTATACCTTCTTGTCCGATAAGCGGATTTTGATCGGCGAAGAAAGCAAGGGAGCTTAAGCCATGCAAATGCTAAAACAACTACTTGGCTGGGTCGATGACCGCTTCCCGCTCACCGCGACTTGGAAGGAGCATCTGTCCGAATACTACGCACCGAAGAATTTCAACTTCTGGTACTTCTTCGGATCCCTCGCGCTGTTGGTGCTGGTGCTGCAACTCGTCACCGGTATTTTCCTGACCATGCACTACAAACCGGATGCCTCGCTCAACGCTGCTGGCGTGCCCGTTGCTTTTGCGTCGGTCGAGTACATCATGCGCGACGTGGATTGGGGCTGGCTGATTCGCTACCTGCACGCCACCGGCGCGTCGATGTTCTTCGTCGTGGTGTATCTGCACATGTTCCGCGGCCTGATTTACGGTTCATACCAAAAGCCGCGCGAACTGATCTGGATCTTCGGCTGCTTCATCTATGTGGCGCTGATGGCGGAAGCTTTCATGGGCTATCTGCTGCCGTGGGGTCAGATGTCGTTCTGGGGCGCACAGGTGATCGTGAACTTGTTCACGGCCATCCCATTTGTGGGCGAGGAAATCGGCATTTGGATTCGCGGTGACTATGTGATCTCCGATGCCACGCTGACCCGCTTCTTCGCCTTCCATGTGGCCGCTGTGCCGCTGGTGCTGCTGGGCTTGGTGGTGATGCATCTGGTTGCGCTGCACGAAGTCGGTTCCAACAACCCGGACGGCGTCGAGATTAAAAAGCTAAAAGACCCGGTAACGCATATCCCACTCGACGGCATCCCCTTCCATCCGTATTACACGGTGAAGGATATCCTGGGCGTGGCAGTGTTTCTGATTGTGTTCTCGGTGATCATGTTCTTCACGCCGGAGATGGGCGGCTACTTCCTCGAAGCCAATAACTTTGTGCCGGCCGATCCCTTCAAGACGCCGCAGCACATCGCGCCGCTGTGGTACTTCACCGCGTACTACTCGATCCTGCGCGCGGTGCCGCCGATGTTCGATTCGCAGTTCCCGGGCGTGATCGCGATGGGTATGGCGATTGTCGTGTTGTTCTTGCTGCCCTGGCTGGATAAATCACCGGTCAAATCCATCCGCTATCGCGGCCCGATTTACAAATGGGCGCTGACCCTGTTCATCGTGAGCTTTTTGATCCTGAGTTATCTCGGCACCTTATCCACGACTTCGGGCCGAACCCTGGTGGCGCAAATTTGCAGCGTGATCTATTTCGCGTTCTTTATTCTCATGCCGTGGTACACGCGCATGGATAAGACCAAACCGGAACCAGAGAGAGTGACAGCATGATCAAAAAAATAATATTTGCCGCGCTACTGTGCTTGCCGGTAGTGGCCATGGCCAGCAGCGAAGGTTACAAGCTGGATGAATTCAAACCCAACGTCGAAGACAAGCTCTCGCTGCAACGCGGTGCGCGCGTATTCGTTAACTATTGCGTGAATTGCCATAGCGCGAGCTACATGCGCTACTCGCGCCTGCAAGACCTGGGCTTGACCGAGAAACAGATTGTGGACAACCTGATGGTTACCGGCGAAAAGCCAGTGGAAACCATGACCGCCGCCCTGCGCCCTGCCGATGCGGAGGCCTGGTTCGGCGTGGCGCCACCCGATCTGACCGTGATCGCACGTGCCAAGGAACAAGGGCCGAATTGGCTCTATACCTATCTGCGCACGTTCTATCGTGATCCGTCGCGCCCGACCGGTTGGAATAATCTGGTCTTCACCAACGTCGGCATGCCGCATGCGCTGTGGGAGTTACAGGGCGAGCGCGTGGCGCATTACCGTACGGAGAAGGGCCATGACGGCAAGGAGGCGCATGTATTCGATCGGTTCGAAACCACCCGTCCCGGCAAGATGAGCGCGGCCGAATACGATGCGACGGTAAAAGACTTGGTGAACTACTTGGTGTACATGGGCGAACCCGCGCAAACCAAACGTAAAATCACCGGTATTTTCGTGATCTTTTTTCTCGTGGGCCTGACCGTGTTGGCGTATTACTTGAAGAAAGAATTCTGGAAAGACATTCATTGAACTAGCCGGAAATAGCCCCATCTGGGTGAAGGCCGGGGCGGGTTTTCCCGCCCCGATTGATTTACGGGCCACGTTACCACGTGGCTAATTTTTCTGATTGAAACGAAACGAGAAAACGCCATGATGACTTTATATTCCGGCACGGTATGTCCGTTTAGCCAACGCTGCCGCATAGTGCTCTTTGAAAAAGGCATGGATTTCCAAGTCATCGATGTGGATGTGGAAAAAATGCCGGAAGACATCGCGGTGATGAACCCCTACAACCGTGTCCCGGTGCTGGTAGAGCGCGATTTGATTCTGCACGAAGCCAACATCATCAACGAATACATCGACGAGCGTTTCCCGCATCCGCAATTGATGCCGGCCGACCCGGTGATGCGCGGCCGTGCGCGCTTATTCTTGCACCGCTTCGAGAAAGAATTGTTCTGCCACATCGACACCTTGGAAACGGCGGGCAAGCGCGAGGCGGACAAGGCGCGCGTTGTGATTCGCGATCACCTCACCCTCATTGCGCCGGTATTCCAGAAGCAGAAATACATGCTGGGCGACGAGTATTCCATGCTTGACGTGGCGATCGCGCCGCTGTTGTGGCGTCTTGACCACTACGGTATCCAGTTGCCGAAACAAGCAGCGCCGGTGCTGAAATACGCCGAACGCTTGTTCTCACGCCCCGCCTTCATCGATGCGATGACGGCTTCTGAAAAAGCGATGCGCCGATAGTCCAATGTACGATTCGTCCACCAAACCTTATCTGATCCGCGCCATCTACGAGTGGTGCGTGGATCAGAGTTTTACACCCTATGTAGCGGTGCAGGTGGACGGTCAGACCAAAGTGCCGCTGGAGTTCATTAAAGACGGGCAGATCGTGCTCAACGTCAGCTACACCGCCACCCGGCACCTCAAGATCGGCAACGAGTTCATCAACTTCTCGGCGCGCTTCAATGGCAGCTCACGCGAATTGGAAATTCCCATCCCGGCCGTGATCGGAATCTTTGCCAAGGAAAACGGCCAAGGCATGTTCTTCCAAGCGACCGAAGAAATTACCGCCAGCGCCGAAGTGCATCCCGCAGAAGCGCCCTCAGCCTCACCCGAATCACCCCCCCCAGCCAAGCCGCCTCGTGGCGGACATCTTAAAATCGTTAAATAATAATTTTCTTAATTATCTTAAAATAATCATTTGTTTTTAAGTGCTTATTGTTTTATGGTGGATATAAGTTTTATGCCATTTCCATGCAGAAATCTGCTTTATCCAGCCATAAAATTTGCTGCTAGGTTTACCGCTTGACTTGTGTTGGTCAGGCAGGTAAAAAACTATCCAAGTTCCCGAAGCGCAATTCCCAAACTTGCGTAAGGCGAGCCGCATGCGGCCAAGGTGTTAAGCCTGGCATTAGGACGTTGTAAATTAGACCTATAACTCTGGAGGGAAAGTCCATGAAGCATCGCAATTTCGTTACCACCCTGTTCGCCTCTTTGTTTTTCCTCGCAGCCGGTGCAGCACTCGCGGCTGATACGCCAGCTGAAGCACCGAAAGGCGTCACCCTGGTAGACGCCAAAAAAGTTCAAGAATTACAAGCCGGCGGCGCCACTATTGTCGATACCCGTAAAGCTTCCGAATTCGGTGAAGGCAGCATCAAGGGTGCGATTTCTGTACCCTACGATCCTGAAAAAAGTGCCAAAGAACCGGTTTTCGATTCGAAGATGGACAAATTTGACATGTCCAAGCTGGCCAATAAAGACGCCAAAATCGTGGTGTTCTGCAACGCCGGCAGCTGCTGGAAATCTTACAAGTCCGCAGTAGTGCTGGCGGCTAACGGCTACAAAAATGTGTTCTGGTATCGCGAAGGCGTGCCAGACTGGAAAGCCCGCAAGCTCCCCATGGAGTAACCCAGGCGTATAAATCAGGCTGCTCCGTAAAAAAGCGGCCTGATTTTTTTCGGGCATTCGCCGTGATACAGCGAATTCAGTAGTATCTAAAAAATTAGGATCGTGGAGGAGAGAACTATGATCTACACCAAAAAATCGCCCGCCCTGGTAATTATCGGCATCGTCATGATGCTCTGGGGCTGGCTCAATGCGAGCGGTACGATCGACGGTCTGCAGTCCACCCTGCAGAAGAGCGCCTTTTCGGACCATACAAAAATCAACGAGAAGTTCCAAGCCGAATTGCGTTTCGCCACCGAGACGGCGCAGTCCGAGGGCAAGCCAGCGCCTGAAATGAAAAAGCCGGAATCGAAGTTTGATCATGCGAAAGCGCAACAAACCAAGTTCGGTTACTACTTCGGCGGCGCTTTTGCCCTGATTGGTCTGTTTATCCTGTCCTGGAAACCCAAGGCCGGCAACCTGGATTACTACATTTCCACGGTGCCGGGCATGGCACTGATTCTGCTCATTTCCTTCGTGGTGCGCTGGGGTCTCGACCCGATGTTCGCCAACTGGGGCAAAGCGGTTAAGGATGCCGGTATTCTTACCTGGGACTTCGCCAAGATCTTCAACCTGAACTATGTGGTGATGGGCATCGTCGCGGGCATCGTTATCGTCAACGTGTTCAAGATTCCCGCCTGGGCCGCCAACGGCGTGCGCACCGCGCGGCTGTTCTTGAAGACGGGCGTGATTCTGCTCGGCACCCTATATAGCGCGGCGGAGTTAGCGCAGCTCGGTTTGCTGTCGGTGGTAATGATCGGCATCTTCGTGCTGGGTTCGGTCTGGCTGGTTCTGATCATGGGCCGGCGCATGAAGTGCCCCAACACCATGACCGGCGTGCTGTCCGCCGGCCTCGGCGTGTGCGGGGTATCGGCTACCGTCGCCGCTTCGCCCGTAGTTCAGGCCAAGGCCGGGGAAATCGCCTACACCATCGGTACCATTCTGTTGTGGGGCGTAGGTTGTATGTTTATCTTCCCCACCGTGGGTCATGTGCTCGGCATGGGGCCGGTGCAGTTTGGCGCGTGGGCGGGTACGGGTATTCTCAACTCTGCCCAAGTGGCGGGCGCGGCGTTGGCATTCGACCCGCACGGCATTGAGACACTGAAAGTCGCGGAAATCTTCAACATCACCCGGGTGCTGTTCCTGCCTATCATTGTGCTTTGGCTCGCTGCTTGGTTCGTGAAGCACGAGGAAAGCGCGGTGAAAGTCGATCTGGGCCATGTGCTGGTAGCCAAGTTCCCGCTGTTTGTGCTGGGCTTCATCGCCATGTTCGCTTTGTCTTCCACCGGTGCGTTCGCACCGCCCGGCCACTACCAAGGCAAATATTTCAGCAGCGCCGAAGTGAAAGAAGACAAGCTGTTGAAGCCGAAGGAAGTGCGTGCCCTGGAAGGTGAAATAGCCAAGGCGCGCAATGCGACGGAAACCAAGGCGATCCAGGATTTGGCCGCAAACCGCAAGATGATGACGCGCGAGCAGGGCGAGACGCTCAAATCCGTGGCCAAGATCGAAGGGTTCGATGCGGTAGCGGCGGGCGCGATTGCAAATGCGCAGAAAGCAGCCACGCACGACTCGAAGATCATCAAAAACTTCCGCGATTGGCTGGCTTGGTTGTTCTCGTTTGGTCTGATTGGCTTGGGCATGCAAATCACCGTGGCCTCGATCAAACAAGCGGGTGGCAAGCCTTTGATCATCGGCTCGGTCGTCGGCACCCTCAAAGCGGTGGGTTCGCTCGTCGTGGTGCTCATGTTTGTTAAAGAATTCGTTTAAGGAGAAAAATCATGGCAACGAATGACCTGAATGCAGAAATGAGTGCGGGCGGAGAGCCGAAGGGTGGGCCTAAGTTTGATCGTGGCCACCCTCTCTCGATTTTCGTGAGAGACCGCAATGAAGACTTAACTGCTTTGTTGTTGGCTTTTCTGATCGCCATGAGCGGCTTGATGTTCTTCGGCTAATCATCGCAATAACCGACGGGGGCCTCATTGTGGGGCCCCCGTTTGTTTTGTGCGCGAGAGAAAACACATCGCTTCCTTTTTTTAAACCCATCTAAACCATCGAGATTATGCTAACCGCAAAAACTATACTGCTCGCCTACCATGGCACGGAAGGGGCAAAGCGCGCCGAAGCGCTTGCTTACGACATCATCTCCGGCGAAGAAGGTGGCCGCATCGTACATCTGCTGGTGGTGCCCGAATTGTGGGCCGGCATGCAGGGCGATGATTGGCTCAACAATGCCTCTACCCGCGATACCTTCGGCAGCTACGTCGAAGGCTTACTGGAGAAAGATGCCGCCGAACAAGTCGCCGCCGTCGAGGCGCATTGCAAGCAACGCGGGCTCGTCTATAAGCCGATCCTGCGCACAGGCGACCTGGCCGATTGCCTGGTCGCCACTGCGCGTGAAGAGAAAGTCGATTTGGTGGTGATCGGGCCGCCACGCTCCAAAAAGGAATCCGGTCTACGTTCGCGCATGGAGTTGGATACACTTGGACGCGGCCTGCCGGTACCTTACGTGGTGGCCAGTGGTGAGTAGCCAAGACGCCGCATGGGTGAATGTCGAGACCCCACTTACCCCGGCGCAACTATTCGCGTTCATCACCGATGCCGAGTGCTTGTTTCGGCTCAATCCCTATCTGGAGATTCATTTTTGGCAATCCGCTCAGCGCAACGTGACGGAAGGCGGGCGCATACGCCTCAAATACCTTAACGAAATGAACGGCGTCGCGCGAGAGCTGGAGGTCACGGTGAGCGAATTCAAACCGGGCGTCGGCTATACGCTGAATTACAGTGAAGGCTTGAAGCGCGCCACCGAGATCAAAGTCGAAGCCCGTAGCCAAGGCGCCGAGCTGTTGATCAAGGATTGGTATCACGCGGTCGAGGAAAAGCCGGATCAAATGCCAGAGGAACGAGAAGCGCGCTTAGCCGAAGTGGATCGCAGCTTGACCCCGTGGGGCGTGGCGATTCGCCAGCACTTGCTTAGTTTGGCGCGCTGGAATTGGTTGCCCTTCTATCGCCCCTTGCGTGAAAACTTCTGGCTCACCATGGCGCCGCGCAACCGGCGCATTTCGCGCTTGATCATCTGGATCACGGCGCTGGAGTTTTTTGCGTTTCTGTTTGTGTTTTTGATTTATTGGATTGAGTATCGGCGGTAGTCGGGCCGGGTTTTTTGTAGCGCCGGCATCCTTGCCGGCATGCCGACTGGAAGCCGGCGCTACTTTAAAATTCAAAAGGCACTGATCGGTGCCTGCATCCCTATATTTCGCCAAGCAGCTTTTAACTCCATAAATGCAATTTCCGGTGCGTCCGCGCCAAAACGAAGTCGCTCCAAAGAGCTTGCTAGTTGTGTATCTGCCCTCAATGTGTGGGCGCTTTTCCACAGCGTATTCGCGTGCCAGGGCGCATCACGCGTGAGCGCCCGATACAGCGTAGCCGCATCGCTCGCTGCGTCGAGTCGGGCCAGCCAGGCGCGCTTGGCGCGCAGCCGTTGCAGCCACGGCCAGGCTTTTACCCCCAGCCAAGTCAGGCACAGCACAGCAAGCAGGATGAGCCCACCAGCGTAGAGCTTCTCGCGCAGCGGATCGCGTACGCTCAGACGCGCAGCCGGTATCGTCAGAGTTTCGATGCGCTGCGTTTTCGGATCGAAGTAAGGCAGTTTGATTGGGGGGAAGGCGGGTACATCCGTCTCCTCCGCGACAAAGCTCAGCGTCACCCGCAGCCCATCCTGCCCATCAATTTTGATCGGCGCCACACTCGGCGCATATAAGCGCATGCCGCGCGGCGGGTCAAATTGCAGCGATTTGAGCGCGCCCTCCGCGCTCAAGCCGGGCGCGTCGATGTCCAGCACCCGGCTCGCGGGACGACCGAGGAAAATTTCTTGCGGCAACGGCTCGGCGTGCACCGTCGGTTGGCCGATGGGCAGATACAACGGCAAATAAGCCGGAGCGGGCAGGGCGCGGAAGGTGACGGCGGTCACCGGGTAACGCAAGCGCTGCCCAAACTTGTACGCATCCAATATCGGGAAAGGGACGCTTTGGCCACCACTCTTCAAGGCCAGCAGCGACCAGCGGTATTCGCGCAGCCGCACTGATCTCCCCTCTTGTTGAACCTCGCGTGTGGTCTCACCTTGCGCGCGTAGGTGGATATTGGGCGCGTCAAGCTGCGTCGGCGCGTTCCAAGTCAGATCACCTTCGTCGCGTATTTCCAAATGCAGTGTTGCCGGCTCGCGCACCATGGGCGTCTCGGGGCTGATCCAGGCGCGCAGTGAGACATTAGCGGGCTGCACCGCCAGCGGCAGCGGCTGCGAATGCGCATTGCCGAGCGCCAGGGCCGACAGGGTCAATTTGCCGGCGCGCAGCGGGTACAAGGTCGCATCCAGCACCGATTGCACTTTGCCGTTTTGCGTGCCGCCGGACACGGCGCTGCTGAATACTTCGAAGTCTTTTTTCAGGGGGGTGAGGTCGAGCGTGGCGAGATCAGTGTTCGCAACGATGCGTAACTGGATGGGCTCGCCGAATGTGGAGGCCTTCTTGTCCAACGTCGCACTCAGCCGCGCAGCGATTGCGGGTGTACCCGCCAGCGTGAGCAGCAGCGCGATGATGATACTTCTCACCATGGCGACATACCTGGCGGCGGCTCGCGCGTCGCGTCTTGCTTGATCGATTGCTTGAGCGTCGCGGCGCGTTGATCGGTGAGTAAATCTAGTTTTTTGAGCGCTGCGCTGCGCGTGGCGTCGCTATCCCCTTGCGTGGCCGCAGCGGATTGGCCGAGGCGGCGCGCAGCTTCGGTTTCAGTCGCCTCCGCACCCACCATCGGCCGCGCTTCGTCTTTGGTCGGGGCCATGTCGAGCGGGGTGGTTTCATCTGCTTCGCCTTCACCCAAACCGCGCCCGCGCCGGCCGGGGATGCCCGCCGAGGGTGGCACTGGCGCGTTGCGCAGCACTAAGGTGCCACGCACCCGCGCCAGATTTTCCTTGGCGCGCGGGTCATGCGGACGTAGCCGCAGCACGCCATCGAAGGCATCCGCCGCAGCAACGCGATTGCCCGCGTAGAAATAACTGTCGCCCAAATTGAAGAGCGCATCGGCGCGTTGCTGCGCGTTGTCTGCAAGCAGCAGCGCTTGCGTGAATTGGGCTGCTGCAAAAGCAAAATCCTTGCGCCGGTAGGCGCTACCCCCTTCGCCCATGCGCGCTTGAAAGCCGCCGAGCTTGTGATAAGTGTGCTGTGCGATCAGATACTGGCCTTGCCGATAAGACTGATGCGCCTCGCGCCAAGTTGCGTCGTCGGCTTGCGCCGCTCCGCTGGCAGCCAAGCTGACCGCAGCGACCAGGGCTTGCTTGCCGCGACGGGTGAAGGACAGGGTGTTGGCCAGCAGCAGCAGCAAGGCAGCCAACAGTGGATAGACAAAGAACTCGCGCCAGGTCAGGGATTTGTCGCGCGCTTGCCTGGAAGCAGGCAGCGCCAGAATGCCGCGCTGGTACAAGGCCGCGAGATCGCTATCGTTGTCACTGAGGAGCGCGACTGTTCCGCCGCTGATCTCGGTCAGGGCGCGATAGCCGGCCAGATCAGGCCGGCTGTTAATGGGCGCATCGTTTAGCGTGAGCGTGGCACCGGTTTCACTTGCGCTGACCAACACGTAAAGAGGAATGCCGGCCCCCTTCAGAGCGCGCGCGGCAGATATGGCGGCGTTGCCCGCCTCGCCGGACAAGCTGCTGGCTTCACCATCGGTTACCAGCAGCACCGCGCGGCTGCGCTTGGCATTGCCTAAGTTTTTCAGGGCAAGATTCAATGCGGCGGCTAAATGACTGCCTTTGTCTTCGAACAAGGCTTCAGACGCAAACTCCAATGTTGGAATGAAAGCGCCAGTGTCGCGGGTGAGCGGCAGCAACAGCCCCGCTTCAGCGGAATAGGCGATGAGCCCAATGCGCTCGCCATGCCAGCGCGCCATTAAATCTTGCAGCTTGAGTTTGGCGCGCAGCAAGCGGCTGGGGGCGAGATCTGTTGCCGCCATCGAGGGCGAGACATCAAGTGCCACCATCACGTCCATATCATGTTTGGTTTGCTGCGGCAGATTTTCGAGCGTTTCCAGCGGCAGACGCGGCCCCGCCAAGGCGCAGGCCAGCAGCAGCCAGAATGTCCATCCGCTAAGGGTGCGCAGGGGCGTTTGTTTAACCGAGTTGCCGTGACGCACCGCCCAAGGTTGCAATGGCGCTTCGGCATAGCGCTGCCAGGAAGGTTTGCGTAAATGCGCGAGGCCAGCGAGCAGCAAGGGCATCAGTGCGAGCAACCACCATAAGGGCTCGCGCCATTGCAATTGCAGTAATTCGGCTAGGTTTATGCTCGGACTCACGCTTGCTCCCGCAATGCCAACATCCGCGCTAACACCAGCAGTGCCGCACCTGCCGCCAGCAGTGCCCAATACCATTCGGCGATTTGGCGCCGTGTGGCAGGGCGCGCGACGGTCGGCTCCAGGCGGCCGATGTCATTGATGATGGCTTCCAGCGCTTGTGTATTGCCGGCTACGTAGTATTTTCCGCCGGTGGTTTCGGCAATGGTTTTGAGGCTGGGGTCAGTCGATTTCGTGGCGGGCCGCGCGGCGCTGGCGAAAAGATCGGTGCCTATTTCTACGGTGTAAATTTTTACGCCCAAGGCAAGTGCGGCCGCCACCGATTCGGCGGGCTTCATCTCGCCTGCGGTGTTGTCGCCATCGCTGAAGAGAATCAAGGCTGGCTGCAAACGATCATGACTTTTCACTTGCTTGAGCGCTAAGCCCAAGGCGTCGCCGATGGCAGTGGCTTCGCCTGCAATGCCGACTTGCAGGCGCGACAAATTCGCCAGCATCAAGTCCTGATCGAAGGTGGGTGCGGCGAGGGTGGCGGCATGGTTGCCAAAGGCGATGAGCCCGAAGCGGTCGCCGTCGCGCGCGGCGACGAAGCGGCGCGCAATGCCTTTCAATACATCCAAGCGCGGCACGCGTTGCTTATTCAATTCAAAATCGTCGATGCTCATGGTGGTGGAGGTATCCACCAGCAACATAATGTCGCGGCCCTGCGGGATCGAAGGCACAGCGGGGCCAAGCCATTGCGGTTGCGATAGGCCTGCCGCCAAACAGCAAGCCGCGAGAAAGGCGAGCGTGGTTTGCACCCGGCGCGTGGATTTGGATTGCGCGGCTTCTTCTGCCAGCCCGCTGAGATCGGGGTGCACTAAATGCGTCGTGGGCAGTGCACCCTCGGCACGACGCGCGCCGAAAAAAAACAGCAGCACAATCAGCGGCAGCAAAAACAACCAAGCGGGATGGGCGAGGGTGATCATATTGCTTGGCTGACCCAGCGGCGCGCTTCTGATAGGAGTTGCACGGCTTGTGGGATGTCGATGGGGTCAGGCGAGAAACGTGCGCGATCGAGTTCTTGCATGAACTTGGACCATGCCTCCGTGCTTAACGAATATTCTTCCTCCCCCTTCAAGAGGGAGGTTAGGAGGGGGATGGGGTTCACGCGCATCGCCTTTGCACCCATCCCCACCCCAACCCTCCCCTTGAAGGGGAGGGAGATCGGAGGGGAGACGCATTGTACTGCCCGCGCAATTTGAAACGTCGCCGCGCGTGCATCTAGCGTGCCCAGTTGCAATTCCCGCTCGGTACGTTTGAGCGCCGCACGCGCCAAGCGCTGGTTGCGGGTGCGCTTTAACCAGCGATGCAGCACGAAATACAAAACTAGAATTACGAGCGTTACGCCCAGCGCAATCCACGCGTAAGGCGGTGGCGCAGGCGGCGGCGCGATGGGGGCGATGATGTCTGCCAGTTCAATCATCCAAGCCCGCCAAAAACAATTGCATGGGGTCGCTGCCGGTGCTGAGCGCGAAGTAGGCGATATCGATCTGGCGCAGCCGGTTCTCGATCTTGCTATGCCGCGCGCTGGCCGCTAGCGAAAAGCGTTCGCGCACCTCCCGCTTACCGGTATCGACCCAGCGCAAACGCTGCGTGGTGAGATCGTAAAAACTGGCGCGGCCTAGCGCTGGCAAATCATGCTCGACCGGATCGGTGATATGCACGCAGGCGATATCGTGGCGCAGCGCGAGATGCGCGAGCAGCGGTACATCATCCACGGCGAGCCAACGAAAGTCGCTGCATATCAACAGACGCGAACCATTGGGCAGTGTGGCGGCGATGCGGCGCAGGGCGTCGATCCAGGTTTGATGCTCTTGCGTCGAATCAGGCGTGCGCGGCGGGCAAGGCGCGGCGGCGGCTTGCGCCAGCTGCAAGATACCGGCTTGCTTCGTCATGCAAGGCAATGTCAGCGCTGTGTTTTCCAGCCCACTTTCGATCATCGTCCCGCCAACGCAAGCGAAGGCGCTGCTCTCCAATACGGCGGCCAAGATCGCCACACGCGCCGCTTGCGCCGCTTTCAATTGACGCGTAGTGCCAAAGCGCATGCCCGCGCCCCGATCCACCACGATATGCAGCGCTGGGTGGTGCTCTTCGCGGAATACCTTGAGATAGGGCTCGCCGGTGCGCGCCGTGGTGCGCCAATCCATATTGCGAATATCGTCGCCCGCTTGATACGCGCGCACCTCTTCGAAATCCAGCCCCTGTCCGAAATGCGCCGAGCGCGCATCGCCGGGGTGGCGCAAAAACACCTCGCGTCCATGCGCGCGCGTGTGGCGCAGCGCATCGGCTTGTTCGATCAGCTCGACGATTTCCTCTGGCGTGAGTAAGGGGTCGTCGGTTGAGAGAATGGGGTTTATCCGTGGTTTCAAAATAAAATTAAGGCAGTGGCACGGTTTCCAGCAGCTTGCTGATCACACTATCCAGCGTCACTTTCTCCACCCGCGCACTGACGGTAGGAATCAAACGATGGCGCAGGCAATCCGGTGCGATGTCGAGGATGTCGTCGGGCGAGACAAAATCGCGGCCGCGCAGGTAAGCCAAAGCTTGCGCCGCGTGGGCGATGGCGAGCGTGGCGCGCGGTGAGGCACCGACTTGAACAAAGCGCGCCACCTCGGGCGCGATTTTTTCCAGATTGCGCGTGGCCGCGACCAGCGACACGATGTATTGCTCCAACTCCGGGGCGAGATGTAAGTGATTCACCTCGCCGCGCGCTTTCAAGACCAGGGCGGCATCGATCGCCGGTGCGGGCGGAGTGGCAAGCTCTTGTTTGAGCCGCGCGCGTTCGCGCCGCAGCACTTCCAGTTCTTCTGTTTCGCTTGGGTAATCCAGCATGACGTGCAACAGAAAGCGATCCAACTGCGCTTCCGGCAGCGGATAGGTACCGGCTTGCTCCAACGGGTTTTGCGTCGCCATCACCATGAACAGCGGCGGCAGCGCGCGCGTTACGCCGCCGACCGTGATTTGCCGTTCCTGCATCGCTTCCAGCAACGCCGATTGCACCTTGGCCGGCGCGCGGTTGATTTCATCCGCCAGCACGATTTCATGGAACAGCGGGCCCTGTGCGAAATCGAAGCTGCCTTCGTTTGGATTGTAGATATCGGTGCCGGTGAGATCGCCCGGCAGCAGATCGGGCGTGAACTGAATGCGCTGAAAGCTGGCATGCACGGCATCCGCCAACGATTTTACCGCGGTGGTTTTGGCCAGGCCAGGCAAGCCTTCCACCAGCACATGCCCGCCTGCTATCAGGGTGACGACGAGGCGGTCGAGCAGTTTAGTTTGGCCAACGATGGAATTATCCAGGGACTGACGTAGCGCGAGAATGGCGTTCTGTGCGGACATGAAGATGGGTTCCAAGTGAAGGTTGTTTAAAGACGATTCTACCGCAGTATCTTAGCGTCGTTACGGGCTAAGCCGGTTCACTTAGTACAAGCAGGAAGCCGCCTAGCGGTACTTGGGTAGGCGCGATGGCTTCGACCATTCTGGCGATGCCGCCGCCATCGGGCAGGAAAATCGCGCTGCGGATCGTCACGCGCGGCATGCCGCACTGGGCAAACAGATGGCGCGCTTCTTGTGGCGTGTGCCAGTGCGCGCCCCGGTAAGCGCCCTGCCCACCGTGACGGCCTTTGTGCCGGTATAACAGGCTGTGGCGGTTGAGCAGCCCCAGCGCGACACGGCGGCGCGTGACGCGCGCCAGTTCGGTGAGCGCGCGCAGCGGATCGGCGATGAAACAAAACGAGGTGATGGCGACAGCGTAATCGAAGTGCCGGTCGGGGAAGGGCAGAGTGCCCGCGTCGCCGACCAGATAGCGCTCGTCCGCCACCATGCTTGATTTCGCATAGCGGATCGCGGCGGCATCCGCATCGATCCCGGTTATCTGCAAGCCCGCACCGGCGAGACGCCGGGTGAAATAGCCGGTGCCGCAGCCCACGTCGAGCACGCTCGCACCCGGCGTCGGCCGCAAATTCGCATAGAGCAATTGAAATTCGGTGTCGCCGATCCAGGCGCCGCGTGGCGTGTGGTACCAGGCATCATAGGTGCTCGGTTGGTATTGATTGGGCACATCCTTTCCGTTAGGCAAGGGAACAGCGCTTCGAATTCTTCGACGCGGACCATCGTCCAAGTAACTGGCTACCCCGGTAGACACGCAACTCATCGGGCGCGAAAGCTTCCCAGGATTCGTCGCCGGATAGCGGCATGGATGCGATGACAACCGATTGGACGCCGCCTTCCATTTGCTGTTGGCTGTACAGTCGATCATGGCCGTAGGCAATCAAGTGTTCACTATCCGACAACAGAAAATTGAACTGGCCGTACTCGGCAATGGCGCTACTCCGCAGCGTCAAGGTTTCTAACCAGGCCTCGGTCATTTCGGGAGACGTGGTTTCAACGGGGAAGGTGCCGGCGATCTCTTCCAGCAAGTAGATGAAGGCATGCTCGGAATCAGTATCGCCCTCAGGATGGGAAAGGCGCGGGTGGCAGCAACCCTGCGGGGCAATGAGCTCCGGCACCTGGCCATTGTGCGCGAACACCCAGGAACGGCCGCAGCAGGTGCGCATGAAGGGATGCGTGTTCTCCAGCGTGAGCGCGGTCGGCGGATTGGCCTTGCGTACGTGGGCGATGATGAGTCGGGAATGGATTTGGTGCGCTAATTTTGCAAATAACGCGCTGCGTGCCGCCGCTTCGGGCGCTTTGTGGATGGTGAACGCATCGCCTTCGAGATAGGCCACGCCCCAACCGTCGGGGTTGTCCGCGGTTTCCCCGCCGCGCATCTGGAACAGCGACAGAGGGCTACGCGCGGAAATTGGCCGATCACTGCTCATGCCGAATAGTTCGCACATACGGTCAACTCCTACAGGTTCACGATCTCATCGGCTTCTGTCATCAACGCGCTCAGGGCCTTCATGGAACTTTTGTTGACGCCGGGGAGCAAGTATCCCTCGTCCCAGCCCAGCTTGCGTAGCGTCGCGCCGCACACTTGCACGTTCAGGCCGACATCAAGCAATTCATAAAACAGCGCACGGCACGGGTTATCCTCGGCCAGTTTCGGATCGACCAGCCACGCGCCGTCTTCCACCAGAAACAGCGTGACTGCCTTGTCATCCGCCAGCAGCGCGCCCGCCAGACGAATCGCGGTGAATGCCCGGTTGTCGGGCGCATCCGGCGCGGTGTGCAAAATGAGCAGGGTTTGGGTCACCGGTTGCGCCTAGAACCATTTGTAGAACCAGTATTTTTCGTAGGCCACTTTACCCCAATGCAGCAGGCGTCCGGCTGGTCTTAACTTCATCTGCGGCGCGGGCTCAGCGTAGAAGTTGCCGCTGCCGAAACCAGCTTGGCCGTCGCCCGCTTCAATGAAGCATGCACCCTCACCTAGGAACTGCGTCATCGCACCAGCGCCGGTGATTTCGGCGGCGATGTTGTGCGCGACCACCTCGGCTTGCCCGTGCGCCAACACGCCGGCCTTGGGCAGCGGCTTGCCGATGGAGAGCGGGATGCCGGTCGCATCGCCGATGGCGTACACGCCAGGGAAAGGTGTGGCGAGCGTGGCGCGATCAACCTTGATCCAGCCGCTGTCGCCGCACAGCCCCGCGGCGCGCACCGCCTCCGGCGCTCGATGCGGTGGCACATAGACCAGCAGATCGAAATCGGCGCTCGCACCGCTTTCGAAATGAATGCGGCGCGCTTCGGGGTCCACCGACACAACTTTTTCCTGCGGGTGGTAGCCGACGCCTTTTTGCTCGACCATGGCGCGCACTTGCGCCGATGCCTCGGGCCCCGCCACTGGCATCGGCCCTGGCTCGGGCGAGTAGAGATCGATCTGCACCTGCTCGCGCAAGCAGCGCCGGCGATAGTCCCACTCCAGCAACATGGCCGCCTCGTAAGGCGCGGCCGGGCACTTGAACGGCATCGCGCTCACCAGCACTACGATGCGGCCTTGCGTCAGGCCTAAGCGCGCGTCACGAATCGCTGCCGCGCCCGCCAGGCTGTAAAGATTATGTCCGGCCTGGGCTAGGCCCGGCACCGCATCCGGCGCCAGCTCCGCGCCCAAGGCGATGATCAGGTAATCCGCAGTCAACTCTTTTCCGTCCACAGTCACTGCGCGCTTTGCCGGGTCGATGCGCTCCACGCGGCCTTGCACCAATTCGATGCCGCGACGCGCGAGCGCGGTGTAAGGCCGGGAAATCTGCGCCGGCGCACGCAGCCCGAGCATCAGCCACAGCAAGGAAGGTTGAAATAAATGCGTGGACGATTGTTCCACCAGCACGATGCGGTGCTCGCGTGATAGCGCACGGCGCAACTTGCTGGCGGCGACGACGCCGCCGATGCCGCCGCCGAGAATCAAGATGGTTTTGCCCTGTGCCATGATTTGCCTCCGAGATTGGACGAGACTACAAGCCCGCCATGGTGGCCGCCGCATCCCACTCGCGCACGGTCTGAAGCAACTGCCCCGCGTTGGCCGCCTCCGGATCGTACGCCACGGTCAGCATATGGGAATGCGTGGGGCTGAAGTGTGCCGAGACCACCCCCTTGCTCCCGCTCAACGCTTCCTCGATTTTTGTGCGTTGCTCGGCGCTCAACGTCGGGTGCACATGAATCAGAATATCTGCGATGTCCATAGCGATCTCCTTTGCCGGTTTAGCGGCGAGGTTGTTGGAAGCGAGTCTCAGCGACTGAGATCGCGTTTTTTCTGCTCGAACTCTTCGCGCTCGATCTCGCCGCGCGCGTAGCGCTCTTCCAGAATCTGCAATGCACTTTTCTGCGCTGGCGTGCCTCGGCTGCTTGCTTCACCCGCCAGCCATTTAATCAGGGCAAAAATTCCCAGGATCAGCAGCGCCCAGAACAGCAGCATGAAGAGCCAGCCGAAGCCGGGCGTCCAAACGCCAAATGTTCCCATCCCGCCCATCATGTTCCACCCCTTAAAAAGTCAGCACCCGGTCAGACTCGCTGGTAAGACGATACAGATCCTGCATGGTGGAAAAGGCGCATACATTGCCTGCCTCGGCGTTGCGCAGTTTGAGGCAAGTGCCGCAGGCGTCGATTTTTCCGCCGTGATCGGCCAGTTCCTGCATCGCCTTCGTCACGGCGAAATGTTCCGTGTCCAAAGATTCGCATTCGACGCCTTTGCCGAGCAAAAATACATTGACCGTATCGCCCTGTCCGAGCGCGAAGTTGCCCAGACGGAAGGCATTCCACACGGTTTCCGGGTCGTTTGAACTGATCACGATGCCTAATTTCATCATAGCCTCCTTTGACGGAAATATTGTCCAGCCCGCTCCTACGCCACGGCCGGATTGAGCCGGGGGTGGGTTTCCTCCCCCCACAGCCAGACGATAAGGCCCGACAGAAACATGGCAATGGCGACGAACCAGAAGCCGGCATTCATATTGCCGCTCACATGCGCCACCCCGCCCAGCAGCAGCGCGCCGATGCCGTAGCCGGTGTCGCGCCAGAAGCGATAGATGCCGATGGCGGAGCCGCGCCAATTGGGGTGCGCAATGTCAGCCACCGCCGCAGAAAGATTCGGGTACAGCAGCGCCATGCCGAAGCCGGTCACCGCCGCCGAGAACGACCACCACGCGACGCCGCTGCCGAGCAGCGTCATGCCCACGCCCGCGCCGCACAACCACATGCCCCACACAATCGGTTTTTGGCGGCCGATGTGATCAGACAGCTTGCCGGTGAACAGCTGCGAGCCGCCCCACACGAACCCATATATGCCTACCATCCAGCCGATTTGCGCCAGGCTCATGCCCTGGCGGTAGAAGAACACCGGATAGAACACCCAGATCAGCGCATCGACGAATTTTTCCACCAGGCCGGCTTGGCTGAGGGCGGCCATGCGCTTGTCGCGCCACGACATCAGGGTGAACACTTCCCAGGTCGTTGGTTTGTCGGAAATGTTTTTCGGAAAGCGCGGCTTGGGGCCGGTGCTCTTGCCCGCAGCGTGGCGCGCGCCTTCAGCTTTGGCCCAAGGCAGGGTTTCCTTGACCCAGAGCGCGGTGAGCACCAGCGCCCCCAGCGTCACCACCGCGCCGAAAATGAATAGCCCCAAGCGCGGTCCGTAGGCGGTGGCCAAATAGCCGGTGAGGATGCCGGCGACGGCCACGCCCACATAACCGGCAAACTCGTTGAGACCGATGGTGAGACCGCGCTGGTCGGCGCGAGTAATGTCGAGCTTGGAGGTTTGCGTCATCGACCAAGTGAAGCCTTGGTTCACACCGAGCAGCACCGTCGCTGCGACGATCCAGTTCCAACTCGGCGCGAAGTAAATCATGAATGGAATCGGTAGCGCGATCGCCCAGCCCAAGAGCAGCACCGTCTTGCGCCCATAGCGCTCGGACAGCCGCCCCGCGACGAAATTGAGTGCG
The DNA here is from genome assembly GCA_038042985.1 of Pseudomonadota bacterium. Classification (GTDB taxonomy): domain Bacteria; phylum Pseudomonadota; class Gammaproteobacteria; order Burkholderiales; family Thiobacteraceae; genus RBG-16-58-11. The sequence goes on from JBBTCZ010000039.1 coordinate 86,145, forward strand.
CCCTTGACGAAGCCGAAAGCGACCACGAACGCCATCAACAGCAGGAACGAGCCTTTTGGCACGCCGAATTCGGATTCGGCCAGCGCCGGAATCACGGTGCGCATCATGCCCAGCGTCAACCCCACCAAAAACACCTGGAACAACTGGTGCAGGAACTGGTTCAGGTTGTCGCGGATGCCGTGGCTATAGCCGCGATAGTGTTCGTGGTGCAAGGCTTCTGTGGGGCTCATGAAATTTACTCCGCAGTATTCAGGGTTTCGCGCGCGGCGGTTTGATATGCGCGCCGTAGCCGGATTTCTTGACCACCTCGATCAGCTTCGCCGGGCTGGTCTTGGCGTCGTCGTAGCGAATCACCGCTTGGTCGGGGTTGCGGGTTACTTTGGTTTCGTCCACGCCGTCGGCGAAATCCAGCGCGGTCTTGATCGTGACCGGACACATCGGGCAATACATGCCTTCCAGTTCCAGGGTTACGCTGCGTGGGGCGGCATGGGCGGCGAAGCTTGCACCTAGTAGGAACGCCAAGGTGATCGGGAGCATTGCTTGTTTTAAGCGCATATCGGTTTCCTTTAATCCAAAAGCAGGCGCGGCAAAATTTCCGGCAATACCACCACCGTTGCCACCGTGAGCGTCACTGCCCAGAACGCGATGCGTTGCAGCCGCATCAGGCGCGGGTTGGCGCACAGCGAGCCGATGGCGCACGCCTTCTTAGGCCGGTACAGCGTGTAGCCGCTCCAGGCCAGAAAGCCAACGGTCGCCGCGAGGAGGTAGGGCTTGAACGGATACAGCGCGCCCAATCCCAACACCCACGCCCCGCCAATGCCCAGCACGACCAGCACCAAAGGCCCCAGGCAGCAGATGGAAGCGAGCACGGTGCCGACCGCGCCGCCGATCAGCCCCAGTTTTACTTTCGCGGCTTCGTCCATGTGCGGCTCCTAGGCGGCGATGTTCGCCGCCACCATGCGCGCCATTTCGGCCGGGCGCGGCGGGATTTCGCTGGTGAGGTAGCTCACGAACTCGTCCTTGTTGTTGATATGCAAGCCGGTGTTGAAGCGTTTCTCGAAGCCGATGGTGGAAGAGGGCTTACCCGAAATGCCCGCGCCGCACACGCTGCCCGCCTGATGGCCGGGAAAGATTTCGGTTTCGTCCGACAGGGTCAAGAGCTTGGCGTGCAGGCTGTCGAACAGCATGCCGGCCATGGCTTTCTCGCGGCCCGCCAGGTCGGGGCGGCCGATGCTGCCGACGAACAGCGTGTCGCCGGTGATGACGAACCAGGGCTGCTCGCTGCGGCGCTTGTCGGCTACCGCCAGGCAGATGCTGTCCATGGTGTGGCCCGGCGTGTGCAGCACTTTGATGGCCACGTTGCCCGCCTCGATCACATCGTTGTCGCGCAGGGCGTGAAAGGGGAACTGCACCACATCGGAATCGCTTTCGTGCAGGCAATAGGCTGCACCGGCCAGTTTGGCCAGCACGCGTCCGCCGGAAAAATGGTCGGCGTGCACATGGGTGTCGATTACATGGGTGATTTTGACGTTCGCCTTCGCCGCTTCTTCGAGGAACCATTCCTCGTCGCCCGCCACCACGTCCACCGCCACGGCTTTACCCAGCGAGCCGCAGCCGAAAAAATAGGAGAGGGAAGATTCTTTTGTCGCCAGTTGCTTGAAAAACATGGTTACCTCCGCAGCGTGTCAGATTGGAAATGAATGTTCTTAACTCAAGTAATCAAATGAACGCTTGAATAATGGGCCGGATTTTTTCCCTTGTCAAGCGCAAATCGAGCGGTGGGCAGGGTGCCGGCCGGAGCAGCATCCAGGGCTTAAGTCCCTTTTTTAACCGGCAAGTGCGACGCCAGCCATTCCGGATAGCCTTCCTCCAGACGGCGCGCGCGGTAGCCTTTCTTGCGCAGTTGTTCCACCGCTTCCATGGCGAACAGGCAATACGGTCCGCGGCAATAGGCGACGATTTCCTGCTTTTTGGGCAGCTTGGACAAGAGGCGCGGCAGCTTGTCCACGGGCACGTTCAGAGCGCCTTCGATGTGGCCGGCGAGAAACTCCGCCTCCGGGCGCACGTCGAGCACGATCGCTTCCCCTGCGCGCACCAGCTTCAGCAACTCTTCGCGCTTCACCGGCGTCATCTCGTCCCGGCTGGCGAAATTGTTGCGCACAATGCGCTCGACTTCGGCGGACTGGCGTTCCGCTACATGGCGGATGCCCGCGAGCACCCCTGGAATCTGGTCGTCGCTCAGACGGTAGATGACTTGCAAGCCTTCCTTACGCGAGACCACTAGCCCCGCGTCGCGCAGCGTTTGCAAATGATGTGAGGTATTCGCGGTCGACATGCCGGTCGCGTGCGCCAGCGCTTCCACGCCGCGCTCGCCCTGGGCCAGGGTTTCCATCAATTCCAAGCGCCCGGGGCTGGCCATCGCCTTGGCGACCCGGGCGAAATGTTCATACAGGCGTTTTTTGGGAGAGAGGGGGGTGGGCATGCCGCTATTCAAACAAATGTTTTAATAGTTTGCAAATCAGTTTTTTCTTTACGGCGACGTTCGGGCGAGTTAATGTAATAAATTCTACTGATTGTTATAGACACTACATAAAAATGCATTGGCTGTTGCTGATCATGAGTTTGCCCACGCGCAACGCTACCGCGCGCATGCGCATCTGGCGCGCGCTGAAGCATGCGGGCTGCGCGGTGCTGCGCGACGGCGTATATCTGCTGCCGTCGGGTGAGGCAATGCAGCGCGCATTCGAGGCGCAGGCGCAAGAAATCACGGCGGCGGGCGGCAGCGCGCATTTGCTGCCATTGGATATCGACGACATAGAAAAGGACGCGCAGTTTCGCCGCCTATTCAACCGCGCGGACGACTATGCCGATCTGAAGCGGGTGTTGGATAAGTTGCGCGGCAAGCAGAAGCGCGGCGCGCCGGCGGTCTTGGCGCGCGAGTTGATGCAGGCGCGCAAGGCTTTCGCGGCAGTCGCCGCAGTCGATTATTTTCCCGGCGCGGCGCGCGAGCAATTGCAAGCCTTGCTGGATGAAATCGCGCAGGGCATCGAGGCACGCTTGAATCCGCACGAACCGCATGCCCCGCACGCGGCCAGCGGCAACATCCAGCGCCTGGACGCAGCCGCCTACCAAGGCCGGTTGTGGGCAACGCGCAAGGGATTATGGATCGACCGCATGGCGAGCGCGTGGCTGATTCAACGTTTCATCGACACCGAGCCACAATTCAAATGGCTGGCGAAACCGGCAGATTGCCCCAAGCGCGCGCTCGGCTTCGATTTCGACGGAGCGACCTTTACCCACGTCGGGCAGCGCGTAACGTTCGAGGTGCTCGGCGTGAGTTTCGGGCTGGAAGAAGATGCAGCGCTGATGCGCATCGGCGCCATCGTGCATTACCTCGATGTGGGCGGCGTGATGCCGCCGGAGGCTGTGGGCCTGGAAGCGGTGCTGAAGGGGCTGCGCGAGTCGGCGAAGAATGATGATGCGCTGCTCGAATCGGCGGCGGCAGTGTTCGATGGGCTGTATGTGGCGTTTGGGAAAACAACTTAGCCACGGATGAACACGGATAAACCCAAATGCCTGTTTGCCTTTCATCCGTGTTAATCCGTGTGCATCCGTGGTTACAAATAGGTTTTAATCAGGAGGCACCATGACAGAAGAAAAACTCGCAGCCCCCGCACCCGTAACCCTGGGCGAAGCATTCAAATACTGGCTCAAGCTCGGCTTCATCAGCTTCGGCGGCCCCGCCGGACAGATTGCCATGATGCATCAGGAGTTGGTGGAAAAGCGCCGTTGGATTTCCGAGCATCGCTATTTGCACGCACTAAATTACTGCATGCTGCTGCCGGGGCCGGAGGCGATTCAGTTGGCGATTTATATTGCGTGGTTGATGCACGGCGTGCGCGGCGCGGTGGTGGCGGGCGTGCTGTTTTTCCTGCCGTCGTTTGTGTTGTTGTCGACACTGGCCGGCATCTATCTCGCATTTGGCGATGTGCCACTGGTGCAGGGCATCTTCTACGGTATCAAGCCGGCGGTGGTCGCGGTGGTGTTGTTCGCGGGCTGGCGCATCGGCTCGCGCGCGCTGAAGAATGAAGTGCTGTGGGCCATGGCGGCGCTGGCCTTCGTCGGTATTTTCTTTTTTGACATCGGTTTCCCGTGGATCGTGCTGGCAGCCGGCATTCTCGGCGCCATTGGCGGCAAGTTCTGGCCCGCCAAGTTCAAGGGCGGCGGTGGGCATGGCGCGAGCAACAAGGAGTATGGCCCGGCTTTGATCGATGACGACACCCCGACCCCGGCGCATGCCAAATTTTCCTGGGGCAAGCTGGCGCTGAAGCTGATCGCTTTCGTGCTGATTTGGTTCGCAGCCATGTACGCCATCAGTGGCCAGCCAACGCTGACCGATATGGGCGAGTTCTTCACTAAGGCGGCTTTTCTCACCATCGGCGGCGCTTATGCCGTGCTGCCCTATGTCTATCAAGGCGGTGTCGAGCATTACACCTGGCTCACCGGGCCGCAGATGATGGATGGCTTGGCGCTGGGCGAGACCACACCGGGTCCGCTCATCATGATCGTGACTTGGGTCGGCTATCTCGGCGGCGTGGCTAAAGGCGTGTTTAGCAACCCCATCGCGGCGGGTGTGGCGGGCGCGGCAGCGGCGACCTTTTTTACCTTCTTACCCTCGTTCTTGTTCATTCTGGCGGGCGGACCGCTGGTGGAAGCTACGCGCGATGAGATCAAATTCACCGCGCCGTTGACGGGTATCACCGCCGCCGTGGTCGGGGTCATTCTCAACCTGGCCGTGTTTTTTGCGTGGCATACCTTCTGGCCCCATGGCACGGCGGCGACGCCCTTCGCCGGCACCTTCGATTGGTTTCCGGTGGTGATCGCCATCGCATCATTTCTCGCGCTATGGAAATACAAGGTGGACATCATGAAGGTGATCGGCGTTTGCGCGCTGGTGGGCCTGGCGTACGCCTTTATCAAACCCATGCTGGCCTAATAATCCCATGGACGCCCCTTCCGGCTTGCGCACCCACTGGCGAGAAATCACGGCGGTGTTTCTCAAGCTGGGCGCCATGAGCTATGGCGGCCCGGCGATCATGGGCATGATGCAGGCCGAGTTGCAGGAGAAGCGTGGCTGGCTGTCGAAGGAAAATTTTGTTGAAGGCCTAGCGCTGGTGAATATGCTGCCCGGCGCGGGGGCGACGCAGTTGGGTATTTTTTTAGGCCATACGCGCGCGGGTTGGTGGGGTGGTTTGCTCGCCGGTGTGTGTTTTGTGTTGCCGGCCTTGTTCATTATGTTGGCGATGACTTTAGCCTATGTGGAATACGCGGCCTTGCCGGTCATGCGTGGGGTGTTTTACGGTCTAGCGCCCGTAGTGGTGGGGATTTTTGCGGCGGCGGTGTGGCGCTTGGGACGCGTTGCGATCAAAGATGCGAAGCAAATCGTCGTAGCACTTGCGACAGCGCTGGCCTTGGCGTTTACGCCCATCGGCATCATTCCGCTGCTGCTCCTGGCGGGTGCGTTGGGTGTCGTGTTTTATGGCGCGCGGCGCTGGGGTGTGGCGGCAGTGTTGGTGCTGGTGGTGACGTATGCCGCACTGCATGGCTTGGGTGGTTTGATGCCTGCCGCCAGCAGCGGTGCAACGGGTGCGGCCAGTGTGCGCGATGTCGCCGCGTTCTTTTTCAAGGTCGGTGCGTTTTCCTTTGGTGGCGGGCTGAGTATGCTGGCCTTCATGCAGGATCAGGTAGTCAATCAATTGCATTGGCTCACACAGCAGCAGTTTTTAGATGGGCTGGCCTTGGGACAATTGACGCCGGGCCCGATCCTGATGGTGGCCGTTTTTGTTGGGTATCAAACCACGGGCTTTTCTGGCGCGGTCGCAGGGGCCCTGGCGATTTTTCTGCCGTCGTTTATTTTAATGTTAAGTATCTTGCCGGTGTTTGAGCGCATCAAACGCATCACCTGGATGAAAGCTGCAATGAAAGGCATTAGCCCCGCCGTGATCGGCATGATCGCGGTGGCCATGCAGCAAATGTTGCCCAAGGCTGTGCCGGATTGGTTGCCCGGTGTGTTGTTAGCGGCAACCGTGCTGCTGATGTTGAAGTGGCGCAGGGGGCCGCTGCCGTTAATGTTGGCAGGCGGCGCGATTGGATGGTTAGTATCGATTTAACTCTGGAGGAAAAAATGGAACGCAGCATCAAATCCCAAGACCTGAAATCAAACTTGAATAGCGTCACCCTGATCGATGTGCGGCGCAAATCCGATCTCGATACCGATGCGTCGAAATTGCCGGGCGCAACCTGGCACGACCCCGAGCAAATCGAAACCTGGAGCGCGCAATTGCCCCAGGACAAAGAGGTCGTGTTGTATTGCGTGCGTGGTGGCTCTGTGAGCAATTCGGTGCTGGATAATTTACGCAGCAAGAACATCAACGCGCGCTTCATCGAAGGCGGCATCGTTGCCTGGAAAGAAGCGGGCTTTGATGTGGTGGCCAAATGAAGTGGGTCACGCGCGAGCGCCCCAAGATCGATCGTATCGCTTGCCCGTGGTTGATCGCGCGCTTTATCGATACAGCGCCGGAATTTTTGTATGTGCCGTCCGATCAAGTGTTGGCAGTGGCAGCGGACACCGGCGCGGTGCCCTATGATGTCGCCGGTGTAGAGATGACGCATGTGGGCGAGTTGTGCAGCTTCGATGCCTTCTTGAAAAAATATGCGCTCACCGACCCGGCGCTATATCACGTGGCGGAAATCGTGCGCGCGGCCGACACCGGCAAGCCCGAAGCGTCGCCGCAAGCGCATGGCTTGCTGGCTATTTCCTTGGGGCTATCGAAAAATTTCAGCGACGACCACGAAATGCTCGCGCATGGCATGGTGATGTATGACGCGCTGTATAGCTGGTGCCAATCATTGCAGCGCGAAACGCATGGCGCTTAAACAGGTATTGAATTTATTGCGCAGGAATCTGCGGCAACAGCGCTTCGATTTTTTTCAAGGTGTCGAATTCATCCCACTCGGTCGAACCCAGCAGTGAATAACGCAGCTTGCCTTCCGCATCCAGCACGTAGCTGGTGGGGAAGACGAAGACTTTCCATTCCTTGAGCGCACGGCCGTCTTTATCCATGAGGATGGTGAAATCGAGTTTGGCGTCTTTCATGTCTTTCAAAAATTGGCGCACCTCCGCTTCGGATTCGGCCATGTCCACCGCCAGGATGGTGAACGGCTTGTCCTTCAACGCTTCTTTCAAGCGCTGCATCGAGGGCATTTCGGCGCGGCAGGGCGGGCACCAGGTGGCCCAAAAATTAATCAGCACGACGCGGCCTTTGTAGTCGGCCAGGCTGTGCGGCTTGCCGTCCAGGTCCTTCAGCGCCAGCGCACTGGGCGCATCACGCGGGGCGAGTGGCTTGAGTTCCTTGGCGTTGGCGGCGCTGATACTCAGCATAAGCGGGATAAGTACAGCGGCAGCCCATTTCATGGCGATTTCCTTTTCAAGGCGGGTAAGCTTTTGATGGCGTCGACTATGAGGCTGTCGAGCCGATCGGCGAGTTCCCGCTCGTGCGGCAGGGCGTCTTCGCGGAAATAAAATCGGTCGCGCATGCCGGGCAAAGTTGTGATGACGACGCGGCTGCCGCCTTGTTCCAGTTGTTGCTTGAGCGCATCGAGTTGCCAGTGCCAGGGCGATTTATCACCTTGCAAAATAGCAATCGGCAAATGCGTTTGCCGAGTCAGGGGCAGGTAGGCGGCTTCTTCGCCTGCTTCGGGGCTGCCGGCCAGAAGATTGGGGAACAGCAACACTACCCCCGCGATAGGTCGTCCCCGGTGTTGCGCACCACCCAGCGCGAGCGCCGCGCCGCGCCCGCTGCTGAGCAGGATAATTTTCCGGTATTTTTTCGCGGCGGCTTGAATCAAGCCCGCCACATCGGCGGCGGGAATTTCATCCACGCTGCTTGGGCCCACCGGCAGAAAGCGCGCGCCAAATAAATCCGCCACCCACACGCTATAGCCGCGCCGCGCCAATTTTGCAGCGGTGTCGTGCTCGGCCTGAACCACCCCCCTTTCCGATGGGAGCCACAGTATCAAGTTGCGCTTTCCCGCATGGTAGCGCGTAACAGGAATTTCTACGTTGGGGGCGACCAGGATGGATTTAGAATCCGGCGCGGCAAAAGCCAGCGTACTACCGAGCAAAAAAGTCCAGAACAAAGCCAGGAAAAATTTCATTCAGCAAGCCAGTGCCCGGATTTTCCACCGCGCTTTTCCAGCAGCCGAATATCGGTGAGCTGCATGCCGCGATCGATGGCTTTGCACATGTCGTAGATGGTGAGCAGGGCGGCGGAGACGGCGGTAAGCGCTTCCATCTCGACCCCGGTGCGGCCCACGGTTTCGACGGTGGCCTGGCAGATCACGCGCGCCGGGCGCGACCGCGTTTCAAATGCGATATCGATTTTGGTGATCGGGATCGGATGGCTGAGCGGGATCAAATCAGAGGTGCGCTTGGCCCCCTGGATCGCGGCGATGCGCGCGATGCCGAGCACGTCGCCTTTTTTGCTGGTGCCAGATTGAATCACCTTGAGCGTGGCGGGCAGCATAGTGATCTGGCCCGACGCGCGCGCGACGCGATGGGTTTCGGGTTTGCTGCCCACATCAACCATGTGAGCTTGGCCGTGCGCATCGAAGTGGGTGAGTGGCTTGGATTTTGGCATGGCAATGAACTTATGAGCGTTACTCGTTATCATAGCACTATGAAATTTACCCACCTATTGGTGCTCGGCGTGTTTTGCACCTCGCCCGCCAACGCCGCTACCAATCTGCCCGATCTGGGCGAAGCTTCGCAATCGGTGTTTTCTCCCCAATTAGAACGCAAGATCGGCGAGGCGATCATGCGCGATATTCGCGCCGACCGTGCTTATTTGGATGACCCCGAAGTGGCCGATTATTTGAATGGTCTTGGCTATCGGCTCGCGGCGGCGAGCCCGAATAATCGCCAAGACTTCGAATTCTTCGCGGTGCAGGACAACACGCTAAACGCCTTCGCACTGCCCGGCGGTTACATCGGTGTGCATTCCGGCTTGATTCTCACGGCGCAGAGCGAGTCGGAGCTGGCCGGCGTGTTGGCGCATGAGATCGCGCATGTCACGCAGCGCCATATCTCGCGCATGGTGGCGCAAGAGTCGCGCAATAGCTTGATCTCGATCGCCGCGATCGCGGTGTCCATACTCGCTGCGCGCGCTAATTCCCAAGTCGCAAGTGCGGCAGCTACCGTAGCGCAAGCGGGCGTGATTCAAAATGCGCTCGACTTCACGCGTGAAAACGAACGCGAAGCAGACCGGGTGGGTTTTCAGATCATGCAAGATTCCGGCTTGGATCCGCGAGGTATGGCAAGCTTTTTTGATCGTATGGGCAAATTTAACCGGCTCTACGACAACAACGCCCCGGTGTATCTGCGCACCCATCCGCTCACCACCGATCGCTTAGCGGATATTCAAAACCGGCTCGCGGAGACGCCTTATAAGCAAGTCCCCGATTCACTCGACTATCAACTGGTCCGCGCCAAACTGCGCGCCGCATCCGGCAGGGCAGAGGACGCGGTCACCGAATTCGAAACTGGGCTCAAAGAGAAAAAATTCAACAACGAAATCGCTCAGCGCTATGGTCTAGCCGCAGCGCTGGCCCGCGCAAAGAAACTGGAGCGCGCCGAAAAAGAGTTGGCCGTGGCACAGAAAAATTCGCCAGCGCATCCGATGATCGAAACCCTGGCTGCCGAGCTTAAGCGCGCGCAAGGCCAGGACTCGGCGGCGTTGGCAATTTATCGCGCGGCATTGAAGCGCTTTCCTTTCCATCGCGCACTGATCTACGACTATGCCGATACCCTGCTTCAAGCCAAGCAAGGCGCGGAGACGATCAAGTTCGTGAATGAGCAACTCAAGACGCGCGCCAACGATTACCGTCTGTACGAATATCAGGCACGCGGCTATGCGACCTTGCAAAAACGCTTTCACTCGCATCGCGCTTTGGCCGAAGCCTACGCCCGGCGCGGCAACCTCACGGCCGCGATCGAGCAACTACAAATTGCGCTCAAATCCGATGAAGGCGATTTTTATCAACTCTCCAGCGCCGAGGCGCGCTTGAAAGAACTCAAAGCTTTGGATGCTGAATCCAAGCGGCCTTAAGTGATCGTGTCCACCCGCACCGAATGAGCGCGTTATTGATATCTGAAGGCACCGACGGTTTGTTTTTTATTAGAGAATACTTATATATTTCAAAATAGCTATGGTAGTAGGCGCAGAAAGAGATTAATGAGGAACTATCTAGTAAAACAGCCTTCAAATGGCTTGCGTGGTGGCGCAAACATTGGTTATCCTTACCAACATCCATTGTCCGAATGGCGTCGCCGGGTAGCTTTAAATCAAATTGATGTTAGCTCGGTAGGATCGGAACACCGATCAATCTAAAACATAATTTTGAAGGAGGAAACAATGCCGAAGAGCACCAAGCTCATGTTAGCTGCCAGCATCGTTGGCATCATGCTGTCGACAACTGGTTACGCGCAGGATAAGGCGGCGGAAAAGGCCAAAGAGCCCACCGGTCAGGATGTTGCCTTAAATAACAGAAAGGGCAATTGCATGGCTTGCCATTTGATCCCTGGCGACCCCAAAGTCGTGACCAACGCGAACATTGCGCCTCCCCTGATTGCGATGAAAGCGCGCTTTCCGGACAAGGCAAAGTTACGTGCCCAGATTTGGGATGCGACCAAGGTTAATTCCTTAAGCACGATGCCGCCGTTCGGCAAGCATCTGATCTTGACGGAGAAGGAAATCGACTTGGTCACCGATTACGTGCATGGCCTTTAACTTTTCCCCTGATTTCGTTCGCCTAATATTTAGTTAGCCAATTTTGTTAGAAGGAGTAGTTATGAACACGAAACGCAGAACATTTTTAAAAGGCGCCGGCGCGGCAGGTACCGTAGCCGTTGCAGTGGCCGCGGGCTTGTTGAAGCCGACCGAAGTACTTGCGGCAGAATGGAACAAAGCTGCATTTGACGCCAAAGGCATGCCTGACGCGTTGAAGGTGCTCAATGCCAGCGGTGCTGCCGACAGCAAAGACATCACCATCAAGGCACCAGATATCGCGGAAAACGGCGCAGTGGTACCGGTCGAAGTAACCAGCAAAATCGCTGGCACCAGCAGCATTGCGCTGATGGTGGAGAAAAATGCGAACCCCTTGACCGCGAATTTCGATCTGGCCAATGGCGCGGATGGCTATGTCAGCACCCGCATCAAAATGGGTCAAACTTCCAACGTGCGCGTGCTCGTGAAAGCGGGCGGTAAGACCTTCACCGCAGTTAAGGAAGTTAAAGTGACCATCGGTGGTTGCGGCGGCTAATCAGCCCCCGAATCACGACGCTAACCCGAATACACTGAGAGGATACGAACATGGCAGAACCGATGAAAATCCGCGCACAAGCCGAAGGCGACTCCGCCAACGTCAAAGTGCTGATGAATCACCCGATGGAAACCGGTCAGCGCAAAGACGCCAAGACCGGCCAAGTTGTCCCGGCCCATTTTATTCAGACCGTCACCGCGCAGGTAAACGGCAAAACCGTGCTGGATGCGCAGTGGAGCCAAGCCGTTTCCAAGAACCCGTTCCTGGGATTCAAGGTTAAGGGCGCAAAAGCCGGCGACAAAGTAGTCGTGAGTTGGGCGGACAATAAAGGCGATAAAAACCATGCCGAGGCTGTCGTAGCCTAAAGCAAGCCAGCGCCGGTTGGGGTTTCCCCCAACCGGCTCCTGATTTTAAGAGGAGAACGCAATGAAGAAAATATTATTGGCCGTTTTCGGCGCCAGTTTGTTGTTTGGCGCGCTGAATGCTTCCGCCACCCCGGAGCAAGACCGTAAAGAAGTCCTGGAATATTATAAGAACAAATTCCCCAATCTTAAATTTGATGATTATGTGAACGGCGCACTGGCCTTAAGCCAGGACGCACTCGATCAATACAAGGCTATTATGGAATTTCCGCCTTATGATTCTGAGGTCGATAAGGCCAAGAAAATGTGGGAAACGCCATTCAAGAATGGCAAGAAATACGCGGACTGCGGCAATGTGGGAAAAAACATGGCTGGTCATTTTCCTTATTTTGACGAGAAATTAGGCAAAGTCGTAACTTACGAAATGGCGATTAATTCCTGCCGTAAGGCCAATGGCGAAGATGAGTTTGCCTACGATGACATGAAGACCATGGGCCTGTTGACGGCTTATTCGCGCAGCTTATCCGACGGCATGAAAATGAGCGTCAAGGTCGAAGGCGCGAAGGCGCTTGCGGCATATGAGAAGGGCAAGGTGCAGTTTTATCAGCGCCGTGGCCAACTCAACTTTTCCTGCGCTTCTTGTCATATTCACCAGGTAGGGACGACTTTACGCACCGAGTTATTGTCACCTGCGCTGGGGCACGCTGTGCATTGGCCCGAGTTTCGCGGCGGGGATAGCGTGACGACTTTGCAGGCGCGCTATGTGCAATGCAACAAAAACATACGTGTCGTACCCTTCAAGCCAGGTAGCGCAGAGTACAACAACCTGGAGTATTTCCACTCTTATATGAGCAACGGACTGCCCATGCAGACTCCGGTATTCCGTAAATAAGTTCGTCATGCATGTTGAACAAGGCTTGTTGGTTAACCCCGCAAGCCTTGTTTTTTTATAGCGTTAACAAAATTAAAGCCTAAACAAGGCGATTACTATCACACTTGGATTTTTTGCAGGAGCTGAATGATGTCGATGACCCGTCGTGAATTTCTTGAAGTGTTGGCGGTTGCCGCCGCAAGCGGTATGGCACTGGATAGCCGTCAGGCGCTGGCCGGCGAGGTGCCGAAAAACTTTTACGAGTTGCCTAAATTCGGCAATGTCAGTTTCATGCACTTTACCGACTGCCATGCACAGTTGCTGCCGGTGTATTTCCGCGAGCCGAGTGTGAATATCGGTGTCGGCGGTGCGTATGGCAAGGCGCCGCATCTGGTGGGCGATCATTTTCTGAAGGCCTACGGCATCAAGCCCGGCTCGATCGATGCGCACGCGTTTACCTATCTGGATTTTGCCGCCGCAGCCAAAACCTATGGCAAGGTGGGCGGCTTCGCGCATCTCGCCACCCTGATTAAAAATATCCGTTCGCAACGTCCCGGTTCCTTGCTGCTGGATTCGGGCGATACCTGGCAGGGTTCCGGCACCGCATATTGGACCAATGGCGCCGACATGGTGGGTGCGCAGAAAATGCTGGGCGTGAATGTGATGGCGCCGCACTGGGAATTCACCCTGGGCGCCGAGCGCGTGAAGGAAATCGTCGAAAAGGACTTCAAGGGTTCGGTCGATTTTGTGGCGCAGAACGTCAAGACCGCCGACTTCGGTGATCAGGTGTTCAAGCCCTACGTGATCAAAAATGTGAACGGCGTCCCGGTCGCCATTATCGGCCAAGCTTTCCCCTACACCCCGGTGGCCAATCCGCGCCATTTCACGCCGGACTGGACTTTCGGCATTCAGGACGACAGTCTGCAAAAATTTGTGAACGAGGCGCGCAGCAAAGGTGCGAAAGTGGTCGTCGTGTTGTCGCACAACGGTATGGACGTGGATCTCAAAATGGCGACGCGCGTCACCGGTGTGGACGTGATTTTCGGCGGCCACACGCACGACGCTATCCCGCAAGCGATTCCGGTTAAAAATGCTAAGGGCACGACGCTGGTGACCAATGCCGGTTCCAACGGCAAGTTCCTCGGCGTGATGGATTTGGATGTCAAAAACGGCAAAGTTGTTGGCTACAAATATCGTCTGCTGCCGGTGTTCTCCAACCTCATCGAGGCGGACAAGCCGATGGCGGAGTACATCAAAAAAGTACGCGCGCCTTACGAAGCCAAGCTCAACGAAAAACTCGCCGTCACTGAGGATTTTCTGTATCGACGCGGCAACTTCAACGGCACCTTCGATCAGGTCATCGTCGATGCGCTGATCGAAGTGAAGGGCGCCGATATGGCGTTCTCGCCCGGCTTCCGCTGGGGCACCAGCTTGCTGCCGGGTGACACCATCACGATGGAGCGCGTGTTGGATCAGACTTGCATCACCTATCCCGCGACCACGCTCAATGAGATGACCGGCCAGCAGATCAAGGAAGTGCTGGAAGACGTAGGCGACAATCTATTCAACCCGGATCCGTATTATCAACAGGGTGGCGATATGGTGCGCGTGGGCGGCTTGCAGTACACCTGCAACCCGAATGAGAAAGCGGGCCGTCGCATCAGCAATATGGTGCTGCGCGGCAAGCCGGTCGATTCCAGCAAGAAATATCTGGTGGCGGGCTGGGCCTCAGTGCAAGAGAACGTCACCGGCACCCCGATCTGGGATGTGGTGGCCGAATACCTGAAGAGCGTGAAAGTCATCAAGAAGGTTAAGCTCAACCAGCCGAAAATCATCGGCATGGGCAAGAACCCGGGCATGCAGGAGTAAGCACACACAGGGCACTTGCTCAGGGAATGAAAAGGGGGCCGAGGGCCCCCTTTTCATTCGTGCGACGGGCACTTGTTCGGATAAACCAGGTCTCACCGATTATGCAAAAATTAAAGGCGCTGTTCACGCGCAAAGGGTGGTTGGGGTTGATCGCCGTCTTGGCGCTCGGCGGTGGCGCTTACTTTGCATTTGTTGGGAAAGATAAAGCCCAAGCCCGCTACAAAACCCAAGTGGCGGATGTGGGTGATATTCATCAAGTCATCACCGCGAACGGCACGCTCAACCCCGTGGTGCTGGTGAATGTGGGGACGCAAGTATCGGGCACAGTGAAACGCTTGTATGTCGATTTCAATGACACAGTGACGCCGGGTCAAGTGCTGGCGGAGTTGGACCCCTCGCTGTTCCAAGCAGCCCTGCATCAAAGCGAGGCCAATCAAGCCAATAGCGACGCAGGGCTGAAGCTGGCCCAAGCAAAAGAAAAGCGTGCACGCGAATTGCTGGCTAAAAACTTCATCTCGCAAACCGCGATGGATGAAGCCGCGCAAGCGTTTGAGGCGGCGCAGGCGCAAGCACGGTTGGCGCGCGCACAAGTCGAGCGCGATCGCATTAACCTGCGCTATGCCGTGATCCGCTCCCCGATCGCGGGCGTGGTCGTGGCGCGCAGTATCGATGTCGGGCAGACCGTCGCAGCCAGTTTCCAGACGCCCACTTTATTTCAAATCGCCAAAGATCTGCGCGATATGCAGATTGATTCCAGCGTGGCGGAAGCTGATGTCGGCACCATTTTTGTGGGCCAAGCCGTGCGCTTTACGGTCGATGCCTTTCAAGACAAAAACTTTAAAGGCAAAGTAAAACAAATCCGGTTAAACCCCACGGTGCAGCAGAATGTGGTGACCTACAATGTGGTCGTCGGTGTGGATAATAGCGAGGGCCAACTGCTACCCGGGATGACCGCCCATGTAAAAATCGCCGTGGCGGATCGCAAGCAAGTATTACGGGTTGCTAACGCCACGCTGCGCTTCAAACCCGAAGCACCCGAGGAAGAGGGCGACAAAAATAACAAACGTGAGCGCAAGAAAAAAGAGGACTCTACCCAGGTCTACCGCTTGGAAAAAGACGACAAGTTGGTTCCGGTGAAAGTGAAACTCGGCATCACGGACGGCGCCAATACGGAGATTGTCGAAGGCGATCTCAAAGCAGGTGTGGTGCTGGTGACTAAAGATACCGTGCAGAAGAAAAGCAAAGAAAAGAGCTCGTTTAGTTTTAGGATGTTCTAATGCCGCTGATTCAGCTTGATCGCATCAGCAAGCAATACCCGAGTGCCGCCGATCAGCCGGTGCCCCAAGTGCTGGACGGCATTACGCTGAACATCGAGCAGGGTGAATTCGTTGCCATCATGGGGCCCTCCGGCTCGGGTAAATCCACCCTCATGAATCTCATCGGCTGCCTCGACACCCCCAGTGGTGGCCACTACCACTTAGATGGGCGAGATGTGACCACACTCGAACCGGATGAGTTGGCCTTGGTGCGTAATCAGACCATCGGCTTCGTGTTTCAGGGCTTCAACTTATTGAAGCGCATTTCGGCGCTGGATAATGTGGGCCTGCCTTTACTTTATTCAAATATCTCCAAGTCCGAGCGGCGTAGCCGCGCGGCAGCGATGTTGGAATTAACCGGCTTGGGCAGATATGTGCATAGCCTGCCCAATCGTATGTCCGGCGGGCAACAGCAGCGCGTGGCCATCGCACGTGCGCTCGTTAACCAACCACGATTAATCCTGGCGGACGAACCCACCGGCAATCTTGACTCACACACCAGCCGCGAGATCATGGATATTTTTGCAAAACTCAATCGCGAACAAGGCATCACCATCGTGCTGGTAACGCATGAAAACGATATCGCCCGCTATGCCAAGCGCTTGATCCGGATTGTGGATGGGCATGTAGTGCAAGATCAAACGCAGGTCAATACAGAATGAATTTACTCTCCATCATCTACGAAGCCTGGAGCGCCATGGGGCAGAACAAGCTCCGTACCGGCCTCACCATGTTGGGCATGATCATTGGCGTCGGCGCGGTCGTGGTCATGCTCGGCATCGGCCAAGGTGCGCGCACTACCATTAACGAATCCATCAAATCGATGGGGAGCAATTTGTTCATCGTGCTTTCCGGCGCTTCCACCTCAGGCGGCCTGCGTATGGGTTCGGGGAGTGCGCCGACGCTCACAGCGGATGACGGGGAGGCGCTGGCCAAGTTGGATAGCGTGAATGCAGCGTCCCCCGTACTGCCCGGCACAGTCCAACTTTCCTATGGCGCAAACAATTGGAGTACGTTGACCTATGCCGTGAGCC
>JBBTCZ010000040.1:0-12854 GCA_038042985.1 Pseudomonadota bacterium
CTCACCGGCAGCGAGGTGCTGGTCGAAAACAAACTCTTCGCCACGCTCGACACCACCGTGCGTGCCCTCCAGCCAGAGAGCATGCCGCGCGTGCTGGTCAGCGACACCGTCGGCTTCATCAAGAACCTGCCACACGGGCTTGTCGCGTCGTTCAAATCGACGCTTGACGAGGCGCTCGATGCCTCGCTGTTGCTCCACGTCATCGACGCGAGCGATCCCGGCTATGAACGGCAGCGCGAGGTAACCGACACGGTGCTCAAGGAGATCGGCGCAGAGGCCGTGCCGCGCATCCGCGTCTTCAACAAAATCGACCACGTCGGCGATACAGTAGCAGAAGCCGAACGCGAAGCGGCGCTGCGTGCGCAGTATCCCGATTGCATCGTGATGAGCGCGCGCCGCAGCGGCGATGTCGCGAAATTACGCGAGGCGATCATCGCGTTTTTCCAGCGCGATCGCATCGAGGGCGAACTTTTCCTGCCCTGGTCGGCACAGCAACTGCGCGGGGAAATCTTTGCGAGTTGCGAAGTGCTGGAAGAGCGCGCCGACAACGAAGGCGCGTTCATGCGCATTCGTGGCGAGCGCGAGGCGGTGAAGAGTTTGTGTGAGCGGTTTGGGCAGGCGGGGTGAATTTCGATTAGGGAAGCTCTGAAAAAGTCCGTCGTCCCCGCGTAGGCGGGGACCCAGGTTTTAAATATCCTCGACAAATCAAAACATTCACTGGATCGCCTTCGCGGAGATGTTTTCAGGGTTGGCCATGGGCTTGAATGGCTTGATTACAGCGCTGCTCGTGCCGCTGATGATGCGGTGGATGGGGTAGGGGCTGGGCATATATGGCTCGTTCCTCCTTCGTGTTAGCATCCCCCGATAACTAAAACATGCTGATAGAGAACACGAATGCATTGGATCGCCCCCTCCGAACGAGATACCGCCAGCGATACTCTTGAAAAGCGCCTGTGGAATGCCGCAGACCAGTTCCGAGCCAACTCCGGGCTGACTGCGGCACAGTATTCCGCGCCGGTGCTCGGCCTCATCTTCCTGCTGTTTGCCGAAACTCGTTTTGCTCAGCGCCGCACTGCCTTACTCCCCTCTCCCCCCGTGGGAGAGGGGCAGGGGGAGAGGGGGAATCGCCGTGCAAGCAACCGTGCCGACGATCCCGCCGCCTACCACGCCGAAGGCGTGATCTACCTACCAGACGCCGCGCGCTTTGACCACCTGCTCAACCTGCCAGAAGGCGCAAACGTCGGGCAGGTGATCAACGATGCGATGACGGAAATCGAAAAGCACAATCCGCAACTGGCGGGCGTGCTGCCGCGCACTTATCAAATCTTCACCAGCACCCTGCTAAAAGAACTGCTGAAGAAAGTCTCCGAGATTCCCGTCAGCCTCGACTACGATGCCTTCGGCCGCATCTACGAATACTTCCTCGGCCAGTTCGCCCGCACCGAAGGGCAAAAGGGCGGCGAGTTCTACACCCCCAGTTCCATCGTGCGCCTACTGGTCGAAGTGATCGAGCCGTTCCACGGGCGCATCCTCGATCCCGCCTGCGGCTCCGGCGGCATGTTCGTGCAGAGCGCGCGCTTCGTGTCCGAGCACCAACGCAAACTCCCCTCGCCCGCAAGCGGGAGAGGGGCTGGGGGAGAGGGGAAGCAAGTTAGTCACAACCCTGCCGATGAGCTTCTCATCCACGGCGTGGAAAAAACCGACGACACCGGACGCCTGGCGCGCATGAACCTCGCCATCCACGGTCTCGAAGGCGACATCCGCCACGGCGGGCACATCAACAGTTACTACGACGACCCGCACGAAGCCGTCGGCAAATTCGATTTCGTCCTCGCCAATCCGCCGTTCAACGTCAACGCCGTGGACAAGGATAGGCTGGCCTCGGACGTGGGCGCAGGACGCCGCTTTCCCTTCGGCCTGCCGCGCACCGACAACGCCAACTACCTGTGGATTCAGTTGTTCTACTCGGCGCTGAATGCGAAAGGCCGCGCCGGCTTCGTCATGGCCAACTCGGCCTCCGATGCCCGCACCTCCGAGCAGGAACTGCGGCAAAAGCTGATCGAAGCACGGGCAGTGGACGTCATAGTCGCAGCAGGCACCAATATGTTCTACACCGTCACGCTGCCCTGCACACTGTGGTTCTTCGACAAGGGCAAGGGCAAAGCCAAGACCAAGCGCGCCGACACCGTGCTCTTCATCGACGCCCGCCACATCTACCGGCAGGTGGGTCGCGCCCACCGCGACTGGACAGCCGCGCAGATCGGCTTCATCGCCAACCTGGTGCGGCTCTATCGCGGGGAGCAGCTCGACACCACCATGGGCGGCGATGAGGCCGCAGCCAAGATCAAGGAAGTCTTCGGCAAGAAGCCCGCCTACTCGGATGTGCCGGGTCTGTGCAAGGCGGCGACCATTCAGGAGATAGAGGCCCAAGGCTGGTCGCTCAACCCCGGCCGCTACGTGGGCGTCGCACCGGGCGAGGCGGTCAACGACGAGGGCTTCAAGGAACAACTAGAAACACTGAACGAGGAACTGGAATCACTGAACGTCCAGGCGCGGGAACTGGAGCAGACCATTGCTTGTAACGTATCCTTACTTCTTGATGCCTGAGTATGTGGAAACTAACGAAACTCAAAGATCTCGGTAAAGTCACAACAGGATCTACGCCGTCGACGCTCAAGCCTGAAAATTTTGGTAGGGGTTATCCTTTTATCAAACCTCCCGATCTTCACGAAGGCCGGCGCAAGGTTTTCGAGACTGAGACGGAGATTTCAGTTATTGGTGCCCAGACACAATATAGCCGTCTACTTCCGGCAAACACACCATGCGTGGTTTGCATCGGGACGATTGGCAAGCTCGGGCTTACAACACGTCCCAGCTTTACGAATCAACAAATTAATAGCGTAATAGTAGACCAAGAACAGCACGACCCAGTTTTCGTTTACTACCTTCTCAAGTATTCGATACCCGAGGTCAAGCAGTTAAATGGCGGCTCAGCTTCTGGCCGGGAGAACGTCAACAAATCGACGTTCGAGAACATTGAGGTGCGTGTTCCCCCGCTCCCCGTCCAGCAACGTATCGCGGGCATCCTGTCGGCCTACGACGAACTCATCGAGAACAGCCAGCGGCGCATTCGCATTCTGGAAGAGATGGCGCGCAACCTCTACCGCGAGTGGTTCGTCCACTTCCGCTTCCCCGGCCACGAAAATCACCCCCGAGTCGCATCCCCCCTCGGTGAGATTCCGCAGGGGTGGGAGGTGACCAACCTAGGTAACGTGGTGGAGATCAAGAAGGGGAAGAACATCACTAAGAAGACGATCCGCCCCGGTGACGTTCCTGTAGTCGCGGGCGGAGTAGCCCCAGCCTATTTCCACGACACGCCTAATACCAAGCGGCCCGTCATCACGATTAGCGCATCAGGCGCTAATGCAGGATACGTAAACCTGTACCACATCGACGTGTGGGCTTCCGACTGCTCCTATATCGATTCGTCAACCACCCCGCACATCTACTACATCTACTTGTGGCTAGATCATCGTCGATCAGAAGTCACACACCTGCAAAGAGGATCGGCACAGCCTCATGTGTACCCCAAAGATTTGGCACAGCTTGAAGCGATATACGTGCCTGAGCAGGTTCTGAATATCTTCACGGCACAGGTGACTCCAATCTTTGAAATGATGGAAAGTCTGACCGCGAGGATGGAAAACCTCCGCCGCACCCGCGACCTGCTTCTGCCGCGTTTGCTGTCGGGGCAGGTCTCACTATCTGATGCAGTTTCGGAGGCCATTTAATGAGTGCTACTGATAAGAGCAAAAAGCACAAGTTAACCGTTTTCCTGATAAAGGAAGGGTATGCGGAACCAAAGGACTTTCTGAAGTTTAATGAGTTCAAGGTCGTTGAAGTTAAAACAGACGGGGGAAAGCTTGGTCAGCTAATTTATAAAGGAGGCTTTCAGAGCACCCCATCTTGGGTATCCATCTTTCAACACGTCCAAGGGTTTGATGCGGCCACGATCAAGAATCAAAGCTCAAAGGGACTATTTGTTTTGAAGCTAGACGGTAGGTGGTTTTGTTTCACCTTCGGTTATGCGCGTCATCTCATAGATGAACACGCATATGAGAGAAACTTCGGACTAATTGTTACATTGAATCTTGGTGATCCATTGGCAATAAAGTCCATAGACAAAACCAATATCAGTCATATTTCTCTGCATTCGAAAGAACAGGCCACACGAGATATAGAGTTGGCCAGCTTCGAGTTTGATAACGATATTGACTTGCTCCGCTCTGCCACCGCAAAGGCAACAACAGCAGATGGCGAAGAACAGGAAACATTATCTGGGCGTGATTCGGTAACGATCCATACCAAAGTGTCAATTGACGTATTCTGGGATGTGGCAAAACGTCTTTACACGGCTTTTGCCGATACGAAGTATAAGGAGCGGTATCCTTGGCTGGAAAAAATCAGGGAAGAAAGAGATAAAGACGTTACCGAGAAGCTGGATCAAGAACTTGCGCGCAGGATACTCGACAACGATTTCCAGAAATTATGGTTAGCTATCCCGGAAGTGGTTTCGTGGGAGGAAATTGAGGGTTTTGCATTCAAGCATAAAGAGGAGCAGCCAGATAAGTCAGGGCCAGTCTTTTATCAGGATTTGGATATTCACGAGTGGGTCACGGTCACTAAAATTTCGAAAGATCTTTCCGCCACTCAACTAAAGAACAAAAATATATTCATCTATTGGCAAGACGGCAGGCCAGTTTCGCATTGGAGCGTATACCGGTGCTTAAATGCGGAAATAGATTTGGATCAAAAGAAATTCATCTTGAATGACGGGGACTGGTACCACATTGAAGCGAATTATGTGACTGAAGTGGATCAGTTCTATAAATCCATTCCAGACTCGAAAGTCGCATTGCCACCACATGGGTTGAAAAAGGAGCCAGAGTACTTGGAAGCGGTCGCGGCGGCTTCATCGGATTTTGCTTTGATGGATCGAAAATTGGTCATGATTGGAGGCAGGCGAAGTAGTGTGGAATTTTGTGATCTCTATTCCAAAAATAAGGAGATTATTCACGTCAAGAAATATGGTGGTTCGAGCGTGCTGAGCCATCTTTTTTCGCAGGCTTTAGTTTCGGGTGATTGCTTTCTTCATGAGGCAGAATTTCGCGAAGATGTTAATAAATTGTTGCCCCACGAATTTAAATTCGCGGACACTGTGGCGCAACCACAGCCCAAAGACTTTGAGATTTGCATTGCGGTTATGAGCAAAGAGAAAGGTGCTTTGGAACTGCCCTTTTTCAGCAAGGTCAGCTTTAAGCATGCAGTTAAGGCGCTGCACAATTTGGGCTATATCGTTACGAAGTTAAAGATAGAGCGATGAACGAAGAGAATATTAGCAGCGTTGAGTTATTGAAGGCGATGTTGATTTCTCGCGCGACAGGCGGGCTCGGCGATGATAAGGATTACAAACGTTTGCGCCGCGAACTTACTGCGTTTCCACGCATCGAGAAAATGTTGCCTCAATGTGTTCGTGTGTGCCGTGATCTTTCTGAGTTCTGGGGATTTATAAAACCCAAGTTTAATAGTTATGCAGATCGGCGCGAGTATCTACGGGTCGAATTCGATCCGCTTCTGACGAAGCTTGAAACGGAATTCCGCACGCCCAGCGATGCGGCAATTTCAGCCACAGTACAGGCCGTCAGCTCGGCATTCGTTCAGGAGGCTTGGCACAAGGCATTGGAGCGCAGGAGTTCCGACCCTGAAGGTGCGATTACTGCGGCCCGCACGCTCCTTGAATCGGTGTGCAAACACATTCTAGACGTGGCGGATGCGACGTATGACGACAGCGCTGATTTGCCCAAGCTATACACGCTGACAGCCAAGCAGCTTAACCTTTCGCCAAGCCAACACACGGAGCAGTTGTTCAAGCAGATACTCGGCGGTTGCCAGACAGTCGTTGAGGGTTTGGGCTCTTTGAGGAATCGGCATAGCGACGCGCATGGTAAAGGGAGCTCTGGAACGAAGCCCTTGCCGCGTCATGCGGAACTCGCTGTAAATCTTTCGGGCACAATGGCCACGTTCCTGCTGCAAACTTGGGAATCGAGAAAGAAAATATGAGGACAGCGAACAAGTGCGGCAATGATGCGGCTCTGTCCTCGCCGCTGGAAATACAGCGCCTGAGGTAAGGCTGGCTTTATTTATGATCGAAACGCACCATAATGCTAACTGGTCGATTTATTAAACATTCTTATTTAAGTTGAAAACGTCAAAATGAAGAATTGGTTAAATCGTGCTCTTGCTTTGTTGATGGGAAGCCTTGAGGCGCCTCGGCACGAATTAAATGAGTTGGATTGGAAAGCTGCTCTGTCATCTGACAAGAAGCGCTTGGCAGAGCATCTGTCTGCCTTGTCCAACTGCAGAGGCAGGTAGAGCCGAACTCTCTGGAATTCACGCTATGAAAGAACATCAGCTGCTGGATAAAAAGTCGATTCGCTACACGCTTGGTAAGCATAAAGATGCACGCTCACTGGCGGCGGATTGTGTGGGTTTTGCCAATGCAGCAGGCGGGTTGATTGCGTTAGGTATTGAAGATGCTGACCTGCTGCCGCCCGCTGATCAGCGCGTGCCGGATGATATGCCAGAGTCACTACGTAAACGCATCGGGCAATTGACGGTGAATGTGGCGGTGATTGCCAGCAAGGTGAAAGCTGACAATGGCGGGGAATATGTCGAATTGCGGGTATTGCCGAGTCAGCAAACGATTGCCGCCACGAGCGACGGGAGCTACTTCATCCGTGTATCAGATGAAACAAAACGCTTGATGCCGGATGACCTGGGGCGTCTGTTTGCAGACAAGAGTGCATTTACCTGGGAATTACAATTGACGCGGCAGGATGCAGAGGCCGATTGCGATGAAAACAAACTGACCGATTTTGTGCGACAGATGCGGCAATCTGATCGCGTCTCGGATTTCGTCAAACAAAAATCAATGGCTGAATTGATGGAGCATTATTTGTTTGCCCGTGAAGGCAAGCTGACCAATCTTGGGGTGCTGTGGCTGGGGACGCGCCAGAGCCGGGCCGCATTGCATTACAGTCCGCAGATTCAGTACATCAAGTATGACGAGTTGGGCAATAAGGTACAGAAGCATGTATGGGACGACTTTAACCTGAATCCGTTGGAGTTGATCGAGGCGGTGTGGCGTGAGGTACCGGATTGGCGCGAATTTTACGAGTTGCCTAATGGGCTATTCCGCAAGAGCGTGCCACATTACGACGAGCGAGTGGTGCGAGAGCTGCTGGCGAATGCATTGGTTCATCGACCCTATACGATGCGAGGGGACATTTTTATTTTGTTGTACCCGGATCGGATGGAAATCCATAACCCCGGTACTTTGCCGGTGGGCGTAACGCCGAGCAATATTTTGCACACGTCGTCGCAACGCAACCCTCATCTCGCCAAAGTTTTTTATGACCTGAAACTGATGGAGCGCGAGGGGTCTGGTTATGACTTGATTTTCCAGTCGTTGCTGGCAAGCGGTCGACCGGCTCCGATTGTGGAGGAAGGTGACGATCGGGTGAAGGTGATTGTCCATAAGCGCATCCTAAGGCCTGAGGTAATCGATTTTGTTGCCAAGGCTGACCAAGACCAGGCATTTAAATTAACTACGAAAGAAATTATTGCGCTGGGCATGATTGCTCAGCATGAGGCGCTATCTGCTCTTGAGTTGCAAAAACTGTTGGCCTTGCATCGTGAAGACGATGTACAAGCTTGGATAGGTCGACTGCGGGAATGGGGTATTTTAGTTGCCAGCGGCAAGACCAAGGCTACGCAGTATTCAGTGGCTCCCGATGTTCTGCGGAAATTTGAATACAAGGGCAACACGACACTACGCCCTATTGAGCAGCACCGCTTGCGCGAATTGATTTTAAGCGACTTGAAAAAATATGGTCGCGCCAAGGGCCCAGAGATACATCAGCGCATCGGATCGGAAATTCCTTATCGCACTGTCCGCGCCGAGATAGAAAAAATGTTGTCCGATAATTTGATCGAGAAAGAGGGAGAGAAGCGGCACCGTTTCTATCTCTGGAAAGAGCAGGAATCAAGCTGAAATTGTCGTTAGAAATGAAGTTTGGCTGCACCTTGTTTTCATAGGCCATTGATATTTATGGTAATTCCTAATGCCAAGACTGCTTGGAATCACGCACGATTAAGGCTTGTATAGAAATTTAATCTGATGGGCATTTAATGTAATGAGCGTTCATACCTACACCGAGGATTTGCTCGTCGAGCAACCCGCCATCCAGCTTTTTGCTGAGTTGGGCTGGGAGACGCTATCGGCTTCGGATGAGGTGATGGGCAATATGCCCTCTCCTCCGGCCCCTTCACCCGCAAGGAGTACGCCGGTGGGTTCCCCGCTGCTGCGCAGCGACCCTTCCGCAGTCCCGCAAGCGGGCGAGGGGAGCCACTTAGGGCGCGAGACGAAATCCGAGGTGGTGCTGGGTGCGCGTTTGCGCAGTGCATTGGCGCGACTAAACCCATCCCTGCCACCCGAAGCAATCACCGCCGCCGTGGATGAGTTGTCACGCGACCGTTCGGCGATGACACCTGCCGCCGCGAACCGCGAGCTGTGGCAATTGATGCGCGATGGGGTGAAGGTATCTGTACCAGACGCGATCAAGGGCGGACTAAAGACCGAACGAGTGCGGGTCGTGGATTGGGATAGCCCCTCTGCCAACGATTTCTTGCTGGTGAGCCAAATGACTATCGTTGGCCAGCTCTACACCTGCCGCCCGGACTTGATCGGTTTCGTGAACGGCCTGCCGTGGGTGGTGATCGAGCTGAAGAAGCCGGGCGTGCCCGCCAAGCAAGCCTTTGACGGCAATCTCACCAGCTATAAACATGCGCAAAATGGCATCCCGGCATTGTTCTGGTCGAATGCCTTGCTGATTGCTTCCAACGGCACGGATAGCCGCGTTGGCTCTCTCACCGCCGACTGGGAACGCTTCTTCGACTGGAAGCGTATCGAGCGTGAAGATGAGCCGCGCCGCGTATCGCTGGAGGTGATGCTGCGTGGGTTGTGCGAGCCTTCGCGCCTGCTGGATATGGTGGAGAACTACACGCTGTTCTCCGCGCATAAGAGTGGCCTAACCAAGATCATCGGGCAGAACCATCAATTCATCGGCGTGAACAATGCCATTCGCGCCATGCTCAAAGCGCGCGAAGAGGGACACGGGCGCGGCGGTGTATTTTGGCAGACGCAGGGCTCCGGCAAGAGCTTTTCCATGGTGTTCTTCGCGCAGAAGGTGCTGCGCAAAGTGCCGGGTAATTGGACGTTCGTGGTTGTCACCGACCGGGTGGAGCTGGACGAGCAAATCGCCAAGACATTCGCCGCCTGCGGCGCAGTGAGCGATGCGCAGGTCAGCCACGCGCAAAGCGGCGCGCAATTGCGCGAGCTATTGGGCGGCAATAACCGCTATGTGTTCACACTAATCCACAAGTTTCAAACGCCCGAGATGCTGTGCGACCGGCGCGATGTGATCGTCCTGACCGACGAAGCGCACCGCAGCCAGTACGACACGCTGGCGCTGAACATGCGCGCCGCGCTGCCAAATGCAATGTTCGTAGCGTTCACCGGTACGCCCTTGATCGCGGGGGAGGAGCGCACGCGCGAGGTGTTTGGCGATTACGTTTCTATTTATGACTTCCAGCAATCCGTCGAGGACGGTGCGACCGTGCCGCTGTTTTACGAGAATCGCACACCGGAGCTGCATCTCGATAATCCCGACTTGAACGACGACATCTATGAATTGATCGAAAACGCCGATCTTTCCGAAGAGGCGGAGAAGAAACTGGAGCGCGAGTTGGGGCGGCAGTATCACCTCATCACCCGCGATGACCGGTTGGATACGGTGGCAAAGGACATCGTGAGGCATTTCCTCGGGCGTGGTTTTCAGGGCAAGGCGATGGTGGTATCCATCGACAAAGTGACCGCCCTGCGCATGTATGACAAGGTGCGTAAATACTGGCCGAAGGACGATAAGACCGATATCGCAGTGGTGGTGTCGCCGGGGCAGAACGAGATTGAGCAGATGGCGACGCTGGGTATCGACATCGTGCCGCACCGCAAGCGCATGAACGAGGAGGCGCTGGACGAGAAGTTCAAGGACCCCAACGATCCACTGCGCTTGGTGTTTGTGTGTGCGATGTGGCTAACTGGTTTCGATGCGCCGAGCTGCTCGACTATCTATCTCGACAAACCGATGCGCAACCACACGCTGA
The DNA here is from genome assembly GCA_038042985.1 of Pseudomonadota bacterium. Lineage (GTDB taxonomy): Bacteria > Pseudomonadota > Gammaproteobacteria > Burkholderiales > Thiobacteraceae > RBG-16-58-11. The sequence continues at coordinate 10,285 of JBBTCZ010000040.1, forward strand.
TGCAAACCATCGCCCGCGCCAACCGTGTGTACCCTGGCAAACATAGTGGCTTGATTGTGGACTACGCCAACGTTTTTGCCTCGTTGGAGAAGGCGCTGGCGATTTATGGCAAGGGCGCGGGCGGGGCCATGCCGGTGCGCGACAAGAAGGCATTGGCGGATGAGCTGCGCTATGCGGTGAATGACGCGAACATGTTTTGCTTGGAGCATGGTGTCGGCTTGGCAGAGATCGAGAACATGCCAACGGCTAATTTTGCCCAAGCCGGTGCGATTCAGGTCGCCGCCGATTGCCTGATGGCGCCGGAGACGATCAAGCGCGACTTCCTCGCACTGGAGGCATTGGTAAGCAGCTTATATCGTGCCGTGAAGCCAGACCCGGTAGCGATCGAGTTTGCGCAACGTTGCGGTTGCTTGGCCGCGATTGCCAATTGCATCCGCACCGTGACCGAGCCGCCGGATATTTCGCACATCATGCAGGGCATTCAGGACTTGCTGGATGAATCTATCGCCGCCGAACCATTCAAGATTCGGCAACCTACACAAGATTACAACCAGATTGATTTATCCAAGATTGACTTCGCGGCATTGCGCAAGCGCTTCGAAAACAAGAAACCGAGCAATACCGATCTCGAGCGGCTGAAGGCGGCGGTGCGCGCGCAGCTGGAACGCATGGTACGCCTCAACCCGACACGCGCTGATTATCTGGAAAAATTCCAAGAGCTGATCGAGAGCTACAACTCGGGCAGTCGCAATATCGAGGAAATTTTTAAGGAGCTGCTGGCACTGTCCAGTGTCCTGACAGAAGAGCAGACGCGCCATGTACGCGAGAACCTGAGCGAAGAAGAGCTTACGATCTTGGATATTCTCACCCGGCCTGCACCGGAACTATCCACCGAAGAACGTGAAGAGGTGAAGAAAGTCGCGCACTATTTGTTGGAGAAACTGCGCAAGTTGCTGGTGCTGGGCTGGCGGCAAAAGGTTTCTACTCGTGCTCGCGTGAAAATCGAGATCGAGAATGCGCTTGATGAAGGCTTGCCGCGCGCCTATTCCAAGGAAATTTACGAAGCCAAATGCGCTGCTGTTTTCGAGCATGTGTATCAGAGCTACCAGGGCGAGGGCCAGAGCGTCTATTCTCCGTGACCGGATGCGGTTATAAGCGACCGTTTTGGGGCGCAGGTTGCTGATCGTTATTGGTCTTTCACAACAACGCGCCTTTGATCCGTGTTATTCACCCTGCAAGCAACTTCCCATCAAGGATTTTAAGAACCCCCCATCAAGCTACCAGCTCTTCCGCCGCGATGCGATAGATAAATTGATCGGGCACGAGGTGTTCACGCGGGGTGCCTTCTAATTCCGCGTAAGGGTACATAAGGAAATTGATCGGGTTGGATGCCGCTTGGGGTTTGAGCGAAAAATCGCGGGCGTGGTTGAATGCCACCCAATTCATTTCCCAGTATCCAAATAGTTTCGCGCGCAGCGCGGCGATCTTGGGGTCGTTCAACGCGAGCTTTTCTTCCAGCACGGCTTTTCTGACATCCGCCGGGTCTACCGGCACCCAGCCATGACCGGCCAGGTAGAATTCGGCGCGGCAGTGTTGGGCGCGAGTGATATCACCGCCGCCTTTACCCAAGCTTTTAAAGAGCTTCGATTCCGCTGCGCGAATGCCGAACACTTCGCGTGCGGGTATGCCCGATGCCCGCGCCAGGCCGACGAATAGCGAGCTGATGTCGGCGCATTTACCACCGAGGTTGCCCATCTCCAGCATGCTTTTGATGTCGCCCAGGCCACAGCCTTGGGTTTTGGGGTCGCGAAAGCTGTTTTCCACCACCCATTCGTATATGGCGCGGGCTTTTTCCAAAGGCGTATGCGCGCCTTGGGTCGCTTCGCGCGCGGTGTCGAGCACGATGCCGTCCACGGGGATGTGCTGACTAGGTTGGAGGAATATTTGCACATCCTGCGGTAAGGATGTTTTGGAACTGTTTGCAAGTGAGCTGACCGCGACGCTACGATCTGTGGTGCGCACCAGGCAGGAGACGACGCATTGCCGGGTTTTGCCGTCTTGCCATGATGCGTGGTAATAACTGGCATCGGTGTCGTCAATGGTGTGATTGATGTCGGCCTCACCGATGTATTCAACCTTGCTTGCCTGTTGCCACCCGCTCGCCGTTTTCGGCAGGGGGAGCCAAAGCTGAGCAGTCGCGCCCTTGGCGGGCAAGTTGATGTGGTAGCTTAGGCGATACGTGCGCCATGGCTGCGCCGATTCGGCAGCGCTTAAGCGGGGGCTAATGCAGGATAGGGTGCTACCGGCGGCGGTGAATTTAATAAAATCGCGGCGTTTCATAAGCGTCTCCCGATGGGCGTTGAGGTAGGTATAAAGATAGTACAAAATGGCAGCATCAAGCTAAACGTCATAAGCCCGATTGTGCGGGGCGAAAGCATTCTGGTCAAAGCGTCTTTGGATTTTATTCAACCCAGTTCAACTTATTTTTTAAATCAACCCTAAAACACTGCTCATGCAAACCCTCCTGCTACCGTATAAACGTTTGATCGCAGCATCGTGACGCCGCAATT
>JBBTCZ010000040.1:12954-66231 GCA_038042985.1 Pseudomonadota bacterium
CTGTTTCCGATCCTGCAACCTGCACAATATGTCGCCGTCGATATCTCGGTAGATTTTTTACGCGATGCATTGGAGCATCTGGGCCGCCAATATCCCGATACCGCCATGCTGGGCGTGGGGGCGGATTTCTCCACGCAATTGGATTTACCCGCGGCGGTCGCGCATCAGCGGCGTACCTTTTTTTATTTGGGCTCTTCCATCGGCAACTTTTCCGATACCGAAGCGGTGCCGCTGCTGGAGCGGCTGCGTCGCAACATGGGCGCGAAAGATGGCATGTTGATCGGCATGGATTTAGTCAAACCCATCGCCACGCTTGAGGCTGCATACGATGATGCGCTGGGTGTCACCGCCGCGTTCAACCGCAATGTGTTGCTGCATATCAACCGCATTTTGGGCAGCGATTTCAGGCTGGAAGATTGGCGGCATGTGGCGCTATTCAATACGCAGGCATCACGTATTGAAATGCATCTTGAGGCGCTGCGCGAGGTACGCGTGACGTGGCCCGGTGGCGAGCGGCTATTCGCCGCACACGAGCGTATGCATACAGAAAATTCGTATAAATACACGCCGAAATCGGCGCGCGCCTTATTGCAACAAGCGGGGCTTGCGGTGCAGCAGCTGTGGACCGATCCGATGGGCTATTTCGCGCTTATCTACGCCACGCCCACTCACACTTAGCGCACCAGCAATTGCGCCGGCCCGGTTTGCACCTCGCCGATCACGGCGGCATGCGCAAAACCACCCGCAGCGAAAATCGCCAACACTTCGTCTACCGCCTCCGGCGCGCACGCGACCAGCAGCCCGCCCGAAGTTTGCGGATCGGTCAGTAGGTCTTGCTGTACTTGGCCCAGCGGTGGGGCCAGTTGAATATCATGTCCATAGCTTGCCCAGTTACGCCCGGAGGCGCCGGTCACGGTGCCTGCGCTGATGATCGCTTCTACGTTCGGTAGCAGCGGCACCTTGGCCCAATCAATGATTGCCGTGGCTTTGGCGCCGCGCGCCATTTCCAGCCCATGCCCGCCCAAGCCGAAGCCGGTGACATCGGTTAAGGCATGCACTCCGGCGAGTTCTGCCAGCGCAATACCAGGCTTATTAAGCTGCGTCGTTAGCGCTACAAATTGTGCGTAGCCGTCTGCATCGAGTTGGCCTTTTTTCAACGCAGCGGAGTACACGCCCACGCCTAGCGGCTTGCCCAGGATGAGTTGGTCACCGGGTTTAGCGCCCATATTTTTCTTGACGCGATCAGGATGCACCAAGCCCATCACGACCAAACCGTAAATCGGTTCAACGGAATCAATAGTGTGCCCGCCGGCAATCGGGATACCGGCTTCGCGGCAAGCGGCTTCACCGCCTTGAATTATTTTGCCGATGACTTCTGTAGGCAATTGACTCACGGGCATGGCCACCAGCGCTAATGCCATGATCGGCGTGCCTCCCATCGCATACACATCCGAGATGGCGTTGGTGGCGGCGATCCGCCCAAAATCAAATGGGTCATCCACGATCGGCATGAAAAAATCGGTGGTGGCGACCAGCGCCTGCGTATCGTTGAGTTGATACACCGCCGCGTCGTCTGAACTTTCAATACCCACCAACAATTGTGCGGGGATGGGCGTGCCCTGACTGTTACGGAGTATTTCAGCGAGCACGGCGGGCGCGATTTTGCAGCCGCAGCCGCCCCCGTGCGAAAACGCGGTAAGTTTGATTTCGGGTATTTGTTCTGGTGTGTTCATGGGGAGCTCGCTTATCCTGAAAAGTTTATTTTATGAATTTAGCATCGTTGAACAATTGTCGCACGAGCTGTTGCTCATGTCTCGGTTCAAACAAGGCAGCGCGTGCCGCGCATTGGGCGCGTAAGTGTGCGGCGAAGGCCTGATCCGAGGCAAAGCGCAGCATCAGCTTGGCCAGCGCTTCGGCATCGCCCACGGGAAAATAGCCGGCGTAATCCTCACCCAGCATGCCAATATTGCCGCTGATATGGCTCGCCAGCACCGGCACCTGGGATTGCACGGCTTCAATAATCACATGGGCGCCGCCTTCCATTACCGAGGGGTGGATCAGCGCCTGACTGCGTGCGATCCAATGCCGGGTGCGAGCGCGTGGCAAGCCGCCTAGCCAGCGATAGCGTGGGCAGCCAGCCATGGTTTGCCGCGCTGCATCGCCTAGTGCATGATCCAAGGCATCGCCAATATGGATCATCCGGATAGGGGAGGCGGCGGGTAGGGCTTGCACCGCGCGCATCAAGGTCAGTGGATCTTTCTCTGCGCGCAAATGGCCTACTGCAATAAAATCGAACGTGGTCTTATTGGGTTTGATCCGGGCCAACCGCGGGGCGGACTGAATGATAACGCGCGCCTTTTGGCGCAAGCTGGGCTCGAGTTCGAGCAAGGCTTGATCCTGCAGCACGACCAGATGCGTCGCTACTTCCAAGGAATGCATAGCGGCGCGATTAATTTTGATATCACGGTAGAGGTCAGTCCCCGTGAGCACGACGATCAATGGACGATCCGGATAGGCGAGCGCAAATCGGGCAACACTGTCCGCCGAACGGCAGGCATGCAGGGCGATCATCACGTCAACCGGCGCGCCGTCCCAAGCAAGCGCAATGGAGACTTTCGCATCTGCCGCAAGAAACTTTTTCCAGCGTGCTGCGGTGTGCCAGTTACCATTGTTGGCGTTGGCCAATGCTGGGCTGATAATTGCGCAGGTGGGTTGCGTATTGGGCATGGATTTTGTGCAGATGGAATGAATATGCTACAGACAAAACAATCAGGCATGCTTGCCAGGCACTATAACAAGGATCAATTGGCTGCGGCAATGCGCGACGCGCGCAGCAATCTGTTGGCCTGCGTGGATGATTTATCCGATGCAGAATGGCGCGTACCGTACCACACTTGCTACAATCCGGTAGCGTGGGAAATTGGTCATGTCGCCTGGTTTGCCGAGTGGTGGACCTTGCGCGGACCGCATGAACTGGGTTCGGATGGGCAGGTGCAGGCAGCCTTGCCCGCGCGTTATGCCGGGCCCGACCAAACTTTCAATTCGAGCATCATTCCACACCGGGATCGCTGGGTGGTCAGCTTGCCGGAACGTAGCGCGGTGTATGACATGCTCGCCGCGCAACTCGATGCGACGCTGGCGCGCCTGGCGCACTGCGGCGAGTCGGATGAAGCATTATATTTCTACCGGCTGGCCTTGTTTCACGAAGACATGCACGTGGAAGCGCTCACCTACTTGCGCGACCATTTGGGTTTTTCTGCACCGCTGGGATTGCGACCGCCCAGCGTGCCGATTGTGGCCGAGCAAGTGACGATAGCAGCTGGCTTGGCCCGTATTGGTCAGGAGGAGAACGCTAAGGGGTTTTACTTCGACAATGAGAAATGGGCGCACACGGTAGAGATTCCCGCGCTGCAAATGGATGCCACGCCCATCTCATGCGGTGCATTTTTGAATTTTGTCGAGAACGGTGGTTACGCTACGCCGGATTTTTGGCCGGATGCGGCAGGGCGTTGGCGCAACAGCGTAGAACGATCTCACCCTGAGCGCTGGCGTAAGGGGGTGGACGGGTGGCAATGCCGCTGGTTCGATCAGTGCTTACCCTTGCCGCTCGATATGCCGATCATGCACGTCAACGCCTACGAGGCGCAGGCTTATTGCCGTTGGGCAAAACGCCGCTTGCCGAGCGAGGCGCAATGGGAGGCCGCAGCGAGGCAGGGTGCTATTCAATGGGGTGGCGGGGTGTGGGAGTGGATGAGCGACGCTTTCATGCCTTACGCAGGATTTTCCCCTGACCCTTACCGCGATTATTCCGCGCCGTGGTTTGGTAACCATCACTGTCTGCGGGGTGGTAGTTTCGCCACTCACGCGCGCATGCATCATGCCCAGTATCGTAATTTTTTCCTGCCCGAGCGCATCGACATCTTTGCCGGGTTCCGCAGCTGCGGGGTTTAAATTTGATAATACCGGCTTGGCGCTATAAGTCGCGAGGAGATAGCCCCGTATGCTTGGCGATGCGGGCTAACATCTTGGGGCCAATCTCTTCAGCATCGTGAAAGGCAAACACATAGTCGGGGAATCCGGGACGGCTAAGCGTTCTGTGAGAGCCAGACTGACGTTTGATTTCCCAGCCGAGCCGGAACAAGGCGGAGAGAACGCGCTTTGCTTTGGCCGAGGGCCACTGGCTCATGCAGCAACAGGGATGGAAATATTTATTGCAATCGCCTGGCTTTCACCATGCTCAAGACGCTCGGCGATCACGCGAAGCGCGAGCGCCTCAGCCTTGGACATCGCTTCTTGAGCGTTAGCGCCATAAGCCAGGACGCCTGGCAACTCCGGTACTTCAGCTAGCCAACGTCCGTCATCTTCTTGTTCATGCACGATAGTGAAATCCATGATTTTGCTTCCGACGTTTTTGAAGGAGATATTCTACGCCCGGGTGGCCTAAACCCCAACGTTTGGGCTGAAGGGTTGGATGTCACAGGCGGCCAGTCCCAGTGAGCGAAGCGAACGACTCGAACGAGGGATTTGCCACTAGCTCCGTTTTTTGTAGTGAACTGCTCATGTAATGGTGAATAGTATGCGAGCGCTAAATAAGCACCCCATAAGAGTAACGATGCTTCAGACAGCGCGTTAAACCGCAAATATGTCGAGTCTGACCCCCATGTCATGACCCATGTCACGCGGACTAGACGATTATTGCTCTGGCATTTCCGTAACCCTGGGCTATCTTGAAAATTGCTGATCCGTCCCATTTTTCCCCAGGAGACCGCTATGCCAATTGCGCCGCGCGCCAGCGCCAATTTGGATTTTCCGGTGAACGTGCAACTGCATCCCTCACCGCCGGATTGGCGCGATCAGTTCGTCTATTTTTTGTTGGTCGATCGTTTCGATAACAATGATCCCAGCATGCCGGCTTTTACCCCCACCGATGCCGGGCAGGGGCGCGATGTTACTCAGCGCAACCGGTTTCAGGGCGGCAACCTCAAGGGCATCACGCGGCGCTTGGATTACATCCAAGCCTTGGGTTGCAGCGCCGTTTGGTTGAGCCCTATCTTAAAAAATCGCCAGGATTCTCGCGACAGCTATCACGGCTATGGGATTCAGGATTTTCTGCAAGTCGATCCGCGCTTCGGCACGCTGGACGATCTGCGCGAGCTGACTGCGGCGGCGCATGCGCGCGGGATGTATGTGATTCTGGATGTCGTCATCAATCACAGCGGTGATGTCTGGGGCTATCCGGGGGATTTTCCCTACTACTATTATCAAGGCCAGACTTACCCCTTCGGCTTCTGGCGCAAGCATGGGCAGGCGGCCAGCTTGCAGGATGACGATGCCGTCTGGCCGGTGGAATTGCAATCGTCCGATGCCTTCAAGCGGCGCGGTCAGATTCGCAATTGGTATGACGAGCATGAAGCGCGGGATGGTGATTTCTTAAGCTTGAAAGAGTTGGACATTACCCATTCGACAGTGCTGGACACGCTGATCAAAGTCCATAAATTCTGGATTGCCAGCGCCGACTTGGACGGCTTTCGCATTGATACCGTGAAGCATTTGGAAGATTCCGCCGCGGCGATTTTCTGCAATGCCATTCGCGAGTACACGCGGCGCATCGGCAAGCATAATTTCTTTTTGTTCGGCGAAATTGTGGCGGACGATGCCACGATCCAAAAATACCTCGGGCGCAACAGCCGCATCGCAGGCACCAACGAGCGCTTTCCGGCACTGGATGCGGCGCTGGATTTTCCGCTGTATTTTTCACTGGAAGAAGTCATCAAGGGTTTGGCCAACCCCGCCGCGCTGCGCCAGCGCTATGAATCGTTCCGCACCAACTATGCCGACCATGGCGCGGCGGGCAGCCAGTTCGTGACTTTTGTCGACAACCACGACCAAATGGCGCGGCCCTACCGCCGCTTCATGCACGGCAATTCGATTTCACAGCAAGCCGTGCTCGCCATCGGCTATTTGCTCACCAGCCCAGGCGTGCCGTGCATCTACTACGGCACCGAGCAAGGTTTCGATGGCGGCGGATCGGACGACGCCTATGTGCGCGAATGTTTATTCGGCGGAACTTGGGGCGGCTTCGATTCCGGCGGGCGCCACTGCTTCAATCCCACAAACGAAATCTACCAAGGGATACGCGCGATTGCACAGATTCGCCGCCAGACCCCTGCGCTGCGCTACGGACGCCTATACTTCCGCGAGATTTCGGGCGACGGCATTCACTTCGGCCACCCCTTGGACGGGCACTGCACGCTAGCTTATTCGCGCATTCTCGACACGGATGAAATGTTGATCGCGATGAATCTCGACAGCGCGGCGCGCAATGATTTCATCACCGTAGACCGCAATCTCAACCCGCCCGGCACGCAGCTGCGCGATTTGTTGCAGCCGGCGCACACCTTCAGCGTCGAAGATCGCGCCGGGCGATCTGCGGTGCGCATCGATCTACCGCAGCATGGGATGGTGATATTGCAGGCCGTGTAGGAGGCCCCGGTGCTGGATTAGGATTTCACCGTGCGCAGCATGCGCATCTGTTCCTGTATTGGCTCAAACACAGGCTCGAGTTTGGTGCGCAGCAGCGCGTTCACTGCCGTGGTGCGGCGCAGGACGGTGTAGGCCGCCCATTGATTCACACCCGCCAGCGTGAGTAGGGCGATGATGTCTGGTTTGAGTTGGGGTAGGGCATTGAGCAGTTGCGTCAGTGCGGCGGGGGCGTCGTCGTCAATGAGCGCCGTTGCTCGGCCGATAATTTCTTCCATCGAGCGCGCCTTATCCTCGGCAATGCTGATCGATGCCAAGTAAGTGGCGTAGTTATTCAGCAGTGCACTCACGATCTCGTGCGTGCCAGGGCGCTGCATGGCTTCCTCGCACGCGGCCAGGAAAGTCTGGCCAGGGCCGGAAAGTAATCGGTCCAGATGTTGCGCATAAGGGTTGCCCGCCGCAATGAAGGCAGCGAGTAGGGTGTGCGTGGCGGCGTAGTCGGCGCGCGCGGGCAGCGGGTTGGGCAATTGATCCGGGCGTTGTTCCAGAAAGCCGATGAAATACGCGCCGTGCTGCTTGCCGCGCGCCCAGAGTTTTTTCTCGGCGCTAGCATTGACCAGATCGAACCAGAGCAAGGCGCGCACTGTATCCATGATGGCGAGATCGTCCTCTTCGAAGGGTAAATGTTCCACCAAATAGTCGGCCAGTACTTTGCCCATTTCCCCGCGCGCGACGTCTTCTTTTTCAAGCATGCGGCGGGCGTTTTCGAACGTGGGCATGATCCACCAGGCACGGCGCGCGATCTCGTCAGTGAGGCCAGGGGCGTGCACGACCGCGACCACGGCTTCCTCTTCACCGGTGAGCAAAAGTTTGGAAAGGTTATCATCTCGCAGTTGGCCCATGCGCGACCAGCGCCTAAGATAAACCGGATAGCCCTCGGGAGAATCCAGTGCATGCTCTGCCAAGGACTGCTTCACTAATTTAAGATATTGGTCCTGACGGCAATTCGGATGCAGGCGCACCGACGCTTCACCTTTTTCGGTTAGGCCAAACACTGTCATGCCATTGCTGTCGATACGCACCGCCTGCACACCGGCGGCGAGCATGACTTGCAGGCAGAATGAATCTTCGGAGCTGAGTTCCATTGCTTCTGAATAGGATAAATGTATGCGGAAAACTCGTTATTATAGCCGAACACAAAGCCTCATTTTAAGACGGGGCTTGGTTCGCGCCAAGGAAGCGCTCTGTTAAACTCAGCACGGTTCAATCCAATGCAAAGGAGACCCAGATGACCATCAAAATCGGCGACAAATTACCCAGCGGCACCTTATACGAAATGAGCGAGGAAGGTCCGAAACCCGTGGCGGTGGCGGATTTGGTCAAGGGCAAGCGTGTGGTGATCTTCGGCTTGCCCGGTGCGTTCACCCCCACTTGCTCAGCGCTGCACGTACCTGGTTATGTAGGGCAAGCCGATCAGCTCAAAGCCAAAGGCATCGATCAAATCGTGTGCTTAGCGGTGAACGACGCGTTCGTGATGGGCGCCTGGGGCAAAGATCAAAAAGTTGGCGACAAGGTGCGCATGCTGGGGGATGGCAGCGCTGCATTTAGCAAAGCCATCGGCCTGGAACTCGATCTCACCGAGCGCGGCATGGGGATGCGTTGCCAGCGTTTTTCCATGTTGGTCGATGACGGCGTGGTGAAAGCGCTCAATATCGAGGCGCCGGGCAAATTCGAGGTGAGCGATGCGCAAAGCATGCTCAACTCGCTCGATTGAAAGCGCTTTAAGCTACACACGAAGTAGGCAGAGGCATGAACGAACTCCTGATCATCATATTCATCGTCACCTATGCGGCCATTGCCTTCGAGCACCCCATCAAGGTCAATAAAAGCGCCCCTGCCCTAATTGGTGCAGGATTGTTATGGACGATCTACGCGTACTTTACTGGCCATGTGGGTGAGCAGTTAAACGAGACGCTGTCATCTATTGCGCAGATTGTTTTCTTCCTGATGGGGGCCATGACCATCGTGGAGGTGGTGGATGCGCATGACGGCTTCGATGTCATCACCGACAGAATCAAGACCAAACGCATGGTCACGCTGCTGTGGCTTATCGGCTTTGTTACTTTTTTCCTAAGCGCCGCTCTCGATAACCTGACGACAACCATTGTGATGTTGTCTGTTAGCCGCAGATTGCTCGCGCAACGAGAAGACAAGTTGTTTGCTGCGGGGATTATTGTGATTGCTGCAAATGCGGGCGGGGCTTGGTCGCCCATTGGAGACGTGACCACAACCATGCTCTGGATCGGCGGGCAAATCACCGCCTTGGCCATCATCAAAGGCGTGTTTATTCCTTCGCTGCTCAATATGCTGATTCCCCTGGCAGTGGTCAGCTACATTTACCGTGGAAAAATTATTGCCAGCCCAGAGAGATTAGTCGATAACGGCAGTAAATACAGAACGACTGCATTTGAGCGGAAATTCATGTTCTTTGCTGGGATCGGTCTGCTGTGTGCGGTTCCAGTCTTCAAGACACTGACGCATTTGCCCCCCTTCATGGGCATCTTGTTTGCGCTGGGGATACTTTGGCTCGCCGGAGAGTTGATCCATGGCAAGAAACAAGAGGAAGAGAAAGAGCGCTTAACACTCGCCTCGGCGCTTCAGCGCATCGATATGGCATCACTGGTATTTTTTATTGGCATTTTGCTTGCAGTCGCCACCCTGGAACATAGCCATATCCTGAGTGCGCTCGCGCAATGGCTGGATAAAACCGTAGGCAATCAGGCGCTGATTGTTTCGATCTTTGGCCTGGCAAGCGCCGTCATCGATAACGTGCCGCTCGTGGCCGCTTCCATGGGCATGTATTCCTTGGCGCAGTACCCGGCAGACTCGTTTCTCTGGGAGTTTCTTGCCTATGCGGCAGGGACAGGCGGCTCAATCCTGATTATCGGTTCAGCGGCCGGGGTGGCGGCTATGGGGATCGAGAAAATCGAGTTTTTCTGGTACGTCAGAAAAATCAGTCTGCTTGCGCTCATTGGATATGTCGGTGGCGCAGCTTCATACATTCTTCTGAATTGAGCCCATAAATTAGAAGATTTTGAATGGTATGGATTTCATCACATTACTCGTCGGGGTAATTTTTGCATCGATTGGCGGTGAGCTTTTCGTACGCGGTGTGGTTGGGATCGCTCGGTGGGCGCGGATTTCCGCTGGTATCATTGGCGCGACGTTTGCGGCATTTGCCACTTCGAGCCCGGAGCTATCTGTTTCGATCACTTCGGCCCTGGCAGGGACACCTCAAATTGCGCTGGGTGATGCGCTAGGAAGTAATGTCGTCAACATCGGCTTAATTCTGGGCGTCGCATTGTTCTTTGGGCCGATCAACTCTCCGCGCGACACAAAAAAACGGGATTTTCCCGTGGCTTTGCTCGTTCCCGTGCTGCTAGGCGTTTTGGCTTACGACGGTACGCTTTCCAGGAGCGACGGAGTAATTCTATTGGGAGTTTTTGCCGCATGGCTAACAGCCATGATTGTCGATGTGCGCCGGCAACGTAGCGCAGCAGCAGAAGTGCTGGGGGAAGCCAAGCATGGACGTGCCCTATTTGAGAGTGCCGCAGGGCTGGCTTTTTTAATTACATCGGGCGTGCTTATCGTCTCAGGGGCCAAAGGTATCGCTACCGCCTATGGTATCGATCCGTTCATTATTGGAGCCACGCTGGTCGCTATCGGCACCAGTGCGCCAGAACTCGCCGTTACTATCATTGCGCGCATTCGGGGTCATGACGAGGTCGGCCTCGGCACTATCCTTGGCAGCAACATTTTCAATGGATTATTTATCGTTGGGGTGGCATCCCTCATATCGCCGATACCAGTAACATGGCAAGCGATATCCATCGGATTGATGATTGGTTTTTTGACAACGCTGTTTGTTTATCCAATACGTGGCAACCTTGTCGAGCGCCAAAGAGGATTGTTGCTGGTGGTAGTGTATTTAATTTACCTTGGGGCGATTCTTCGACAAGAGTTCGCCTGAGCAATCCTCCTCATTAGAAAAATATCAGTTTATGCTTAACTTACTTGTACGTATGGGACCGGATCGTCGCGCGCGTTGGCAATTCAGGAAGTAAATAGAGGGAGTCTGCCGTGAAACAAATTTTGATGTTATCCCTGCTGATTTTTTCCACCGCTATTTTGGCGCAAGCACGCGTCGAAGAGCGCACCGTAACTCAAAAGACGCAAACACAGAGCCAGCAAAAAGCCGACTATGCGCGCAAGGAAAAAGACAAGGCCACCGACCGGGTGAGCCAAGCGGAACAGGATTTAAAAGATGCGCAACGCGCACAGACTGCCGCTGAAAAACAATACGAAGCGACCAAGCAGCGCAGTGCCGCCGCGCAAAAAGCACTGGAAAAAGCCCAGGCCGATTTAAAACAAGCCGAAGCGCGCGCCGCGCAAACTGAGAGTGAAGCCGAGCAGGCGTGGCGGAAGTAACGCGTAGCGCCGGCATGAATCCCCATCGCCATCGCATTTTGCTGTTTGAAGCCGGGTGCATTTCGATAGTACTCAACCGCGCTTAGAATAGCGCATGGATTTCCTTCCTTTCGATTACATGGCCTGGGCCAAATCGCATCAAGGCCGCTATGCTTTTGACCTCTCGGTCAGCGGCATGGCGCCGCCGGATGCGGACATGTTTGCGCTCGATCCCCAGTGCTTAACCCTGCAAGGTGTGAGCGCCGAACTGCGCCAGCAACTCAAGTGCGCCATCGCGCGCGAATATGGCGTGGATGCCTCACAAGTGCTGCTCGCCGCCGGTGCATCGGAAGCGAATTATCTGGTGTACGGTGCGCTACTCTCTCCTGGCGATGGAGTGTTGGTGGAAACGCCGGCCTATCAAGCCTTGACGCGGCTGCCAAGCGTGTTTGGGGCGCATGCGATTCCCTTTGCGCGCCGCCCTGATCAGCGCTATGCCTTTTCGGTCGAGGCGGTGCAACAAGCTTGGCGCCCCGGCGTGAAGTTGGTGGCGCTCACCAGCCCGCATAACCCGAGCGGGTTTGCGGCGAGCCGCGAGGCCTTGCTGGCTTTGGGTGATTGGCTGGACAAGGTTGATGCTTATGCCGTGGTGGACGAGGTGTATCGCGATTTCGATCCAAATCCGCCGCCGGTGGCGCAGGCGCTGCACCCGCGTCTGATCACCACCGCCTCGCTGACCAAGGTGTATGGCCTGGGCAGTCTGCGCGCCGGGTGGGCGCTCATGCCCGAGGCGCTGGTGACAAAAGCGGAACAACGCTATGACTTCATGGCGGTGAATCCGGCCACGACCCTATTGAATCTGGCCTTGTCCGCTTTTCCCAAGCTGGCGTCGCTGCGCGCACGCGCCATCCAACGCGCGCAACAAAATCGCGCCCTGGTTGCAGCTTGGATGAACGAATCAAAATGCTTCTCGGCGCAATTGCCCCCCCACGGCATTATTGCGTTGCTGCAACTGCCTCCCGGCGCAGATGACGTGGCGCTGGCGCAGGATTTAGCAGAGAAGCAGGTGTTGGTTGCGCCGGGCGCCTACTTCGGCGCGCCGGGAACACTGCGCCTAGCCTACGGCATGGAATCGGTGCGCTTAGGTGAGGCGCTGGAATGCTTGGAAGCTGGGACGCGGGACTATCAAAAAGATATAAAAACTTAAACCGAAGCCACCGCCAGCTTCGCCGCTTCAGTCAAACTTTCCGCCGATACAATTTTTAAACCAGACTCAGCCAACATCTTGCGCCCCAGCTCGACGTTGGTGCCTTCCAGGCGCACGATTACCGGCACTTGCACCCCGACTTCGCGCACGGCTTGGATAATCCCTTCGGCGATGATGTCGCAGCGCATGATGCCGCCGAAGATGTTGACCAGGATTGCCTTCACATTGTGATCGGCGAGAATGATCTTGAACGCCTTGGCCACGGTTTCGGCGGTGGCGCCGCCGCCAACATCGAGAAAATTGGCGGGAAGGCCGCCGTGCAATTTGATCAAATCCATGGTGGCCATCGCCAGCCCGGCGCCATTCACCATGCAGCCGATGTTGCCGGCGAGTGCGATGTAGTTGAGGCCGGCGGCGTGGGCGGCGGCTTCCTTCGGATCATCCTGGCTCACATCGCGTTTGTCGGACAGGGCGGCCTGCCGGTACAGCGCGTTGTCATCCACGATCATCTTGCAATCGAGCGCGACGATGCCGCCGGCTTGGGTGACGATCAAGGGATTGATCTCCAGCATGGATAAATCGCGCTGCAGGAAGAGCTGGTAGACGGCGAGCAGCAAGCGCGTCATTTCCCCGATTTGTTTGCCCTCCATGCCCAAGGCAAAAGCCAGATTGCGGCATTGAAAATCTTGCAAGCCCATGAGCGGGTCGCAGGTCTCGCGCAGAATCTTTTCCGGCGTGGTGCGCGCGATCTCTTCGATGTCCATGCCGCCGCTGGCGGAGGCAACCACCGTGATGCGTTCGCTTTCGCGATCCACCAGCAGACTCAAATACAACTCGCGTGCGATGGGCAGGGTTTCTTCCACCAACACGCGCGATACGATTTGGCCATGCGGCGCGTTTTGATACGTGACCAGCGATTTACCGAGCAAGACATCGGCTGCGGCGCGTAAATCATCCACCGATTTGACCAGCTTCACCCCGCCCGCCTTGCCGCGCCCGCCGGCGTGGATCTGCGCCTTGACCACCCAAGCGCTGCCGCCTAGCTCATTGGTGGCCACTTCAGCATGCAGGGTATTCTCGATCACGACCCCGCGCGGCGTGGTGATACCATATTCGCGCAAGACTTCTTTGGCTTGATATTCATGTAAGTTCATAAAAATTCCGCGTGGCGACTGTGTTAAATAGTGAAATTGTGAGGGAAAACGCTTGAAGACGGAAGCGCAAATCGAAATCGTCTCGTCTTTAAGCGAAGTCGATGCGGCTGAGTGGGACGCGCTTGCAGGGCCGCAGCCCTTTGTGCGCCACGCATTTTTGCATGCCTTGGAGACGACCGGCTGTGTCGGCGGCGCCACCGGCTGGCAGCCGCGCCACCTGCTGCTGAAGCGCGAGGGCGCTTTGGTTGGCGCGCTGCCGCTGTATTTGCGCTACGACTCTTACGGCGAATTTGTGTTCGATTTTGCCTGGGCCGACGCCTATGCGCGCGCCGGCGGGCAGTATTATCCAAAATTGTTGACCGCGATTCCGTTCACGCCCGTGCCGGGAAAGCGCTTGCTCGCGCATACGGATGATGATCGATTCTTTCTGATTGATGCTGCGCTGGCCTTCGCGCGCCAGCTTGGCGTTTCTTCCTGGCATTGTCTGTTTCCAATTGAGGCCGATGCGCGCTTGCTGGAAGCGCGTGGCTTGATGCCACGGCAGGGCGTGCAGTTTCATTGGCGCAACGCGGGGTATGGCAGCTTCGATGCTTTTCTGGCCACCATGAGCCACGACAAGCGCAAGAAGATCAAACAGGAACGGCGGCGCGTGCGAGACGCTGGGGTGAGTTTTGTGCATCGGGTCGGCGCCGAGATCACGGAGGTGGATTGGCGCTTCTTCTTTGCCTGCTATCAGCGTACTTACCACACCCATCATTCGCCGCCGTATATGAATCTGGATTTTTTTCTGGATATCGCTGCGCGTCTGCGCGATCAGCTACTGCTCGTGATCGGTTATCTGGAGGGGGAGCCGGTTTCAGTTGCGCTAAATCTGTTCGATGGCGAGCGCCTGTACGGTCGCTATTGGGGGGCAACCCAATTTGTTTCCGGTCTGCATTTTGAAACCTGCTATTACCAAGCACTGGAATTCGCCATCGCGCGCGGGTTCCAGGTGTTCGAAGGCGGCGCGCAAGGCGAACACAAATTGGCGCGGGGATTGCTGCCGGTGACGACCCCTTCCTTTCACTGGCTGGCCGACTCAGAATTCGCGCGCGCGGTAGGCCAGTTTCTCATTCGGGAAACCCATGGTGTGGCGCAATACGTGGATGAGTTGAATGAAAGCAGCCCGTTTCGCGCGGACTAATCGGTGTGAGAAATATTTGTGCGCCTTGCCTGCTTGATCAGGCTTGTCTTGCGTTTTGTTTGCAGCCGTTCCTCGCGTGCGCCGCGGCTGGGCCGGGTGGCTTTTCTGGTTTTGGGCTCGATCGCGGCGGCTTGCAGCAGGGCCACCAAGCGCGCGATGGCGTCCTTGCGGTTCAGTCCCTGAGTACGGAAACGGTGCGCGTCGATCAGCAGCACGCCATCGTCCGTGAGGCGCCTGCCAGCGAGCTTTTTCAAGCGTTCTTTCAGCGCCTCCGGCAGTGAGGGCGAGTGGGCGACATCGAAGCGCAGCTCGACCGCGCTCGATACTTTGTTCACGTTCTGGCCACCGGGGCCGGAGGCGCGCACGAAGCTGAGCGTCAGCTCGGATTCATCTAGGACAATATCGGATGTGATTTTTATCATAATTGCTTTACGCTTTAAATTGCTAAATACGGTCTGTAGCGAAGTCCATTGTAGATTTTTTTTCCAGTGCTCGGTTATAGTGCGTATAGGGAGCCAAACAATTTCATATTGGATGAATGGTCATGAGTGAGGAACAATTTCATTTCGATGATTGGGCGAGCCTGGCGCATAGCGATCCGGCTGCGTTCGAGGCCAAGCGTCAGGAAATGATCGATAAGCTGATTGAGAGTGCGCCGGAAGACCTGCGCCAACGCCTGCGCAGTTTTCAATGGCGTATCGATATGGAACGCAGCCGCAGCGCCAACCCACTGCAAGCCTGTATTCGCATTTCCAACATGATGTGGGATTTAATTTACGCCGACCGGGGTTTTCTTTGGTCGCTGCAAGCGATGTCCGACCCGAGTTCGCTGCTCAACGCCGTTCCGGCAGAAAGCGGCTCGGCCGATGTAATCGTACTCAAGCCAGAGCGCGGCTGAGTCTCAAAAAATCATTCCTTCAAGGGAAACTTTGTTGTTTAAGCCTTCCCTAAATCCACTTCTTCCGCCCAGATCAACGCTTGCACGTGTGCCAGGTTGATTTCTTCCGCCGAGATACCGCTGATCGCCGCGTAGGTGGCGATGACTTGGTCTTCTGATTCTTCGCAGGCGATGGCGAGATCGAGATACGGCGCATAGATCCCCTCGCGCTTGGTGAGGGCGGCCTCGATGGCCGGCGGCAATTTCAGACTGGCTAATGCGGTTTCCATCGGCATGTTGAGCAGCGCATCGAGTAAGGAGAAGATGCCGGTAATGAATAGTCCATCCTGCTCTTTTGGTTTGAGTTTCTTTTGCCCCAGCAACTCGGTGAGGCGCGCGCGCACCAGGGCGTTTTTCATCAGCGCCAGGGTACGGTGGTCGGGTTGGCCGCTGGCAAAGAGCAGCAGCGTCAACCAGCGGTACAGGGGGTCGTAGCCGAGCACGACGAGCGCATGGTTGACCGAGCGCACCGGCTGCAATAAACCGGTGGCGGGCGAGTTGATGAAGCGCAGCAATTTGTAGGACAGCACGGGATCGGGCTTGAATTGTTTTTCCAGCTCGGCCATTTCCGCATGGTTCATGGTGAGGTTGAGCAGTTGCATCACGCGCAGGCGCTGGCTGTCTACCTTGGTGGCGCGAATCGGTAGTGGCTTGGCGAAGAAATAGCCCTGGAACAAATTGAGCTTGAGTTTGCGGCAGACCGCATACAGCTCCTCGGATTCGACTGGGTTCGCGATGAGTTCGAAATCGCCATGACTGCGGAGTTGCACCACTAATTCACCTAGCTGCATCGCGTTCAGCAAGGTGGGGTCGATGCGGATGTAGTCCACCAGCGGCAGTAGATCGTCGAGTGCTTCCCGATACTTCAATTGTTGTAGGCCGAGACGGTAGCCGGCGTCGTGTAGCACCTGGCAGCGCGCGATGAGGTCTTCCAGTGGCCCCGCTTCTGGCGGACGGAACATCAGCACGATACCGTTACCCTGCATGCGGTCGAGAAATTCCGTGTCGAGCGTGGGGGCGGAAATGGTGGCAAAGATTTGTTTTTCGCCGCGCAGCTTCTGCACATTCAAATCTTCCATGCTGGAGAGCAGCATTTCATCCAGCATTTGCTGCAGCAGTTGCGCGCCTTCGCCTGGCGGGGGCGCGGCTTTCTTGATGCGCATTTCATAGCCGACGATCTCGCCGCTGAGATTAAGGATGGGTTGACGCCCGAGAAAACGATTTAAGAGTTCGCTGGCTTCTGTGCGGACGCCATGGGTAGGGATGTCGAGCCTATTCGAGACCACGGCCGGCTCGCCTTCGGTGTCGATGACCTGCCCCGATTCAGGTCGATCGAACACGGGGGATTCCATCAGCGGCACGATGCGGTCAATTGGCGGCGATGCTTGCGCGATGACACTATCGTTTTGCGCGTGGATGGGCCTTCCATTGGCTAGAAATTTAAAGTATTTGCCGAGCATGGGTATTCCCTTTGATGCGCCCCGGCCTTACGTTACCGGTTCCTCTTTATCGGTTCCCGGGCGGCTTTCTTAAGTCGCATGTCATGGCTGTCAAACGGCTGTGCATAAGCATTTACCGATATAATCTATCCACTCAACCCTCAACCCTCAGCCCACAGTAAAAAGGATTTCTCCATGTATGGTTTTAGCGCAAACGTGAATCTGTCGTTCGATCAGGCGGTGGCAAAAGTGACCGAAGAGCTGAAAAAAGAAGGCTTTGGCGTACTCACCGATATCGACGTGAAAGCGACCATGAAGGCAAAGCTGGATATCGATCGTCGCCCCTACCGCATCCTCGGCGCGTGTAATCCCGTGCTTGCCAACCAGGCGCTGGATATGGAGCCGGATATCGGCCTGCTGCTGCCGTGCAATGTGGTGGTGCGGGAAGAAGCGGACGGCCGGGTGACGGTGTTGTTTCTCGATCCGAATTTGATGGTGGAATTGGTCACCAACAAGGCGATCTGCGAGGTTGCGACCGAAGCCCGAGCTCGGTTAGAGCGTGTTAAAGCAGCGCTATCGGCCTAATCCGAGATCCGCCCTTTCTGGGGCGGCCTTGCCTAAACAAAAATTCACTTCACCTCCAACTGCTTATTGCCGATATTGTCAGTATTGAAGACCAGCCTGTAAACGAGCGGCTATTCCATCCGCATTTGGCTGCGTATAATTAATGACAACGGCTAATGCCGTGGCGGAGCAAGCTATTCCTATTCCCATGGAGCGAGCAACTTGGAAGGGCCGGATGGACTTATCCCGGGTATATACCAAGACTTCCAAAGGCATTCTTGAAGGCAACACCAAGTCGCGTGATTTAACCCGCGAGCATGGGCGGGTGCTTACGCTCATCGACGGCAAATCCTCCGTCAGCGATCTCCTCGAAAAAAATTCACGTCTATCCGAAAGCCGCCTCGCTACGATTTTGGATGAGCTTGCCGAATTCGGCATGATTCGCCAACTGAATGGCGCGCTGGCGGTGGACGATCTCGGCTTTTCCTCCACCATTATCGTCGACGAATCCAATACCCAAGCCTTCTTCGAGGCGCAAGTCCACCTCGAACGCGAGCTGCGCCGGGCAGAAGACCATGAAGTGCGCGCCAAGGAACAAGACCGCGCAGCCTTACTCAGTGAAGTGAAAGCCGATATCGAGGCCGAAGCCGAAGCGATCAAGCGCGAACTAGCCGAACGCAATGCGCGTGAAGCCAAAGCAAAAGAGCAAGCCCAAGCTAAAGCACAAGAAGTGGCACAGCGCGAGGCAGAAGAACAATCGCGCCGCGAGGCAGAAGCCAAGGCGCAAGCCGCGGAGAAAGCGCGCCAAGCCCGCGAGGAAGCCGAGGCCCACGCCAAGGCCTTAGCAGAACGCGCGCGCAAGCAACTGGAGGCAGAAGCGAAGGCACGCGCGGAAGCCGAAGCCCGCGCCAAGGCGCTGGAAGCCGAAGTGTTTGCGCGGGCCGAAGCGGCGCGCATAGCCAAGCAAGAAGCCGCGCAGCGCAAGCAGGCAGAAGCCGACGCCAAAGCGCGCATGGAAGCAGAGAAAAAAGCCCGCGAACAAGCAGAGAAGCAAGCGCTGGCGGCAGAAAAAGCGTGCGAAGCCGCCGAGCGCAAAGCGCGCAAAGAGGCCGAGGAAAATGCGCGTTTGGCTAAGGAAGCGGAAGCGAAGGCGAATGCCCGCCGCGAGTTGGAAGCCAAGATACAAGCCGAGGAAGAAGCACAACGCCGTGCCGAGATGGAAGCGCGCTTGCACGAAATGGAGCAAGGCAAACGTCGTGCGGAGGAGGAAGCCCAGGCATTGGCCAAGGCCTTGGATGAAGCGCGGATTGCTACCGAATTGGAAACACGCGTGAAACGCCGGATGGAAGCGCGCGCACGTGAAGACGAGGGAACCCGTCAGCGCGCTGAGGCAGAAACACGCGCCAAGCTGGAAGAAGAATCACGTTTGCGACAGGAAGCGGAAGCGCGTGCGCGGGAGGAAGCTGAGGCGCGGCAGCTGGCGGAAGAAGCCAAGATTAAAGCCGAGCAGGAAGCGCAAGCTCAACTCGAAGCCGAGCGGCTGGCGCGAAAAGAAGCCGAGGCGCGCGCGATTGCCGAAGCAGAAGCGCAGCGCCAGGCGGAAGCGGCGAGGCTGGCCGCCGAGCAGCGCGCGGAAGAAGAACGTCGGATGCGCGAGCAAGCAGAGGCCAAAGCGCAAGAACAAGCGGCACGGCGCCAAGCGGAAGCGGAAACGGAGCAGCGCCGTATTGAAGAAGCCGAAGCGCTGGCGGCGGAGCGAGCGCGGCTGGCCGCCGAGCAGCGCGCGGAAGAAGAACGTCTGGCGCACGAGGAAGCGGAGCGCGAGGCGTGCGCGATTGCCGAAGCCCGCGCCAAAGCGGAGGAAGAAGCGCAACGACGTGCCGATGAGGAGCGTATTCGCGTAGAAGCCGAAGCCCGCGCTGTGGCCGAGGCGGAAGAAGCGGTGCGGCTTGAAGCCGAAACGGTAAAGCGTCAACTGGAAGAACAGCAGCGCGCGGAAGAAGCGGCGCGCCAACAGGAAGCGGAGCGCGCGGTAGTCGAGGCAGCCGAAGCGAAATCCCGGGCGTTGGCCGAAGCCCGCGAACGCGCCGAAGCGGAAGCGCGTGCGCGGGACGATGCGCGGCGGCAGGCACGCGAAGCGGCCGAAACGGCGGCACGCACTGAGGCCGAGGAAGCGCTACGGCGCGTGGAAGAAGCGGCGCAGCGCGAAGAAGCCGAGGAAGCGCACTTGCGCGACGAGGCCCAAGCACGCGCGATGGCGGCGGCGCAGGGCGCGGCCGTGTTTCCCTTCCTGACAGCACGCAAACGTGCCCGCATTCGTTTTAATAAAAAACTGATTAAACCAGCTGTCTACGGTGTTCTCGGCTTCTTGCTGTTCGCGCTGGCGTTGATTCATCTCATTTCATTTAATTTTTATATTCCAAAAATGGAGCACCAGTTGACCGAGTCGATCGGGCAACGGGTAGTGGTAAAGGATATTCGCTTTGCGGTTTATCCCGCGCCTCATCTCAAATTGGAAGGGTTGGCGATCGGCGATCTGGCCGATGTGCGTGTCGGCACGGCGCGTCTATTTCCTGCTTTCTCTTCTTGGTTTTCGGAAGAGAGAGTGATACGCAGGATAGAGTTGGAGGCGGTGGCCTTGTCGGAGGATAGCGTGAGCGCGCTATCGGTCTGGAGCCAATATCAAGCCCAAGCCGCGCCGCTGCAATTCGAGCAAATATTGGTGAAAGACGCCAAGCTGGCGAATCGCTTGCTCGATTTATTCGCGTTCGACGCGGATGTAAAAATGGATCATGGCCGTTTCGCCAAAGCGCAAATCAAGAGCACCGATCAGCGCATCACCATCGATTTCACGCCGCAGGCGGATACGCTGGCGATTCAATTGGCCGCGACCCATTCCGTATTGCCCCTGGAGCCGCGGATTCAATTCGATGCGTTGAAAATTACAGCCATCGCGCGTCCTGGCAGTATGACGCTGAGCCATATCGAAGGGCAGCTCTACGGCGGCGCGCTGAGTGGCAATGCGCGGGTTGAATGGCGTGATGGCTGGCTATTCACCAGCGATTTGGGATTGCGCCAGGTAGCGATCGAGCCGGTGCTCACGCTGTTTACGCGCAATATGAAGGTGAGCGGCGCTCTGGAAGCGAAGATTCGCCTGACGACAAAATCCACTGCGTTGGAAACATTATTTCACGCGCCACAAGTGCAAGCGACGTTCCGTGTGCGCGACGGTGAGCTATCTGGTGTTGATCTGGTGCGGGCGATTCAATCCGCGCGAAGCAACGGTAATATTGGCGGTAAGACCTATTTCAACGAGCTGTCAGGTTACCTGCAACTTGCCAATGGGCGCTATCAGTATCGGCAATTGAAGCTGCTGACGGGGATGATGAGCGCGAACGGAAATTTGGAGTTCTCAGCCGAGCGTAGTTTGTCGGGTAATCTGGTGGGCGAGCTGCGCACCCGCACTATGGTGTTACGCACCCCCTTTACGCTGGGCGGCACGTTGGCTACCCCGACGCTTAAAGTGGCGAGCCCACCCCAGCGCCCAGCGCCAGTGCAAGTCATTCAAGAAGAGCAATAGAACGGGTTTTAACCCGCTTCTAAGATTAAGCGGCGACTTCGCCGATCACGTGTGCTTTGACTGCGTCGAGCGAATCACGCAGCGTTTCTTCCGATAATTCGTTCAAAAATTCTGCTAAAAATTCAGCTGCTTCGTAGGTTTCTGCGGGCAAACTTTTGGTGTCGAGCTCGGCGACGAAAGCCGCTGCTGCGCCCGCGAGGCGTAACAGCATTTGCCGCTCGGACATCAGCATTTCCATTTCCTCGCGCAGCATGGTGATTTCTTCGTCTTTGATTTGAATCATACGTTGCGGCATGGTGGGCTCCCTTTGGAACTAGATTGAAAATGTTAAGATTTTTGCGTGAGCATTGTCAATGCATGCATCCGCTCACTGTACTTGATAACGGCCGGATTGCGAAAAAGTTTAAGTAAGCCTAAAGCCTCAGTCGATTTGGCACGCTATTTGCAATTACCTGGGTACCGGATCCAAGGCATACGAATTTAAAGAGCAGGCAAACATGTTTGAATGGCTTCATCCCCATCACGATTCTCCCGATTTGGAGCACGCCAAGCATCGTCAGGAGGAGCGCGATGCTATGTCCCATGCGGATCCCCTTGAAGAAATTGAATATATTGATGAAGAGGGCTTGGTCGTGGAAGAAATCGACCCGCAAGAATTCCAGCGCTTAGTGGAAAATCGCCGTAAAAAGAAGGTTTCTAAGTAATCCAATTCTGGACAGAGGCGTCGTGATTTCGACGTTGCGCTAGTCTAAATTTTCCCGCTGCGTGACTAGTTTATCTAGGGTGGCGATAAATCCTTCCAGCTGTGCCTGTTCCTGCGCTACGACCGCAGGCGGGGCTTTATCCACGAAGCTGGCATTGCCTAGCTTGCCTTGGGCTTTGGTAACCTCGCCCCGCAAGCGCGTGATTTCTTTGTCGATGCGCGCGCGCTCTGCCTCCAAGTCGATTTCGATCTTCAGCATTAAACGATATTCGCCCACGATCTGTACCGGTGCTTGGGTTTGCGGCAAGGCGTGGGTCTCAATCTCGACCCCCGATAGCTTGGCGAGCGCCGTCAGATAAGGCGCAAAGCCCGCCAGCGTGGCCGCATCACCTAAGGCTACCAGTGGTACCTTCAGCGCGGGGGAAATCGACATTTCACCGCGCAGCGCGCGGCAGGCATTGACTAAATCCTTGAGCAGCGCCACTTTAGCCATCGCGGCCCGATCGACTTTGGTGGGCTCCGCCACCGGATAAGGCGCGAGCATGATGCTGTCCCCGGATTTTCCTGCCCCCTTTTTCCCAGATAAGGGCGCGACGATTTGCCACAGCTCTTCGGTGATGAAGGGGATGATCGGATGCGCGAGCCGCAGCGTGGCTTCCAATACGCGCACCAAGGTGCGGCGCGTGGTGCGCTTTTCCGCCTCGTTGCCGTGCTGCAATTGCACCTTGGCTAATTCCACATACCAATCGCAATACTCGTCCCACACGAATTGGTAAATCGCTTGCGCGGCTAAATCGAAGCGGTATTGCGCGAAAGCGTCGGCGACTTCTTTTTCCGCGAGTTGCAAGCGGCCGATGATCCATTTATCCATGTCGGAGTATTGCAGCGGATGCGCTTCATCCAGACCGACATCGTGCCCCTCGCAATTCATCAACACGTAGCGCGTGGCGTTCCACAGCTTGTTGCAGAAGTTGCGATAGCCATCGCAGCGCTGCAAATCGAATTTGATGTCGCGGCCATGCGTGGCGAGGCTGGCGAAGGTGAAGCGCAGCGCATCCGTGCCAAACGCGGGAATGCCTTCGGGGAATTCTTTGCGCGTGGCTTTCGCGATTGATTCCGCTTGTTTCGGGTTCATCAAGTTGCTGGTGCGTTTTTCCACCAGATGCTCGAGGTCGATGCCATCGATCAAATCCAGGGGGTCCAGAATATTGCCTTTGGATTTGCTCATCTTCTGCCCCTGCGCATCGCGCACCAGGCCCGTGACATACACTTCGCGGAATGGCACCTGGTCGGTGAAGTGCAAGGACATCATCACCATGCGCGCCACCCAGAAGAAAATGATGTCAAAGCCGGTGACCAACACGCTGGTCGGCAGGTAGCGCTTGAGCTCCGCGGTTTCATCCGGCCAGCCGAGCGTGGAGAAGGGCCACAGTGCGGAGGAGAACCAGGTATCGAGCACATCTTCATCTTGGGTCAGCGTTTTATTGCCCGCTTGTTTCTGCGCCTCGGCCAGGGTGCGCGCGACGTAGATATTGCCCTCTTCGTCATACCAAGCGGGAATCCGATGCCCCCACCACAATTGGCGCGAGATGCACCAGTCTTGAATATTGGTGAGCCATTGATTGTAAGTACTGGTCCAGTTCTCGGGAACGAAGCGCAGCTCACCGCTATCCACCACGTCCAAGCCACGGCGGGCGAGGCTATCCATTTTCACGAACCACTGATCGGTGAGCATGGGCTCGATCACCGCGTGCGTGCGCTCGCCGCGCGGCACCATCAGTTTATGCTGCTTGGTGTCTTCCAGCAGATTGCGTGCTTGCAGATCCTCGATGATGCGGGCACGCGCATCGTAGCGGTCGAGGCCTTGGTACTCTGTGGGGCCAAAATCATTGATCTTGGCGTCGAGCGTGAAAATACTGATCGGGAGCAGCTCATGGCGCGCGCCGACTTGCCAGTCATTGAAATCATGCGCCGGGGTGATTTTCACGCAACCGGTGCCGAAGGCGGGGTCCACGTAGTCGTCGGCGATGATCGGAATCGAGCGCTCGGCGAGCGGCAGCCGCACTTGCTTGCCGATGAGATGCTGGTAGCGCGCATCGTCCGGATGCACCGCGACCGCAACGTCGCCCAGCATCGTCTCCGGGCGCGTGGTGGCGACGATCAAGTGCCCGCTGCCATCTTCAAGCGGATAGCGGATATGCCACAGAAAACCGTCTTCCTCTTCGGAAACCACTTCCAGATCGGACACGGCGGTGCCGAGCACCGGGTCCCAATTGACCAAGCGTTTGCCGCGATAGATCAGGCCATCTTCATGCAAGCGTACGAAGACCTCAGCGACGGCTTTGGATAAGCCCTCGTCCATGGTGAAGCGCTCGCGCGACCAGTCTGCCGATGCACCCATGCGGCGCATTTGACGCGTAATGGTGGAACCGGATTCCTGCTTCCATTCCCATACGCGATCGACGAAAGCCTCGCGTCCGAGGTCGTGCCGTGTCTTGCCCTCGCGCTCCAATTGGCGCTCGACCACGATCTGCGTGGCGATGCCCGCATGATCGGTGCCTGGCTGCCACAGCGTGTTGTCGCCCAGCATGCGGTGGTAGCGGATCAGCGCATCTTGCAAGGTATGCTGGAAGGCATGCCCCATATGCAGCGTGCCGGTGACATTCGGCGGTGGCAGCATGATGCAATAGGCGGCTTGGTCCGCAGTTTGGCCGGCATCGAAATAGCCGCGCGCTTCCCATTGCGGATACCAGCGGCTTTCTATTTCGTGCGGCTCGAAGCTTTTGGCGAGCTCGCTTTTAGTGGATTCCATAGCGTGGGGCGATCTAAAACTGAAAGGCGGGAATTATACCGGAGAAGGCGCGGCGGGCTTAGGCTTTGGGCGGCGGAGTTGGCGCAGAACGCTTGAACGGCGCAAGCTGTTTCTTCAATTCATCGGCGATGGTGCTGCGCACGGTTTCTTCGATCATCATCATGTGTTGATCGAGCATGCTGGAGAGGGCTTTGTCGAGGGTGAGATTCAGTATCCCGCCGAGTTCTTCGGAGAGGGTTTGGTGCAGGCTTTGCTTGAGGATGCGCGCCACATCGGCTTCGATCAGCGCGGCGATGCGGTGCAACGCTTCTTCTGGTAAAGATGGTTGCGGGGCGGGAACAGCCGCTACGGGGGCGGCTACCTCGATTTCAGTTTGCGGCAGCGCCACATACTCGGCGTCGGGCGGGATTTCGATGCTGAACGCGGGATGCGATTCGGGCGCCGTGGTGGCGGGCGCCGGCTCAGTTTGCACTTGGGCGATGCGTGCGTCCACTTCGGCTTGAACTTCTGCTTCCATAGCGTCGAGTTGCGCCAGCACCGCTTCAGTTTCCGCTTGCTTGAGCGCGGGATCGATCTGCATCGGCTCCGGGGTGAGGTCGAGTTCAAGCTCAAGCGGCGCGGCGAATGGGGCGGCGGTAATTTCCTCAGTCAATACGGGAATGGCGTTTAAATCGACGCTAGGTGGTTCCACGAGATCGGTGAGTACAGGAATCTCGGGTTCGTTCGCTGCGTGCTTTTTGAGCAGTGCATCCAGCTTGTCGAATACGTCATCGCTCATGAGTAGCTCCCATGTCATGGCTGCTGATGTCGTAACCGCGGTCGCGGTAAAAGCGGAAGCGGTCGCGCGCGGAGGCGGTGTCGTGTGCATCGCCGCTGACAATTTCGATCAGTCGTTGGAATTTGCTGAAGAAGGGTGGCCAAGCGGCATCGAGATTGATCAGCAGCGTGTCGTGCAGGAGTGCGCCCTCGTTGCTATGAATCAGTACCGGTGTTTCCGCAGCGAGTGGCGCTTCGGCGTAGCAGTGCGGAATAAAGCCGGTGGCGGGCTCTTGCCAGAGCAGGTGGTCGAAGCGATCGGCGAGCTTGGCATCCGGCGCATAGACATTAACCCGCATTTTTTGCGACAGCGCTTTGGCGCACAAGCGGCATGCGAAGCGCAGCTTGTCGTCGACTTTAGTGTAGAAATCGATGCGGGTCATGGCGGCAATTAGGCGTTGGCGCGCTTGATCAGGAAGTGGGTAAGCAAGGGCACCGGGCGGCCGGTGGCGCCCTTTTCTTTACCGGATTTCCATGCAGTGCCGGCAATGTCGAGATGCGCCCAGTCGTATTTTTTAGTGAAGCGCGACAGGAAACAGGCGGCGGTGACCGAGCCGGCAGCGCGGCCGCCGATATTCGCCATGTCGGCAAAGTTGCTCTTCAATTGTTCCTGATAGTCGTCCCACAACGGCATGTGCCACAGGCGATCGTAGGCGTCGTCCGCTGCATGTTGCAACTCGCGCGCGAGCGTGTCGTTATTGCTGAACAAGCCGCTCGCATGGTGGCCCAAGGCGATCACACAGGCGCCGGTCAAGGTGGCGACATCCACCACCGCTTGTGGCTCGAAGCGTTCGGCGTAAGTGAGCGCGTCGCACAGGATGAGTCGACCTTCGGCGTCGGTGTTAAGGATTTCGATGGTTTGACCAGACATCGAGGTGACGATATCGCCGGGTTTATTGGCGTCGCCGTCGGGCAAGTTTTCGCAGGTCGGGATGATGGCGACCACGTTGAGCTTGAGCTGCATCTGCGCCACGGCTTTCATCGTTCCCAGTACGCTGGCCGCGCCGCACATATCGTATTTCATCTCGTCCATTTCGGCGGCGGGTTTGAGTGAGATTCCGCCGGCGTCGAAGGTGATGCCTTTACCGACCAATACCACGGGCGGGGCTTTTTTCGCGCCGCCCTGATAGTGCATCACGATCAATTTCGGCGGCTGGCGGCTGCCTTTCGCGACCGAGAGGAAGGAGCCCATACCGAGTTTTTCAATCTCGGGCGTGTCGAGCACCTCGACTTTGAGGCCATAGGTTTTGCCTATGCCACGGGCTTGTTCGGCGAGATAAGTCGGGGTGCAGATATTGCCGGGAAGGTTGCCCAGATCCTTGGCCAGGTTCATGCCTTGCGCAATGGCTTGGCCGCTCACCACGGCAGCTTCGGCCTCACTGATTTCATTGCGGCGTTGCACGGATAAAGTCAGTTTGCGCAGCGGACGACGCACTTCGTCCTGCTTGGTTTTGAGCTTGTCGAAGCGGTACACCGCTTCCATCGCTACGATCGCCGCTTGTTCGATGCGCCAGGTGACGCTGCGTTTTTTGACGCTCAACTCGGTGAGATACACCACTGCTTCCAGCGAACCGGTTTCGTTTAGGGTCTTGATCGCGGCCTTGATCGCAGTGCGGTACTCGTTTTCTTTGAAATCCCGCTCCTTGCCCAAACCGACGAGCAGCACCCGGTCGCACAGCGTGCTCGGCACGTTATGCAACAGCAGCGTGGTGCCATTTTTCCCCTCCATATCGCCGCGGCGCAGGATGTCGGATAAATAGCCCTTGGCGACGCGGTCGATCATTTCGCCGGCGAGGGAGAGCTTGCGTGTTTCGTAGACGCCGATGACGACGCAGGCGGAGCGTTGTTTTTCCGGGCTTCCGCTTTTTATGCTAAATTCCACGCTTTAAACTCCTTTATTCATTAAATACTTAGCGAAATAGAATGATTTCTGAATTATTCGCGATTCTGCCCCTAAAAGTCAAAGTTATCCCTTAAATGATCTATCGCCGCGCCCTGATTCAAGAACTGATCGTCACCATGCTAGCGGTGTTCGTCGTCCTGCTCGCGATCACCGGCGTGACGCAGTGGGTGCGATATCTGAGCCAGGCGGCGGCAGGCGCGTTGGCGCCGGAGGCGGTACTGGCTTTTCTCGCATTCAGCACGGTCAGCGCGCTGCCGGTGCTGCTGACGGTGACGCTGTTTTTATCGGTGCTGCTTACGCTGTCGCGCATGTCGCGCGATAACGAGATGGTGGTGTGGCAGACTGCGGGCGTGGGGATCACGACTTGGATCAAGCCAGTAATGGGATTGAGCGGGCCGGTCATTGTGTTTATTGCGCTGATTAGCTTGGTGGTCTCGCCTTGGTCGCTGCGAAAGAGCGCGGAATATCGGCAGAAACTGGAAAGCCGCGAGGACATTTCTTCGGTGGCGCCCGGGGTTTTCAAGGAATCAAAGCAGGCCGATCGGGTGTATTTTGTGGAGAGCCTCGGCACCAATCAAGCGCAGGTAAAAAACGTGTTTATCCGCACCGAACAACATGGCCATTTGGGCGTGATGGTGGCGCGGCAAGGTTCGCAAAGCGTGGCCGAAAATGGCGATCGCTTTCTCGTGCTCGACCAAGGCCGTCGCTATGAGGGACTGGCAGGGAAAGCCGATTACCGCATCATGCAGTTCCAGCGTTATACCGTACGGGTCGAGCCGTATGAGGTCAAGCTAGGGGCGCCCAGCATGAAGGCGACGCCCACGCTCGATTTACTCCGAGCGCGTAACCCCGAAAAAACCGCCGAGCTGCAATGGCGCATGAGCTTGCCGGCAAGCGCAGTGCTGCTGGTGCTGTTGGCGATCCCGCTGAGTTTTTTCAACCCGCGCTCCGGGCGGCCGTTCCACTTGGTTGCGGCGCTGTTGATCTACCTGATCTATAGCAATCTGCTGTCGATTTCCCATGCCTGGGTGCTGGCCGGCAAAGTGTCGCCCTGGGTTGGGGTATGGAGCGTGCATCTGCTGATGTTGTTTCTCCTCACCTATTTTTATCACCGGCGCCAGACGCTCACGCCCTTTTTCGCGTGGCGCCGCAAATGAAGATTGTTCACCGCTATCTCGCGCATGAGGTGTACGGCGGCACGCTGTTGGTTTTTTCCGCATTGTTGGTGCTGTTCGGCTTTCTGGATTTGATCCATGAACTGGAAAGCTTGGGCAGGGGGAACTACCAACTGCACCACATTTTGATGTATGTGGCGCTGCAAATTCCCGGCCATGTGTATGAACTGTTCCCGATTGCGGCGCTGATCGGCACCCTGTACGCGTTGGTGCAACTCGCGAATCATTCCGAAGTGACCGTGCTGCGTGTCTCCGGCTTGTCGGCGGCGCGCATGGCGTTTTCGCTGCTGCGCGCGGGCTTGCTGTTCGTTTTATTCACGTTCGTGGTGGGTGAGTTCATCGCGCCGCCGAGCGAGCGTGTCGCGACCCAATTGCGCATCCGCGCGATGAGTACCGTGGTGGCGCAGGAATTCCGTTCCGGTTTGTGGATGAAAGACGGATCGAGCTTTGTGAACGTGAAGGAAGTGCTGCCGGATTCGACCCTAATCGGCGTGAAGATTTATGAATTCGACGCCAACTATAGCCTGCGCGCGATCAGTTTCGCGCGCGAGGGAAAGTACATCAAGGACAATAGCTGGCTGCTGAGCAACGTGGATCAAACGCGGTTCGAGGGCTCTAGTACGCGCATCTCAAGCTTGCCGCAAGCGTATTGGAACTCAGTGTTGAACCCGGATATGTTGAGTGTGTTGCTGGCGGTGCCGGAGCAGATGTCGGCGTGGAATTTGTTTTTTTACGTCAAGCACCTGAGCGAAAACAAGCAAAAAACCTCGCGCTACGAGATCGCGTTGTGGAACAAGCTGGTCTACCCGTTCGCCACCTTGGTCATGATGCTGATGGCGCTGCCATTCGCTTTTTTGCATACGCGCATGGGTGGCATCAGCGGCAAGGTGTTCACCGGCATTATGTTGGGGCTGTCATTCCACTTATTGAACCGCGTGTTCGCCAACTTGGGTGTGCTGCATGATTGGTCGCCCCTATTCAGCGCCGGTTTCCCGACCGCCTTGTTCTCTATTTCTGTGGTCGGCCTATTGTGGTGGCTGGAACAGCGCTGAAAGTTATTATGAATCTCGCGCAGCGAGTCTAAGTCCCTCTCTCCCGCTTGCGGGAGAGAGTTAGGAGAGAGGGAAAGGGTAGGGCGGGCTTCAGCGCGCCTGACCGTTTCGATTAGCACATCACGAGACGGGTGCGGGCAAGCCGATCATGCAAGAATTGTTTGTCGCGATCGAACCAGGCCCACACGATGCTGATCGGCAAAAACCAAGCCAACGCGAAGCGTAAACAAGCTTGGGCAAAGCGCAGTGGACGGCCGTCAGCGCGTTCCACGCGAAAGCGCCAGGCCCGCATCGCCACGGTTTGCCCGCCGTGCGTCCAGAACCAGGAAAAATAACCCAACATCACTAGCAGCAGGTAGGCTTGGTAGAACGTCCTGGCGCCAGGGACATCAGGGTCTCGGAATACCCTGAAAACCCCAGCGGCGACGAAGATTACTGCGCCTAGTACCAGCGCCTCATACAACATGCTGGCTAGACGTCGAAATACGCTCGGTGTGGTGGACGTTGGTGTTGCACTTTTTTGGTTAGGCTCTATTATCTGATTTGGCATTTGTTTTGGCGTTCGGTATTTCGATAGGCGAATGTTTCACATTCGCGCAGGCAGAAGGAGAAAAGATGCGCATTATATCCCAGCTCATGGCCATCCCTGGCGTCATCGCCGCCGGGGAGTACGCCTTTCGCGGCGATCGCTACTCGTTTGAAGGCAATATGACAGATGAGCTTGCGCGCATGGCGTCGATCTTGTGTCGTTCGAACACGCTGGCCGTGAATATGCAGGCTGAGATTTTCTCCGCTTTCTCGGAGAATTGCGGTTGCAAGCCGGTGCAGGGTTGGATCGTGCATGGCAAAATGATGTCGGTGTGCGTGGTGGGTAATTTCTTTTGCTTTTGTCAAAACACGCCGGGCCTGCTGAACGATGTGATGACCATTCTGCGTGCCAAGGTGGGCGATATCGAGGAAAACCCGCTGGTGTATATGTACGCCAAACTGGGCGGCGACGTGAACGAGAAGCTGTATTAAGCGCGGTGGGTTTTCCGAAAAAATCCGATCGCGCATTTCCCCAACCAATGGAGTTGCAATGAGCTTAGACCAATTGATGCAAGTGCCGGGCGCGCTCGCCGCGTTTCAATACGATGACAAGGGCGACCTGCAAGCGCACCAGGTAAAGGAAGGAAATGAATTGACGCCACAGGTGCTCGATCTGCTGGCGCACACTTGCGTCGCCAATATGGCGATTGCCACCATGGAAGCGCGCGGTTGGGAAGCCTTGACCGGCCAGACCGGTTTTGAGCCGGTTCAAGGGTTCTCGCTCGTGGGTTTGGATTGGTCTGCGGTAGTGGGGCGAAATCACGGTGTGGTGGTGAAAAACCGCGATGTGGATTACGAAGCCGCGTTTGCCGCGCTGGCCAACTGCGGGGCATAAGGGATGGCCATGTTGAAACGCCTGTTGGTACTGGATGGCGTCGTGGCGGTCTGCCGCGTTCAAGACGATGGCACGATCATCGATTCCGCCGGGCTGATTTCAGACGAGATGATGACGCAGATGGCACATTTTGCACTTTGGTATCGGCGCATGATTTCGGGCAACAGTGATGTGTTTTCACTGTTCTCGCAAATGAACGGCTGGACGCCGGTGCGCGGTTGGATCGTGAAAGGTGCGCAGATGAGCGTGCTATCGGTCGCCAATATCGTGGCGATGGTCGAAAACAAGGACGCTGCGTTTAATCCGATTTTTTCGGCTTTAGAAGAAGCCGCGCACGAGTAAGCGGCGCTACTTCTTGGCGGGGGCGAGGGGTGAGGTCGGCGCGTCCTGAGGCGGAACAGTAGCCGGTGGCTGGGCCTGAGGGGCCAGCGTGGCGGGCGCCTTCTGGGTTTGGTAGTGCTCCCACTTTTTCGTCACTTCTTTTTGCTTTTCGGGCGGCTGTTTTTTGATTTGCTTATAGCGTTCGCGCGCGGCTTCTCGCTGCGCCGGCGTGAGGCTTGCCCAGCGGGTAATGCGCCGGCGCACGCGCTCTTGCTCATCCGGCTTCATTTTCGGATATTTATCCGCCACTTTCACCAGATTGTTGCGCAAGCGGTCGGTGAGCTGCGGCCACTGTGGCTCCAGCTCAGCCAGCAGTTTTTTTTGTGCCGGGGTGAGTTGCTGCCAAGCCGGTGCTTTTGGCTCTGGTTTGGACGCAGCGGGCTTAGCTTGCGCGGGTTTAGTCTCGGCGGGCTTGTCGGCGGCGTGGCTGGGCAGCCCAATAGCTAACAACAAGATTAGCGCTGGGTAGAACTGTCGAGCCATGAGTGAAAATCGTGGTCAGTATAAACATTCAGTGGAATATCGCTGGCCAGCAGGGCAGCGTCGACGTCTTCGTCGTGATTCATTTCTTGCTGCCAGTACATGACGCCAAGCAAGGCGAGCACCACCATGGCTAATGGCAACCACTTGCGCGGCGCGATGACATGGTGATGTGCATGGCCGTGATGGCCGGCGAGTGCAAAGGAGCTGGACGTTACCTCTTGTGCAGCGAATGCATCCAATGCGCGTTCACGCGCTTGTTTCAGGCGTTCGGTCACCCGGGCATCCAAGCGGCCCAAGCCATAATTCAAATCTTGTTTGATTTTATTGCCAAATTCACGATCATTCATAGTTCGACTCCTTTCGCTTTCAGGACTTCGGCCAAGGCGTGCGTGGCACGCGAACAGTGGGTTTTCACACTGCCTTCCGAACAGCCCATGACCTCCGCGGTCTGTGCGACATCTAACTCTTCCCAATAACGCAATAGGAACGCTTCACGTTGACGTGTCGGTAATGCTTTAACAGCTTTATCAATTATTTCAATAACTTGTATTCTGTCTAATTGGATCGTCGGATTAGTCTTCCAATTTGATCCATCTGCTGCCTCTAAAGTTTCCAGCGGATCGTGATCTTCCTCCGCATGGCTCGGCGAGAGCGAGGAGAGCAGGGTGGTCCACATATTGCGCACCTTCTGCCGCCGGTAATAGTCCCGGATGGTGTTTTGCAGGATGCGTTGGAACAGCATCGGCAACTCTTCACTGGGTTTATCGGCGTATTTCTCTGCAAGCTTGAGCATGGAGTCTTGCACGATATCGAGCGCGGCCTGTTCTTCATGCACGCCGAAGTAGGCTTGCTTGAACGCGCGGCGTTCGACGATTTTCAGGAACTCGGATAGTTCGTGACGGGTGGCCAGCGGAAGCTTTCGTTTGGTTCAGGCTGCGCCATGTTAGCAAAATGGCTTGCCTTTTGCAGCGGATTTGAAGCGTTTATCAGATCCATGCAATCCCGTGTAACTTGCGGGGAAATAAAATGTTTTTGGCATGGAGCACTTGACCAAACACGGCGTAAACGTTAGTGTTTCATGTTCTTTTCTCGAAATTCAAAGCTCAAGGCAGTTTTATGGAAATCACTGGCGCGGAGATCACCGTGCGCTGTTTGCAGGAAGAGGGCGTCGAATTTGCCTTCGGCTATCCCGGCGGCGCGGTGCTCTACATTTACGACGAAATATTCAAGCAGAACAAAGTCAAGCATGTGCTGGTGCGCCATGAGCAGGCGGCGGTGCATGCCGCCGACGGCTATGCGCGCGCGACCGGCCGGGTCGGCGTGGCGCTGGTCACATCCGGCCCCGGTGCCACCAACGCGGTGACCGGCATCGCCACTGCGTACATGGATTCGATCCCGATGGTGATCCTCAGCGGCCAAGTACCGACCCCCGCTATTGGTCTGGATGCATTCCAAGAAGTGGATACCGTGGGAATTACGCGCCCCTGCGTGAAGCACAACTTTTTGGTGAAAGACGTCAAGGATCTCGCCATCACCATCAAAAAAGCGTTTCATATCGCGGCCACCGGCCGGCCGGGTCCGGTGTTGGTGGATATCCCGAAAGATATTACGACGCACTTGACCACATTCGAGTACCCGAAGAGCGTCACCTTGCGTTCCTACAATCCGGTGACCGTGGGCCATCCGATGCAGATCAAGAAGGCGGTCAAACTGTTGTTGTCCGCCAAGCGTCCGTTCTTTTATACCGGCGGCGGCGTGATTCTGTCGGAAGCATCGGGCCAATTGACCAAGCTGATCAAGTTGCTCGGCGTACCTTGCACCAGCACGCTCATGGGCTTGGGCGGCTATCCGGAAACCGATCGCCAGTTCCTCGGCATGCTCGGCATGCACGGCACCTATGAAGCGAATATGGCCATGCAGCATTGTGATGTGCTGCTGGCGGTAGGGGCGCGCTTCGATGATCGCGTAATCGGCAACACCGAGCACTTCAATAGTGAAAAGCGCCAGATCATTCATATCGATATCGACCCTTCGTCGATCTCCAAGCGCGTGAAAGTGGATGTGCCGATCGTCGGGGGCGTGGCGCAGGTGCTGGATGAGATGATCAAGCAGTTGCAAGCGTCGAAGGACCGTGGCGATCAAGCCGCGCTGAAGACCTGGTGGACGCAGATCGAATTGTGGCGCTCGAAGAATTGCATGAAGTACGATCGTTCGTCCAAAATCATCAAGCCACAATATGTGGTCGAGAAATTATACGAGGTGACCAAGGGCGACGCCTATGTGACCTCCGATGTCGGCCAGCATCAAATGTGGGCGGCGCAGTACTACAAATTCGACAAGCCGCGGCGCTGGATCAATTCCGGCGGCTTGGGCACCATGGGTTTCGGCCTGCCGGCCGCGATGGGTGTGAAGCTGGCGTTTCCGAAGGCGAACGTCGCCTGCATCACAGGCGAAGCGAGCATTCAGATGTGCATTCAGGAGTTGTCTACCTGCAAGCAATATCACTTGCCGCTCAAGATCATTAATCTGAATAATCGCTACATGGGCATGGTGCGGCAGTGGCAGCAATTCTTCCACGGAAACCGCTACTCGGAATCTTATATGGATGCCTTGCCCGATTTCGTGAAACTGGCAGAAGCCTACGGCCATGTCGGCATGAAGATCGAAAAGCCATCCGATGTCGAGGGCGCGCTGAAAGAAGCCTTCAAACTCAAGGATCAGCTCGTGTTCATGGATTTTCTCACCGACCAGACGGAGAATGTATTTCCGATGGTGCCAGGCGGCAAGGGCTTGTCCGAAATGATTTTGGCGGAAGATTTGTAATGGCGACGCGGCACATTATTTCGGTGTTATTGGAAAACGAAGCGGGCGCCCTGTCGCGGGTGTCGGGTTTATTCTCCGCGCGGGGCTACAACATCGAGTCGCTGACCGTGGCGCCGACCGAAGATGCCACCATGTCGCGCATGACCATCGTCACCCGCGGCACCGAAGAAGTGGTCGAACAAATCGTGAAGCAATTGAATAAGCTGATCGAAGTGGTCAAAGTATTAGACCTCAACGAAGGCTCGCATCTCGAGCGCGAGCTGATGCTGGTCAAGGTGAAAGCCGAAGGCAAATTGCGCGAGGAAATGAAGCGCATGTCGGATATCTTTCGCGGCCGCATCATCGATGTGGCGGATAGCACCTACACCATCGAGCTAACCGGCAACGGTTCCAAGCTGGATGCTTTCCTGGAAGCACTCGACCCGAGCGCCATTCTGGAAACGGTGCGTACCGGCGCCTGCGGTATCGGGCGCGGAGAACGGATTTTAAAAGTTTAGTGTGGGGTGGGATCGGGAGGGGTCATTTCCTCGCGTTTCCTTCCCGCACATCTCACTCTAGTCTGAAAGGAAAATCATGAAAGTTTATTACGACAAAGACGCCGATCTTTCTATTATTAAAAAGAAGAAAGTCGCGATCATTGGTTACGGCTCGCAAGGTCATGCTCACGCCAACAACCTACAAGACTCCGGCGTAAAAGTCACCGTCGGGCTGCGCAAAGGCGGCAGCTCTTGGGATAAGGCGAAGAAAGCCGGTCTGACCGTGAAAGAAGTCAGCGCTGCCGTGAAAGAAGCCGACGTAATTATGTTGTTGGTGCCGGATGAACAGCAACCCGCCGTGTATGAGCAAGAGATCGAACCGAATATCAAAAAAGGCGCCGCACTGGCGTTCGCGCATGGCTTCAATGTGCATTTCGGTCAAATCGTGCCGCGCGCCGACCTGGACGTGATCATGATTGCACCCAAAGGCCCGGGCCATCTGGTGCGTTCCACCTACAAACAAGGTGGCGGTGTGCCGTCGCTGATCGCCGTGCATCAAAACGTATCGAAAAAAGCACTGCAAATTGCTTTATCGTATGCTTGCGCCAACGGCGGCACGCGAGGCGGCGTGATTGAAACCAATTTCCGCGAAGAATGTGAGACCGACTTGTTCGGCGAACAAGCCGTGTTGTGCGGTGGCGCGGTGGAATTGGTCAAGGCCGGATTTGAAACCCTGGTCGAAGCCGGTTACGCGCCTGAGATGGCTTATTTCGAGTGCTTGCATGAGTTGAAGTTGATCGTTGATTTGATGTACGAAGGCGGCATCGCCAACATGAACTATTCCATCTCCAACAACGCGGAGTACGGCGAATACGTGACCGGACCAAAAATCATTAACGCGCAATCGCGCGCCGCGATGAAACAAGCCTTGGTCGAAATTCAAAACGGCACTTACGCCAAGAATTTCGTGGTCGAAGGCCGCATGAACTACCCCGAGATGAATGCGCGCCGCCGCCTCAATGCCGAACACCCGATCGAGATCGTGGGTGCGAAGCTACGTAGCATGATGCCGTGGATCAGCAAGAACAAGCTGGTCGATAGTTCTAAAAACTAAGGCGACAGGCGTCAGGGGTCGGGAGAAACCCTCCCGTGCCCGAATTTGACGCCTGATGCCCGACGCCTTATGAAAAACTATCCCCACCCTATCATCGCTCGTGAGGGCTGGCCATTTTTGGCCGGCTCGCTGTTGTTGGCGCTTGCGCTGCACTTGTTTTTTGGAAAATGGGCGGCCTTTCCGGTCTGGCTATTTTTTGTTTTTGCGCTGCAATTTTTCCGGGATCCGCAGCGTACGCTAGAAAGCAGCGACGCCCATGCAGTAATCTCTCCCGCCGATGGTCGCGTCGTGGTAGTGGAGCAGACAATAGATCCCTATCGCAATATTCCTGCACTCAAAATCAGCGTCTTCATGAATGTTTTTAACGCGCACTCTCAACGCAGCCCGGTCGCGGGCACGGTGGAAGAAGTGCGCTACTTTCCCGGTGCGTTCGTGAACGCAGCGCTGCCCAAGGCCTCGTTGGAAAATGAGCGCAACGCCGTACTGGTGAAGATGGATAACGGCGCGCCCATGACCGTGGTGCAAGTCGCCGGCCTGATCGCGCGGCGCATCCTGTGCTACACGAAAGCGGGCGAGCATCTGCATGTCGGTCAGCGTTACGGCTTTATTCGCTTTGGTTCGCGCCTCGATGTGTATTTGCCGCCCGAGTCGAAACCGCGCGTCGCCATCGGCGATAAAATCTATGCGGGCCAGACCGTGCTTGCCGAGTTGACTTAGGCGCACCTGGCCAAGTCACGATGATGTGTGATTAAATCGGCCTCTATGCAGCGACCCCATAAACCGTTGATCGACCCCAATCTGCGCAAGAAGGGCATTTATCTGCTGCCCAACTTGTTCACGACCTCCGCCTTGTTCGCCGGTTTTTACGCCATTGTGCAGGCGATGAATGGTCAATTCGAACATTCGGCGGTGGCGATTTTCGTGGCCATGGTGCTGGATGGTATCGACGGTCGCGTTGCTCGGATGACGCATACCCAAAGCCCATTCGGTGCGGAGTATGACAGCCTCTCCGACATGGTCTCCTTCGGCGTGGCCCCGGCGCTCGTGGTTTACGTCTGGGCCTTACAGGGTATGGGGAAGCTGGGCTGGATCGCCGCATTCATTTTTTGCGCCAGCGCTGCGCTGCGTCTCGCGCGCTTCAACACTCAGCTCGACGTGGCGGATAAGCGCTGGTTCCAAGGGTTACCCAGCCCGTCGGCGGCGGCGGTAGTGGCCGGGCTGGTGTGGGTGTGTGTTGATTTTGAAATTAAGGGTACGGATGTCACTTGGCTGGCTTGGTGCGTCACCCTCTTTGCCGGCCTCTCCATGGTGAGCAATATCCCGTATTACAGCTTCAAAGAAGTAAATATGCGCAAGAGCATTCCCTTCGTCGCCTTGCTCTTGATCATTCTCGGTTTTGCCTTACTCACCTATAAGCCGCCGGTGGTGTTATTCCTGTTCTTCGTGGCCTATGCCTTGTCCGGCTATGTCATGACGGTGATTCGCTTCGCTAAAAATCGCGGCGCGAAAGCCGAGTCGCAATAAGCATTTCTTGCGCGGCTTAAAAAAAGCCGATATATTTCCTCCTATGTTCGCATTTACCCGCAATCAGTTCGTGTCCTATCTGGCCAATGTCCTGTTGGCCAGCCTGCTGCTGCGCGTCGCGCGCTAAAAACTCCCCCACAATTTGTTGTTTTCGGTGAATCGGCTAAACTGCCGGTTTAATTGATTTTTCTGCGCCGCGCCTCATTGAACACTGGGCGGCGCGAGCTGTATGGAGCCTCTCATGACAGACCATTTGATTATTTTTGATACTACCTTGCGCGACGGCGAGCAAAGCCCCGGCGCGTCCATGACCCGCGAAGAAAAAGTGCGCATCGCCAAGCAACTGGAGCGCATGAAAGTCGATGTGATCGAAGCCGGGTTTCCGGCTGCCTCCAACGGCGATTTCGAGTCGGTCAAAGCCGTGGCGGATGTGATTAAAGACAGCACCGTTTGCGGCTTGGCGCGCGCGCTGGAACGCGATATCGATCGCGCCGGCGAGGCGATCAAGGGCGCAGCTTCCGGGCGCATCCATACCTTCATTGCGACCAGCCCGATCCACATGGAAAAGAAACTGCGCATGACGCCGGATCAAGTGGTCGAGCAAGCGGTGAAGGCGGTACAGTGGGCGCGCAAGTGGACCGACAACGTGGAATTTTCGCCCGAAGATGCAGGTCGCTCCGAGTTGGATTTTCTGTGCCGCGTGTTG
The DNA here is from genome assembly GCA_038042985.1 of Pseudomonadota bacterium. Lineage (GTDB taxonomy): Bacteria > Pseudomonadota > Gammaproteobacteria > Burkholderiales > Thiobacteraceae > RBG-16-58-11. Next base: position 51,357 of record JBBTCZ010000040.1, read on the forward strand.
GAAGCGGTGATAGCCGCCGGCGCCACCACGGTGAATATCCCCGATACCGTGGGCTATAACATGCCGCAGCAATTCGGCGAGCTGATTCGCAATTTGCGTCAACGCGTACCGAATGCGGACAAGACCGTGTTCTCGGTGCATTGCCACAACGATTTGGGGTTGGCCGTGGCGAACTCCTTGTCCGCCGTGATGAATGGCGCGCGCCAAGTCGAATGCACTATTAACGGCTTGGGCGAGCGCGCGGGCAATGCCGCGCTGGAAGAGATCGTGATGGCGGTGCGTACGCGCCAGGATTTTTTCTCCTGCGATACGCGCATCGACACCACGCAGATCGTATCCGCCTCGCGCCTAGTGTCGAGCGTGACCGGCTTCCCGGTGCAGCCGAACAAAGCGATTGTGGGTGCGAATGCCTTCGCGCATGAATCGGGCATCCATCAAGACGGTGTGCTCAAGCACCGCCAAACTTACGAAATCATGCGCGCAGAAGATGTGGGCTGGAGCGCCAATAAAATGGTGTTGGGCAAGCATTCCGGTCGTAATGCGTTTCGTACCCGCTTGCAGGAAATCGGCATCGAGCTCGAATCGGAAGAGGCCGTCAACGCGGCGTTTGCACGCTTCAAAGAACTGGCCGACAAGAAACACGACATTTTCGACGAAGATTTGCAAGCTTTGGTGAGTGACGAAGCGCAAGCATTGGAGCACGAAACCTACAAGTTGGTGTCGCTGAAAGTTTGTTCCGAGACGGGCGAGATACCGCATGCGAGCATTGTGTTAGCGGAACAGGGTGCGGAGAAGCAGGCACAGGCTGAAGGAGGCGGGCCGGTGGATGCCTCGTTCAAGGCGATCGAAGCCATCGTCAACAGCGGGGCGGATTTGTTGCTGTATTCAGTGAATAACATCACCAGCGGCACCGATTCTCAAGGCGAAGTGACCGTGCGTCTGTCGCGCGGCGGGCGCATCGTGAATGGCCAAGGCGCGGATACCGATATCGTGGTGGCCTCGGCCAAAGCCTATTTGCACGCATTAAACAAGCTGCATTCCAAGCTGGAGCGGGCGCATCCACAGGTATAATGGACGCTCATCCAAGGAAGTACGCATGCAAGCAAGCAACGATTATTTAGTCATCACCGCCGCCGGCGAGGACCAAGTGGGCCTCGTCGAGCGCTTCTCCAGCAAGATCGTCGAGTCCGGCTGCAATCTCGAGCAAAGCCGCATGTCGGTGCTGGGTGGGCAGTTCGCCATCCTGGTGCTGGTAGGTGGGCCGTGGAATGCCTTATCCAAATTGGAGAGCCAGCTTGAGCCGCTCGGCGTGCAGTTGGGCTTGAGCATTGTCGCCAAACGTACCCGCGCGCGCGAATTGACCCAGCCGGTGCTGCCCTATCATGTGGAAGTGGTGGCGTTGGATCATCCCGGCATTGTGCATAGCCTATCCAAATTTTTCGCACGTTATGGCATCAATATCGAAGAACTGGCGACTGACACTTACCCTGCGCCGCATACCGGCACGCAAATGTTCTCGGTGCAGATGGAAGTCGGCGTGCCAGCCAGCACCCATATCCCAACGCTGCGTGGTGAGTTTTTCGACTATTGCGACGATCTCAATTTAGATGCGACCTTCGAGCCCTCTCGGGCTTAAGCAGCACTTTCGCTTCCCGTTCCACTACCGCAGGCATTCCCATGGACTTTCCCGAAAACGAAACATCGCCCTTTGATCAAGCCGCGATGGCGGTAGTCGAACTCGGCAATGAGCTCATGGATCAGGACAAAGAGGCCGATGCGTGGGATGTCGCTTCTGGCTTGTTGGCGGGTGCGATCCAGTTCTGGCTGTTCACGCATCAGCCCTGCGGCGATGCGTTTTGCGAATCGTGTGCAGAAGTGTCTACCGCAGAACAGCGCATGAAATTGCTCAACGATGAGCTGCGCGAATTTGCGCAAGAGAGCGACTATTATCACAACCCGACTGACAGCAACGCCGGCACGGCCTAGCTGCAGGCGTCAGTTGATAACGCGGCTCAAGACCGCCCAAAAAATGCGCATACTTTCCTGCTTTGTATTGTTTTTCGTCATTGGATCAGCACAGTCAAAACAGCCTGATCCCGTGGTATTGATTGCAGGCGATGTGGCGCAATGCGATTCGCCTGGCGCGCAATACACCGCGCAAATGATCAAAGCCATGCCCTATCCGGTGCTGGCTGTCGGCGATATGGCGTACCCGAAAGGCACGCCGGAAGAATTCGCCAACTGTTATGAGCCAACCTGGGGAGCATTCAAGGATCGCACTTATCCCGTGCCCGGTAATCACGATTACGGCACGCCCGGTGCCACCGGTTATTTTGCCTATTTCGGCGCCCGGGCGGGTGACCCGGCCAAGGGCTATTACAGCTTCAATCTTGGGCAGTGGCATATTGTTATGCTCAATAGCAGCCGCGAACTCGAGCCGGGTTCACCGCAACTCGCGTGGTTGGCAGCCGATCTGCGCCAGTATGCACAGCAATGCGTGCTGGCCATTTGGCACCATCCGCGCTTTTCTTCTGGCAAGCACGGCAATGATATGCGCACACAGGCGCTGTGGGCGGCGCTCTACCAGCATGGGGTGAGCGTACTCGTCACGGCACATGATCACGATTACGAGCGTTTCGCTGCAATGAATGATGTCGGCGAGCGCGACGAGCTGCGTGGCATCCGCTCCTTTGTCGCGGGCACAGGTGGCGCCAGGCTGTATGAATTGAAGCAGCGCCATCCCTTGAGCCAAGTCTGGCAGGGCGACCACTGGGGCGTGTTAAAGCTCACGCTGCGTCCGCTGGGCTATGACTGGGAATTCCTGCCGGTGGCGGATGGAAAATTTCAGGATGCGGGCAGTGCGCGGTGCGTGAAACGACGCAAACCATAGCTTGCCGCAAGCGGCCTCCCTCGCTATATTGAATTGAATGCCCCTAGCAGAAAGTAGCCATGAAAGGTTTCCACCTCGAACAAGCAGCCGGCGTGAATGAATGCTACGCCGTGATCTACGCACCGGGTCGCAACCGCAAGCGCTTCCCCGAAAATTGCGTGCATGTAAAAGACACCGAGCAGGCAGCGCTTGATGCTGCCGATGCCGCGAAAGATCTGTTCCCCGCGCTGGTGATCGGTCCATCGCGTTCCTCTGAAGGTTTTCGTTTGTATTATTTGCGCGCATGGCTCGATTAATATTTATTCTGCTGGCCGCGCTCGCGGCGAGCCTCGCTCCGGCCTACGCCAAAGAAAGCAGCGTCAGCCCGGGCATCAACGCGCCCTTCGCGCAGCCCAATTTCGATGAATGGGTCGAGCGTTTCGAACGCGGCGGGCGCGAGGTATTCGATAAGCGCTTTGAGATCGTCGCCGCGGTGGATATCAAACCCGGCATGGTGGTGGCCGATATCGGCGCGGGCACCGGCCTGTTCACGCGTTTGTTTTCGCCTGAAGTCGGGGTGAAAGGCCAAGTGATTGCGGTCGATATCTCCAAGACATTCATCGACAACATTCTGAAAAATGCGCGCCAGCGCGGCTTGAAAAATGTATCCGGCATCGTCAACGAAGCGACCGATGCCATGCTGCCGCTCGCCTCGGTCGATATTGCGTTCGTGTGCGACACCTATCACCACTTCGAATTTCCCAAGCAGATGTTGGCCTCGATCCACCGCGGGTTGAAGCCGAACGGGGCGCTGATTATCATCGACTATGAACGCACTGCCGGAAAAAGTTCGGCTTGGGTGATGGAGCATGTGCGTACCGACAAGGCGACGGTCATCCGCGAAATCGAAGCGGCCGGCTTCCGTTTGGCGGAAGATCGGCCGCTGATGCAGACGAATTACTTTTTACGTTTCCTTAAGCGCGACTAAGGTGCCGGCTGGTGCTCGTCGAGCGACCAATAGCGCAAAAAGTGTTTGTCGCCCCAGCGCACACGACGCGGACCTTGTCCCGCTTGGGAAACAATTTCCATCAAGGTACTGTTATCCATGAGCGGCCGGCCCTCGCGGTAGGGGATAGTCGAGCATTGAATCAGCCAAGGGCTGTTATCCGCAGTGCGCGTGCCAAATGAGATTTCGAAATCCAGCAGTTCGATGAGTTGCGTGCGCTCTGGTTCCTTCAACTCGATCAAGGTCGCCAGTGAATCGGCGCGCTGCGTTGCCACCAAGCGGTCGCGCACAAACATGAAATACGCCCCTACCACCAGCAAATACCCACGGCGTTGATCGTCGCTGTCCGCGCCGATGCCCGCATCTTGAAAGCGCAGCGCGATAATTTCATTGCGGCCATCCGCCAACAATTCCCACACCACTTGCTCCCGCCCATCCAGTGTTTCTTCTTTCAGCAGCGTAGCAATACGCCGCATCCGGCGCAGATAGGGGTCGCCCCGACGCGGCAAGTAATCGATCTGACGCCGCCGATGCAGGATATCGTCCTGTGCGATGCAAGCGCCGGAGACGCCCCCTTGTTGCGCGAGCAGTATCAGCTCTTCATCGCTGAAATCCGCCCACGTCTGCCGTCCCTTGAAACCCGGGCGATCGAGGGGAATCGCTAAGCTCGCATGCAAGCGGTGTGTTTGCAGCCAAAAGCCACGCTCAATATTCGAACGCTTGCGCCAGGCTCCGACATAGTCTTCGGGCACGTCGGTGTTGTTGATGGGTAGATTAAGCGGCATGCGGCATCGTTAGCGTTAAGGCAAGGCAAAGGCCAAAACGATGGGCATGATCGCCAACGCCGCCAAGTTACCCAGCAGCACGATGGAAGCCACGCGTTGCGGCTCTTGGCTATATTGTTCCGCCATCAAATAATTCAGCACCGCCGGCGGCAGGGCGCCAAAAATCAGCAGCAGGCTTTGCTCCAAGGGGGTGAGCGTGATGAACGGCGTCACCATCGCCACCATCGCGAGACCGGTAGCGGGGCAGAGTAATGCACCGGCCAAGCCGATGCGCCAATCCTGGAACGACACTTCGTTGAGGCGTACACCCAGCGCGAACAGCAGCACCGGAATCGACGCATCACCCACCATTTTCATTGCGGTGTACAAAGGTGTCGGTATGGCCAGGCCGCTCAGGCTGACCGCAATGCCGAGCAACGTCGCGATCATCACCGGTGTGCGCAGCAATTGTGCAAGCCGCATTCGGTGATCGAGCATATAGGCGCCGAGCGAGAAGTGCAGAAACATCTCCACCAAAAACAACACCACCGCACCCGCCAACGCGGCATCGCCGAATGCCAATACCATGAGCGGGATGCCCATATTGCCGGAGTTGTTGAACATCATCGGCGGGACGAAAGTTTTAACCTGAATCTTGAACAGCCGCGCGAAGGGATAAGCGAGCAGCCCGGAGCCCAAGACTACCGCGACACCGCCGAGTGCTAACTGGGCATAGCGCGTGAGATCAAACGATTTCGACGCCAGGGCGGCGAATACCAGCGCCGGCACCAGTACATCCATCGCGATTTGATTGGTCACGCCGAGATCGAGCCGTTTTCCCCGGCCATACCACCAACCGAGGCCGATGATGGCGAAGACCGGGAAGAGGATAGAGAGGAGGCGCATCTTAGGCGTCAGGCGTCAGGAAAACCGATACTCGACGCCTCACTTCTCATTTCAGCGATTCCTTCTCCATCAAAATATACGTGTTGTAAGCATTCGCCCGATTGGCTTCATTGAAGGCGGGCAGTTTCTCGAATTGCTTCCAAGATGTTTTGGCATAGGCTTCGTCGAATGGCGTCAATTCCGCCACCGCCTGGCCCATGGCTTTGCGCAGGTACAAGAGGTAGTCGCGGGTGAGGGTGAGATCTTTCTTGGCGTTATGCGAGACGCCGCCATGCCCCGGCACCATCACTTTTGCATGGAAGGCGAGTAGCTTGTCGAGTGAGGCGAGCCAGGATTTGGAATCGGCCGCGCCGACGTAGGGCACGCGGCCTTTGAACACTAAATCACCGGCAAACAGCATATTGTCTTGCGGTATGAATAGCGCGAGATCTTCGGGGGAATGTGCGGGCCCAACAAAGCGCACTGCGAATTGCACGCCGCCCAATTCAAAATCTTCGTCGCCGCTCAGCCAACGGTCGGGTGGCAGCACTTTGGTGGTTTCATCCACCCAGGGGAAGAGTTCCTCGCGCCGCTGCGCCAAGCGCCGTTCCAGTTCATCCGAGGCGAAATATTCCTTGCCGCCTTCATGCGCCCAGATTTCAGCCCCGATCGCCTTGAAGGCTTGTAAGCCATACACATGATCGGCGTGGTAGTGACTCACGATCACGCGTTTGATCGGCGCACGCGTGAGTCTGCGAATCTGGGCGATCAAGGCTTCCCCCAGCGGCGGCGTGCCGAGCGAATCGAACACCACCACGCCAAGCGGGGTGATGACGAAACCCGCGTTCGACATATATCCCTGATTGGCGGCGGAAGCCGCACCGGGCAGCCCTTCCACATAATACGAATGCGCACCGACCTTGACCGCCTTGACCTTGACGCTCGCGGCATTGTCGTTCGCCGCCGTTGCCATTAACGGCAATAATATAAACAAGGGAAGGAGCAACTTCTTCAACATGGCATTCCTTTTATGTCGGCAGGGGAATCAGTTATTATAGGCGAGGTCGGAAAGCCATTCCAAAGCCTTTAATAAAGCACCTTTCCGGTATTTTGTTTACTTCAGTCTGGAAGCGCATTGCTTAAAAAAACTTGGTTGCCCATTCTGCTTGCATTCGTGCTGCCCTTGCTGCTGGTGTATGGGTGGTGGGGTGGGTTTAATTCGGTGCAGATCGAGCAGGGCGAGCGCGGGCCTTATACCTATGCGTATCTCGAACATAGCGGCAAGCTGGCCAAATTGACTGATACGCAGCAAAAAGTCTGGCAGGCCTTAAACGCGCAAGGCATCACCACAGGGCAATCGATCAATGTGCTGTTCGACGATCCGCGCCGGGTATCGAGCGGCAAACTTCGCGCACACACCGGCTATTTGATCAAGGCGAGCGATACGATTCGCGCGCCGCTGCTGCGGGGCGAGATCGCCAAGCGTCCGGTATTGATGGGGCGGGTGCAAGCCGCCGCCTTGCTCGCGCCGGGCAAGACCTACCAAGCCCTATATGATTACCTCAAACAGCAGAACCGTGACATCGCGATGCCGACCGTTGAGTTGTATGACAGCCCGCTAGAAGTAACGCGCGTCGGCGTACTCACCGTGGAGATGAAACAATGAGTTTTTTTTCGCTGGTCGCCGTGATGTTGTTGGAACATTTCCGGCCGCTCACGCACCGGGTTCAGCTCTATGTGTACTTCGCGCGCTACGGCAATTTCCTGGAGCGCCATTTCAATGCCGGGCGTTATCGTTATGGCTTGCTAGCCTGGGGCTTGGGCATTCTGCCACCCGTGCTGGCGCTGGCGATTTTCTATTTCTTTTTGTATCGCGCCAATTTCTTGCTGGCGCTGCTGTTCAATGTCGGCGTGTTGTATTTAACCCTGGGCTGCAGCCTATTCACCCAATCCGCAGGCAAGCTCGCAGCAGCGTTGCGCGAACACGATCTCGATACGGCGCGTAAGCTAATGGGCGATTGGGAGGGCCGCTCGATCGCGGATTTCAACGCCGTCTCGCTCACCAAGATTGGCATGGAGAAATTATTGCTCTGCGCGCATCGTCAATTTTTCGGCGTGTTCTTTTGGTTTGCCGTGCTCGGCCCAGCCGGCGCGTTGCTGTATCGCCTGGCGCATATCCTGCACCAAAAATGGGGCGCGCTCGATCATCAGGAGTATGGTCGCTTCGGGATTTTTTCCGACACCGCATTTCGCTACTTAGACTGGCTGCCCCTGCGTCTGACGGCGGTGAGCTTCGCCGTGGTCGGCGATTTCGAAGACGCGATTCGCTGCTGGCAAGAACAAGCGGCCAAGTGGGCGAATCCTTCCCAAGGCATCATCCTCGCCAGCGGCGCCGGTGCGCTGGGCGTGCGCCTGGGCGACCCGCTGGAGGTCGATGGCCAAATTCATTATCGGCCCGAGCTGGGCTTGGGCGAGGAACCCGATGCCGATTACCTGAATAGCGCGGTGAGCCTGATTTGGCGCGCGATCTCGCTCTGGTTTGGGCTGTTGTTGCTGCTGACCATTGCCAAGTGGGCGGGTAGTTAGAAAATAATTGCCCTTGAAATAACTATGCCGGAACGTATCACCACCATCGATCTCCTGCGTCACGGCGAGCCGGTCGGCGGGCGCAAATATCGCGGCCAGACCGATGATCCGCTGAGCGACAAAGGCTGGCAACAAATGCGGGCGGTGGTGGGTGAGCACAGACCGTGGCAACACATCGTGAGTTCACCGCTGTCGCGCTGCTTGGCCTTCGCAACTGAATTGGCGCACCAGCATGATTTAGCGTTGAGTGTGGATGCCCGCTTCATGGAAGTACAATTTGGCGCGTGGGAAGGCAAGACCGCCGAGCAATTGCAAGCCGAAAATCCCGGCGTGATCGAACGTTTCAAGCGTGATCCGATCCATCTACGCCCAGCGGATGCAGAGCGGCTGGAGGACTTTCTGGCGCGAGTGCGTGCCGGATGGAACGATTTGCTCACCGAACAGGCCGGCAAGCATGTGCTGCTCGTGTGCCACGCCGGGGTGATCCGCATGGTGCTGGCGCATGCGCTACATCTGCCGCTCGCCAGCACCTACCGCATCGATGTGCCCAGCGCCGGTCTCACGCGCATTCAGGTGCAAGGGACGGGCGATGATGCGCATCACCAGTTGCTGTTTCATCATGGCAAGCTCTGAGTCATGACACGCCGCGCAAGGCTTTACCTGTTCATGGCAGCGTGGTGCTTCATGCACGCCGCAACCGCCGCCATTACAGTTACTGACGATCGCGGCAAACCGATCACGCTTCCCCAAACCGCGACCCGCATTATTAGCCTCACCCCGCATTTAACCGAGCTCACCTTCGCCGCCGGCGCCGGCGGCAAACTGGTGGGTGTCTCCGCCTACAGTGATTACCCTGCTGATGCGCGCCAGCTGCCTGTGATCGGCGATTATTCCAAAATCGATTTGGAGCGGGTGGCGCTGCTTAAGCCCGATCTCATTCTGGCCTGGATTTCCGGCAATCCACGCGGTGATGTTGAACGCCTAGAACAGTTGGGTTTTAAAGTGCTCGCACTCGAACCGCGCAAATTGGATGACATCGCGCGCCACCTGCTGCTGATCGGCGAGTTGGCCGGCACCGGCTACGAAGCCACGCGCGCTGCCAGCCAATACCGCAGTCAAATTCGCTTGCTCGAATCGAAATATCGCGCGCGCCAAGCGGTCACCGTGTTCTACGAGATATGGCATCAGCCGCTGATGACCATCGGCCAAGCGCACCTCGTCAGCCGCGCAATCGAATTGTGCGGCGGGCGCAATGTATTCGCCGATTTAACCGGCCTCAACCCAAGCGTATCCATGGAAGCGCTGCTGGCGCGCAATCCCCAAGTAATTCTGGTGAGTGGGGCGCTGAACGAACGCGAAGCGCGCTTAGCGCCGTGGCGTGAAATGAAGCAATTGGCGGCGGTACGCCAGGCCAACGTTTTTTATCTGAATGCAGACACCCTGCACCGTGCTACGCCGCGCTTGGCACAAGGGGTCAGTGATCTGTGCGAAAAACTGGATCAGGTACGGCGCAAGCGGCCGTAACTGTGGCTAACCATTAGCGCAGCGATTTATAGTAATTGATCAGTCCATTGGTCGAGCTGTCGTGGCTCTGAACCTTCGCGTTGTCTTTCAACTCCGGCTGAATTGTCTGTGCCAGTTGTTTGCCCAGCTCTACGCCCCATTGATCGAATGAGTTGATATTCCAAATCACGCCTTGCACGAAGACTTTGTGCTCATACAGCGCGATCAACGCGCCCAGGGTGGCGGGATCGAGTTGCTTGAATAGGATGGAATTGGTCGGGCGGTTGCCGGGGAAGACTTTGTGCGGGGCGAGTTGATCTTGTTTTCGACCCGTGATCCCGGCTGCTTCCAGTTCCGCACGCACTTCCGCTTCGGTCTTGCCTTTCATTAGCGCTTCAGTCTGTGCGAAGAAGTTGGAAAGCAAAATCGGATGATGCTCGCCCAGCGGATTCTGGCTTTGTGCCGGAGCTAGAAAATCGGCGGGAATGATTTTCGTACCATGGTGGATCAGTTGATAGAACGAGTGCTGGCCGTTGGTGCCGGGCTCGCCCCACAGCACCGGGCCGGTGTGGTAATCCACGGTTTTTTTATCGCGCCGCACGCGCTTACCGTTACTCTCCATATCGAGTTGCTGTAAGTAGGCGGGGAAACGATGCAAATACTGGTCATAGGGCAGTACGGCATGCGATTGCGCATCAAAAAAGTCGCCGTACCACACGCCGAGCAGCCCCATTACCACCGGCAAATTCTGCTCGAGCGGTGTAGTGCGGAAATGTTCGTCCATGGCGTGTGCGCCGCCGAGCAAAGCTTCGAACTGATCCATGCCGAGATAGATCGCGATCGACAGGCCAATCGCCGACCAGAGCGAATAGCGGCCGCCGACCCAGTCCCAGAATTCAAACATGTTCGCGGGGTCGATGCCGAAGGCTTTCACTTCCTTCGTGTTGGTGGAGACCGCGACGAAATGCTTGGCGATGGCTTTCTCGTCGCGTGCGGCGGTGAGGAACCAGTCGCGCGCGGAGCGGGCGTTAGTCAGTGTTTCCTGGGTGGTGAAAGTTTTGGAGGCGACGATGAACAAGGTCGTTTCCGGCTTGAGATTTTTGAGCGCTTCGGCGAGATGGGTGCCGTCGATGTTGGAGACGAAATGCACTTGGAGCTGGGGTGCGGCATAAGGTTTGAGCGCTTCGGTCGCCATCACCGGGCCGAGATCGGAGCCGCCGATGCCAATGTTCACGATATCGGTGATGGCCTGCCCGCTGTAGCCCTTCCATTGTCCGCTGCGCACGCGCTCGCTGAAATCGCGTATATGCGCCAGTACCTTGTTCACCGCCGGCATCACATCGTGGCCAGCAACTTTGATCGGGCGGTTGCCGCGATTGCGCAGCGCGGTATGCAACACCGCGCGGTTTTCGGTGAAATTGATTTTATCGCCTGTAAATAAGCGCTCGCGCCACGTCGTCAGCTCTGCTTGCCGCGCCAAATCAAACAGCAAGTGCATGGTGGTATGGGTGACGATGTTTTTCGAATAATCGAGCAGCAGGTCGTTAAAGCGCAAGGTGAATTTATCGAAGCGCGTAGCATCCTGCGCGAACAGATCGCGCATGTGCACGTTTGCCAGTTGCTTGTGGTGGGTTTTAAGCGCCTTCCAAGCGGGGGAGCGGGTCAGAGAAGCCATGCGTCTATCCTTGCCAATGCCAAGTGCATGATGTTACGACAGAAAGCGCTAATTCTTTAGCGGGGAAGGGAAGTGGATCAAGCCAGCACCAGAATAATGCCTGCCAACGGCGGCAAGGTAACGTTGATCGACGCTGGATAGCTCATCCAGCTTCCTGCCTTGGCCTCGATACCCGAGCCGTTGCCCAAGTTGCCGCCGCCGTAATAACTGGAGTCGCTGTTGAAGAGTTCGCGATAAGTGCCTGCGCGCGGCACGCCGAGGCGGTAGTGTTTGCGCGGCACTGGCGTGAAGTTGAGCGCCACCACCACAAACCCGCCGTCGCGCGCGCGGCGCACATAGCTCAGCGTGGATTGATCGGCGTCGTGGCAGTCGATCCACTGAAAGCCCTCATGCGTAAAATCGAGATCGTGCAGGGCAGGCGTATTGCGGTAGAGCTGGTTGAGATCGCGGGTACAGGTTTGCACTCCTTGATGTGAATCACGCGTCAATAGCCACCAATCTAATTCGCGGCCCACCCCCCACTCCTGACCCTGGGCCAGCTCGTTGCCCATGAAGTTGAGTTTTTTGCCGGGGTAGGTCATTTGATAGGTGAACAGCAGCCGCAGGTTGGCGAACTTTTGCCACGCGTCGCCCGGCATTTTATCCAGCAGCGAGCGCTTGCCATGCACCACTTCGTCGTGTGAAAACGGCAACACGAAATTTTCAGTATAAGAATACAGCTGACCGAAGGTGAGTTGATTATGGTGATAGCGCCGGTGGATGGCGTCATGCTCGAAATAACTCAGCGTGTCATTCATCCAGCCCATATTCCATTTCATGGAGAAGCCCAAGCCGCCGAGATAAGTCGGGCGTGAAACCATAGGCCAGGAAGTGGATTCTTCCGCCATGGTGAGCGCGCCGGGAAACTGCTCGTGCACCATTACGTTAAAGTCGCGCAGGAATTCGATCGCTTCCAGATTCTCGCGCCCGCCATAGCGGTTGGGCAGCCATTCGTCGTGCTTGCGCGAATAGTCGAGGTAGAGCATCGAGGCCACCGCATCGACGCGAATGCCATCGATGTGAAATTCACTCAGCCAGTAGTGCGCCGAGGCGAGCAGGAAGCTTTTTACTTCGCGCCGGCCGTAATTGAAGATTAGCGTGCCCCAGTCTTGATGCGTGCCGAGCCGCGGGTCGGCGTGTTCATACAGCGCGGTGCCGTCGAATTGCGCCAGCGCCCAATCGTCGCGGGGGAAATGCGCGGGCACCCAATCCAAAATGACGCCGATCTCATTTTGATGGCAGGCGTCGATAAAGGCGCGCAGCTCGTCCGGCGTCCCGAAGCGGCTGGTGGGCGCGAAGTAACCGGTCGCTTGGTAGCCCCAGGATTCATCCAGCGGATGCTCGGACAGTGGCATGAGCTCGATATGCGTGTAGCCCATTTCACGTACATAAGGCACCAGGTGCTCGGCTAATTCGCGGTAGCTGTAGACGCGGCCATCGGGGTGGCGGCGCCACGAGCCAATGTGCATTTCGTAGACATTGTAGGGTGCATGCTGCCAGTCCAACGCTTTGCGCCGTTCCAGCCAAGCGGCGTCGTTCCATTCATGGCGCGGTAGCGGCGCAACGCGCGCCGCCGTGCTGGGGCGCAGCTCGAAAGTCTGCGCATAAGGGTCGGTTTTGACGAACACATTACCGGTGTGGCGGTTGCGGATTTCAAATTTGTACAAACAGCCGGGTGCTAAGTCGGGAATGAATAGCTGCCACACGCCGCTCGCTCCGAGCGTGCGCATCGGATGGGCGCGGCCATCCCAGCGATTGAAATCGCCCACCACGCTGACGCGTTCCGCATTGGGCGCCCATACCGCAAAACTCACACCTTGCACGCCCTGCAAGGCCATCGGCTGAGCGCCGAGCATGCGGTAGGCTTGATAAAACCGACCCTCGCCAAACAGGTACAGATCGTGCTCACTGATGGGGTTGGGGAAGCAGTAGGGGTCATGCACTTCACGGGTCACATGACCATCGTCGAGTTGAATGCGATAGGGCGTGGCGGGCGCCGTTGCGCCGCGCCACTCGAACAGTCCTTCGGGCAGGATGCGGGTGAGGGGCGTCCACGCCCCGTCGAGAAACAGGGCCGCCTTGATGTGGTGCGGCGCGAATAGCCGAATCACCCAACCCGCCTCATCCTGGTGCAGGCCGAGATAGGCGAAAGGATCGTGCGCGCGAGCAGCGAGTAAGGCTTGGGCCGCGTGATTGACTTTGACCGGGATGTCGTGTTTCATTGGTTTCATCTTATTAGGCTGCGCGGCTGAATGGATTCATTCGCAAGTAACGAAATTATAGACATAATACCCAGTTCTGGATGCCTTGCGCGCTTACCCAAGCTATTCACCCCATTTCTCTTTGACGCATAGCAAGCGCATCAACTAAAGTAAAAATATGAGTTCCCAAGACGAAGAGCTAAAGAAGCAAAAAGAGTACCCCCGGTTCGTCAGCCTGCTGACGAAGAATACGGTTGCGCTGATTTTGGCTGGGGGGCGCGGCAGTCGGCTGAAACATCTCACCGATTGGCGCGCCAAGCCGGCCGTACCGTTCGGCGGCAAATTCCGCATTATCGATTTCCCTTTGTCCAATTGTCTGAACTCAGGCATCCGGCGCATCGGCGTGGTCACCCAATACAAAGCGCATAGTTTGATTCAGCACATGCAGCGCGGCTGGGGTTTCTTGCGCGGCGAATTCAACGAGTTCATCGATTTGATGCCGGCACAACAGCGCATCGAGGCCGAATGGTACAAGGGTACGGCGGACGCGGTGTTCCAGAACATGGACATCTTGCGCCACTATGCGCCGGAATTCTTACTGATTTTGGCCGGCGATCACATCTACAAAATGGACTATGGCGAAATGCTTGCCGCACATGCGGCCTCTGCCGCCGACCTCACCATCGCTTGCTTGGAGGTGCCCATTGAGGATGCGCAAGCGTTCGGTGTGATGAGCGTGGACGAGTACCAGCGTATCGTCGACTTCAACGAAAAGCCGGAACACCCCACCCCCATCCCGGGCGACCCCTCGCGCGCGATGGCGAGCATGGGGATATACATTTTCAACGCCAAATTTTTGTATGAGCAATTGATTCGCGATGCGGACGATCCTAATTCCGAGCACGATTTCGGCAAGGATATTATTCCCTATCTGGTATCGCGGTATCGCGTGTTCGCGCACCGCTTTTCCGAAAGCTGCGTCGGGGTGCAGAACGGTGCGATCTATTGGCGTGACGTGGGGACAGTCGAAGCGTATTGGGAGGCCAATATGGAGTTGGCCAAAATCACGCCTGACCTCAATCTCTATGATGATAAATGGCCAATTTGGACTTACCAAGAGCAGTTGCCACCGGCCAAGTTCGTATTCGATGACGAAGCGCGGCGCGGCATGGCGGTCGATTCGATGGTATCCGGCGGCTGCATTATCAGCGGCGCGACGGTGCGGCGTTCGGTGTTGTTTTCGAATGTGCGGGTCAATGCCTATTCCGAAGTGACCGATTCGGTGATTCTGCCGAATGTGGATATTGGTCGCTATGCGCATTTGAACCGCGTGGTGGTGGATAAGGG